>NZ_CP054925.1:1213571-1820357 GCF_013364075.1 Amycolatopsis sp. Hca4
CGCGCCTGGCGCGGCACGCGGCGCAGCCGGCTGTCGGTCATCCGCTCCCCAAAGCTGAACCTGACTTTTATTCGGATTAATCCTAACCCGAGCGGCGCCGAAAAGTCAGTCGCAGCACGTCCGCGCGGCGGTTTACCCTTCCGGTGCGGGAAACCCCGACGGCTCGGGTCCCCGCAGCTTGGAGTAGTTCAGCAGGCAGAACACCCGGCTGTTCTCCGGGAGGGCGCAGGTTCGAATCCTGCCTCCAAGTCTCGTTCCACCAGGGGGAGTCCACATGGCACCGGAGGTGTCGCGCGGGTACGCCTACGGGCAGCTCGAACGCGCCCTGCGCACCGCTTCGTCCACACAGGACGCCGAAGTCCGCCGGCGCGCCGACGCCACGGCGGCGCGGTGGCGGGCGGTGCTCGCCGGGATGGCCGACGGGTCACTGGGCGTCGGCTCGCGGACGCCGGTCGCGGACACCCCGGTGTGGGTGACCCTCGAGGTCGCCCACGGCGGGTTCGCCACCGGCCGGTACCTCGCCGAGGTGCCGGTGCGCCCGGACGAACTCGCCGCCGTGCCCGCCGGCACGCCGGGCCGCACCGACCGGGAGCGCGTCAACCTCGGCCACCTCACCGACAGCGGGCTCGCCGCCCTGCGCACCGCACTGGCCACCGAGGCCTACCGGGTCGAGGTGCCGGAGGACGCGGCGCTGCCGGTGGCCGCCTGGCTGCTCGACCACGGGCACGCCGAGGCCGCCCTCGACCTCATCGCCGAGCTGCGGCCGCTCCTGCACCGGCTGCGGCTGGCCCCGCTCCCCGGCGCGGTCCCGCGGCCGTCCGGCGCGCTGGTGCGGCTGGCCACGGTCGGCGAGGTCCGCGAAACCCTGCGGTCGGCGAAGACCAAGCCCGCGATCGCGGCGATGCTGGAGACGCTGCGGGTGTGGCACCCGCTCTACGACCGGCTGGTGGCGCTCTGGGCGGAGACCGTCGAGGGCGAGCTGCCGCGGCTGACCGAAGCCGGCGTCACCGGCGGCTGGCCGTGCCGGACATGGCCCGAGGGCTGGGGTTCGCGGCGCGCGCAGTGGCTCGCGGACTACGCGACGGCGTGCGCGCGGCACCGGGCGTCGACGTCCCACCGGCAGCCGAAGAGCAACTTCGCCCGGCTGTACCGGGCGCTCACCCTGTGCCAGTTCGCGAGTGCGCGGCTCACCGGCCGGGACGTCGGCTGGATCCGCCGGGCACTGGCCAACACGATCACCCGGCACGGCGA
This sequence comes from Amycolatopsis sp. Hca4, assembly GCF_013364075.1. Classification (GTDB taxonomy): domain Bacteria; phylum Actinomycetota; class Actinomycetes; order Mycobacteriales; family Pseudonocardiaceae; genus Amycolatopsis. The sequence goes on from NZ_CP054925.1 coordinate 1,214,823, forward strand.
GCCGGGTTCGGAGCGGCGGGCGGCCCTGCGGTCGGTGCAGGCGGCGGTGGCCGCGCGCCCGACGCACGCCGAGCTCGCGGCCGTCCTGGCCGGCCGCCTCGACGCCTACCCCGGCGACGGTGGCCTCCCGGCGCTCGACCCGGTCGTCGAGCCGGCGGACGCCGTGCCGCCGCACCTGGTCGCGAAGGTGACGCGGGCGCTCGAAGCGCCGGTCGAAGAGCTGGTCGAACGCGGGGTGATCACCTCGGGCGACGTCCTGGCGGTGGTGCTGCCGCAGCTCACCGCCCAGCTGATGGCGGCGAACCTCGAGGACGAGCGGCTGGCGGTGTTGTACGCGCAGACCTACGCCGCCTTCCGCCGTCGCCGGGGGTTGCTGCTGCTCGACCTCGAGCACCAGGTCCGGCTGGAGGAACTGCCCTGGATCCGGGCGCTGGAGCCGTTCCGCGCCCGGCGTCCGGACGTCGCCGGGGCCGCGCGGCAGACGCTGACGCAGACGGTGCTGCTGGCGCTCGGGGCCTTTCCGCAGGCGATCCTGCCGAACACGCTGCTGCGCGAGCTCGGCGCCCTGGCGAAGCAGGCCGGGGTGCCGATGCCGCTGCTGGAGGAACTGGCCGCCGACATCTTCGTGGGCACCTTCACGGAGAAGTGGCGCGCGGCGGCGGCGACGGCGAGCCGGGTCATGGCGGGCACGCTGTACGCGCGCTACTACGACCTCCCGGAGGGGTGACCGGCCCCGCCGCGCAGGCTGCTGCGACGCACGGCGGACGACTTCGCGGCGGCCTGCGAGGCCCGGGCGGGCCGACGGCGGCGGTCGGTGGCGGGCAACGGGATGGTGATCGAGCAGAGCCAGATCCTCACGACGCACAACCTCGCGGTGCCGGCGGAGACGCTGGACCTGCGGTCGCGCCTGGATCCCGGCCTGGCCGGCCGGGTGTTCACCTGGGTGGTGCGCCGCCTCGCGGGACAGCGGTCGTGGGACCGGCAGCTGCTCAAGAACATCGCGTACGCCTGGCGGCAGGCGATCTTCTTCCTGAGCTTCCGCGGCGAAGACGAGCAGCGCGCCGCGGTGGCGCAGCTGGGTGAGCTGGTGACGCAGGCGGGGCTGCAGCACCGGTTCGGCCCGGCGGTGACCGGCCTGGCGGCGGTGGTCGAGGGCGCGCGGTTTTCGCCGGACGGCACACTGCCGGACGGCTCGGGACGGCGGCTGCTCGGCTGGACGACCGGGCCGCACTGGTGCCGGTAACCCGCGCGCCGACGCGACCGGAAACCCGTTCCCACGAGTTTCCGGCAGAGGCTCGGACGCGGCCGGGAAACCAGCCCCGCCCCGGCAGCCGCTCAGGCGCGGCCGGGAAGCCAGCCCCGCCCCGGCAGCCGCTCGGGCGCGGCCGGAAACCCAGCCTCGCTCCTCGGCAGCCGCTCGGGCTCGGCCGAGCAATCCCGGCGTGACCGCAGCTTCGGCCGGGAGCAGCCTCGGCCCCTTCATGCCGCTTAGGCTCGGCTGAAAAACCTCGCCGTTTTCCGCCGGGCCGGGAGGCGCCCGGCCACCGCGTCCTCCAGCAGGGCGCCCACCGTCTCCCGGGCGCAGGCCTTGTTCGCGCCGATGCCGCCCGACGGGCCGCGCTTGATCCAGCCCGCCACGTACACCCCCGGCCGCCCGGACACGCGGCCCGCCGCGTTCGGCACGATCCCCGCCTCCTCGTCGAACGGCAGTCCCGGCACCGGCACCCCGCGGAACCCCGCCGCCCGGACCACGCGCCCCGCCGGGATCTCCACCGCACCCGACGGGCCCGACGTCACCACCGCGCGGACCTCCGTGTCGCCGCCGGACTCCAGCGGTGCCGAGTGGAACCGCAGCACGATCCGGCGGCCCTCCGGCGGCGGCACCGACCAGTCCACCCGCTCCCGCGGCACCCCCCGCAGCCACGCCGCCTTCTCCCCCGGCTCCGCGGCGTCGATGGCCGCCGGAACGCGCGGGTCGTGCGTGTCCACCACCAGGCCGCCGCGGGCCGCGAGGGCCAGGAGCTCCGGGCGCGTGTACGCCGCCGTCTCCGGGCCGCGGCGGGCCAGCAACACCACTTCGCGGACCTTGGCCGACCGCAGCCGCGCCAGTGCGTCCGGCGCGATCGGCGTCTCGGCGAGCTCGTCCGGGTCCGCCGTGAGGATGCGGGCGATGTCCAGGGCCACGTTGCCCGTGCCCACGACCACCACGCGCTCGGCCGACAGGTCGACCGCGTCCGGCTCGACGTCCGGGTGGCCGTTGTACCAGCCGACGACCGTCGCGGCCGGCAGGCTGCCGGGCAGGTCCTCGCCCGGGACGCCGAGGCGCCGGGCCTCCGTGGCGCCGACCGCGTAGATCACCGCGTCGTGCCGGTCGGCCAGCTCGGGACCGGCCGTGACGCCGAGCCGCAGGCGCAGCCGCGGGTGGTCGTGGAACCGCGCGAACGTCTCGCCGATCTTCTTCGTCGACGGGTGATCCGGCGCGACGCCGTAGCGGATCAGGCCGCCGGCCACGGGCAGGCGGTCGACGAGCGTCACCCGGGCGTTGGTGTGCAGCAGCAGGTCTTCGACCGCGTACATCCCCGCCGGGCCGGTGCCGACGACGGCGACGTCGAGCGGCGCGAAGTCGCTCGGCAGCACCCGCGCGAACGACGGCGGCGACCAGCGGTGGAAGTTCGGGGCCACCGAGACGTCGGCGAGGACGTCCCGGCCCGCGTAGTACTCGGCGTTGATCTGCTCGTAGGCCCGCAGCGGCCCGGTCAGGTCGCCGGCCGGGAAGATCGCGTCGACCGGGCAGGCGTCCGCGCAGGCGCCGCAGTCGATGCAGGTGGCCGGGTCGATGTAGAGCAGGTCCGTCGTCCCGAAGTCCGGCTCGTCCGGTGTCGGGTGGATGCAGTTGACCGGGCAGACCGACACGCAGGACGCGTCGGCGCAGCAGGTCTGGGTGATCGCGAAGGCCATCTCAGATCAGGCTCGCGCGCTTGTAGAACCACAGCGACGGCTTGGTGAGCAGGCCGGCCGAGTGCAGGAACTCCATCAGCCCGGCACAGCTGGAGCGCAGCATCGACTTGTGGTGCTCGTTGGCCTTCGCCTCGCGCCGCGCGCGCTTGCCATCCAGGCCCGCGTTCTCGTAGACCTTGGCGTTCACCATGCTCGTCACGATGAAGTACGACGCGATCGCGACGACCAGGCCGTTGACCTGCCGCCGCAGCCAGCCGGCGCCGCGCAGCCGCTCGCGGGTCTCCTCGCGGGCGAACTTCATGTGCCGCGACTCCTCCACGACGTGGATGTTGTTGATGGTCCGCACGAACGGGACCACGCGCTCGTCGCGCATCCAGTCGCGCTGCATGACGTCGAGGACCTCTTCGGCCACCAGGATCGCCGCGTACGCGGCTTCGCCGGTCGCGGTGGCCTTGAAGACGCGGCCCAGCTCGACGACGAACCGGCGCGGCCGGTAGGCGGGTGCCCGCAGCTTCGCCGCGCCGCGGGCGAACATGATCGAGTGACGGCACTCGTCGGCGATCTCGGTCAGCGCCCACTGGAACGCCGGGTCGGTGGGGTCCTTGGCGTAGAAGTCGCGCAGGACCATCTGCTGCAGGATCATTTCGAACCAGATCCCGGTGCTGGCCACCGACGCCGCCTCCTGGCGGGTCAGCTCGCGCTGCTGCTCCGGGGTCATGTCGTCCCAGTAGGAGGTGCCGTACAGCGTGCTCCACTCCGGGCTCGCGCCGTGGTAGCCCGTGTCGAGCGGCGTCTCCCAGTCGACCTCCTTGACGGGGTCGTAGGACAGCTGCTCCGACGAGTCGAGCAGCCGCCGCGCCACGGTCTCCCGGTCCGACACGCCCGATTCGCTGATGCTGGTCACGACCGACCTCCTCGTCAGGTGTTACCGAAGTTCACTGTTACCAACCGTAACACATACTCGGAAGCCCGTCGCGGGGCAATTGAGTGAACGACTGTACACTCGGATGGTGAACCCAGGACGCGCCACGGCAAAGCCGTTCGGCTCCGGCCTGCTCGGGCCGGTCGACGAGCACGCCACCCTGCTCCGCCGGCGCGTCCAGCGCCTGCTCACGGCCACTTTGATCGCCACCAACGTGATCGGTGCGCTGGTCGTCGTCGGCCTCGCGGCGCTGCTGATGCCGGCGCCGGGGATGTCCGGCGAACTCGTCCGCGTCACTGCGATCGCAGTACCCCTGTACGTCGTTTCGGCGGTCGTCGCCGGCACGCTGTGGGGCACGCGCGGCGCCCTCCGCACGCTGCACTGGGCGGCCGAAGGAAGGCAGCCGACCGACGCCGAACGCGCCGCGAGCCTGCGCGTCCCGTTGCGGCTGACGGCCGTGCAGGCCGTGCTGTGGGGCATCGCGACGCTGCTCTTCGGCGGGCTCGCGGCCCTCGTGCAGCCGGAGGTCGTGCTCACCGAGTTCCTCGTGGTCGCTTTCGCCGCGGTCGTCGTCTGCGCGATCGCCTACCTCTTCGGCGAGTTCGCGCTGCGGCCGTACGCGGCGCTGGCGCTGGCGGGCACCACACCGCCGCGTCCGGTCAACGGCGGCGTCAACCGGCGGATGCTGCTGTTCTGGTGCCTGGGTACCGGGGTGCCGGTGGCCGGGCTGGTCGTCACCGCGGTGCTGGCCTGGGTGCGCGGCGACGTCTCCACCACGAAGCTGGCCGTGTCGGTGATCGCGCTCGGGCTGGTCGTGCTGTGCTTCGGGCTGCTGGTCACCGTGTTCACCGCCCGCTCGGTGGTGGGCCCGATCTCGTCGGTGCGCGACGCGCTCGGCCGGGTGCGGGCCGGGGACTTCACCGCCCGGATCCCGGTCTACGACGACACCGAGCTGGGCCTGCTGCAGGCCGGCTTCAACGACATGACCGCCGGGCTGGCCGAACGCGAACAGCTGCGCGACCTGTTCGGCAGGCACGTCGGGCACGAGGTCGCGGTCGAGGCCATGCGCACCCCGTCCGGGCTGGGCGGCACGGTCCGGACGGTGTCGGTGCTGTTCGTGGACCTGGTCGGGTCGACGGCACTGGCCGCCAGCCGGCCGCCGGAGGAGGTCGTCGGCCTGCTCAACCGGTTCTTCGCGGTGGTGGTCGACGAGGTCGACCGGCACCACGGGCTGGTCAACAAGTTCGTCGGCGACGCCGCGCTGGCCGTGTTCGGCGCTCCCGCGCCGCTGGGCGACCACGCCACCTGCGCGCTGGCCGCCGGCCGCGCGATCGCCCGCCGGCTGGCCGCCGAGGTGCCGGACGGCCCGGCCGGCATCGGCGTGGCCACCGGCGACGCCGTGGCGGGGAACGTCGGCGACCCGCGCCGCTTCGAGTACACGGTGATCGGCGACCCGGTCAACGAAGCTGCGCGGCTGACCGAGCTGGCCAAGAACGCGCCCGGCCGCCTGCTCGCCTCGTGGACGGCCGTCGAGGCCGCGGCCGCGGACGAAGCCGCGCGCTGGACGGCGACCGAAGACGTCACCCTGCGCGGCCGCAGCCGGCCGACGACGCTCGCCTCGCCGCGGTCGAGCTGAGCGATCAGCGCCGCGGGTCGATGTGGACCTTCGGGCCCGCGCCGCCGGTCCGCTCCCCGGCGAGCACGGCGCCGACGTCACCGATGCCGACGGTCGCCGCGACGAGCGGCCGCGGATCGACGGCACCGCTCGCGTACGCGGCGATCGTCTCCGCCAAGCCGGGTGACGCGGACAGCACCCCGACCGCGGTGACGTCCTTCAGCACCAGCGCGCGCGTGTCGAGCCGGCTGGGTTCCCCGGACAGTCCGATGTAGACGACCCGGCCCGCGGGCTCCACCAGCTCCACGGCCAGCGCGGGTGAGCCGGCCGCGCCGGTCGCGTCGACGACCGCGTCGAACGGCAGGTCCGGCAGGGTCTCCCGGGTCCACGCGTGCGGGAAACCCAAGCCGCGGGCGAACTCGAGGGAGCCGACCCCCAGCAGGTGCACTTCGGCGCCCGCGGCGCGCAGGAACATCGCCGTGAGCAGCCCGATCGTCCCCGGGCCGAGCACGAGGGCCCGATCGCCCCCGCCGACCTCGGCCGCGCGGGCCGCGCGCAGGGCGTTGCCGCCCGGTTCGACCAGGGCGCCGAGCACGGCGTCCACCGCGTCGGGCAGGGCGTGCAGCGACCACGCGGGTACGGCGAGCTTTTCGGCCAGCGCGCCGGCCCGGCCGCCGCGGATGCCGACCTCCTGGCGACGTTCGCAGGTGTGCTGGTGGCCCCGGCGGCAGCGGCGGCACGTCCGGTCGCCGAGCATGGTGTCGCCCATGACCCGGCGGCCCAGCCAGGCCGGGTCCACGCCCTCCCCCACCGCGGTGACGGTGCCCGCCCACTCGTGGCCCAGCCGCATCGGGTAGGCCGAGTGCCCCTGGTGCAGGTAGGCCATCGCGCCGGTGAAGAACTCGACGTCGGTGCCGCAGACCCCGGCCCGTTCCACGTCGACGACGACCTCGCCCGCCACCGCCCGCGGCGCGGGGACTTCCTGCACCGAGTACTCCCGCGGACCGGTGAGCACGAAAGCCCGCATCGTCGACGCCATGGCCGCATCCTCGCACGCGGCCCGTTCGCGAACATTTGCTATTTTCTTGACAGATGTCCATCATCGACCGCGTGACCGACTGGACCACCGAAGCGCCCGCCAAGGACCGGCGGGTGCGCCGGTCGCGCGCGGCGTTGATGCGGGCCGCCGTCGAGCTCGTGTCCGAACGCGACTCCACCGCCGTCACCGTGTCCGAGATCGCGGAGGCCGCGGACGTCAGCCGCCAGGTGCTGTACCAGCAGTTCGGCGACCGGGACGCGCTGCTGCTGGAGGCCGCGCTCGACCTCGTCCGCCGGGAACTGCTCGGCGAGCGGGGCGGCCTCGCCGCCGCGTCCGACGAGCACGGCTCGGTGCTGGCGCTGGGCCGGCACTTCGCCGGTACCGGCGCTTCTACCGCGCGCTGCTGACCGGGGCGTCCGCGTACGCCCTCAACAAGGCGCTGACCGGCCTGTTCCTCCCGTTCAACCGCGAGAACCTCGGCCGCGCGCTCGGCGGCCGACCCGACGCCGATGCGGTCGCGGACCTGGCCACCTTCCTGACCGGCGGGGCCGGGGCGGTCGTCAACGCGTGGGTCGTCGACGGGCCGGACCCGCTCGACCCGGAAGAGTTCGCCGGACGGCTGCTGCGGATGCACTCGGTCGTCACCGCGATGATCACGAAGGAGGACGTCCGGTGATCAGCCGTCTCGTCGAACGCCTGCTGAAGCTGCCCGCGCCGGTCACCCGGCGCCTCGCCGTCCAGCGGGACCTGCGCGTCCCGATGCCCGACGGCGTCGCGCTGCTCGCCGACCGGTGGGCACCCCGCACCGGCGGGGACGGGCTGCCGCTCGCGCTGGTGCGCACGCCCTACGGCCGCCGGGGTGTGTTCGGGGCCCTCCTGGCGCGCCCGCTGGCCGAACGCGGGTTCCAGGTGCTGATCCAGAGCACCCGGGGCGGCTTCGGCTCCGGCGGCGTCTTCGACCCGCTGCGGCAGGAACGCGAAGACGGCCTCGCGACCCTGGACTGGGTGGTGGAGCAGCCGTGGTCCGGCGACGCGATCGTGCTCGTCGGCCCCAGCTACCTCGGGTACGTGCAGTGGGCGGTCGCCGATCGCCTGCCGCCGCAGGTGAAGGCGATGGTCCCGCAGGTCACCGAGTCCGGGCTGACGCTGGAGTTCCTGCGCGAGGACGGCCTTTCGCTCGAAACGCCGTTCGGGTGGGGCGTCCAGGTCGCGGTCCAGGAACGCCGGTTTTCGCTGCTCCGGCAGCGCAGCCAGGCGAAGAGGCTCGAGCGGGCGCTGCACACGCTGCCACTCGCTCAGGCCGACGTCGTCGCGATCGGCCACCGCTCCGACTACATCCAGGACATCCTCACCCACACCGAACACCACCCGCGCTGGGCGGAGGTCGACCACCGGCGCCGGGTCGCGGACGTCACGGTGCCGGTCAGCTCGGTCGCCGGCTGGTACGACATCTTCCTGCCCGGGCAGCTGCGCGACTTCCGCACGCTGCAGGAGCTGGGCAGGCGGCCGCGCCTGACGGTCGGGCCGTGGACCCACACCGGCAACCTGTTCGCCAGCACGGGCGAGACGCTCCGGGAAACGCTCGGGTTCGGGCTCGCGCACGCCCGCGGCGAGGAACCCCGGAGCGGGCGCCGGTCCGGTTGTTCGTCATGGGTGCGGAAGCCTGGCGGGACTTCGCGTCCTGGCCGCCGGAAGGCTATGCACCGCAACGGTTCCACCTGCAGGCGGGCGGGGTGCTGGCGCCGGGGGAACCCGGCGGGTCCGAGCCGGACCGCTACCGCTACGACCCGGCGGACCCGACCCCCGCGGCCGGCGGCGTGCGCATGGCCCCCGACGCGGGCCGGGTGGACAACGCCGCGCTCGAAGCGCGCGCCGACGTCCTCACCTACACCACGGCCGTGCTGGCCGAAGACGTCGAAGTGATCGGGGACGTCCACGCGGAGATCTGGTTCCGCTCCAGCCTGCCCTTCGCCGACGTGTTCGTCCGGCTCTGCGACGTCGGCCCGGACGGCCGTTCGGTCAACGTCTGCGACGGCCTCACCAGCCTGCGGACCGCGGACGAACTCGCCGCCGTCACGGTCCGGCTGTGGCCGACGGCGCACCGGTTCCGGCGCGGGCACCGCATCCGGGTGCAGGTTTCCAGCGGCGCTTTCCCGCGCTACGCCCGCAATCCCGGCACCGGGGAACCCCACGCCACCGCCGTCACGCTGCGCGCGGCGGACCAGGAGGTGCACCACGACCCCGCGCACGCGTCGGCGATCGTGCTTCCCGTGCGTGATTCACGGAAATGACGGCCATACCGCGAAAACACGGCGAAGTGGATTGAAAAAGAATTCCCGGCGACGCGCCGAGAATCGTGTAACGCGCCTCCCGGGTGCGCGACTAACGCGATGTTTCCGGCTCGCTCGCGGGGAGGCATCGTGGACGTCAACACGGACCGGCAGTCCGAACAGGAGCAGGCCGCGGCCGCGCGGGCCGCGGACCGCACCGGCGAGCGGCAGGCCAAGATCGCGTTGCTGCGCAAGCCCGGCGGCATCGCCGAGGCCGACGAGCCGAGCCGGGTGGCGACCCGGATCGACCGGCTCGGCCGCTACTACCCCGACATCCGGCCGGTGAGCCCGGCGGCGATCGCGGCGGGCGACCCGGCGGCGATGACGGCCGCGGGCGCGATCCTCGAACGCATCGTCCTCACCGACGACCTGCTCGGGGTCGGCTACCTCGAAGGCGGCGTCACGGCTTCGGGCGCCGTCGGCCGGGTGAACATCCGCAACGCCCAGGGCAGGCTGATCGGCTACGGCACGGGATCGCTGGTGTCACCGGAACTGCTGCTCACCAACCACCACGTGCTGCCGGACGCGGAGACCGCCGGGTTCAGCGTCGTCGAGTTCGACTACCAGGACGGCGTGGACGGCCTGCCCCGGCCGGTGCGGGCGTTCCCGCTCGACCCGGACCGCTTCTTCGCCGCCGACCAAGGGCTCGATTTCGCGCTCGTCGCGGTGAAAGCGGCCGATGGCGAACTGCGCCCCTTCGGCTTCAACCGGCTGATCGGCAGCGAGGGCAAGGCGATCGTCGGCGACTTCGTCACCATCGTGCAGCACCCCGGCGGCGGCAAGAAGCAGGTCGCGCTGCGGGAAAACCGGGTCGTCGACGTCCTCGACGACTTCCTGCACTACGAAACCGACACCGAACCCGGGTCGTCCGGGTCGCCGGTGTTCAACGACCAGTGGGAGGTCGTGGCGCTGCACCACGCCAGCGTCCCGGCGGCGGGCCACGCGGAGTACGGCGGGTTCCTCAACGAAGGCATCCGGGTCAGCAAGCTGCTGAAGTTCCTGCGGGGGCAGTCGTTCCCGCCGGCGCAGCAGGCACTGCTCGACGGGCTGGCCACCCGCCCGGAACGCGCGCTGCCGGCCGCGGCCAACGGTTCTGCGCCGGTGCTGACGCTGTCGATGCCGTTCGACATCCGGCTGCGCGCCGAACCGCTGAGCGGGCGGATCGACCCGGACTACTCGAACCGCGAAGGGTACGACCCGGCCTTCCTGCCCGGGCACACCGTCCCGCTGCCCGGCCTGTCGGAGACGCTGCTCCCGCTGGCGGCGGTCAACCGCCAGGCCACCGGCGAGCCGCGGTACGTCCTGCCGTACCACCACTTCAGCGTCGTCATGCACCGGGAGCGGCGGCTGGCGATGTTCACCATGGTCAACATCGACGGGCGCACCAGCCGGGCGCTGCGGCGCGAAGCCGACCACTGGTCCCTCGACCCGCGCGTGGCCGTGACCGAGCAGATCGGCGAGGAGATCTACCGCGACAACCCGCTGGACCGCGGGCACCTGGTCCGCCGGCTCGACCCGGCGTGGGGCGCGACCGAGGCGGTCGCGCAGCTCGGCAACGACGACACGTTCCACTTCACGAACTGCTCGCCGCAGCACAAGGACTTCAACCAGAACAAGACCACGTGGGCCGGGCTCGAGGACTACGTGCTGAACAACGCGGCCAACTTCGGCCTCAAGGTGAGTGTGGTGACCGGCCCGGTGCTGGCCGCGGACGACGACCACTACCGCGGTGTCCAGCTGCCCCGCCAGTTCTGGAAGGTGGTCGCGATGGTGAAGACGGACGGCACCCTCTCGGCGACGGCGTACCTGCTGAGCCAGGAAGAGCTCATCCACGGCCTGGAAGCGGCGACCGAGTTCGACTACGGCGCCTACCGCACGTACCAGGTGCCGGTCCGCCGGATCGCCGAGCTGACCGGCCTGTCGTTCGGTGAGCTCGAAGCTGCCGACCCGCTGGCCGGCCTGGAGTCCACGAGCCAGGCCCAGGAGATCCGCACGGCGGCGGACCTGGTGCTCTAGCTCGTCCGTCCACTGAGGATTTCGAACGCGTGGCGGCGGTGCTCGGCGAAGAGCACGAGCGCCGTCTCGCGCTCCCCGGTGCGCAGGGCCGCGACGAGTTCGCGGTGCTCCGCGGGGATGCCCGCCAGGTAGCCCTCGGTGGCCAGGCCGATCCGGGTGAGCAGGAACAGGTGCACCTGCGAGCGGATCGCCTGCCAGGCCTCGAGCAGCCGGCGGTGCCCGGCGGCGGCGTACACCGCGTCGTGGAACTCGAGGTCGCACCGGACCATTTCGTGCTCGTCGAGCGCGCGGTCCATCCGGCTGACCACCGCGTCGAGCGCGGCCAGTGCTTCTTCACCCGCGTGCTCGACGACCCGCTCGACGGCGAGGTGCTCGAGGGCGGCCCGCAGGCTGTCCAGCTCGGCGACGTCCTCCTCGGACAGCGAGGTGACGGTGGTGCCGCGATGCCACTCGCCGCGGACGAGACCTTCGCGCTCCAGCCTCAGCAGCGCCTCCCTTACCGGGCCGCGGCTGACGCCCAGCGCTTCCGCCAGCTCGACTTCGCGCAGCTGGCGGCCGGGGGCGTAGACACCGCCGAAGATCGCCTCCCGGATACGGTCCGCGACCTCGTCGGCCAGCCCGCGGCGCCGGGCGGGAACCAGCGAACCACTCATGTCGCAATGTTAACATTCAGACATGACTCCCTCCCTCCCCCGGTTCCACCTGGCGATGCCGGTCGACGACCTGGCCGCGGCCCGGCGGTTCTACGGCGAAGTCCTCGGCCTCGAGCAGGGCCGCAGCGCGGACACCTGGGTCGACTGGAACCTGCACGGCCACCAGTTCGTCACGCACCTCGCGCCGGCCGGGCCGCAGCGGGTGCACAACCCGGTCGACGGCCACGACGTGCCGGTGCCGCACTTCGGTCTGATCCTCACGATCCCGCAGTTCCAGGCCCTGGCCGAGCGCCTGCGGGCCGCGGAGGCGGAGTTCGTGATCGAGCCGTACGTCCGCTTCGCCGGCCAGACCGGCGAGCAGTGGACGATGTTCCTGCTCGACCCGGCGGGCAACGCCCTGGAGTTCAAGGCCTTCGCCGACGATTCCCAGGTGTTCGCGGCCTGACCGACCACCCGATCGGGCCGACCGGCGGTCACGGACACCACACCCCCGCTCACTTTGGGTACCCGGGAGTCGCGGAGCGTGCCTGACCCCGGGAGAACTGATGGAACCAGCCGACGACGAGCCGGACGCCGTGCTGCTCGCCGCCCTGCGGGCCGGTGACCTCGACGCGGCCGGGCGGCTCTTCCGGCGGCACCTCGAGCCGCTGCGGCGGACGGCCGGGGCCTGGGCGCGGCAGCCCGCCGAGCGGGACGACCTGGTGGCCGAGACGTTCGCCAGGGTGTTCACGATCGTGCGGGCCGGTGGCGGGCCGCAGGACGAGCTGCGACCCTACCTCGTCGTGACGCTGCGCAACCTGGTGGCGCGGTGGAGCCGCCAGCGCAGCCGGGTGGAGCTGTGGGCCACCGTCCCCGAAGCGGCCGCCGGTGGCGCCGACGAACTCGCGCTGCACCGCTCCAACGCGCGGCTGGTGTGGTCGGCCTACTGCACGCTGCCCGGCCGCTGGCGGACGGTGCTCTGGCGCACGGAGGCCGAGGGCGGCACACCGACGGAGGTGGCACCGTCGCTCGGGCTCTCGCCGAACAGCGTCTCGGCGCTGGCGATGCGGGCCCGTGAAGGGCTGCGGCAGGCCTACCTGCAGGTCCAGGTGCCGGAGGCGGAGGACCCGGGCTGCCGCGAACCCCGCCGCCGCATGGGCGCCTGGATCCGCGGCGCCCTGTCACCGCGCCGGGCGGCGATCGTGGCCGAGCACGTGGCCGGCTGCCCGTCCTGCCGGCTGGTCACCCGCGGCCTGGTGGAGGCGAACCGCGAGCTACCCGGCTCGGCGGCCCGGCTCACCGGCTGATCCGGAGGTCGGGGCGCCGAGGAGCACTCCACGCACCGGCCGCGCGACCGGCTCGCCGGACACCGGCCGCAGTCCCGCTCACGAGCCGAGCACAGCGCCCGCGTCGCCGAAGAGCCGGGCTGTGCCGTGGGCTCGCTTGAAGTACAGGTGGGCGTCGTGCTCCCAGGTGATCGCGATGCCGCCGTGCAGCTGGATCATCTCCGCCGCCGCGTGGGTGAACGCCTCGGTGCACACCAGGTTCGCGGTCGCCACGGCCTCGGGGTCACCGTCCACCAATGCCGCGTACAGCGCCGAGCGAGCCGCCTCCACGTGGACGTGCACGTCGGCCATCCGGTGCTTCAGCGCCTGGAACGACCCGATCGGGCGGCCGAACTGCCGACGCTGCTTCGTGTACTCGACCGTCAGCTCCAGCGCCCGCGCGGCCGCCCCGGTCTGCTCCGCCGCGACGGCGATCGTCGCCACGTCGCGCAGCTTCCGCAGCGCCTCGGCGAAGCCGCCCGCGTCGAGGCGGCGGGCCGGGGCCGCGGTGCATTCCACGACCGCGAGCCGCCGTCCCGGGTCCATGCTGGTCACGCGCGAACGGCGCACCCCTTCGACCGGCACTTCGAACAGGCCGGCGCCGTCGTCGGTGCGGGCCACCGCGAGCAGGACGTCGGCGAGGTCGCCGTCCAGGACGTAGTGCGCGCGGCCGTCGAGCCCGGTCTCCGACGCGCGCAGGGCCGGCGTGCCCGATCCGTCCACATCGGACCAGGCCAGCGCGGCCAGCGTCGTGCCCGCGGCGATGCCCGGCAGCAGCCGCTCGCAGGCTTCGTCGTTCCCGGTGCGCAGCAACGCCTCCCCGCACAGCACGGCCGAACCCAGCATCGGTGCGGGGGTCAGCATCCGGCCGAGTTCCGCCAGCACGACGCACGCTTCGGCGAGCCCGGCGCCCGCGCCGCCGTAGTGCTCCGGGATCGCCAGTGCGGCGACGCCGATCTGCTCGCAGAGCGTCGACCACAGCTTGTCGTCGTAGCCCAGCGGCGACGCCATCGCCGCCCGCACCGCCTCGGGCCCCGACCGGCGCGCCAGCAGCGCGCGGACGGCGTCCCGCAGCGCCCGCGCTTCCTCGGTCTCCAGCGGATCCGTCATCGCAGGACCCGCGCCCGGTGGAAGGACCCGGTCCCCCACGCCCCGGCCAGCGCGCGCACCTTCGTCAGCCGGAGGCCGAGGTCGTGCTCGGCCGTGTAGCCGATGGCGCCGTGCACCTGCAGGGCGGTCCGGGCAGCGAGGTTCGCCGCTTCGCCGGCCATGACCTTCGCCGCCGAGACGTCGCGGGGGAAGGCGTCCCCGGCGACGGCCGCGCCGTGCAGCAGTGGCCGGGCCAGTTCGAGCCGGGTGGCGACGTCGGCGAGCAGGTGCTTGATCGCCTGGTACTCGCCGATGGCCCGGCCGTACTGCTTGCGCTGCTTCGCGTACGCCACCGACGTGTCGAGCAGCCACTGCCCCGCGCCCAGCAGCTGGGCGGCCACGGCCAGCACACCGCGGTCGAACGCGGGCCCGCCCGCCCGCCCGGCCGCGGCCGTGACCCGGAACAGCCGCCGCGGCGGGTCGATCGAGCGCACCGGTCCGGGTTGGGCGGCGAGTTCCGCGCCGGTGAGGTCGAGGACCACGCCCGCGACGTCGGCGTCGAGGGCCAGCGGTACCTCCGGCGGCGCGACGACGGTGGCCACGAGGTCGCCTTCGGCCAGCGCGGTGAGCCGGTCGCCGGTGAGCAGGGCCGGTGCGACCGCGGCCGACTCGGCGACCGGGCCGGGGACGGCGTGGTAGCCGAGCGCCTCGCAGGCGACCACGAGGTCCACCGGCCCGGCGCCGAGGCCGCCGTGTTCCTCGCCGACCAGCAGCGCGAAGACGCCGACGTCGGCGAGCGCGCGCCAGAGCTTGAGGCCGCGTTCGTGCTCCCCCGCCGCCCAGGCGCGGGCGGCGGCCGCGGTGTCGGCCCCGCCGAGCAGCTCGTGCAGGGTCGCGGCGAACTGCCGTTGCTCCGGCGAGAGCAGGAACCTCATCGGCGGGCCTCCCTCGGGAGCTTCAGCAGCCGTTCGGCGATGGTGTTGCGCTGGATCTGGTCGGTGCCGCCGTAGATCGGCCCGGCGAGGGAGAACAGGTAGCCGTTCACCCAGGCCTGGTCGGTCTCCGCGGCCGGGCCGAGCACGTCCAGGGCCGTCTCGTGGAGCTCGACGTCCAGGTGCGACCAGAACAGCTTGTTCACGCTCGACTCGGGGCCCAGCTCGCCGCCCTCGGCCAGCCTGCTGACCGTCCCGAACGTGTAGAGCTGGTAGGCGCGCGCGCCGATCCACGCATCCGCTACCCGGTCCCGGGTGGACTCCCCGGCGCCGCTCGACCGCCAGAGGTCCACCAGGCGATCGGCGGCGGCGAGGAACCGGCCCGGGCTGCGCAGCGACAGCCCGCGTTCGTTGTTGGCCGTCGTCATCGCGACGCGCCAGCCCTGGCCGACCTCGCCGATCACGTCCTCGTCCGGCACGAACACGTCGTCGAAGAAGATTTCGGCGAACCCGGGTTCGCCGTCCAGCTGCGGGATCGGCCGGACCGTCACGCCTTCGGCCTTCAGATCGGCCATGAAGTACGTCAGGCCGTGGTGGCGCTGGGCTTCCGGATCCGTGCGGAACAACCCGAACGCGCGGTCGGCGAAGGACGCCCGGGAACTCCACGTCTTCTGCCCGGAGAGCAACCAGCCGCCGTCGGCGCGCACCGCCGTGCTGCGCAACGCGGCGATGTCGCTGCCCGCCTCGGGCTCCGACCACGCCTGCGCCCACACCTGCTCCCCGTCGCCATGGCGGGGAGGATCCGGTCGCGCTGCTCCTGCGTGCCGTGCGCGAACAACGTCGGCCCGAGCATGAAGATCCCGTTCTGCGACACGCGGCCCGGCGCACCCGAGGCGTAGTACTCCTCCTCGAACAACAGCCACTGCAGCATCGACGCGTCCCGGCCGTGGTACTCCCGCGGCCACGACACCACCGACCACCGCGCCTCGGCGAGCTCGGCTTCCCACTCGCGGTGGGCTGCGAAGCCCTCGGCGGTGTCCATCGACGGCAGCGAACGCACATGCGACGCGAGCCACGCCCGAGCTTCGTCACGGAAGGCGGCCGAAGCCTCGTCGATGTCGAGGTCCATCACGCCCCCTTGTTCGCGTCACGCATCGACCGCGCCGATTGCCCACCCAGCGAGTCCTCCGACGTCTCGGCGTTGTGCGCGTGCGCCAGGTGGTGCAGCCCGAACACCGAGTCCATCCCGGATCGCAAACCCATCAAGTCCTCGGCCTGGTTGACGGCCTTCTTCGCCAGCGCCAGCCCGAACTGCGGCATCCCGGCGATCTTCTCCGCGAGTTCGAGAGTGCGCTCCTCCAGCTCGGCCCGCGGGACGATCCGGGTGACCATCCCCCACTCCTTGGCCTGCTGCACCGTGAACCGCTCGCCGGTGAACAGCACTTCCTTCGCCGCCCGCGGACCCAGCACCCACGGGTGCGCGAAGTACTCCACGCCCGGGATGCCCATCCGCACCACGGGATCGGCGAAGAAGGCGTCGTCGGCCGCGACGATCAGGTCGCACACCCAGGCGAGCATCAGGCCGCCCGCGATGCACGCGCCCTGGATGCTCGCGATCATCGGCTTAGGGATCTCCCGCCACCGGCGGCACATCCCCAGGTACACCTCCGATTCGCGAGCGAACCGCTGGTCACCGCCGACCCGGTCGGTGTGGTCCCACCACAGCACCGCCCGCCGGTCGAACGGCACATCCACATCACGGCCGGGCGTGCCGATGTCGTGGCCCGCCGAGAAGTGCTTGCCCTCCCCCGCCAGCACGATCACCTTGACGTCGGGATCGTTCACCGCGTCGGTGAAAGCGTCGTCGAGGGCGTAGGTCATCGCCGAGTTCTGGGCGTTGCGGTACTCCGGCCGGTTCATCGTCACCACCGCGACCGGCCCCCGCCGCTGCGACCGGACCACCGTTTCACTCATGCGTTCTCCTCGGTCAGCAGCCGCTTCAGCACCTTGCCGGAAGCGTTGCGGGGCAGGGCGTCCACGAACTCGACGTACTTCGGGTTCTTGTAGTTGGCCAGCCGTTCGCGGCAGAAGGCGAGGACCGTCTCCTCGGTCAGCCCGGTCCCGACGACGTAGGCCTTGCCGACCTCGCCGAGCCGCTGGTCCGGGACGCCGACCACGGCGACGTCGCGGACCCCGGCCAGCTCGGTGAGGGCGTTCTCGACCTCGGCCGGGTAGATGTTGAAGCCCCCGCTGATGTACATGTCCTTGAGCCGGCCGGTGATGGTGAGGTTGCCGTCCGCGTCCAGCTCGCCGACGTCCCCGGTGTGCAGCCAGCCCTGCTCGTCGATCGCCTTCGCGGTGGCTTCGGGGTCGTCGAGGTAGCCGAGCATCACGTTGGGCCCGCGCAGGACGATCTCGCCCGGTGAGCCCTGGATCGCCACTTCGAAGCCCGCGGTCGCCCGGCCGGACGTGCTCGCGACGAGTTCCGCGGGATCCCCGGGCCGGCACATCGTCACCATCACGGCCTCGGTGAGGCCGTAGGCGGTCAGGACCGTCTCGAACCCCAGCTCCGCCCCCATCCGCCGGACCAGCGAGGCCGGCACGGTGGCGGCCCCGGTGACCGCCAGCCGCAGCGACGACAGATCGCCCTTGCGCGGTTCGTGCAGCAGGGACTGGAAGACCGTCGGCGCGCCCGGCAGCACGGAGATCCGCTCCCGCTCGATCACCCGCAGCGCCTCGCGGACGTCGAACACCGCCTGCGGGACGATCGTCGCCCCGGTCAGCAGGCACACGACGATGCCCGCCTTGTAGCCGAAGCTGTGGAAGAACGGGTTGATCACCAGGTACCGGTCGTCCGCGGTGACCTGGCCGCACTCCGCCCACGCGGCGGCGACGTCGGCCGTCTGGCGGTGGGCGGAGAGCACCCCCTTGGAGCGGCCGCTGGTGCCGGAGGTGAAGAGGATGTCGCTGACGTCGTCCGGCGCGACGGCGTCCGCCCGCGCCTCGGCTTCGGACGGCGGGACTCCCTCGGCGCGGGCCAGGAACTCGTCCCAGCCCAGCGTGCCCTCGACCGGCCGGTGCGGCTCCTGCAGCGGCACCCGGACGACGGTGGCGAGGTCCGGCAGTTCGGCACCCGTCTCGCGGATGGCGGCGTGGCGGTCCGTGCCGAGGAAGTCGGCGGCCACGACGAGCGCGGTGGCGCGGCCGCGGACGAGCAGGTCCACCGTTTCGATCGCGGTGAAGCGGGTGTTGACCGGGATCAGGGTCGCGCCCGCGTAGAGCGCGCCCAGCGCCGACAGGACCCAGTGGTGGGTGTTGGGCAGGGCGATCGCGACCCGGTCGCCCGCGCGGACACCGCACGCGGCGAAGGCACGCGCGACGGTCTGAACACGTTCCAGAAGCCGGTCGAATCCCAGCCGGACCGAGCCGTCGACCAGCGCCTCCGCGGACCCGAACTTCGCGGCGGCATCACGGACGACGGCCGGGATCGTGGTCTGTCCCACCACAGCCTCCTCTGGACCGACAAAGTAGAACGTGTTCTCATTACCCTAGGTGCCGGACCCGCCCGGCAGCAAGGAGGCGTGCGTGGAACCGTCGCGATTCCGCCGTGAGGTCGCGGACTGGCTGGCCGGCAACCTGACCGGCGAGTTCGCCCGGCTGCGCGGGCTCGGCGGACCCGGGCGGGAACACGAGGAGTTCGACCTGCGCCTGGCCTGGGAACGCCACCTGGCCGCGGCCGGGTGGACCTGCGTCGGGTGGCCCGTCGAGCACGGCGGCCGGGGTCTCTCGCTGGAGGAGCAGGTCGCCTTCCACGAGGAGTACGCCGCCTCGGGCGCGCCCGCCCGGGTCAACCACATCGGCGAACAGCTGCTCGGTCCGACGCTCATCGCGTTCGGCACGCCCGAGCAGCAGGCCCGCTTCCTACCGAAGATCGTCGCCGTCGAAGAGCTCTGGTGCCAGGGCTATTCCGAACCCGGCGCCGGCTCCGACCTCGCCGCGGTCTCGACGTCCGCGGTGCTGCGGGACGGCGAGTGGGTCATCAACGGCCAGAAGATCTGGACCTCACTGGCGCACGTGGCCGACTGGTGCTTCGCCGTCGCCCGCACCGAACCCGGCTCCCGGCGCCACCACGGCCTCTCCTACCTGCTGGTCCCGCTGCGGCAGGAAGGCGTCACCATCCGGCCGATCCAGCAGCTCACCGGCACGTCGGAGTTCAACGAAGTCTTCTTCGACGACGCCCGCACGCCCGCCGACCACGTCGTCGGCGCACCCGGCGAGGGCTGGAAGATCGCCATGGCCACCCTCGGCTTCGAACGCGGCGTCTCCACCCTCGGCCAGCAGATCGGCTTCCGCCGCGAACTCGACGACATCACCGCCGAGGCGAAACGGCTCGGCACCTACGACGACCCGCTGCTGCGCACCGACCTCGCCCGCGCCCGGATCGGCCTGCGCGTGCTGCGGGCCCACGCCCTGCGGACGCTCGGCCAGGCCGCCGGACCCGAAGTCGCCGTCGGCAAGCTGCTGTGGGCGCAATGGCACCGCGGCCTCGGCGAACTGGCCATGCGCGCCCGCGGTGCTCGGTCCCTCACCTCCGACGGCGACGAGCTGGACGAGTGGCAGCGGCTGTTCCTGTTCACCCGCGCCGACACCATCTACGGCGGTTCCGACGAAATCGAACGCACCATCATCGCCGAGCGCGTCCTCGGCCTGCCCCGGGAGGCCCGCCCGTGATCCCGTCCTACCCACCCGGCCACGACCTCCTCCAGGGGAAGGTCGTGGTGATCACCGCCGCCGCGGGCACCGGCATCGGGTCGGCCGTCGCGAAACGCTGTCTCGAAGAAGGCGCGCACGTGGTGATCAGTGACTGGCACGAGCGCCGCCTGAAGGAGAAGGCCGCCGAACTCGGCGACGTCCACGCGATTCCCTGTGACGTCACCCAGGAAGACCAGGTCCAAGCCCTCGTCGACGGCGCGGTGGACCACTTCGGCCGGATCGACGTGATGATCAACAACGCCGGGCTCGGCGGCACGAAGTCGGTCATCGACATGACCGACGACGAGTGGTCCCATGTCCTCGACATCACCCTCAACGGCACCTTCCGCTGCACCCGCGCCGCCCTCAAGCAGTTCGTCGCCCAAGGTGGGGGCGGCGCGATCGTCAACAACGCGTCCGTGATCGGCTGGCGCGCCCAGGCCGGCCAGGCCCACTACGCCGCCGCCAAGGCGGGCGTCATGGCGCTGACCCGCTGTTCCGCGCTGGACGCGGCCGAGCACGGGGTCCGGATCAACGCGGTCGCCCCCAGCCTCGCCATGCACCCGTTCCTGGCCAAGGTGACCAGCGACGACCTCCTGGAAGACCTCACCAAACGGGAGGCCTTCGGCCGCGCCGCCGAGCCCTGGGAAGTCGCCAACGTCATGGTCTTCCTCGCCAGCGACTACGCCTCCTACCTGACCGGCGAAGTCGTCTCCGTCAGCAGCCAGCACCCCTAGGGAGTCCCCGTGCCCGAAGCCTTCCTCCTCGACGCGGTCCGCACCCCCGTCGGCCGGCGCGGCGGCGCACTGTCCGGCTGGCACTCGGCGGACCTCGCGGCCCACGTCATCAAGGCCGTCGTCGGACGCGCCGGCGTCGACCCGGACCTGGTCGACGACGTCATCCTCGGCTGCACCGACACGCTCGGCCCGCAGGCGGGCAACATCGCCCGCACCGCGTGGCTGGCCGCGGGCTTCCCCGACCACGTGCCCGGCGTGACCGTCGACCGGCAGTGCGGGTCGAGCCAGCAGGCCGTGCACTTCGCCGCCCAGGCCGTCATGTCGGGGACGCAGGACCTGGTCCTGGCCGGCGGCGTGCAGAACATGAGCCGCATCCCGATCAGCGCGGCCATGCTGGCCGGGCGCGAGTACGGCTTCGACGACCCGTTCTCCGGTTCGAAGGGCTGGCAGGAGCGCTACGGCAGCGCCGAGGTGTCGCAGTTCCGCAGCGCCGACATGATCGCCGAGCACTGGGACATCAGCCGGGAGGCGATGGAGGAGTACGCGCTGCGCAGTCACCGGCGCGCGCTGGCCGCGATCGACGAAGGCCGGTTCGACGCGGAAACCGTGCCGGTGGAAGAGTTCCGCCACGACGAAGGCCCGCGCCGCGACACCAGCCTGGAGCGCATGCGCGGCTTGAAGCCGCTGAGCGAAGGTTCCCGGCTGACGGCGGCGGTGGCCAGCCAGATCTCCGATGGCGCGAGCGCCGCCCTGCTGGCCTCCGAGGCCTTCGTGCGGGAGCACGGCCTGACGCCGCGGGCGCGCGTCCACCACCTGTCGGTGCGCGCGGCGGACCCGGTGTGGATGCTGACCGGCCCGATCCCGGCCACCGCGCACGCCCTGCGCAGGAGCGGGCTCGGCATCGGGGACGTCGACCTGTTCGAGGTCAACGAGGCCTTCGCCAGCGTGGTACTGGCCTGGCTCGACGAAACCGGCGCGGACCCCGACCGGGTCAACGTGAACGGGGGCGGGATCGCCCTCGGTCACCCGATCGGGGCCACCGGCACCAAGCTCCTCGCCACGCTCCTGCACGAACTGGAGCGCCGCGGCGGCCGCTACGGCCTGCAGACGATGTGCGAAGGCGGCGGCACCGCCAACGTCACCATCATCGAACGGCTGTGACCTCGGACAACGCCGGTCAGCCGAGGGCGCGCAGCTTCGGCAGGACGTCCTCGGAGAACTGGGTCAGGAACCGCTCCTGGTCGTGGCCCGGGCCGTGGAAGACGAGGTGGTTGAGGCCCGCGTCCAGGTACGGCTTGATCTGGGCGACGGCCTCGTCCGGGTCGGAGGCGACGATCCAGCGCTTGGCGACCTGGTCGATCGGCAGCTCGTCGGCCAGCCGCTCCATCTCCTCGGCGCTCGACACCGTGTGCTTCTGCTCCGCCGTCAGCGACAGCGGCGCCCAGAACCGGGTGTTCTCCAGCGCCTTCTCGTGATCGCGGTCGTACGACATCTTGATCTCGATCGTCCGGTCGACGTCGTCGACGGTCTTCTCGGCCGCTTCGGCGCCTTCCTTCACCGCCGGCATCAGCTTCTCGGTGTAGAGGTCCATGCCCTTACCGGAAGTGCAGATGAACCCGTCCCCCGAGCGGCCCGCGTACTTGGCCACCACCGGGCCACCGGCGGCGATGTACACCGGCACCGGCTGCTCCGGCCGGTCGTAGATGTGCGCGTTGACCAGCTCGTAGTAGTCGCCCTTGAAGTTCACGTTGTCGCTGGTCCACAGCTCGCGGATCAGCTTGATCGACTCCCGCAGCCGGGCGAAGCGCTCCTTGAACTCGGGCCACTCGCGGCCCGAGACGGCGATCTCGTTCAGCGCCTCACCGGTGCCGACGCCGAGGATCACCCGGCCGTTCGACAGCAGCGACATCGTCGCGAACGCCTGCGCGATCACCGCCGGGTTGTACCGGAACGTCGGGGTCAGCACGCTCGTCCCGATCTGCACCCGCTTCGTGCGCTCCGCCACCGCCGGCATCCAGGCCAGCGCCCACGGCGCGTGCCCGCCCTCGTGCCGCCACGGCAGGAAGTGGTCGGACACCCACACCGAGTCCAGCCCCACCTCTTCGGCGCGCACGGCGTACTCGACCAGGTCCCGCGGCCCGAACTGCTCCGCGGACGCCTTGTACCCGACCTTCAAAGCCACCGCTCATCCTCCCGTTTCCCGGCCGAGCCGCCGCAGGATCTCACCTGCCTCGGCGACTGCGCCCTCGACGATCTGCGCCACCGTGGGCAGGTCGTGGATCATGCCCACCACCTGACCCGACGCTAGCACTCCCGCGTCCGTCCGGCCTTCGACCAGTCCCGCCCGCAGCAGCATCGGGGTGTTGGCCGCCATGACCAGCTGGCTCCACGTCAGATCGTTGCCGTGCTTCATCGCGAAGCCTTCTCGCAGCATCGCAACCGGGGACAGTCCGGTGATATTCCGGAAGCGCAGGGCGTTGCTCGCGGCCTGGGCCAGACCGCGGAGCCTGCCGGTGCGTTCGAGCTTCTCGACCAGCTCGGTGCGCAGCACGCGGTGCGGGAGGCCGTCGACGCGCCGGGTGACGACCGTCCCGGTGAGACCCTGCTCGAGGTAGCGGCGCTTGACCTCGTCGGGGACAGTGCTTTCCTTGCTCAGCAGGAACCGGGTGCCCATCGCGATCCCGGCCGCGCCGTAGGCCAGTGCGGCGGCGAGCCCGCGGCCGTCGAAGAAGCCGCCCGCGGCGACCACCGGGATGTCGACGGTGTCCAGCACCGACGGCAGCAGCAGCGTGGTGGCGACCCCGCCGGTGTGCCCGCCGCCTTCGCCGCCCTGGACGATGACGGCGTCCGCGCCCCAGGCCGCGACCTTCTCGGCGTGCCGGGCGGCCCCGACCGACGGGATCACGACGACGCCGTGGTCCCGCAGCTTGGCGATCATCTCCTTCCGCGGGGCGAGCGCGAAGGAGGCGACCTTGACGCCTTCCCGGATCAGCAGGTCGACGCGCTCGCCGGCGTCGGCCGCGTCGGCGCGGAGGTTCACCCCGAACGGCTTCTCCGTCCGCTTCCTGACCTCCGTGATCGCCGCTTCCAGCTCGCCGAACGTCATGGTGGCGGACGCCAGGATGCCGAGCGCCCCGGCTTCCGCGGTCGCCGAGACCAGCCGCGGCCCGGCGACCCAGCCCATCCCGGTCTGCACGACGGGGTGCTCGACGCCGACCAGCCGGGTCAGGGCCGTCTTCACGCCGGGACTTCCTTGTCACGCAGGTCCTTCGGGTCGAGGACCTCGCGGATGAGCCGCAGCTCTTCGTCGGTCGGTTCGCGGCTGGTCCCGGTGCCGGTGAAGTCGATGTCGAACGCCGTCGCCGCCACGACGTCGTCGCGGGTGACGCCCGGGTGCAGCGACACCGCGCGCATGGCGTGGTCCGGGCCGCCGAAGTCGAAGACGCCGAGGTTCGAGACGACCCGGTGCACGTCGTGGTACTTCTGCGCCGACAACCCCGCCTTCGCGGCGTTGTCGTACCCGACGCCCGACACGACGTCCACGGTCTCGACGAAGACCCGGGTGCTGTGCCGGGGCACCCAGTAGCTCGTGCGGTGGTTGATCGTGTTGCCCGGTGCGCCGCGCACGCCGAGCAGCTGCTTCCTGGGGCGGGCGTGGTCGCCGATGGCGGAGATGTTCTGGTTGCCGTAGCGGTCGATCTGGTTGGCGCCCATGAGCACGTGCCGTCGTCCGTGCGGGACGATCGTGTCGAGCATCTTGCGGAACGGCTGCCAGCCCTCGACCACCCCGTCGGCGGTCAGCAGGTGGGCCTCGCCGTCGGACAGCAGCAGGTCCGGCTCGAACGTCAGCCGCGCGAGTTTCGCGCCCAGCTGCGGGATGAAACCCATGGGGCTGGCCAGGATCTCGCCGTCGCCGCGGAACAGCTCGGCCACCGCCACCACGGCGATCTCGGCCCGGGTCGCGCTCATGCCGCCTCCGCCTCGAACTTGTCCACTTCGGACAGATACCGCCGCTCGTCACCGGACAGGAACCGGTCGACGAAGCGGGGCCACGCGTCGAGCTCCTTCGCGCAGGCCGCGTAGTGCCGCTGGAAGCGTTCGTCCCGGCCGTAGTCCGGCACCGCCGTGGTGAAGTGCGCCCCCCGCGGGGATTCGACGACGCCGTCGACACTGCCCCGGTTGAGCAGCAGCGACTGCACCGGGCCGCCGGCCAGCAGCTCGTCCGTGTCGACGAGCTTTTCCACCGACACGAAACACCTCTCGGCGGCCAGGCCGAACAGCTCGTCGAAGTACGGGTCCGGCCCCAGGTACTGGGCGTTGCCGCGGGCGTCGGCGCGGTTGAGGTGCACCAGCGCCACGTCCAGGTGCTGTGCCGGGACCGCGACGAGTTCCTCGCCGTCGTCGTACGGCGAGCGGACGGTACGCAGGTGCGGGTTGGCGCGCATGACTTCGGAGCCGAGCCCGGCCCGCGTCGGGAGGAACGGCAGCCGCTGCATCGCCGCCGACAGGGCCGTGCCGAACATGCCCTCGTCGTATTCGGTCACCTCGATCGCCCCGGTCTCGCGGGCGCGGCCGAACCACGGGTCGTACGGGATCGAATCCAGCGTGACGAACCCGAACACGACCCGCTTGACCTTGCCCGCGGCGCAAAGCAGCCCGACGTCCGGGCCGCCGTAGGAGACGACGGTGAGGTCCTTGACCGGGGTGCGGAGGATCGCGCGGACCAGGGCCATCGGCTTGCGCCGGGAGCCCCAGCCGCCGATCCCGACGGTCATGCCGTCCTTCAGCTCGGCCGCCACCTCGTCGGCGGTCGTGCGCTTATCGGCCATTCAAGAACTCCTCGCGGGCTTCGTCGGACGCGCCGAGCAGGTTGAGCTCGAAGGTGAAGCCCTGCTCGAAGCGGTAGCTGCGGTGCACCTGCTGGGTGTCGATGCCGTTCAACGCCTCCTTCGCCGCCCGGATCACCCGCGGGTCCTTGGCCGCGATGTCCCGCGCGACCACGAGAGCCGCCTCGTCGAGATCCGCGCGCGGCACCACCTGGTAGACCGAGCCGTGGGCGTGCAGCTCGGCGGCGGTGATCTTGCGGGCGGTGAAGTACAGCGTGCGCATCAGGTGCTGCGGCACCAACCGGGCCAGGTGGGTCGCCGCCCCCAGAGCTCCCCGCTCGACTTCCGGTACGCCGAAGGTCGCGTCTTCCGAGGCGATGATCACGTCGGCGTTGCCGACCAGGCCGATCCCGCCGCCCAGGCAGAAGCCGTGCACCGCGGCGACCACCGGCACCTCGCAGTCGTAGACCGCACCGAAGGCCGCATGACAGCCGCGGTTCGCGCCCACCAGGGCGTCATACCCGGCACTGCGCTGGATCTCCTTGATGTCGACCCCGGCGTTGAAGCCACGGCCCTCGGCGCGCAGGATCACCACGTGCACTTCGGGGTCACGCCCGGCCTGGGTGATCGCGTCGGCCAGGCCGAACCAGCCCTGCACCGGCAGCGCGTTCACCGGCGGGAAGTCGACCGTGACCACCTCGACGTGCCCGTCGCGTTTCGTGAGGATCGCCATCAGCTCACTCCGTAGACCGGTTCGGGCTCGGGCGCGCGCTCGAGTAGTTCCTTGACCACCGGCCCGAGTTCCGCCGGCTCCCACCGCTCGGCCTTGTCCACGACCGGACCGTGCCGCCAGCCCTGCGCGAGCGAGACCTTGCCGCCCTCGACCTCGAAGACGCGGCCGGTGACGTGCGCCGACTCCTCGCTGCCCAGCCAGACGACCAGCGGCGAGACGTTCTCCGGCGCCATCGCGTCGAAACCGGTGTCCGGCCGCGCCATCGACGCGAACACCCCCTCGGTCATCCGGGTGCGGGCGGCAGGCGCGATCGCGTTCACGGTGACGCCGTAGCGGGCGAGTTCCGCGGCCGCCACCACCGTCAGCCCGGCGATCCCCGCCTTCGCCGCCGAGTAGTTGCCCTGCCCGACGCTGCCCAGCAGCCCGGCACCCGAACTGGTGTTGATCACCCGGGCCTGCGGGGTGCGCCCGGCCTTCGCCTCGGACCGCCAGTACTCCGCCGCGTGCCGCAACGGCGCGAAATGCCCCTTGAGGTGCACCCGCACCACCGCGTCCCACTCGTCCTCGCCGAGGTTGACCAGCATCCGGTCCCGGAGGAACCCCGCGTTGTTGACCAGCACGTCCAGGCGCCCGAACCGCTCGATCGCGGTCCCGATCAGCTCCTTGGCACCGGCCCAAGCGGCCACGTCCGAAGAGTTCGCCACGGCCCGCTCACCGACGGCCTCGACCACCTCCGCGGCCGCGTCGGCGTCCACGTCGTTCACCACCACCGACGCCCCTTCGGCGGCGAAGGCCAGGGCGTGCGCCCGCCCGATCCCCCGCCCGGCACCGGTCACCACGGCCACCCGGCCCTGGCACAACCCGCTCACGAATCCTCCCGATGGTTGACGTCGGCCGCGGCGAGGAACGCCGGGACCTCACCTCCGCCGTGCACCCGCAGGGTCGCGCCGGAAACGTAGGAGGCCAAGCCGGAAGCGAGAAAGGCGGCGCAGTGCCCGACTTCCGCAGGCTCGGCCAGCCGGCCCAGCGGCACGGTCTTCCCGACCGCCTCGACGGCGGCCTCGCTGCCGTAGTGCAGGTGCGCCTGCTCGGTCCGCACCATCCCGACGTCGAGGGCGTTGACCCGCACCTTCGGCGCCCACTCCACCGCCAGGCTCGCGGTCAGGTTGTCCAGCCCGGCCTTCGCCGCGCCGTAGGCCGCCGTTCCCGGCGAGGGGCGGGTGCCGCTGACGCTGGAGATCATCACGATCGACCCGCCGGAATCCTGCCGCTGCATCACCGCGTTGGCGTGCTGGGCGACCAGCAGCGGCGCCAGCAGGTTGAGCTGCACGACCTTCTCGTGCAACCGCGGTGACGCCTCGGCCGCCGACACGTACGGCGCCCCGCCGGCGTTGTTCACCACGACGTCGAGGCGCCCGTGCCGGGAGACGATCCCCTCGACCAGCGCGGCGACCTGCGCCTCTTCGCGGACGTCGCAGGCGACGAACTCCGCCTCGGTGGGCGCCGCGCGCCGCGCGCACACCACGACGTGGGCGCCGTGGGCGCGGAACACCTCGGCGATGCCCCGGCCCACCCCGCGGACGCCGCCGGTGACCAGCACCACCGTCCCGGCCAGGCCCAGCTCCGTCTTCACCGGCACACCACCTTCCGCCCCCAAAACTAGAACATGTTCTCGCTGGGGACAAGGTCGGGAGCCGAGCCGGGAAGCCTCCTACGGCTCCGGAGGGGAGAACTCGTTCCGGGCGATCCGCAACCCCGAGGCGCGCAGCGCGGCCTGCATGGCGAAGCGGGCGTCGGAATCCTCGAGGCGAGCACCGAAGGCCTGCTTCAGCTGGCGCACGCGGTAGCGGACCGTCTGCGGGTGCACCGCGAGGTCGACCGCGATCTTTTCGGAGTTGCCGCCGTTCTGCAGCCAGGACAGCAGGGTCTCGCCGAGCCGGTGGCGCGTCCGCTCGGGGAACTGCTCGAGCGGAGCGAGCTGCCGCCGGGCGACCTGGTCGGCCAGCGGCGAGTCGGACAACAGCCACAGCTCCGTCAGGTGGTCGGAGCACCACGTCACGGGAGCGTCCGGGAGCGCGCCCTCGGCCACCAGCCGCAGCGCGGCGCGCGCCCAGCGCAGGGAATGAGCGGCACCGCCGAGGTCGGTCGGCGGCCCGACCGCGATGCGGGTGCCGAGCCGCGTCAGTGCGCGCGCGTCCACCGGGGCCGGGAGCAGCAGGTACGGCTGCGGCGGGTCGAGGTCGGCGAGGACGTCGGGCCCCCACGCCGTGCTCACGGTCGCTTCCGCGGCGACCGCGGCCACCTCCCGCGGCACCGGCCAGCCCGCCGCGGCCGCCAGCTCGGCGAGGACCGCGTCCGGAACCGTGCCGGGGCCGGTCAGCAACCGCAGCAGCCGCCGTCGCAGGCCCACCCGGGTGCCCTCGATCTCCGCCCACGTTTCCCGGTGACCGCGGCTCGACATCCGGGCGAGTTCGTCCGCGTACCCGAACAGCATCTCGGCCAGCTGCGCCATGGCCGCCGACGACAGCCGGTGGCGCCGGCCCAGCCGCATGATCCAGCGCCAGCCGACCCGGGTGCCGACGCGGTAGGCCGCCTGCAGGTCGTCGAGCGTCCGGCCCTCCCGGGCTTCGCCGACGCCGAGCCGGCGGCACGTCTCGTACAGCCGTTCGCGCGAGGCCAGCGGATCCTCGACGAGGTCCACGAAGAGCTCGACCGCGCACTCGACGGCGTGGCGGGTCACCCGCCCGTAGGACCCGTCGCCCGGCCGGGCGTAGACGGGCACCGCGCGCCGGACCTCCCGGACGATCCAGTCCGCCAGGGCCGGCAGCGCCGGACGCATGAGCGCGGCGAGCTCTCTGCGCCGGATGACTTCTTCGCCGGCGTCCCGGGGCGCCGGAACCGGTTGCCGAGCACTGTCGCGGGACACCAGGATTCCTCCACCGGCAGGCGATCGACGCTCTTTCGGGGGTCCGGGTGGCCGAGCCCCCGGCCCGGGGCGCGGCCCCGGATATCACAGTCCTTGCTTTACCGGAAAGTAAAGCAAGGAGTCCGTACAGTACACCTCCATGAGCAGGCAGAGTCCTCCTGATCGATCCAGCGCCCGCCGCAGCCCGGCGGCCCGGCCGACCGACGACGAGCTGCTCGACGCCGCCCGCGCGGTGTTCGCCGAGCGGGGGTACGCGCAGGCCACCATGGGCCTGATCGCCGACCGCGCCGACTCCACCAAGCCCACGCTCTACGCGCACTTCGGGGACAAGGCCGCCCTGTTCCGCACCACCGTCCGCCGGGAGGTCGCCGCGTTGCGCGCCTGGGTGATCAGCGCGCACGCGACGGCGAACGCGTGCCCGCTGGAGGAACGCGTCCGGATCTCGGTGATGGCCATGTTCGGCTACGCCGGCGCCCACCCGGAGAGCTTCCGGCTGCTGTTCGACTCGGCCGTCGACGAGATGTCGAACGAGCGCCGCGCGCTGGCCGATTCCATCGCCACCCACGTGATCGGCCAGGTCCGGGAGCACCTGCTCGCCCACGGCCGCCCGGTCGGCCCCGGCGCGGACCTGCTCGGCGAGATGATGGTCGGGCTGGTCGGGCGGGCCGCGATGCACGTCTCGCACTCCCCCGGCCTCGACCCGATCGCCGCCGGGGAACTGGCCACCGGGTTCGTCATGGCCGCGCTGCGCGGGCTGGATCCCACGCTGCTGGAGCGCCTCGACGACCCGCAGCCGGCCGCACAGTCCGCCACCTGAGCGTTCACCTCGGACCGTTTGTCACCGGCTGAACAATTTCCGGCGGTCCGCCGGAATCACCTCTTGCCGGGTTCGGCAACCACTGCGACGCTGCGATAACCGCAAGCGCCGCAGCCATTTCCGTCTCCCGCGGAAAGCGCTTGCCGACCCCTGTTTCCCACAACGAGGTGAGATCAGCCATGCTTCGCGCCCCCAAGAAGAACGTGTTCTCCGCCGTGGCCGCCGTCGGCTTCGCCGTCGCCGGGCTCACCGTGGCCGCCGCGCCTGCCGCCTCGGCCGCGCCCTGCACCGACATCGACGTCCCGGTGGCCCGCGGCACCGGCGAACCCGGCACGCTGGGCTTCATCGTCGGCGACCCGGTCTTCTCGGCCGTGCAGAACCGGCTGCGCCCGCGGTCGGTGAGCAGCTACCGCGTCGACTACCCCGCCGACCTCGGCGAACCGGCGTCGGTGCAGAAGGGCAACACCGACCTGGTCGACCACGTGCGGACGCAGGCCGCGGCCTGCCCGGCCCAGCGGTTCGTCCTGGTCGGCTACTCCCAGGGCGCCAACGTCGTCGACAACTCGATCGGCATCAGCAGCGACGGCGCCATCGTCGGCGGCCCGATCGTCGCGACCATCCCGGCGGACCTGGCCCCGCGGATCGCCGCGATCCTGTTGTTCGGCAACCCGATCCGCGCGATCGGCCGCTCGGTCACCGGCACCTACGCCGGCCGCACGAAGGACTACTGCGCCGCGGGCGACCCGATCTGCCAGGCGGGCGGGTTCAACATCCTGGCCCACCTGAGCTACGGGAGCAACGCCGGCGACGCGGCCGCCTTCGCCGCGAGCAAGGTCTGAGCCGTACCCAGAACCCGTGAATGCCCCGTCGAATTGCTCGACGGGGCATTCACGGGCTTTCTTCAGCAGTTCGAAGGGGCCGTTTCGCCGTTGAACCGCTTGACGATCCACTGGTGCGCGTCGGCGTTGCCGGCGAGGATGCCGCTCGCGTGTTCGGCCGGGTACGTCGTCCACTGCTCGCGCACGCCGGCCGCGCAGTACGCGCGGTGCAGGGTTTCCGCCTGCGGGGTGTTGACGATTTCGTCCGTGCTCGCGTGGTACTGGAACACCGGCACCCGCGGCGGGTGCGCGCCGAGCTTGTTCTGCGCCAGCCGCGCCTGCCACTGCGGTGTCCCCAGCGGGTTGGACGTGGTGAAGTCGCTGATCTTCTTGAAGGAGTAGTTCAGCAGCAGTTCCGCGGTGCAGGCGTTCTTCTTCGCGTCGGCCAGCTGCCGGCGGCCGGTGTCGTTGAGGAACGAATCGAGCCGCAGATCCGGGTAGGCGGCGTCGAGCCCGACGGCGGCGAAGGCCAGGAACCCGAACCCGATGAACCCGTCGAGGCCCTTGGCGACTTCGGTCAGGTCGGCGGGCACCCCGCCCGCGACGACGCCGGCGACGTTCAGCTCCGGCGCGTACGCGGGCTGCTTTTCGCCGGCCCACATCGATCCACCGCCGCCCTGCGAGTAACCCTGGAAGATCACCTTGGCACTCTTCGACAGCCGCGCGGACGGCAGGTCCTGCGCCGCCCGCACCGAGTCGATCACGGCGGGCCCCATCGACTGCCCGGTGATGTAGGTGGGCACGGTCGCCGGCGAGTAGCCCTCGTAGTCGGTCACCGCGACCGCGTAGCCGCTGGAGAGCGAGTCGTTGATGGCAGGCTGGTCGTAGAGCGTGCCGCGTTCCATCGCCTTGGACGCCGTGCACTTGAACGCCGGGCCCTGCGTGCCGACGGCGTAGCCGATGATCGGTGCCGTGGCCGGGTTCACCCCCTTCGGCACGAGGATCGTGCCGGTCACCGCGTTCCGGTTCCCGAGCGCGTTGGTCGAGAGGTACATGACCTGCCAGGCGTCGGCGTTGAGCGTGTTCAGCAGCGGCACCGAAGGCCGCCAGCGGATGACGTCACCCGGCTTGCCCGCCGGCAGCGGGGAGGGCGGGGTGTAGAACGAGTCGTCGAACGGGCCGGGCAGCAGCGGGGCCGCACCGGCGGGCGGGTTCGCGGCCGCCACGCCCAGCGCGACCAGGCAGCAGGTCAGGAGCGCCGAAAGCACGGCGCGACGTCGGGCATGCTTCACCACAACCTCCATCGGGGAAAGGGACCGCGCTCAGGCCGGGAGGCCCAGCGCGCCGGCCAGGACCGGCCAGGACTGGTGCAGGGCCCGCTGCCAGTACGGCCAGCTGTGGGTGCCGGCCCCGTAGTAATCGACGGTCACCGGGATGCCGGCCGTCTGCAGGCGGTCGGTGAAGCTGCGGGACGACATCTCCGCCGTCGACTCGAGGAAGTCCGCCTGGTTCGGCGGGTCGAGCGGCCCGGTCTGGCCGTTGCCGCAGGAGACGTAGAGCGCGGTGCCGCGCAGCTGGTCGATGTGGTCGTAGGGGTTGTTGGCCGTCCACAGCGTCTTCAAGCCGAACGCGTCGCCCCAGAGGTCGAGGTAGTTGTAGAACCCGCCGCGGGCCAGGATGCCGATGATCCAGACCGGCAGGCCCGGGTAGAGCGTGTTCGGCACCCCGCTGTAGGACGCGGCCGCGCCGAACATCCCCGGGTGCTTGAAGGCGTACGCCATCGCGCCGTACCCGCCGATCGAGAGCCCGGCGACGGCGCGGCGGGTGCCGCCGCGGTAGCCGCGCTCGACGATCTGGCGCACTTCGGCGGTGTGGAAGGTGTCCCAGTCCGGGGTGTTCCGCAGCCCGAAGTTCCACCACTTCGTGTACATCCCCGCCGCCCCGTCCGTCGGCATCACGACCAGGGCGTCCTTGGCCGCGGTGAACGCCTTGACGTCGGTGAACTGGTCCCACGAGCGGTAGTCGACCGGCTCGCAGCAGCCGTGCAGCAGGTACAGCACCGGCCAGGTGCGGGTGGGCTGCGCGGCCCAGCCGGACGGCACGATCAGCCGCACCATCCCGGTGGTGCCCAGTGCGGGCGAGCTGATCTGCAGGTCGACGGTCCGGGCGTCCAGCCACGTCTCCTGGACGACCTTCGCGCCGTCGTCGGCCACGGCCGGGCTCGCCTGCGCGGGCACCACGCCGGCCCCGGCGAGCAGGAGGACGACGGACAGCGCCAGCAGGGCGATCCGCTTCATGGGGGCTCCTCAGAGGGGGATGTTTCCGTGTTTGCGAGCCGGCAGGCTCTGCCGTTTGGTGCGCAGCATCCGCAGCGCCCGCGCCACCTGGAGGCGGGTCTGCGACGGCTGGACGACGTGGTCGACGTACCCGCGCTCGGCGGCGAGGTAGGGGCCGCCGTGGCGTTTGCGGTACTCGTCGGTGAGCCGGCGGCGCGCCGCCTCCCGCTCGCCGGCGGGCAGGCCGGCCAGCTCGCGCCGGTAGAGCACCCGCACCGCGCCTTCGGCGCCCATCACCGCGATCTCCGCGGTGGGCCAGGCCAGCACGACGTCGGCGCCGAGGTGCTTGGAGCCCATCACCGCGTAGCCACCGCCGTAGGCCTTGCGGACCACCACGGTCACCTTCGGCACGGTCGCCTCGGAATAGGCGTAGATCAGCTTGGCGCCGCGGCGGATGATGCCGCCGCGTTCCTGCTCGGTGCCCGGCAGGTAGCCGGGGACGTCGGCCAGGGTGAGCAGCGGGATCGAGAACGCGTCGCAGAAGCGCACGAACCGCGCGGCCTTTTCCGAAGCGTCGATGTCGAGCACGCCGGCCTGGTGCCGCGGCTGGTTGGCGACGATGCCGGCGGTGTGGCCCTCCACCCGCGCGAAGGCGCAGATCATGTTGGGCGCGAAGGCGCTGTGCACCTCGGTGAACTCGCCGTCGTCGACCAGCGCGGCGATCAGCTCGGTCATGTCGTAGGTCTCGTGCGGCGAGTCGGGCACCAGCCGGTCGAGCGCGAGGTCGGCGGCGGTGAGGCCGGTGCCGGTGTCGTCGGCGTAAACGGGCCCGGGGTCGAGGTTGTTCGCGGGCAGGTAGCCGAGCAGCGTCTGCACCCAGTCGAGGGCGTCCTGCTCGTCGGCAGCCCGGTGGTGGGCGTTGCCGGCGACCTCGCTCTGCACGGCCGCGCCGCCGAGTTCCTGCGCGGTGACGCGCTCGCCGGTGACGGCGTGCACGACGTCCGGGCCGGTGACGAACATGTGCGAGGTGTCGTCGACCATCACGACGAAGTCGGTCATCGCCGGCGCGTACACCGCCCCGCCGGCGCACGGTCCCAGGATCAGCGAGATCTGCGGGATCACCCCGGAGGCGTGCGCGGTGCGGCGGCCGAGCTCGGCGTAGTACGCCAGGGACACGACGCCTTCCTGGATCCGCGCGCCGCCGGAGTCGTTGATCCCGACGACCGGGCAGCCGATGGTCATGGCCAGGTCCATCAGCTTGAGCACCTTTTCGCCGGAGACCTCGCCGAGGCTGCCGCCGAAGACGCTGAAGTCCTGCGAGAACACGCAGATCTGCCGCCCGTCGACGGTGCCGTGCCCGGTGACGACGCCGTCGCCCCACGGCCGGTTCGCGTCCATCCCGAACTCGGCGCACCGGTGCCGCGCGAACTGGTCCACCTCCACGAAGGACCCGGGGTCCAGCAGCAGGTCGATCCGTTCGCGCGCGGTCAGCTTCCCCTTGGCGTGCTGCCGGTCGACGGCCCGCTTCTCGGCGATCCGCACGGCTTCGTCCTGCCGGGCGGCGAGATCGGCGATCCGGAACGCGGTGGTCGGGGTGAGCTCGTCCATCAGCGGACCACCTTCCCGATCCGGTCGGCCAGCACGGCCACGTGCGGCGGGTCGATCATCGACACGTGGTCGCCCGGGACGCGCACGACTTCGAGGGCGCGGCAGTGGGCGTCCCAGCCGAGGGCGTCGTCGGTGCGCAGGTACCGCGGGTCCAGCGCGGTGGTGAGCGGGTGGGGCTCCTGAGCGCGCAGCAGGACCACGCGACCGTCATGGCGTTGCGGCGTGTACCGCTCGGCCACCCTTGCGTCCACATAGGACTCGTACTGGTGGCGCAGGACGCCGGCGCCCAGGTCCGGCACCTGCTCGGCCAGCCGGGTCATGACCCAGCGGATCTGGGCGTCTTCGTCCAGCTCGGCCAGTTCGCCGCGGGGCACCGCGAACGGGACGCCGTAGGTCCGCGAAATGTGGGCTGCGAACCGGTCGAAGCGATCCAGGAGCAGGTCCGCCGGGCTGGCCGTGGCGGGCAGCGGCAGGATGGTGTCGATGAGGAAGACGACTTCGGCGCCGTTCAGCTGCCGGGCCGTCTCGTAGGCGAGACAGCCGCCGAACGACCAGCCGCCCAGCCGGTACGGACCGGCCGGCTGGACCTGCCGGACGAGTTCGGCGTACCGGGCGGCCTTGGCCTCGACGGTGTCCCGGTCGTCGAGGCGCTCGAAGCCGTAGACGGGAGGGCCTTCGGGGAGCAGCCGAGCGAGTTCGCGGTAGACGCTCGCGGTGCCGCCGGCCGGGTGGAAGAGGAAGACCGGGTCGCCGGCCACGCCGTCGCGCAGCAGCCGCACCGGGCCGCCGCCGTGGCCCTCGAGTTCGGCCCGCACGAGATCGGCCATCGCGGCCACGGTGGGACGGCGAAGAGCTCGTCGGGAACGGTGGTGAGGTGTTCGGCGAAGAGGGCGCGGAGTTGCCCGGCTTGCGCGGCGTCGCCGGGGAAACGGTCGTGGACGCCGGGTTCGGGGCCGCCGAGGACGGCTCGCCAGTGCCGGGCCACCCACCGCTCGGCCGGATCCCGCGGCCCGGTGACGACCGGCGCCGTGGTGGGACCGGCTTGCGACCCAGCGATCTCCCGCGTCTCGGTTTCCGCCGCCGGACCGAAGCCCGCCTGGTCCGCCAGGTTCTCCGCCAGCTCCGCCAAACTCGCCCCCCGCAGCAGCAACGGGATCGGCAACGGCACCCCGAAGTCCCGTTCCACCGCGCCCCGGGCCCGCATCGCCGACAGCGAGTCGAGCCCCAGCCGGGTGAGCGGGACCGTCCGGTCCACCTCCGCCAGCCCCAGCAGGTCCGCGATCACCCCCGCCAGGTGGGCCGCGATCGCCGCACGGGCCGCCTCCGGCGTTCCCCCGCGCAGTGCCTCCAGGCCGTCCCATGTGGACGATGGCGTCCGCGGTGCGAAGAGCGCGAAGAACGGCCGCTCCCCCAACCTCGGGAACAGCTCCAGCACCGCGCCGGAGTCCACCCGGGCCACACCGGTCGCCGTGCGGTCGCGGGCCAGCACGAACTCCAGTGCCGACAGCGCTTCCCCGGTCCCGAGCGGCTCGAGCACCGGGTTGACCGACCCGGCCGCCGCGCCCACCTCACCCCACGCGCCCCAGCCGATCGTCGTCGCCGGGATTCCTTGGGCGCGACGCCAGGCGACCAGCGCGTCCGTCCACGCGTTCGCCGTCGCGTACGCTGCCTGGCCCGGTGATCCGAACAGCGCGGCCGCCGACGAGTACACCAGCCACCAGTCGAGGTCGTGCCCGGCCGTCGCCTCGTGCAGCCGCCACGCGCCCAGCGCCTTCGGCCGCCAGACCGCGTCGAGCGCGTCGGCGTCCAGGCTGATCGCGGCGCCGTCGGCCAGGACGCCGGCGGCGTGCAGCACCCCGCGCAGCGGCACGCCTCCTTCGACGGCCGCCGCGACCAGGGCTTCGGCCGTGCCGGGGGCGGCGATGTCGCCGGGCACCACCCGGACGTCGATCTCGGACGGCCCGGGGTCGGCCGCGTGCCTGCTGTTGAGCACCAGCCGCGTCGCGCCCCGCGCGGCCAGCCATTTCGCCGCCGCCCGGCCCAGGCCGCCGAGGCCGCCGGTGATGATGTACGCGCCGTCGCGGACGGGCTCGCGCACCGGTTCCCCCGGCGACGGACGGCTCAGCCGCCGCGTGTACCGCACGCCGCCGCGCCAGGCGATCTCGTCGTCCGGGGCGTCCGCACGGATCTCGCCGGGCAGCCGGTCGGCGGCGCCGTCGACCTGGGTCACGCGCAGCTCGGGGTGTTCGAAGGCCAGCACGCGCACGAGCCCGCGCAGCGCGGCGGCTCCCGGGTCACCCCGCTCGCCCGCCTCGACGCTGTGCGCCCCGGACGTCACCAGCCACAACCGCGGCGCCACGGGCAGCTCGGCGAGCTCGGCGACGACCCCGGCCACGGTCTCGGCCAGCCGGGCACCCCGGGCCGGATCGGGCTCGGCCGCGGCGCCGAGCAGGGCGACGACGGCGGCCGGCTCCCCGTCACGCAGCAGCTTCGCCAGCTCGGCCCGGTCGCCGAGGCGGGCGGTCCGGACGTCTTCGCCGGCCAGGGTCGAGCCATCGCCCGACAGCACGATCCACCGGCGCCCGCGGGGGCGCCCCCCGTTTTCCACACTACCGGCCGGCACCGACAATTCCGGCGCCGCGGGCAGCGGCGACGGCTGCCAGGCCGCCTCGAACAGCAGGCGCGTCACCGCCGCGTCGCGATAAGGACGGCAGTAGACGTCGCGGAACTCGACCAGGACGACGTCGTCGGCGTCGACCAGCTGGACGCTGCCGAGCACGCCCTCGCCGGACTCCTTCAGCACGGCGTCGACCCGCACCCCGCGGCGGGGATCGCCCGCCACGATCACCTCGCCCACGCTGAGCGGCAGGTACAGAGCGTCCGCCGCGCCGACGGCCGCGGCCAGCGTGTGCAGGCAGGCGTCGGCGAGGGCGGGGTGCAGCACGTACGCGGGGTGGTCGGCGTCCGGCTGCGCGATCGACGCCGACGCGCGCCCGGGCGCCGCGGTCACCCGGCGCAGGCCGCGGAAGGCCGGCCCGTAGGACTGCCCCAGCTCGGCCAGCGCGCGGTAGACGTCGACCGGTTCCCCGGCGGTCTCCCCGAACGGCGCCGACGGCGTGCCGCCGGTGCCGATCCGCGCGGTGGCGTGCCGGATCCACTGCCCGGCCCGCGTGTGGACGCTCAGCTCGGCCCCGCGCAGCGTCGTGGTGACCTCGGTGTGCTCGCCGAGCGGGAGCACCTCCCGCAGTTCGAGGTCGTGGACGCGGCCGCCCGGGCCGGCCGCGGCGAGCGCCAGTTCGAGGAAGCCGGTGGCCGGGAACACCGGGACGCCCCGGACGGGGTGGTCGGCCAGCCACGCCCACGCCGCGGTGCCGACGTCACCGCGCCACAGGTGGCCACCACCGGGGTCTTCGACGTGCACGCCGAGCAGCGGGTGCGCCCCGCCGGTGCGGACGGTCCGGCGCGGCCAGAAGCGGGTGTGCCGCCACACCGGGCCGGGCAGCTCGACCGGCGGCGTCAGCGGCCGGGCGGCCAGCACGCCGGGCCGGCCACGGACGTGCAGCCGGGCGAGGCTGGTGAGGAACGCCGTCCGCTCGTCGATCCGGCGGCTCGCCGAGGGCAGTCCGAGGACGCCGCACTGTTCGATCGCGGCCAGTGCCACCGGGTGCGGCGAGATTTCGACGAACACGGTGTGCCCGTCCGCGGCCGCCGCGGCGAGTGCCTGGCTGAACCGCACGGGACGGCGCAGGTTCGCCGCCCAGTATTCGACGTCGAAGGACGGCGGTTCGTCGTGGACGCTGCTGTAGCACCGGATTGCGGGCACACCGGGGGTCAGCCCGGCCACCGCGGCGCGGAACGGGCCGAGCAGCGGCTCGACGGCCGCGGAATGCCCGGCCCCGCCGACCGGCAGCCGCCGGGCCAGCCTGCCGAGTCCTTCGGCGTGCGCGACCACGGCGTCGACGTCGTCGGCGGCTCCGCTGATGGTGCACTGGGTCGGCGAGGCGTAGACCGCGATGGCGACGTCCGGGAACTGCGCGAGCTCGGCCGGTGTCAGCTCGACGACCGCCATCGCCCCGTCGCCGCGTTCGTCGAGGTCCGCGAGCAGCCGCGCCCGGGCGGCCATGACCCGCAGGCCGTCGGCGACCTCCAGCGCCCCGGCCACGACGGCTGCCGCCACCTCGCCCATCGAGTGCCCGAGCACGGCCGCGGGAACGACACCGTGCGAACGCCAGAGTGCGGCCAAGGCGAGCTGGATCCCGAACAGGGCGAGCTGGGTCCCGGCGAGGCCGGGCCGCTCCAGCGCCTCACGCAGGGAAAACCCGGCTTCGGCGCGGAAGACGGGATCGAGCGCGTCGATCTCCGCCCGGAAGGCGGGCTCCGAGCGGAGCAGCAGGCGGCCCATCCCGGACCACTGCGAGCCGTACCCGGAGAAGACGAAAACGACACCGGTGTCCGCCGCCTGCTCACCGGCGGCCACGTTGCGCAAGGCCTCGACCACCTCACCGCGGCTCTCCCCGACCACCGCCCCGCGCACCGGCAGGTGCTCCCGCCGGTGCGCGAGCGTCGACGCCACGGCGTCCAGGGGCACGTCACTCTCCGCCAGCCAGTCCGCCAGCTGTTCCGCCCGCGCGTGCAGCACCTCGGCGGACCGGGCCGAGAGGGCGAACACCTGCGGACCGGCGGCACCGGCCCGGGGCGGGAACGCCGCGGACGGCCACTCCTCGACCACGACGTGCGCGTTCGTCCCGCCGAACCCGAACGCCGACACCCCGGCCCGCGCGGTTCCCGGGTAGCGCGGCCAGTCCGTTCCCGACGCCACCACCCGCAGCCCGGTGAAGTCGATGCGCGGGTTCGGTTCGCGGAAGTGCAGGCTGGGCGGCAGCCGCCGGTGCGTCATCGCCAGCACCACCTTCAGCAGCCCGGTGATCCCGGCCGCGCCTTCGAGGTGGCCCAGGTTGCTCTTCACCGACCCCAGCAGCAGCGGACGGCCGGCCGGGCGTCCCGGCCCGAGCACCGCCGCCAGCGCCCCCGCCTCCAGCGGGTCGCCCAGCGGAGTCCCGGTGCCGTGCGCCTCCACGTAGTCCACAGAGGACGGATCGACGCCCGCCGTGGCGTACGCGTCGCGCAGCAACGCCGCCTGCGCGTCGGGGTTGGGTGCGGTCAGGCCGTTGGACCGGCCGTCGGAGTTGACCGCGCTGCCGCGGATCAGCGCCAGCACCCGGTCACCCGCCCGCCGGGCCGCCCGCAGGGTCCTGAGCACGACGACGCCGCAGCCTTCGCCGCGGGCGATCCCGTCGGCGCCGGCGTCGAAGGGTTTGCAGCGGCCGTCCGCGGCCAGCACGCCGGCCCGGTGGAAGCCGGCCGTGATCCCCGGCGAGAGCAGCACGTTCACCCCGGCGGCCAGCGCGGTTTCGCTCTCGCCGCGGCGCAGGCTCTGCACCGCCTGGTGCACCGCGACCAGCGACGACGAGCACGCGGTGTCCAGGGTGAGGCTGGGCCCGCGCAGGTCGAGCAGGTACGACAGCCGGTTCGCCGCGATGCTCGCCGCCGCGCCGGTGCCGGACCAGACGTCGACCGCGCCGACGTCGGTCATCGTCAGCGAGCCGTACTCGGTGGCCGACAGCCCGACGAACACCCCGGTCCGGCTGCCGCGCAGGCCGGCGGGCGGGATGCCCGCGTGCTCCAGCGCCGCCCAGGCGACTTCTAGGAGGATCCGCTGCTGCGGGTCCATCGCCTCGGCTTCCCGCGGGGTGATGCCGAAGAACTCCGCGTCGAACCCGGCGACGTCGTCGAGGAACCCGCCGCGGGCGGGCACGCCGGCGAGCTCCTCCGCCGGGGCGAAGGTCTCCCAGCGGCCGTCCGGGACGGTGCCGATGCCGTCGCCGCCGTCCTCGAGGAAGCGCCAGAACGCCTCCGGGGATTCGATGCCGCCCGGCAGCCGGCAGCCGAGGCCGACGACCGCGATCGGCTCGCCGTCCTCCGGCAGGGGAACGTGCGCCGACACGGACTCCACAATGGACAGATGAGTGGCGAGCGCGTCGATCGTCGGGTACTGCCACACCAGGGTCGAGGCGAGCGGGCGGCCGACGAACGCGCCGAGGTCGGCCGCCAGGGTCGTCGCGTCCCGTGAGGACAGTCCGGTTTCGTGCAACGGCCGGCCGGGGTCGACGGCACCGAGCCGCGCGATCAGCCAGGCGCGGATCGCCGCGGCGTCCGGCGCGCTCATCCGAGCCGCCGCGCGGTCAACGCACCGTCCAGGTAGGACACCCGGCACCGCGCCCTGCTGATCTTGCCGCTGGAGGTGCGGGGCACTTCGCCCGGGGCCAGGAAGACGACGTCGTGCAGGCGCAGCCCGTGCCCGGCCGAGACCGCCGCCGTCACCGCGGCGGTCGCCGCGGCGATGTCGGCTTCGGTGTCCTTCGCGCGTTCCAGCACGACGACCGCGGCTTCGCCGTCGTCGCCGTCGATCGCGAAGGCCGCGGCCGAGTGCGGCCGGACGGCCGGGTGTTCCTCCACGGTCTGCTCGATGTCCTGCGGGTAGTGGTTGCGGCCGTCGACGACGACCAGGTCCTTCAGCCGGCCGGTCACGAACAGCTCGCCGTCGAAGACCACGCCGAGGTCACCGGTCGCCAGCCAGCCCTCGCCGGTGTCCGGATCGAGTGGCGGCAGGCCGAAGGCGGCCGCCGACGCGTCGGGCCGGCCCCAGTAACCGCGGCCGACGTTCGGGCCGCTGACCTGGATTTCGCCGACCTCGCCCGGTTCGGCGGGCCGGCCGTTCACCGGGTCGGCGATCCGCACCCGCTGGCCGGCCGGGCGGCCGCACGAGACGAGCGTGGTGGCGGTCGCGCCCGGGACGACGGGCACGGCGTAGCCGGCGGCGAGCCGGGCCCGGTCGAAGGTGACCTGCCGCGGCGGTTTCCCCGCGTCGGTCACCGAAACCAGCACGGTGGCCTCGGCCAGGCCGTAGGAGGACCGGTGCACCTCGGGCCGCAGCCCGCAGCCGGCGAAGGCGT
This sequence comes from Amycolatopsis sp. Hca4, assembly GCF_013364075.1. Classification (GTDB taxonomy): domain Bacteria; phylum Actinomycetota; class Actinomycetes; order Mycobacteriales; family Pseudonocardiaceae; genus Amycolatopsis. The sequence continues at coordinate 1,256,187 of NZ_CP054925.1, forward strand.
CGTGGAACTTCGCGATCGTGGCCGGCAGCACCGGCTCGCTGCCGTTGATCAGCGAGACCACCCGGCTCAGCTCGAGGTGGAGCTTCTCGGCCTCGGTGACGCGGGAGGCGCAGTAGGCGTAGGCGAAGTTCGGGGCCGCGCTGATCGCGCCCGGGCTCGCCGAGAGCGCGCGCAGCCAGCGCGCGGGCTGCTCGAGGAACGCCAGGGGGTCCATCAGGACCGATTCCAGCCCGCCGGTCATCGGCGCGCCGATGCCGAGGATCAGCCCCATGTCGTGGAACAGCGGCAGCCAGCTGACCGTCGACGTGGTCCCGCTTTCCGCGCCGTAGGCGGTGCACGCCTGGCGGGCGTTGGCCAGCACGTTGCGGTGGGTCAGCACGACCCCGGCCGGCGAGCGCGTCGACCCGGACGTGTACTGCAGGTACGCCGGGGCGTCCGGATCGGGCTCGGGCCACTCGCGCGGCCCGGCGGGCGGCACGGCGTCGACGTCGACCACCACCGGGTCGACCGGGCCACCGGCGAGGAACCGGGTGACCGGCTCGCGGTCGCCGTCCGTGGTCAGCACGACGCGCGGGCCGCAGTCGGCGAGCGCCGCGGCCAGCCGGCCCGCGTGCCCGGGCAGGCCGGGCGCGAACAGCGGCACGGCGACCAACTCGGCCCGCAGCGCACCGAGGAACGCGACGACGTACCCGGTGGACTGCCCGGCCAGCACCGCCGCCCGCTCCCCCGGACCGGCCACTTCGGACAGCCGGACCGCGACCGCCTCGACCCGCTCGTCGAGCTCGCGCCAGGTGAGCGAAACCGCCCGTTCGCCGTGGTGGTGGTCGAGGTGGGTCACGGCGATCCGGTCGCCGAGGCGGTGCGCCCACTGCCCCAGCAAGGTGGCGAAGGATTCGCCGGCGGCGACGGGCGTACCGGTGCCGGGAACCGGCCGGGAGATGGTTTCCATGCATCCTCGCAGAGAGCGTTTACCCGGCGCAGTGAATAACCGCGCCGGTGCGGTTGTCAACGATTCGATCGCGGATACTCATGGCGAAACGGGTTACGGGACAGCACGTTTGTCACGCGGCGACGAGGTCTCGGCGAGGCGGGGCCGGGCACGCGCACAGCCAGCAGCGCGCCCGCGAAGGTCAGCGCGGCCGCGGTGAGCAAGCCCGCGGTGTACCCGCCGGCCAGGGCCGGCCCGGCGGCGGCACCCGCTTCGAGCCGCGCCGCGCGCACCGCCGTCAGCACCGCGCCGATCAGCGCGACCCCGAGCGCGCTCGACAGTTCCCGCGCCGCGGTGAGCCAGCCCGACGCCGTGCCGGAATGGTGTGGTGCCACCACGTCGAGCGCGTGCGAGGTCATCGGGACGGTGAACGCCGAGCCCGCACCGACCAGGACCAGGCCCGGCACGCGCGGCCACAGCGACGGGAGGTGGTTCACCGCGGCCACGGCCAGCAGGCCCGCGCCCACCACGGCCAGCCCCGCCGCCACCGTCCGCAGTGGACCGTGCCGGGCGGCCGCGGCCGGCACCAGCGGGGTCGCGGCCACCACCGCCACCGCGACCAGCACCAGGGGCAGCCCGGCGGCGGCCGGGCCGAGCCCGAGGAACTCCTGGTGCAGCAACGGCGTGAAGAAGAAGATCCCGGAAATGCCCAGTCCCCACAGCAGCTGCAGGCCGAGCGAGCCCACGAACACCCGGTTCCCGGTCAGGGCGCGCGGGACCAGCCGCTCCCGCGCCCGCCGCTCCCGGACGAAGAACGCCACCCCGGCGGCGATCCCCGCGGCGAGCAGCGGGATCCGGAGCGCGGGTTCGGCCAGCGCCGTGGTGAGCAGCACCAGGCTCGCCGTCACGAGGACCATCGCCGATGCCGGTGGCGTGCGGGCCCCGTCATCGCGGCCGGGCGGCACGGTCCCCGGCAGCAGCACCAGCATCGCGGCCACGAACGGCAGGTTGACGAAGAAGATCCAGGCCCAGCCGCAGTATTCGCTCAAGACCCCGCCGAGCGCCGGCCCGGCGGCCAGTGCCGCGGCCAGGCAGGCCGTCCACACCGCCGCCCCGAGCGTCCGGCCGCGCGCGTCGAGGTTGGTCCGCAGCAGGCTCAGCAGGCCGGGCACCAGGAACGCGGCCGCCACGCCCTGCAGCACCCGCGCGGCGACCAGCAGCCACGCCGAGCCCGCCAGCCCGCCCACCGCCGCGCCGCCACCGAACGCGAGCAGCGCACCGGCCAGCGCCGGGCGCCGTCCCCAGCGGTCGACGAGCGCGCCCGCGGCCGGCAGGAGCCCGGCGAACGGCAGCATGTACCCGAGCGCGATCCACTGCAGCACCCGGACGTCCAGGCCGAGGTCGCGGGCGATCGACGGCGCACCCGCGGCGACGATCGTGTTGTCCAGCGTCGTGACGAACGCGCCGAGCGCGAGCACGACCAGCGTCCGCCGGGTCATCGCGTGCTCCCCGCCAGCTCGGCGGCGACGACCGCGTTCCGGCGCGGGAACCACCAGTTGGCCGCGCCGAGCCGGGCCATCACGGCGGGGACGAGCACGCACCGGACGACGACGGCGTCCAGCAGCACGGCGACGGTCAGGCCGGCACCGGCCTCCCGCACCACCCTGGCGTCGACGAAGGCGAACGACACGAACACCAGCGCCATGATCAGCGCGGCCGCGGTGATGGTCCGGCCGGTCGCCGCGACCCCGTCGACGACGGCCGCGCGGGTGTCGCCGTGGCGGCGCCACGCCTCCTGGATGCGGGCGATGAGGAAGACCTCGTAGTCCATCGACAGCCCGAACAGCCCGGCGAACAGGAACACCGGCAGGTACGGCTCGGTCGGGGCGCCGAAGGCGAACACCACCACGCCGGCCGTCGCGGCCGCGGTCAGCAGGTTCATCACCGCGGCGGTGAGCGGGATCAGCACGCTGCGGAACACCCAGGCCAGCAGCAGCACCGAAATCCCGACGACGGCGGCGAAGAACAGCGGCAGCCGGGCGGTGATCGCTTCGGCGAAGTCGGCCCGGGCCGCGACCACCCCGCCGACGCTCGCGTCCGGGCTGCCGAGGATCCTGGCCAGCACCCGCGTGGAGGCGAGCAGCTCGCCGGTCGCCGGATCACCGGGTGCGGTCCGCGGGACCACCGTGAGCAGCCAGACCCCGCCGGGCAGCGCGGCAGGCGGGCCGACGTCGGCGCCGGCCCGCAGCGCTTCCCGCAGTTCGCCCACCGAATCGCCACCGGTGCCGACCACCAGCAGGGGTGCGTCCGCACCCGGCCCGAAACCCTCCTGCAGCAGTTCGGCGGCCGTCCGCGTGATGCTGCCGGGCGGGTCGAGCGTGGCGTCCGGCACGCCGAGCCGCAGCCCGGCCACCGGGAGTGCGAGCACGGCCACGACCAGCAGGGCGGCCAGCGTGTACGGGCCGGGGCGCGCGGTCACCGACCGGGCGAGCCGGGCCCACCCGACGGCCCGCGCGTGCGGGCGCACCTTCATCCGCCGGGCGACCGGACGCAGCAACGCGGGCAGCAGGGTCAGCGCGGCCAGGGCGGCCAGCAGCACCGAGACCGCGGCGGCGATCGCGATCCCGGTCAGGAACGGCAGGCCGACGGTGAGCATCCCGGCCAGCGAGACGCACACGGTGACCCCGGCGAAGACCACGCTGCGGCCCGAGGTCGCGGCCGCCACCGCCAGCGCCGCCGCCGGTTCGGCGCCGTCCCGGCGGCCCTGGCGGTAGCGGGTGAGCACGAACAGCGCGTAGTCGACGCCGACGCCGAGCCCCAGCAGGGCGGCGATCTCGGTGCTGATCTTCGGCATGGTCATGACGTGCGACAACAGCGTCACGGCGGCCAGTGCGCAGCCCACCGAGACCGCCGCGGTCAGGACCGGGAGCAGCACGCAGGTCACCGAGCCGAAGGCCACCAGCAGCACCACGGCCGCGGCGAGCAGGCCGATCCCGGCGTTGCCCAGGTCGGGCGCGGCGGCCGTCATCGCGGCGAGCTCGCCGGACGCCCCGGCGGTCAGGCCGTCGGCGTTCCGGACGGTGGCGGCCAGCGCGTCGGCCGTCCCCTGGCCGAGGTCGGCGGCCGGCGCGTCGAAGCGCACGGTGAGCACCGCCGTCCGCCGGTCGGCGGACACCTGTCCCGGCGCCGGGTCGACGGACACCACCCGCGGCAACGCCGCGAGGCGAGCGGCCAGCGCGTCGAGCCGCAACCGGCCCGGACCACGGTCGATCGGGCCGTCCGGGGAGGAAGCGACCACGCGTTCGCCGGCGCCGCCGGAACCGGTGCTGCGCAGCAGGTTCGCCGCCAGCGTGCTGTCGGCAGCGGGGAGCACCACCGTGTCGCGGAAGGCCGCGCCGGTGTGCAGCGCGGCGGGAAGCAGCCCGCCGAGAGCCGCCAGCCACAGCACGAGCACGACGCCGGCCCGGCGGAAACACCAGGAAACGAGCGCCGTCATCGGTTCTCCTCCTCCCGCGGCCCGGTTGATCACGCTAACAACCATGCGGGGCGCGAAGATACCGTCCCGGTTCACAAATCGAATCCCGGAAACCTTTGCCGTGGTTAGTGATCCGGGTTTGTCGGGCAGGTGACAAACTCCGGTGCGGGCGTTGGTCCCGGCGTGACAGAACCCGTCTCGGACGCAGGGATGCCGGTTGCCAACTCCGATCCCGTGTGAGTACATGACGTCCGCGCCGACGACGGCGCGAACACTGCACGCGGCGCGGCGAGGGGTGTGAAGCATGACCGGGACGATCACGCAGGCGGCGATCCCGCAGCCGCGGGGCACCGGCCGCGCGCGGCAGCTGTGGTGCTCGCTGCCCACCGAACTCGCCGGGCGCTTCCGCCCGCACGCCGACCCGCTCGCGCGGCGGATCCTCGAGGAGGTCCAGACCGCCGTCCCGGAGTACGCCAAGCCCCTCGAAGGCGAATTCGGCAAGATGATCGTGCTCGCCATCGAGCAGGCGGTGCTCAGCTGCATCGACAGCATCGAGGAGCTACCGTCCACAACGGACGAATGGGCCGAGCTGTTCGTGGAGGTCGGCAGGCGCGTCCACCACGACGGCGGCAGCCTCAACTCGCTGCAGGCCGCCTACCGCGCCGGCGGGCGGGCGGCGTGGCGCTACGTCGCCGAGCTGGGGCAGGCCCACCGGTTCTCCGCGGCCGTGCTGTGCGTCGGCGCCGAGGCCATCTTCGCCTACGTGGAAGAGATTTCCTCCTACTCGGTCGAGGGCTACACCCTCGCCCAGGCGATGGCGACCGGCACGCTCGAACGACGGCGGCGCCGGCTCCTCGAACTGCTGCTGGCCACCCCGCCGACGTCCCCGGCCACGCTGGCGACGATGGCCAAGGCCGCGCAGTGGGTGATCCCGGAGTGGGTCACGGTGGTCGCGCTCGACCCTCGGACCGGCCCGCACCCGCCGCCGACCCCGCAGCTGGCCGGCGACGTGCTGCTGGACCTCGAAGGCCCCGAGTCGTGCCTGCTCACCCCGAGGCCGGACCGCGACCTGCGGGGCCTGGAGGGCCGGTTGCCGGGCTGGCGCGCGGCGGTCGGCCCCCGGGTCCGCCCGGCCGACGCGGCGACGTCGCTGCAGTGGGCCCGCCGCACCCTCGACCTGCTCCGGGGCGGCCTGGCCGGCGACGCTTCGGTGACGCACACGGCCGACCACCTGGCCACGCACTGGCTGCTGCTCGACCGCTTCCTGCTGGACGAGCTGTCGGCGAAGGCGCTCGCCCCGTTCGCGGGCCTGACGCCCAAGCAGCAGACGCGACTGGCCGAGACGCTGCTGAGCTGGCTGGAGCACAGTGGCAACACCCCGGACATCGCCCGGGCCCTGCGGATCCACCCGCAGACGGTCCGCTACCGCGTGAGCCAGCTGGCCGAGCTGTTCGGCGACCGGCTGGCGGATCCGGCGAAGCGCCTGGAGATCCAGATGGCCCTGAGCGCCCACCGGCTGCTGGGCACCCGGCCGCCGGCCGGCGACCGCTGAGGCCCCCGCCACGGCTCTGGTGGGGGCCTCGGGCGGCTGTTCCGGCGAGTGTCCTTGACCGCGTGCAGCCGCGAATCTAAGGTCGATCCAGGCTGTTAGCGCTAACAGTCCGGGAGGATCGACGATGACCGCACCCGAACTCACCCGGGAGCTGTTCGGCCAGGCCGGCGGCACCGACGTCCACCGGTACACGCTCCGGCACCCCGGCGGGCCGGTCGTGCGCGTGCTCGACTACGGCGGCGTGCTGCAGTCACTGGAGGCGCCGGACCGCGACGGCCGCCTCGCCAACGTCGTCCTCGGCTTCGCGGACCTGGACTCCTACGTCGCCAACAACCACCCCGAGGCGGACCGGGTGTTCCTCGGCGCGGTGATCGGCCGGTTCGCCAACCGGATCGCCGGCGGCACGTTCACCCTCGACGGCGTCCAGTACCGGGTGCCCCTCAACAACGGCAAGAACAGCCTCCACGGCGGCCCCGCCGGATTCGACACGCGGCTCTGGTCGGCGGCCGAGGTCCGGGACGACGACGGCGTCGCCGTGCGGCTCACGCTGATCAGCCCGGACGGCGACCAGGGCTACCCCGGCCGGCTCACCACCGAGGTCACCTACCGCCTCGACGCGCGCGGCCGGCTGCGCATCACCTACCGCGCGACCACCGACGCGCCGACCGTGGTCAACCTGACCAACCACACCTACTGGAACCTGGCCGGCGAAGGGACGGGCGACGTCCACGAGCACCGGCTGCAGCTCGCTGCGACCCGGTACTGCCCGACCGGCGAGGACCTGATCCCGGCGGGCGACCCGGTCCCGGTCGCCGGGACGCCGTTCGACTTCCGCGCGTGGGCGCCGATCGGCGCCCGGGTCGGCGAGCCGGACCCCCAGCTGGTGATCGGCCGGGGCTACGACCACAACTGGGTGCTCGACGACGGCGCCCCGTTCGCCGCACGCGCGTGGGACCCGGCGTCCGGGCGGCTGCTCACCATGTGGACGACCGAGCCGGGCCTGCAGTTCTACTCGGGCAACTACCTCACCGCGGACCTGACCGGCACGAGCGGCCGGCCCTACCACCGCGGCGCGGGCTTCGCGCTGGAGGCGCAGCACTTCCCGGACTCCCCCAACCGGCCGGACTTCCCCAGCACGGTGCTGCGCCCGGGCGAGGGCTACCACCAGGAGACGGTGTTCGCCCTGACCACCGCGGACGAGCCACCGGTGGCGTGAACGACAATCGCGGGGCGAACGCGGAGTCCCGCCGCTAGCCTCGCCGGTCATGGGAGATCTTTCCGCCGTCGCCGCGGACCTCGCGCCCACCGGCACGCTGCGCGCCTCGATCAACCTCGGCAACCCCGTGCTCGCGCACGGCACGCCGGCGGAACCGGGCGGGATCACGGTCGACCTCGCGCGCGAGGTGGCCGCCCGGCTGGCCGTGCCGGTGGCGTTCGCCTGCTTCGACGCGGCCCGCAAGTCGTTCGAGGCGCTGACCTCCGGCGCGGCCGACCTGGGTTTCCTGGCGATCGAACCCGCCCGCGCGGCCCAGGTGACGTTCACGGCGCCGTACGTCCTCATCGAAGGCGTGTACGTCGTCCCCGACGGCTCGCCGTTCGCTTCGCCGGACGACGTCGACCGGCCGGACGTCCGGATCGGCGTCAAGCAGGGGTCCGCGTACGACCTGTACCTGACCAGGACCTTGCAGCACGCGACGATCGTGCGCGGCGAGGACGGCCTCACCGCGTTCGAGGACGGCGGCCTGGAGGTCGCCGCCGGGATCCGCCAGCCGCTGACCGCCTACGTCACCGCTCACCCCGGCACCCGGGTGCTCCCGGGGCGGTTCATGGAGATCCGCCAGGCCGTGTGCACCACCCCCGACCGCCGGCCGGAGACGGTCGCGTTCCTGCACGACCTGGTCGAAGAGCTGAAGGCCACGGGCCTCGTCGCCGAGGCCCTGCGCCGCGCGAACCAGGACGCCACGGTCGCCCCGCCGGCCTGACGGCTAGCGGCCGGTCACCCCGTCGATCAGCTCCCGGCCGATGTCGACGTGCCCGGCGTGCCGGGCGAAGTTCTGCACCAGGTGGCACAGGACCCACGCGAAGGTGGGGTGCTCTTCGGCACCGCCGCGGCGGGTCGTGCGGGCGGCGCGCGCCCCCAGCGGTGTGACGGCGGCGAGCCGGGCGCAGTTTTCGCGCTCCGCGAGGAAGAAGGCCGTGAGGTCGGCCGAGGGTTCCTCCGGCGCGACGAACCACTCCTGCTCGGCGGTGCGGGGCCAGCTGAAGTCGACGTCCTCCCCGGCGAAGACGTACCGGATCCAGAACCGTTCGGTGCACGCCAGGTGCTTGACCATGCCCAGCGGCGTCCACCCCGAGGGCACCACGCTCCGGCGCAGGTCGTGTTCGGAGAGACCGTCGAGCTTGCGCAGGACGGCGGCGGCGCTGTGGCCGAGGTAGCCCACCAGCAGCGCACGCGGATCGGCCAGGGTCGGCGGGGGTTCGGGCGTCTCGACCATGATCGAAAAGGTACGGGCGGCCGCCCGCGACACCGGGTTCCCGCGCCCTCACGACGGGGTGACCGGCAGTCCCCTTGGCCTGCAAACCCCGGAGTCATCGAACCAACGGCATGCTCCTCTCATATCTGTCGTCATCGGTACGACATTGCGCCTTCTCGACGGTCGCAACGAGTGCTACGTTCCACGGGAGGAGCCGGATCGAGGCAGAGGAGCGGCGATGAGGCTTTCTCCCAGCGCCCACAAGGACTCGTTCTGCCGCGACCGGCTGCCGCCGGCCGAGCAGTGGCCGCGGCTGGTCTTCGACCTGCCGGAGCTGCACTACCCCGACCGCCTCAACGCCGCGACGGCGCTGCTCGACGAGACCACCGCCCGCCTCGGCCCGGACCGCCCCTGCCTGCGCTCACCGCACGAGACGTGGACCTACGGCGACGTCCTGGCGCGCGCCAACCGCATCGCGCACGTCCTCACCGCCGAGCTCGGTGTCGTGCCGGGCCACCGCGTGCTCCTGCGCGGCACCAACACGCCGTGGCTCGCCGCGTGCTGGCTCGGCGTCCTCAAGGCCGGAGCGGTCGCGGTCACGACGATGCCGATGCTCCGCCGCGGCGAGCTCGACAAGATCGTCGACCGGTCCCGGCCCACGGTGGCCCTCTGCGACGAGCGCCTCCTCGACGAGCTGCCGCCGGACCTGCCTGCCGTGCCCTACGGCACCGAGCTCGCCGAACGCTGCGCCCGCCACCCGGCGACCTTCGCCGACGTGCCCACCGCTGCCGACGACGTCGCCCTGCTCGCCTTCACCTCCGGCACGACCGGGACACCGAAGGCCACCATGCACTTCCACCGCGACCTGCTCGCCATCGCCGACACGTTCTCCCGCCACGTCGTCCGCCCCACCGCGGACGACGTCTTCTGCGGGACCCCGCCGCTGGCGTTCACCTTCGGCCTGGGCGGCCTCCTGGTGTTCCCGCTGCGCGCGGGCGCGTCGGTCCTGCTGGTGGAACGCGCGACTCCCCGGGAGCTGGCCTCGATCGTTGCCCAGCACGGCGTGACGGTGCTGTTCACCGCCCCGACCGCCTACCGCGCGATCCTCGGTGCCGGCGACGGCACCCTGCTGGCCGGCGTCCGCCGCGCCGTCTCCGCCGGGGAAGCCCTTCCCGCCGCCGTGGCCGAGCGCTACCGCGACACCGTCGGATCGCCGTTGATCGACGGCATCGGCAGCACGGAGATGCTGCACGTGTTCATCTCCGCGGCCGGCGACGACGCCCGCCCCGGCCGGACCGGCAAGGTCGTCCCCGGCTTCCGCGCCGCCGTCCTGGACGCCGACGGCCGTCCGGCGCCGGACGGCACGCCCGGGCTGCTCGCCGTCCAGGGCCCCACCGGCTGCCGCTACCTCGGCGACCCCCGGCAGACCGACTACGTGCGCGACGGCTGGAACATCACCGGCGACACCTACGTCCGCGAACCCGACGGCTACTTCCGCTTCGTGGCGCGCAGCGACGACATGATCGTCTCCTCCGGTTACAACATCGCGGCTCCCGAGGTCGAAGAAGTGCTCCTGACGCACCCGGACGTCGAGGAGTGCGCGGTCGTCGGCACGCCCGACCCGGATCGGGGTGCCGTCGTCACCGCCTTCGTCGTGCTCCGGCCCGGCGTCGCCCCGGGCCCGGACGTCGTGCACGCCCTGCAGGAGCACGCCAAAGCCGTTGCCGCGCCGTACAAGTACCCGCGCCGGGTGCGCTTCCTCGACACGCTGCCGCGCAATGCCGGCGGCAAGCTGCAGCGATACCTGCTGCGCGAGCGCTGACGGGGGTGACGGGCCCGCTGCCGAGGTGGGGTGGCGGTGGGCCCGTCACGTCTGAGGGGGGTCGAGGACATGGCACAAGCGTAGCCGAGGATTCGAACACATGTTCAGGGCCGATCGGGTGGATTGCAACTACGAGCGGTCACCGAAGGCCGCGACTTCTCCCGCGTTACAACACTTCCGAGTGACAAACAGTCCTCAGTGGACACTGAACGACCACCGCAAACGAGCCGACACCGCCGCGCGGGACGTCGTCACCCCCACCGCCGGCGGGCCGCCCGATTCCCCCGCCGTCACCGGCGAAACTCCTCACACCGCCGTGACCTGCACCGAGGACCATCACCCTGGCGTGCCGCCGAGGCGGTGGAAGCCCCGGAGACCCGACCCCATAAAGTCTTCGCGCAGCCATCGGAGGTGACCACCCGCGTGCCCGACGTCGACTACTACGAGGTGCTCGGCCTCCGCCGCGACGCCACGGCGGCCGACGTCAAGACGGCCTACCGCAGGCTGGCCAAGACCATGCACCCGGACGGCGGCGGCACTGTCGGCACGTTCCGGCTGCTGCGCGAGGCCTACGAGGTCCTGGGCGACCCGGTGGCCCGCGCGCGCTACGACGCCGTCGGCGCGGCCGTGGTGCCGGTGCCGGTGCCGGTCCGGCCGCGGCCCCGGCGGCGCTTCGGTGACGAGCCCGGCTTCGTCCCCGACCTGCCCGAGCTCGACGCCGAGGACCTGAGCTGGTGGCACTTCGCCGGCGAGGACACCCGGATGCGCCACGGCCGCCGCCGCGGGCCGGGGCACACGCCGGTGGTGGTCGCGGTCGCCGGGATGGTGCTGGTGCTGCTGCCCCTGGTCACCGGGGTCGGGTTCAGCACGCCGGTGCTCATCGTCTGGCTGCTGCTGACCGCGGGCACGGCGTTGCTGGTCCAGCGGCTGGCCCGCGGGTACCTGCGCGCGGCGAAGGCGCGCGAGGCGTACGCCGAGGAGTTCGGCGGCCGCACGGTGTTCGGCTCCCCCGGTACCGAGCGCGACGAGCTGGCCGAGCGGCTCACCGCGGACCTGCTCGAGGGCTACCTGACCCGGCTGCCGGGCGCGCGCATCTTCCACGGCCTCGCCTGGCCAGGCTCGGTGTTCGCCGACGTGGACCACGCGGTGCTGTGCGGCAAGCGGCTGGTGCTCATCGAGTCGAAGCTGTGGCTGCCGGGCCACTACGAGACGGCGGAGGACGGCAGGCTCCTGCGCAACGGCCGCCCGTTCCGCGGCGGCGGCAGCCGGCTCACGGAGAGCCTCGCGGCCTACCGCGACCTGCTGCCGGGCGTAGCGCTGCGGGGCGTGATGATCGTGTACCCGAGCCGCAGCGGCGAGCTGACGACGGCGGATCCCGGCGACCTGCCGGTGGCCCCGATGACGCCGGAGGAGTTCCTCCACGAGATCGGCGAGTGGCTGGCCGCCGATCCGTCCACTGTGGACCACGAGACGCTGCGCACGATGCGCGACCAGGTGGTCGGCGGCGGCCGGGCGGCATGAGCAGCCCCCGATTTCCACGCTACCGGAACGCACCGACAGTTCCGGGGCCGGCGGGTCGCGCAGCTCCGAAGTTCACACATGACCGCGGCGCCGCCGCAACCGGCGAAGGCGGCCGCGCGGCGTGAGCCCGGCCGCCACCCTCGGCACCGTCCTCCTCGCCTACCTCCCGGCCGCCGTCTCCCCCGGGCCCAACTTCGTGCTCATCGCGCACACCGCCGCGGCCGGCACCCGTCGCGCGGCGGTCGCCGTCGCGCTCGGCGTCGTCGCCGCCGGCGGGCTGCTCGCCTCCGTGGCCGTGTTCGGGCTGGGTGCCGTCCTGGCCCGCGAACCGTGGCTCGCGACCGCCCTCCGCGTCGTCTGCGGCGCCTACCTGGCCTGGCTCGGCCTCCGCCTGTGGCTGACCGCCCGGAACGCGGAAACCGCGCCACCCGACGCCCACGGCAGCGCCTTCCGCCGCGGCGTCCTGAGCAACCTGACCAACCCCAAGGCCGCGGCATTCTTCGGCAGCGTCCTCACCGCGACCCTGCCGCCGTCCGAACCCACCGCCGTCAAAGCCGCCGCCGTCGCGCTGATCGTCGCCGCGTCGGCCGCCTGGCACCTGAGTGTGGCGCTGCTGTTCTCCTCCCCCACCACCCAGCGCTGGTACACCCACGCGAAACCGGCCCTCAACCGCGTTGTGGGCACCGTTCTCGTCGTCCTCGGTGTCGCCCTCGCCGTAACGCCGTGAAGGCCTCCCCGCGGCAGCGAGGAGGCCTTCACGAACCGGATCGGAACTACCGGGTGCCACCCGAGGCGCGCTGCTTCTGCGCGTGCGCGGAGCGGGTGCAGACCTCGCCGACGTCGACCGTCTGGCCGCGGTCGGCGTAGACGTCCGCCACGCCGACGAGCTTGCCGCTCGGCGACGAGCAGGTCAGCTGGTAGGCCTCCTTCGTGCCGTACGTCGGCGGGGTCGGCGACGAGAACGAAACGTCGCCGGTCCAGTCGTCGACCGCACTCGGGTCCGCCTGGTCGTAGTTGACCACCACGGCCTTGTAGTCACCCGCGGGCGGGTCGAACAGCACGGCGTGCTCGGACGTCGTGCCGCCGTTCGCCGACGAGCTGACCAGGTTGCCCGCCGAGTCGTAGATGAACAGGTCCCAGTCGGTCGACGTGCTCGCCCAGTTGATGTTGACGCTGAACTTGCCGTTGTCGACCTTCGGCAGGCCGTCGACGTGGAAGGTGAACGTGTCACCCGCCGGGTCGGCCGGGTAGTTCTGGTTGATCGGCGGCACGCCTGCCGGGTTGGTGACCGGGAAGCCCTGCTGCGCCGGGCCCTGCGGGTCGCGCCCGTACCGGCCGGCCACGTACGGCCGCGTCGACGGGTTGACCGACCAGGCGAAGCGCCCGCCACTGGCGGTGAACTTCGAGTTCAGGTCGTCGGTGATGTAGATCGGCGGCTTGGTGGAGCCGTCGGGCTGGATCACCGGCGACGTCGGCGTCTGGAACGTCTTGTGCAGCTTGAGCTGGTAGTTCTTCGGCGCCGAACCGATCAGCGTCGAGTGCTGCTGCGGGTCGGCCGCGTTGCCGAGCATGTCCAGGAACGCCTGGCGGTTGCCGCCCTTGCCGGCACCGGCCGCGGGGGCCAGGCCCTCGTACTCGGCCACGACGCTGTCGGCGTAGGGCCCGTGGAAGCCGTTGCCGCCGACCTCGATGGTGAAGCCCCAGCCGCCGGTGGCCCAGTACGACCAGTCCTCGGTGGTGCCGGTCGTGTCGTAGAGCGCCCAGCTCGGCTCGCTGGTGTAGCCGTTGCGCGAGGCCAGCTTGTCGCCGAGGGCCTTGTAGGCCGGCTCCTCCAGCGGCGGCCGGACGTCCGCCACGCCCGGCGGGCGCAGCACCAGCGCGGCGACGGTGTGCATCGTCAGCAGGTTCGTCACCTGGCGCGAGGACACGATCGAGCGCACGTTCCGGACCTCGGGCTCGCTGAACGGCGCGGACCCGCGGAAGGTGTCGCCGCTCCAGGCCAGCTCGGCGCCGTTGCCGCCCCAGAAGCCGCCGTAGTTGCGGTTCGGGTCGGTGCCGCGCACGCGGCCGCCCGGGTTCGCCTTGCAGACACCGGTCGCGAACTGCGGCGGCGAGTCGTTGACGTTGCAGTTCTTGCGCTTCATCTCGTAGTCGAAGCGCGTGAAGTCACCCTTGGGCTCGGCCTCGCGGGAGATCTCGAAGCCGTCCGGGTTGATGATCGGCACGACGATGTTGCGCGTCTTGCTCACCAGCGACCGGATCGCCGGGTCCTTGGCGTAGCCGTTGATCAGCTCGTACGCCCATTCCATGACGTGCTCGCCGGCCGGCCACTCCCGGGCGTGGTGCACACCCATGGTGAAGTTGACCGGCTTGCCGTCGGTCACGTTCTTGACGTCCGTGGCGATTTCGACGCCGACGACGTCCCGGCCCTCCCACGTCGATTCCGGCATGGTGAACGCCGAAACCAGGCTGGGGTTCTTGCGGGCCAGCTCCTTCATCTCGAAGTTGTACTCGTAGAGGTGCCGGTAGCTGGTCCGCCCGGACGGCAGCGCCGAAGCGGCGGTCTTCGCGGCGTACTGGCGGTCGGTCTTCGCGTCCTGGACCGACTTGGCCGACAGGTCCGCTTCGATGACCTTCGACTTGAAGCCGCTGTCCTTCAGCGTCTTGCGGTCGGCGTCACCGGCGAGCACGACCTCGACCCCGGTCGCGTCACCCTTCTCCGTGACGTCGAGGCCGAGTGCGGTCAGCTTGTTCTTGTCGGCGCGCGTGGGCGTCTCGACGCGGACGAGCTCCGCGCGCTGCGCGGCCGCGGCCGCACCGGTCGGCGTGCCCTGCGGCGTCAGCGCCAGGAAGTCGACGCCGAGCTGGACCTGCCCGGCCGAGCCGCCGTACCGGCAGCCCTGGACGACGAGCTCCTGCCCCTTCTTCACGAAGCTCTCGGCGAGTTCGTGGCTGCGCAACGCGGCCGAAGCGGCGACGACCGCGCCGGTGGCCTTGTCGAAGACGGCGACGTCCCAGTCGCCCTCGGCGCCCGGCGTCGCCTTGAGCCGCGCCTGGACCAGACCGTCCACGGTGGAGGTCAGCTCCCGGCGATCGGTGCCCGAAGTGCCCTTGGGCAGCACTTTTTCGAAGCACGAGCGGGCCACCGACTTGTCGGCGCGCAGGATGTTCTGCGCCGCACCCGCCGTGCCCGACGGCAACGCGACGAAGGTGCCGGCCAGTGCGACGGCCGAAGCCAGCATCACCAGCCGTCTTGGTGAATTCCCCACAGGTAGAGACCTCCTCGACACCATGCCGGCACGCACGGACGTACCGGAACCGAGCGACCATAGTGGAGGAAATCCGGCTGCGGACACCGCCGTAAGTCGTACAGCGTTCAACCCGCTCCGCCCGTTTCACGGGAGTTCAACCACCGGTCGGCTACCGTCGGTCCATGGTCACGTTCCCTGCGCGACGATTGTCGGTCGCGGTTTCGCTGACGGGCATCGCGGCCTTGGTGCTCGGCGCGGCTCTGGTGCTGCTGCTGCAGGTCATCCCGCCCACGGACGAAATCAGCGTCACCCGCCGCACGATCAGCGAATACGGCCTGTCCGACCACAAGTGGGTCTTCGACCTCGCGGTGGTCCTGGTCGCGCTCGGCTCGGCGGCCGGGCTGGCGGTGCTGCGCGGCCAGCGGCGGCTCCCGCTGCCCGCGGCCATCCTGGGGACACTGTGGACAGTCGGGCTCCTGGTCATCGTGGCGTTCCCCAAGCCGGACTGGGCCACGGTCTCCCGCGCGGACTTCGGCGGCACGCTGCACCGGATCGCCAGCGTGGTGGCGTTCGTGGCGCTGCCACTGGCGGTGCTGGTCGCGGCGCGCACGGCGTTCCCCTCGTCACCGCGCCGCCGCTGGACGGCGATCGTGCTGGCGCTGCTGTCACTGTGCTGGTTCGCGGTGATCCTGGGCGCGGTGGTCGTCGCGGCGGCGGAAGACGGCCGGTGGTGGACGTTGATCCCGCTCGGCCTGGTGGAGCGCGGGATGGCGCTGACGGAACTGCTCGCGCTGGGCGTGCTGCTCGCGCCGGTGGGCGTAACTGCGGATGATCGGTTGGCGACTAACCGGGAGTGAGTGGTGATCCGCTGCCGGTTCTGTCCGACCTGACCCCCTCGGAAGAACACCTGCTCGACGGTGCGCGACGAGGCGCGATAGCGCAGGTCAGCGGGTTGCGGGTGCATCTCGTCGAGGTTGCCGCGCCTGAGGTTCGCGGTCGTTTCATCCGGGAGTTGCTGCTCGGCCGGCATGGAGACCTCGACCCACGAGGTGTCCGGCTGACCGGGGCCCGGATCACCGGCGACCTCGATCTGGCGCATGTCCGAGCCAAGTCCAGGCTTTACCTGAGCCGATGCACCATCGGCGGTTCGTTCTCCGCGGTGAATGCGCAGATCGAGAGCCTGACCTGCACCGACTGCCGGATCCACCGCTTCCGCGCCGACCAGGTCCGTATCGATAACGCCCTGAACCTGGCACGGACCCGAGTCACCGGCACGAGCAGCCCGCTGAGCCTGCGCAACGCTCACGTCGGCGCACTGGATTGCACGGAGCTCGAGGTGTACTGGGCCTCCGGTATCGCCTTCGACGCCGACAGCCTGCACGTCGACGGCGATCTGCTCCTCCGCCGTGCCCGCATCCGCGGCACCGGCCAACGCGGAGCACTGCGGTTGCCGAACGCCAGCGTGGGGGGTCAGCTGAGTGGCTTCAAAGCGCGAATCGTGAATGGTTCAGGACCCGCTGTCCATGCCGACGGCGTGCGGGTGCACGGCGACCTCTTCCTGAACAACGCGTGGCTCGAAGGGGCCGACCAGCACGGCGCGGTGCGGTTGCCGGGAGCGGAAATCGGTAGTCAAGCCGACCTCAGCGACGCCCGGGTCACCAATCCTTCCGGCCCGGCAGTGACGGCTGACAACATGCAAGCGAACGACTTGCACCTCATGGATTCACGGATCATGGGCGCCGGTCCAGGTGGAGCACTTCGCCTCCCGGCAGCACGCATCAGCGGTCAACTGCACGGTCACGCACTTGAGGTGGTCAACCCGTCCGGACCGGCGATCGATGCCGACGGCCTGGCCGTGAGCACCGAGCTGTACCTGCGAAAAGCTCAGCTGACAGGCGCGGGTGAACACGGCGCCGTGCGCCTCCTCGGGGCGACCATCGGCGGGCAGTTCGTCGCGGAAAAGCTCCGGGCCGACAATCACTCCGGCCCCGGGCTTGCCGCGGACGGCATCAAGGTGCACAACAACTTCTCCCTGACCGGAGCGCACATCGCCGGCAGCGGCCCGCGCGGCGCAGTCCGACTGGTCGGCGCTCGTCTCGGCAGCCAGTTCCAGTGCGACGGAATGCAGGCCGTCAACGCCTCAGGCCCTGGACTCTCCGCGGACCACCTGGTCGTCGAAAGCAGCCTGTCACTGAGGAACGCGCGCATCGCCGGCGCCGGCGATCATGGCGCACTGCGGCTGCATTCCGCCAAGGTGAGCGGGCAGTTCGACCTCCGTGCCGCATGGATCCGGAGCGCCCACGGTGCCACCATCGGCCTCACCAGCGCCCAAGCCGGTAGCCAGGTTTTTCTTCCCGCCCGGCTGGTGTGCCCGCAGCCGTGGGGCCACTCATGCCGCTGGTCCACCGCCATCGACCTCGAACACTTCACATTCGGGTCGCTGGCTTCCTTGTCCTGGCGACAGTGGCTGCACCTGATCCGCTTTCACACGCCTGAATACACCCCGTCCCCCTACCAGAAGCTCGCCGCTGCGGAACGAGCCGCCGGCCACGACGGGAATGCCCGCCACATCCTCATCGCCCAGCAGCAGGATTTCCTGCGCCGCGACGCCGATGCGCTCGGCGGGCGGCTCACCCGCTTCTTCCACCGTTCCTGGGGCGTCCTCGCCGGCTACGGCTACCGCGCCCGCCGAACCGCCGCTGCCCTTGCACTGGCTCTCCTCGCGGCCGTCACCGTCGGCCTCGTCGCCGGGCACATCACCGACGGCGCCCACCACGCCGCCGAGCGTGTCACCAGCTTCGCACTGCCCATCGGGCAGCCTTGCACGCCGGTGGAACTCATCGGCGTCGGGCTCGACCGGGGCCTCCCCCTCTCCCCCACCGGCGTCCGCACGCGCTGCGACCTCAACACCGAAACCACCGCAGGTCAGTGGCTCACTCTCCTGATCTGGCTCATCCAGGCCGCGGTGTGGGGCCTCGCGACGCTGGCCCTTGCCGGGTACACCGGGCTGATCCGCAAACCCGCCTGATCAGCCGAGATCCGGTTGATCGAACGTCGCAACGCGGATCCGGTGCAGCGGTCGATAACCTACACTGTAGGTACGCCGACGGAGGGGGATGTCATGACCGGAGCCCTGGCCTGGACGAAGCCCGTGGTGCGCTGGGGGCTCGGCCACGCACTCCCCCGGACCGTGCTGCGCCGCGGCGCCAAGCGCGGGGACCTGCAGGGCCGGATGGTGGTCGCCGCGGCCGGAGGGCAGGACCTCACCGGGTTGTTCGAGGAGATCCGCGGGGCGGGCCCGCTCGCGCGCACCCGGTTCGGCTGGATGACCACCACGCACGCCGCCGTCCGGGAGGTGCTCTCCAGCGAGGACTTCCGCGTCGGCGTCCTCGGGTCCGACGGCTCGGCGCTCGGCCGGCTCGTCGAGTGGTCGGCCGGCGAGCACCTGCACCCGGTGCGGCCGCCGTCGCTGCTGGCCGTCAACCCGCCCGAGCACACCCGCTACCGCAAGCTGGTCACCGGCGTGTTCACCGTGCGCGCGGTGGAGCAGCTGCGCGGCCGGGTGCAGGAGATCGCGGACGGCCTGCTCGACGCGCTCGACCCCGGCGCCCCGCTCGACCTCGTCGAGTCCTACTGCGGCCTGCTGCCGGTGACGGTGATCAGCGAAATCCTCGGCGTGCCGCCGTCCGACCTGGGCAAGGTGCTTTCGCTCGGGGCGGCCGCGGCGCCCAGCCTCGACCTCGGGCTCGGCTGGCGCACGTTCCGCGACGTCGAGACCGCGCTGGCCGAGTTCGACACCTGGCTCGGAGAGCACCTCGACCACCTGCGCCGCCACCCCGGCGACGACTTGTTCAGCAAGCTCGTCGCGGCCCGCGACGGCGGCGTCGGCCTCACCGAGACGGAGCTGAAGTCCACCGCGGGCCTGGTGCTGGCGGCCGGGTTCGAGACGACCGTCAACCTGCTCGGCAGCGGCATCGCGCTGCTCGCGCAGGATCCCGGGCAGCTCGCCGTGCTGCGCGAACGGCCGGAGCTGTGGGGCAACGCCGTCGAGGAAGTGCTCCGGTACGACCCGCCGGTGCTGCTGACCGGCCGGGTGGCCACGCGCGCGACCGAGGTCGCCGGGGTGCCGTTGCCCGGCGGGGCGCTGGTCACGACCGTGCTGGCGGGCGCGAACCGCGACCCGGGCGTCTTCGCCGATCCGGGCGTCTTCGACGTCACCCGGTCCGGGGCGCGCGACCACGTGTCGTTCGGCGCCGGCCGCCACCACTGCCTCGGCGCGTCGCTGGCGCGCATGGAGGGCGAGATCGGGTTGCGCACGATCTTCGACCGGTTCCCCGGCCTGCGTGTGCTGCCCGGCGGCCGCCGCCGGTCGACGCGCATCCTGCGTGGCTACGAAACCCTGCCGGCGGTGCTGACGCCGTGACGGCCCGCCGGGGCCGGCCGCCCCAGAGCGTCCTGTCACGCGAACGGATCCTGCTCGCCGGGCTGGCGCTGGTCGACGAAGAGGGCCTGGCCGCGGTGAGCATGCGCAAGCTGGCGCGGCGGCTCGATGTCGACCCGATGAGCCTGTACAACCACGTCGACGGCAAGGACGCGCTGCTCGACGGGATCGCCGAGGTCCTGCTCGCGGCGATCCCGGCGGCGCCGGTCGGAGCGGACCTGCGGGAGACGATGTCGGCGCTGGCGCACGGCTTCCGCGCCGCGATGCTCGGCCACCCCCGGGCGGCGCCACTGGTGCTCACCCGCCGGCTCGCGTCGCTGACGGCGCTCACCCCGCTGGAGGCGGTGCTCGCGCCGCTGCTCGCGGCGGGGTACCCGCCGGACCGGGCGGTGCACGGGCTGCGGGCCGTGCTGGCGTTCCTGATCGGCACGCTGATGCGCGAGGTCGACGCCGCACCGACGTTCGGCGGCAGCGTCCAGCGGCTCGCGGACCTTTCGGCGTCCGGGCTGCCGGCGGTCACCGTGGCGGCGCCCTACCTGGCGGTGTGCGACCACGAGGCGGAGTTCGAATTCGGCCTGCGGATCATGCTGGACGCGCTGGAGAGGCCCTAGCGGATCCGTTCGTGCAGCGCGGCCATCCGCCGATCGAGGTCGGCCGCCGTCCGCGCCGCGGCGGCGAGTTCGCCGGCGAAGTCGGCCGGGACGCTGTCGCGGTACTTGTAGGAGAGCTTGTGCTCGACCGCGGCCCAGAAGTCCATGGCGATGGTGCGCAGCTGGACCTCGACCTTGACCTTTTCCACCCGGTCGGAGAGGAAGACGGGGATGCGGACGATGAGGTGCAGGCTGCGGTAGCCGTTCGCCTTGGGGGTGGCGATGTAGTCCTTGGTGCGCAGCAGCTCGACGTCGTCCTGCGCGGTGAGCATCCGGGCGACTTCGTGCACGTCGGAGACGAACGGGCAGACGACCCGGATCCCGGCGATGTCGTCGAGCACGTGCGCGGCGGACACCCAGTCCCCGCCGAGCCCCCGCCGGCGCACTTTTTCCTTGATCGCCTCCGGCCGCTTGACCCGGCTCGTGATGTGCTCGATCGGGTCGTGCTGGTGGACGAAGTCGAATTCTTCGGAGAGGATCCGCAGCTTCGTCATCAGTTCTTCGATGGCGAACTTGTACATCAGCAGAAAGCGCGGAAGCTGCCCGGCGACGGCGAGCTCGTCGGCCGCCTCGCGCAGGTCCTCGGCCGCCGGGTCGGTGGTCACTGAAGCCTCGTGGTGCTGTCGTCGGTCGTTGTCCGGGCGCCAGGGTACTGCGCTCTGTGGGGAGAACGAACGGGGACGGGGTGAAGTTCCCGTGGGTCACCGGATCGGGTGGCGGGCCGCTGCTGCAGTGGGCTCGGCCACCGGGCTGCTGCTGAAAAGCCCCCGGCCCGGACCGGGGCGTGGGGCCGCCGGTCCGGGGTTCGGGGTCGGTCAGCGTCCCGCGGGTGCCTTTCCGGCCGCAGCCACCGCCTCGGCGACGCACTGGACCGCGGCCGCGCCGGCCTGTTCGGCCTCGTCCGCCTTGGTGCCGGCTTTGTTCTCGGCCTTGTTGTTCTGGGCGTTCATGTCCTGCGCGCCCTGGTCCTGCGCGTTCTCGTCCTTGGCCTTCTCTTCGGCGGCCATCCCCTGCTGCGCCGCGGCAGCGGGGTCGGCGGCCTGGGCGACGCAGTTCAGGATGCCCGCGCAGTCCTGCGCCGAGAGGACGATCCGGCCCGCGCCCTGCTGCTCGCCGGCCATGCCGTTCTGCTTCGCCGCATCCTTCTGACCGGCGGCTTCCTTCCCGGCGGCCTTGCCGTTGTCCGCCGCCATGCCGTTCTCGTCGGCCATGCCCTGCTGGTCGGCCATGCCGTTCTCCGCGGCCATCCCCCGCTGGTCGGCCATGCCGTTCTCGTCGGCCATGCCCTGCTGGTCGGCCATGCCGTTCTCCGCGGCCATCCCCCGCTGGTCGGCCATGCCGTTCTCGGCGGCCATGCCCTGCTGGTCGGCCATGCCGTTCTCCGCGGCCATCCCCCGCTGGTCGGCCATGCCGTTCTCGGCGGCGGCGCCGTTCTCCTCGGCCTTGCCGTTCTGGTTCGCCATGGCGTTGCCGTCCGCCAGGGCCGCCGCCTGGGCCACGCACTTCTGGACCACCTCGCAGGCCTGGGCGGCCGCAGCGTTCTGATCGGCCGCCTTCCCCGCTGCCCCCTTCTTGCCCGCCATGCCGTTCTTGCCGGCGCCCATACCGTTCTCGGCGTCCGCACCGCTTCCGGCCGCCATCCCGCTCTCATCAGTGGCGCCGCCGGCCATCCCGTCCTCGGCCGCGGCGCCCTTCTTGCCCGCGGCCTTCTTCCGCCCAGCCGCGTCCTCCCCCGCCACGTCCTGCGACGCCGCCACCGCCGCGCACTGCACCGCCACCTCGTTCGCCGCCGGCTGGTTCCCGCACCCCGCCGCCTTGCGGCGTTGCTCCAGCTGGTCCACCACCGCCTGGCGGTTCGCCATCCGCGCCTCCGACTGGGCGTCCGGAGCCGTGCGCTGGCTCGCGATGAACGTCAGGTTGATCTGCACCGCCGCGTCGAGACCGCCGCACTGTTCCGTGGCCGCGTTGCTCGCCGGGCTGGTCAGGGCGATGGCCGCGGCCGTTGCTCCGGCCACGCCCACCAGTGCGGCGAGTCCGATCGTCGCGGGTTTGCGGTGTCGTCCGGTCGTGCGCACGTGGGGCATCAGCCCCTCCTCTCGGGTCGCCACCTCACCCGTCCACACGGACAAATCGGCGAAGCGGTTCACCCGGAAGGAAAATTCCTCACGTGTCCACTGTGGACGTCAGAGTTCCGCCAGCTGCGGCACCGTCGGGGCCATGCCCTCGATCCACGCGGCAGGCGAGCCCGTCGTCGGCGTGACGATCGCCGTCTGGATGCCGAGCTTGGCGTAGTCGGCCATCGACCGGACGAAGTCGTCGCGGGTTTCCGGGTTGGGGCGGGGGTTGTTGGCCAGGATCGTCTTGCGGATCGCGTCGTAGTCGCGGCCGACGTCGTCGCAGTGGCGGCGCAGCACGTCCAGCTTGTGCGCGACGTCCTCCGGCGATGACCCGAACAGGTTGCAGGCGTCACCGTACTGGGCGACCAGCCGCAACGTCTTGCGTTCTCCCGAACCGCCGATGAGCACCTTCGGCCGGTTGATCGGCTGCGGCGAGCACAGCGTCTCGGCCAGCTGGTAGTACTTGCCCTCGAACGGGCCGTTGTTCGCCGGGTCCCACATCTGCGCGCAGATCCGCAGCGTCTCCTCCAGCCGCTCGAACCGCTCACCCAGCGGCGGGAACGGCACGCCCATCCCCCGGTGCTCGCGCTCGAACCACGCGGCCCCGACGCCGAGCACGGCCCGGCCACCCGAAAGGACGTCGAGCGTCGTGACGATCTTCGCCAGCAGGCCCGGGTGCCGGTAGGTCACGCCGGTGACGAGCAGGCCGAGGTCGATCCGGGACGTGTGCGCGGCGAGGTAACCGAGCGTGGTGTAGCCCTCCAGCATGTTCGACTCGGCGGGCAGGCCGGTCGGCTCGATCTGGAAGTAGTGGTCCATGAAGGACAGCCAGGTCGCCCCGGCCTCCTCCGCCGCGGCGCCCACGCGGGCGAGTTCGCCCGCGATCGCGGGCGTGCCGCCGTCGATGTCGAAGATGGGCAGGTGGAAACCGAGTTCCATGGAACGCACTCCTGACGTGATCGGTGTGCCCCCACGCTAGGACCTGGAGCGCACTCCAGGGCAAGTCTCATCCCACGGCCGAGGCGAAGAAGTCCGCGACCGAGCGGTCGGACACCGGGCCTTCGGTCACCGGCACCCCGGCCGCACGCAGGCGCGCCGCGAATTCCGCCGACTTCCGGCCCCCGTTGCCCAGCAGGAACGGCGGTGCGCCCGGGCCGGCGTACGTCAGCGGGCTCGCCGCCTGCCACGTCGAGGGCGCGCGCCCCAGCGCCATCAGCACCGAAGCGCGGGTGAGCGGGTCCTGGCCCGCGAGCTCGAACTCCGCCGGCGCCGCCAGCGCCGCCACCGCGCGGACCATGCTGTCCTGCCCCTGGTACGGGCCGCTGTCCCGACCTCGCGCGACGCCGAGCAGCGACGCCAGGGTGCCGCCCGTCCCGGTGCCCGCCACCGCGATCCGGGCCGGGTCGATGTCGAGCGCGGCCGCGTTGGCCTTGAGGAACCGGACCGCGCACCGGGCGTCGGCGAGCGGGGCAGGCCACCGCGCGGCGGGCGCGAGCCGGAAGTCGATCACGGCGACCGCGAAGCCGCGCGCCGTCAGCTCGTCCCGCAGAGAGCCGAACCGCGAGCCGGAGAGCAGCGCGCCCGGGCCGGTGAGCTTGCGGTTGCCGAGGACGAGCCCGCCGCCGTGCAGCAGGAGCACCACCGGGGCCGGCGGTCCGCCCGGGCTGCGCCGGTGGATGTCCATGGCCAGCGGGATCCCGTCGGCGCGGCAGTACTCGTACGTGCCGGGGCCGGTGTCGAGCAACGTCGACGCGGCGGGCCCGGTGCTGCTTTCGCCGGCCGCGACGGTGCCCGCCACGCCGGTCGCGAGCACCGCCACGAGCAGGGGGAACAGCACGATCCACGCCGTCACCCGGCGCGCCGCGGACGGCCACGGGTGCGCTCGCCGCCGGGCCACCACGAGGAAGCCGAACAGGGCGAGGACGGCCAGCCCGGCCACCACGGCGTCGGTGAAGCCCACCACCGTGTCCGCAGGCTGCCACGGGTCGAACCGCGTCAGCAGCCCGAGCGGCCGGCTGATCACCCACACGGCGAGCGCCGCGGCCGCCGTGAACGCGCCGAAGTGCGCCGTCTTGCGGGTCGGCCACCCCAGCGCCGCGACGGCGGCGACCAGCCCGACCGCGGCCACGAGGCCGAACAGCATCGCGTACAGCTGCCAGACCCGCCACAACGCGGGCAGCGCGGCCGCCGTGGTCACGGCCCCGCCGAGGGCGGCGAAGACGGCCGTGACCAGCAGCGGACCGCGGCGCAGCGCGGCCGGCGGGCTCGTCGGCGGGCGGCGCGTGCCGGGATACCCGTCGACGACCTTCATGCCGCCAGTGTCACCCTCACCGGGCGGACGCGCACCCTACTTGCGCGCCGCCGTGTAGTTGCGGAACAGCAGGTAGGTGTCGAGGATGTCGGACGACGCGCTCTGCACCGACCGGTAGATCCCCCACTTGGGACGGACGTAGTCGCCCTGGTCGGGCAAGTTCACGTTGCTCATGCTGCCCTGCGCGGCGACCGGCGCGCTCGCCCCGGTGCCGTTGCGGATGACGCAGGCCGCCTTGCCCTTCGAGCCCGGCGTGAACGTCCACTCGACGGTGATCCACTTGTCCCGCAACGGCGCCAGGTCGGTGACCGCGATGCTCGGCGACCCCGAGTTGGCGTACGCGCGCGCGTTGAGCTGTTCCTTGCTGCCGCTGCGGGTCAGGTCGAGCGTCACCCACGGGCCGCCGTTGGTCGACGGCGTCTTCGTCTGGAAGATGTGGGTGAACTTGCTGGTGCCGTGCAGGGACGCGGGGATGTACATCTCGTAGGAGAGCGTCCAGGTTTCGCCGTTGTGCATCTTCAGCGTGGTGCCGTTCTGCACCATGCCCTTCGACTCGGTGCGCTGGCGGTCGCCGCCGCCGGTGGTGTCGCGGTCGTCCTTCCAGATGTTGAACCGGTAGTGGTCGCCTTCGACCACGACGTACTTGCGGTCGGGGTGGTGGTTGCCCCGGTCGGCCTCGATCCCTTCGAAGGCCTTCAGGCCGTCGGTGGCGGGGTTCGGGTGCCACAGCGGGGCCGCGTCGGCGGGCAGCGCCGCGCTCAGGACGAGCGGGACGGCGAGAGCGGAGACGGCGAGCGAGCGCAGGGCCGCCCGGCGGGGGAATTCCGGCATCGTCGGTGTGTCCTTCCTGACGAGCTGTTCGGCAGGGGTGCACATCGGTCGGCGGACGGACCCGGAAAACCGGGCTGGACATCCGATGTCTTACGCCATGAAGCTAGAAGAGACAGCGCTTTCTGTCAATCCCACCCCGGTTGCCGCCCTGGTTGGCCAAGAATTCATCGGATGCCATGGCCGGCTCAGCCGTAGCACTCGGCCAGCGCGCCGAACGCCGCCTTCGGTTCCCACGGGACGTCGGGGTACACCTTTCCCGTTCCCTCCTCCAGCACCTTCACCACGCCCCAGCTGGCCATGTCCAGGTCGGTCCGCGGGTCGGCCCGGTGCACCAGGCCGTAACACACGAACGTGCAGGCGAACGCGGCGTCGACACCTTCGTCCGTGAAGATCTCCACCAGCTCGCGGAGGTACTGCGCCTGCTCCTCTTCGTCCCGCGTGTACTCGCCCTTCAGCCGGACCGGGACGTCGCCGTCGTACTCGAGGATTTCGCCGCACCGGGCGCCCAGGCCCGCCGCGCCGCGGTAGGGCGTCACCCCGAACTCGGTGATCGCCACCGGTTTGCCCGCCGCGACCAGGTTCCGGACGCCCTCGCGGTAGATGTGCTCGACCTCCTTCGAGCGGTGCGCGTCCACCGAGACGATGTCGAAGGGCGCCCAGTCGACGCGCTCCAGCGGAACCGCCGCGTACGTGACGCGGCCGCCGAACCGGGCCCGGACCACCTCGACCGCGCGGGCCAGGAACGCGTTGACCCGCTCCGGCAGCCCGGCGACGAGTTCCCGTGACGCCAGCAGGTTCTCCAGCCGCTCGGGAAGGCTGCCGCCCGGCAGGAAGCCCCGGCAGAACAGGCTCAGCTCGGCGCCGGTGACGAACACGATTTCGGCGCCCGCCTCGCGGAGCCGCTCGGCACGGGCGGCGCCGTCGGCGAAGAGGGCCAGCAGCTCGTCTTCGTCGCGTTCCCAGGGGAACGGCGAGAACCACACCTCCAGTCCGAGCGCCGCCGCCTCGCGGGCGGCGAACTCGATCCGGTCGAGGTCGGTGCCGATCAGCCGCACCGCCGTGCAGTGCAGGTCGTCGCGGATGATCGCCAGCTCGCGGCGCACCAGGTCCGGGTCGAACGGGCGGTTGAACCGCCCGCCGGTCTCGAGTCCGGTGTCGTAGCCGATGCCCTTGGCCCGCATGTCTGCCTCCCAGATTTAAGGTACGGTCCGTACCGTACCGCACGGCGCTAGAGTAGCCCCATGGCGACACCGAAGACCCGGCGCCGGGGCACCGAACTGGAAGAGGCGATCCTGCGCGCGGCGGCGGCCGAGCTCGCCGAAACCGGCTACCCCGGGCTGACCGTGGAACGGGTCGCCCAGCGCGCCGGCACGAACAAGAACACGATCTACCGCCGCTGGCCGAACCGCGCCGCCCTCGGCGTCGCCGCGTACCGGCACCTGGCCGAGGACACGCTCAAGCCGCCCGACACCGGCAGCCTCCGCGAGGACGCACTGGCGCTGCTGCGCGCGATCAACTGCGGCCAGACCTCGCCCGCCGCGCGTGCGCTCCGCGGCCTCCTGACCGGCGTGGGCGACGAACCGGAGCTCCGCGAGCAGCTGCACCAGCAGGCCGCCGAGGGAGGTGCGGCCGCCTGGCTCACCGTCGTCGGCCGCGCGGTGGACCGGGGCGAGGCCCGGCCGGGCGCACGGCACCCCCGCGTCGCCACGGTCGCCCTCGTGCTGCTACGCAACGAATACCTCACCCACGGACTGACCACAGTGGACGACGACGTGCTCGTCGAGCTCGTCGACCTGGTCTACCTGCCGCTGGTGCGCGCATGACCGACCGGCTCACCCGGCACGACCGGCTCGCCGCCGCACTGGCCGAAGCCGGCGACGACCTCCTCGCCGGGGCACGTCCGCTCGGCACCGGCATCGGCGGGTCGTCCTGGCTGCTGCGGGTGGCCGGGGAACCGGTCTTCGTCAAGCGGGTGGCGCTCACCGACGTCGAACTCGCGAACCCCCGTTCGACGGCCGACCTCTACGGGCTGCCGCCGTGGTCGCACTACGGCGTCGGGTCCGCCGGCGGCGGCGCCTGGCGCGAGCTGGAAGCACACCTGATGACGACCGCGTGGGTCCGCGGCGGCGAGTGCGCGAACTTCCCGCTCCTGCACCACTGGCGGATCCTGCCCGGCCTGCCCCGTCCGCGCGGCGACATCGACGCCGACGTCGCGTTCTGGCACGGCGACGCCGGCGTGCGGCGCAGGCTCGAAGCGCTGGACGGCGCCACCACCGATCTCGTGCTGTTCCTCGAGTACCTGCCGCACGACCTCGCCGGGTGGCCGGGCGACGACCTCCCGCTCGAAGAAGACCTGCGGCACATCACCGGATTCCTGGCCGCCCAAGGCGTCCAGCACTTCGACGCGCACTTCGCCAACATCGTCACCGACGGCGAACGGCTCTACCTCACCGACTTCGGCCTCACCGTGGCTTCGCGGTTCGACCTCTCGGACGCCGAAGCGGAGTTCCTCGCCGACCACGCAACCCACGACCGGGCCTACGTCCTGACCCACCTGCTCAACCGGCACGTCCGCGGCCTGCGCGCGTGGCCGGATGCCCGCTCCCGCAACGACTTCGTCCGCGCGTGCGCCGCCGGCGAGGTGGCGGACCAGGCCCCGCTGCTCCGCCGGTACGCGCCGCTGGCCGCCGTCGTCAACGACTTCTACTTCGCGCTCCACACCGAGAGCCGGAAGACGCCCTACCCGCGTGAGGCGATCGCCGAGCTGCTGGCCCGCCGGCCGTAAGACTCTTGACCACCGGGACCACGCCGACCTAGAGTCAGCGTACCCGAATCATGTTAACGTTAACATGCGCAGGCCCCGAAGGAACCGACAACGATGAAGTTGTTCTCCCCGCGCCGTTTCGGCGTCGTGCTGGCCGTCGCGGCCGCCCTCGTCCCCCTCGGCAGCGCCGGTGCCGGTGCGGCTCCCGCCGCCGGCGGCAGCGTCCGCGCCGCCGCGAACACGCTGACCGTGACCGGCCTCGACGACGTCCGTGGCAACCTCACGCTGCCGACGAGCGGCCCCGGCGGTACCAGCGTGGCCTGGACGTCCTCCGCGCCGTCGGTGATCACCCCGACGGGCGAGGTCACCCGGCCAATGACCGGCGCGGCCCCGGCCGAGGTCGTCCTGACCGCGAAGGTCAGCCTCGGCCGTGAGAGCACCACGCGGCGGTTCACCGCCACCGTCGTCCCCAAGCCGGTCCAGGAACCGTTGGCCGGCTACAGCTTCTTCTACTTCACCGGCGAAGGCACCTCCGACGGCGAGCAGATCTACTCGGCGCTGAGCAAGGGCAACGACCCCCTGAACTGGACCGAGCTCAACAACGGCAGGCCGGTGCTCAAGTCGAGCCTCGGCGAACTGGGCGTGCGCGACCCGTTCATCCTGCGCTCCCCCGACGGCGACAAGTTCTACCTGCTGGCCACCGACCTGCGGATCTACGCCGGCCGCGGCTGGGACGCCGCCCAGCGCACCGGCAGCCGGTCGATCATGGTGTGGGAGTCGACCGACCTGGCGCACTGGTCCCGCCAGCGCAGCGTCGAGGTGTCCCCGCCGACCGCGGGCAACACGTGGGCCCCGGAGGCCTTCTGGGACGCCAAGCGCGGCACGTACGTCGTCTACTGGGCGTCGAAGCTCTACGCGGAGAACGACCCGAACCACCTCGGCGACAGCTACAACCGGATGATGTACGCGACCACGCGCGACTTCGCCACCTTCAGCGCGCCGAAGGTGTGGATCGACCCGGGTTACTCGGTGATCGACTCGACGGTGATCGAGAACCAGGACACCTACTACCGGTTCACCAAGGACGAGCGCAACAACACCTCCTCGACGCCGTGCAGCAAGTTCATCACCGAGGAGAAGGCCACCGACCTGCTCGACCCGCACTACGGCTTCGTCGCCGACTGCATCGGCAAGGCCACCGCGACCAGCCCGGGCCTGTCCGCGGGCGAAGGCCCGACCGGGTTCAAGTCCAACACCGAGAACAAGTGGTACCTGTTCATCGACGAGTTCGGCGGCCGCGGGTACGTCCCGTTCGAGACCACCGACCTGGACTCGGGCAAGTGGACGATGTCGACCGGCGCGCACCTGCCAGCGTCGCCGCGGCACGGCACCGTCCTGCCGGTCACTCAGGCCGAGATGAACCGGCTGAGCGCACCCCCGGCGCCGGCGAAGGCCGACGCGAAGGGCCTGGTCGCGCACTGGCCGCTCGACGCGAAGTCGGGCACGGTCGCGGCCGACACCACCGGCCACGGCTACGACGGCGCCCTCGCCGGTGACGTCGGCTGGAGCGACGGGGCACTGGCCTTCGGCGGCAAGAACGGGCACGTCCAGCTGCCGAACAACCTGCTCACCGGCGCCTCCGCGGCGACCGTGTCGGCCGACGTCCTGGTCGATCCGAACCAGCAGACGCCGTACTTCCTGTGGGGCCTGGGCAACACGGCCGAGGACGGCACCGGCAACGGCTACCTCTTCACCACCGGCGGTACCGCGAGCGGCGGCTTCCGCGGCGCCATCGCCACCGGCAACTGGACCACCGAGCAGGCGGCCGACGCCGGCGGCGGGCTGCCGCGCGGGGTCTGGAAGAACGTGGCCCTGACGGTCGGCAACGGCGTCGAGGTGCTGTACCTGGACGGCGTCGAAGTGGGCCGCAACCAGAACGCCACGATCAAGCCTGCCGACCTCGGCGGCGGCGTCACGGCGGCGAACTACCTCGGCCGCTCGGTGTACGCGGGCGACCGGACGCTGACCGGCAAGATGAAGGACGTGCGGCTGTACAACCGGGCGCTGTCCGGGCTCGAGGTCGCCACGCTCCCGTCGAACAGCACCGCGATCCGCTCGGTGCAGCTCGACGCGCTCAAGACGCCGGCCGTCGTCGACGCCGGCGCCGGCACGGTCGTGCTGCCGGTCAAGCCGGGCACCGACCTGCGGCGGCTGTCGCCGAAGTTCGACCTGGCGCCGGGCGCGAGCATCAGGCCGGACAACGGAAAGCCGGTCGACCTCAGGTCGCCGAAGCAGTTCACCGTGACCGGTGCGGGCGGCGAGCGTCGCGTGTGGACGGTCGAGGCGCACGAGGTGCGCAGCCCGGTCCTGCCGGGGTACCACGCCGACCCGAACATCGTCGCCTTCGGCGACACGTACTACCTCTACCCGACCACCGACGGCTTCGACGGCTGGAGCGGCACGAAGTTCTCGGCGTGGTCGTCGAAGAACCTCGTCGACTGGACGGACGAGGGCGTCATCCTCGACCTCGGCAAGGACGTGAGCTGGGCCGACAAGAACGCCTGGGCGCCAACCATCGCCAAGCGCGGCGGGAAGTACTACTTCTACTTCTGCGCCGAGGCGAAGATCGGCGTCGCGGTGAGCGACTCCCCGACCGGCCCGTTCACCGACTCCGGCAAGCCGCTGATCGCGAAGAACCCCGACGGCGGCCAGGCCATCGACCCGGCGGTGTTCATCGACCACAACGGACAGCCGTACCTCTACTGGGGCAACGGCAACGCCTACGTCGTCCCGCTCGACGAGGACATGGTGTCCTACGACCCGGCGAAGATCACCCGCCTCGACGGCCTGACCGACTTCCGCGAGGGGCTGTTCATGGTGGAGCGGAAGGGCACGTACTACCTCAGCTGGTCCATCGACGACACCCGCAGCCCGGACTACCGCGTCGGCTACGCCACCGCGCCGAGCCCCACCGGGCCGTTCACCAACCGCGGCGTGATCCTGAGCAAGGACGCCCACCTGGGTGTCCTCGGCACCGGGCACAGCTCGATGCTGCAGGTCCCGGGCACCGACGACTGGTACCTCGCCTACCACCGCTTCGGCATCCCCGGCGGCGACGGCACCCACCGCGAGACGACGATCGACAAGCTGACGTTCCGCCGCGACGGGACGATCGCCCCGGTCGTCCCGACGCTGGAAAGCGTGCGGCCGCAGCGGATCCCGTGGCACTGCGGGGCGGTCCGGGCGAGCTGATCCCGGGTGGGCCACTCGATCGGGTGGTCCACCCGATGCGGTGAGACGGAGATCACCAGCGGCAGCGTTTACCCCGCTTCGAGCGGGGTAAACCTCCGCCGTTCGGGTTGCTTCGCCGCTTTCCGCCTCAGGAGTCGTTTGATGACCAGCGTCCTGACCGACAACCTCGGGAACTCGCGTCCGGTGCCCCGGCCGCGCCCGCGTCCGGTCACGTCCGACACGCTCGCGGAACTCGCCCGCCTCGCCGCGCTGGCCGAGCTCGCCCGCCGCTCGTCCCCGTCCCTGATGCACCACGCGATCCTCGCCGGCACGTCCCCGGCCACGGTGGCGGCAGCCGCGAACGTCGACGTCGCCGAAGCCCACATCCGCTGGCACGAGTGGGCCGACACGGCGGTCGGGCGCGAAGAGTACCTGCGGGTGCACACCGCGTTCGCCGCGGCCGTGGTCGCCCGCCACGAGGCCCTGGAGGAAGAACCGTGCCCGTGAGCACCGAAGAGACGACCCTGGCCGACCTGGCCGCACTCGGCGACGCGGCCACCGAGCTGCTGGCGGAGATCACCGAGCAGCTGGCCACCGTGGGTTCACGCCGCTGACACCCGCCGGCCTGGCCACGCCGGGGCCGGCCCGGCGCGGCCACGGCGCGTCCGGCTCACAGGACGTCGTCGAGGCGGATCGGGAGCCGGTGGTGGCGCCGGCCGGTTGCGTGGTGGACCGCGTTGGCCACCGCCGCCGCGACGCCGACCATCGCCACCTCGCCGAGTCCCTTCACCCCCACCGGGTTGAACCGCAGGTCGGGCTCGTCCACGAAGTCGACGTCGATCCGCCCGACGTCCGCGTTGACCATGACCGGGTACTCCTCCAGCGTGGCGTTGAGGAAGCCGCCGGTGCGCGGGTCGGCGAGGCTTTCCTCGCGCAGCGCCCCGCCGATCCCCCACACCACGCCGCCGCGGACCTGGCTCGCCGCGGTCACCGGGCTCGCGACCCGGCCGCAGTCGACGACGCTGACCACCCGCGGCACCCGGATCCGGCACGTCGTGGGCTCGACGCGGACCTCCACGAAGTGGGCGACCCAGCTGAACGTGCTGAACTCCGGGTAGACCGGCCCGGAGATGGCCAGGTGCCCGGCCCGCGCCTGCCCGACGGCCTCCGCCGGTTGCCCGGGCCCGACCGTGGCCGCTTCGACCTCGACCGGGTGCCCGATCCGCGCGACGGCCGCGGCGACGTCGACCGCGCCGGTGCCGGCCGCGTCGAGGTGCTTGCGCAGCTCGCGCAGGCCGGCGTGCACGGCGGGCAGCGCGGTCGCGGTGCCCCACGAACCCGCGGTGAGGTGCTGCGCGGCGTACCGGGTGTCGCCGACGCGGACTTCGACGTCCCGGACGTCGATCTCGAGGTCGGTCGCGACGAGCAGCGCGATCGCCGAGCGGATGCCCTGGCCCATCTCGTGGCCGTCGACACCGACCGTGACGCGGCCGTCGGCGGTGGCGGTCAGGTGGGCGACGGCGGGCGCGATGTGGCCCGGGTAGCTGCCCACGGCGACGCCCCAGCCGACGAGTGAACCGTCGTCGGCGCGCATCGAGCCGGGCCGCGGGTCACGGGCGGCCCAGCCGAACCCGGCGGCGCCCCGGCGGAGGCATTCGGCGAGGAACCGGGTGGAGAACGGCCGTCCGGTCACCGGGTCGGTCAGCGTGTCGTTGGCCAGCCGCAGCGCGACCGGGTCCTGGCCGGTGACGTGCGCGAGTTCGTCGACCGCCGACTCGAACGCGAACACCGCCGAGCTTTCGAACGGCGCCCGCATGTAGCCCGGTGTCTGGACGTCGGTCTGCACCAGCCGCTGCCGGCCGCGGAAGGCCGGGAAGCCGTACAGCCGCGAGGTGACTTCGGTGTGCATGGCCGGGAACAGGTCGTGGCGGGAGGTCTGCTGGTCGACCTCGTGCACGGCGGCGAGGATCCGGCCGGTCTCGTCCGCGCCGAGGCGGACGCGGTGGCGGGTGGCCGGGCGGAAGCTGCCGTTGTGGAAGGTCTGGCTGCGCGTCAGCACGAGCTTGACCGGACGGCCGAGCCGCTTCGCGACCAGTGCGAGCGGGGCCAGGTGCGGCTGCAGCGAGTTCTTCTGGCCGAAGCCGCCGCCGACGAACGGCGAGCGCACCTCGATCGCGGCCGGGTCGAGGCCGAGCTGCCGGGCGAGCCCGTGGCGGACCGCGGCCGCGTTCTGCGTGCCTTCGTGGACCACGAGGGTGCCGTCCCGCCATTCGACGACGCCGCCGTTGAGCTCCATCGGGACGGCGTGCTGGGCCGCGTGCTCGGAGGTGTGGTCGATCCGGACCGGGCTGGCGGCGAAGGCCGCGTCGGCGTCCCCGACCTTGATGTCGGCCAGGAACGGCAGCGGGATCGCCTCTTCCTGCACCAGGGTGGTCGCGCCCTCGGCGTCGAGGTCGACGGCGACCGGCTCGGGTTCGTAGTCCGCCGTGACCAGCTCGGCGGCCTCGGTGGCCGCGACCGGCGTCTCGGCGACCACCAGGGCGATCGGCTGCCCGCGGTAGGCGACGCGGTCGTCCAGCAGCGGCTGCAGGCTCTGGAAGGAGAAGCCGCCGCCCATGATGAAGCCCGGCCCCGTGAGCTCGGCCTCGGCGAACCGGGTCACGACGAGCAGGACGCCGGGCACGGCCTCCGCCGCCGCGGTGTCCACCCGGGACACCCGCCCGCGGCCGATCCGCGCCGGGACGAGGGCCGCGTGGGCGAGGCCGTCCGGGACGCGGTCGGTGCCGTAGGCGGCCCGGCCGGTGACCTTCTCGACGGCGTCGGCACGTGGTGTCATCGGGCAGCCCTTTCCCCGGCCGTGCGCACGGCGTCGGCGACCGTGCGGATGCCGAGTTCGATCCGGAATCCGTTGTGGGTGCCGGGACGCGCCCCGGCGAAGGCGATTTCCCCGGCGCGGCGGGCGTTCCCGGGCGTGAGCGGGGCGCCGCGGAGCACGCGCTCGGCCTCCGTGGCCCGCCAGGGCCGCGTGGCGACGCCGCCGAGCGCGATCCGGCAGTCGCCGACCACGCCGTCCTCGACGGTCAGGGCGACGGCGGCCGAGGCGAGGGCGAAGGCGTAGGACTCGCGGTCGCGGATCTTCAGGTACGTCGAGCCGCGGCCGGCGGGTGTCACCGGGACGCGGATGCGGAGGATCAGCTCGTCGGCGGCCAGGGTGTGTTCGCGGGCCGGGTCGTCGCCCGGCTCGACGTGCAGGCCGGCCAGCGGGACGGTGCGGTCACCGCGCGGGCCGGCCACGTCGACGACGGCGTCGAAGGCCAGGAGGGCGATCGCCCAGTCGCCGGGGTAGGTGGCGATGCAGGCGTCGCTGGTGCCGAGCAGGGCGTGGGTGCGGTCGTGGCCGCCGCGCGCGGCGCAGCCGCTGCCGGGTTCGCGCTTGTTGCAGGCGAATTCGGAGCCGCCGCGGAAGTAGCTGCACCGGGTGCGCTGCAGCAGGTTCCCGCCGACGGTCGCCATGTTCCGCAACTGCTGCGACGCGGCCCGCCACAGCGACTCGGCGAGCGCGGGGTAGCCGTCCCGGACGGCGGGGTGCTCGGCGACGTCGGCCATCCGGGCGCCGGCCCCGAAGACGAGTTCGCGCTCGCCGGCGTCGATCGTGGCGAGTTCGGGCAGCCGGTGCACGTCGATGACGGCGGGCGGGGTTTCGACGCCGAGCTTCATCAGGTCGTAGAGCGTGGTGCCACCGGCGAGCACCTTGGTCCCGGGAACGGCGTCACGCAGGGCGGCGACGGCTCCGCTGAGGCTGCCGGGCGCGAAGTAGGCGAAGGGGCGCATCAGGCCTCCCCGGCGGCTTGCCGGACGGCGGCCACGATCCCGGCGTAGGCCCCGCACCGGCAGAGGTTGCCGCTGAGGTACTCACGGGTCTGGTCGTCGTCACCGGCGTGGCCTTCGGCGATGCAGGCGAGCCCGGACATGATCTGCCCGGGCGTGCAGTACCCGCACTGGAGGGCGTCGTGGTCGACGAAGGCCTGCTGCAGCGGGTGCAGGCCACCGTCCGGGCCGGCAACGCCTTCGATGGTGGTGACGTCCTGGTCCGCGGCCTGCACGACAGGCGTCAGGCAGGACACGACCCGGCGGCCGTCGAGGTGCACCGTGCAGGCACCGCAGTGGCCATGGTCGCAGCCCTTCTTGGTGCCGGTCAGCCCGAGCCGTTCCCGCAGCACGTCGAGCAGCGACTCCCGGGGATCGACGGCCAGCCGCACGGCTTCGCCGTTGACGGTGAGGGCAACGGGGGTTTCTGGAGTGGACACCCGGCGACGCTAACGGCTGCGGCCCGCGCGGCGCTTTCCCGTGATTGCTGCCGGGGACACCGTTTATTGCTCTAGCCGCGCACCGCGGCCCGGTACGCCGAGGGCGACTGCCCGATCTGCGCGCGGAAGGCCGCCGCGAACCGCGACGGTGTCGCGAAGCCGCACGCCTGCGCGATCTCCGTCACCGACAGCTCGCCGCGCTCCAGGTGACGGCACGCCCGTTCGACGCGGACGCGGGTCAGGAAGCGGTACGGCGTCTGCCCGGTCGCCGCCTTGAACACGCGGAGGAAGTGGAACGGGCTCAGGTCCGCCGCGGCCGCCATGTCGGCCAGGGTCAGCGGGAGGTGGTGGTTGTCGCGGATGAACCGGACCGCGCTGCGGGTGCGCAGCTCGTCGCGGCCGGGTGCGCGCGGCGGGGGCGCCGCCGTGTGGTGGGTCAGCAGGTGGACGGCCAGGAACGCGGCCGCCGACTCCGCGTACAGCTCGTCCGCGCCGGCCACGGCCGCCGCGCCCAGCGCCGTCGCCACCGACGCCAGCACCGGGTCCTCGACGCGGAGGGCGTCCGGGCGGCCGAGGCGGCTCGCGTCGCGGCCCCAGAGGTCGAGGGCCGTGCGGTCGATCAGGGCGGCAGGCAGGTGGATGTGGGTGGTCCGCGTGCGACCCTCGCCGCGCCAGCGGATGCGGGCCGGGTGGCCGGGCGCGGTCAGGCCGATCGAACCGGGTCCGTAGTCCGCGCGCCGCCAGCGGGCGCCGTGGCGCGACTCGATCATCTTGGTCCCCGCGCTGACCAGGACCAGCACCTGCTCGTCGACAGGCGGCAGGTCCACCTCGGCCACCGCGGCGTTGTCGAGCAGCCGCACGCTCAGCGACGGCCAGCGGCCGCTGAACCGCACGCGGGCGCCTGGGTCGATCGCCTCCGTCACGACCCGACCCTAACTTCAGCCGGCCAGTTCGGGCAGGACCAAGGTGTGGTGGGTGTGGCGGACCTTCGCGTCGAGGTACCGCAGGTTGTCCGGGGTCGCGTGGACGCCGGTGGGCACCGTCCCGGCGACCGTGACACCGCGGTCGCGCAGCTGCCGGACCTTGTCCGGGTTGTTGGTCAGCAGGTCCACCTCGGCGATGCCCAGCGCGGCGAGCATCTGCGCCGCGGCGGTGTAGTCGCGGGCGTCTTCGGGCAGGCCCAGCGCGGTGTTCGCTTGGTAGGTGTCGAGGCCCGCGTCCTGCAGGGCGTAGGCGTCGAGCTTGGCGTACAGCCCGATCCCCCGGCCCTCCTGGCGCAGGTAGAGCAGGACGCCGCCGGCGCCGTCGATGCGTTCGACGGCCTCGCGCAGCTGCGGTCCGCAGTCGCAGCGGGCGGAACCGAACACGTCCCCGGTCAGGCACTCCGAGTGCAGGCGCACCAGCGGCCGGACCGGGTCGCCGAACACCAGGGCGACGTGCTCGGCGCCGTCGGCCAGCCCGTCGAAGGTGACGACTTCGGCCGTCGCCGAGTAGCCGTCGGCGAAGCGCAGCGGGACCCGCACGCGGGTGCGGACGGTGGCGACGGGGATCATGGCGGCTCCTGGGCGTTCAAATTTGAACCTCAAGCCGACCGTACCCCTTGAGTTCGAATTTGAACAACAGGTACCGTTGTGACATGGGTCGTGCGCGGTGGCTGAACGCCGAGGAGAAGCGCGCCTGGAACGCGTTTCTCGGCACCTACGAGCTGCTCAACCGGCGGCTGGACCAGCAGCTGAAGCAGGACTCCGGGATCTCGCACCTCCAGTACGTGATCCTCGCCCGGCTCAGCGGGGCCCCGGACCACGAGCTGCGGATGACCGAGCTCGCCTGCGCGGTCTCGAACACCAAGAGCGGGCTGACCTACCAGATCGGCCAACTGGAGCGAGCCGGCCTGGTGCGCCGCCGGGCCTGCGAGAACGATCCCCGCGCCGTCTACGCCGTGCTCACCGACGAAGGACTGGCCCAGCTGGAGCAGGCCGCCCCCGGGCACGTCGCCCTGGTCCGCGAGCTGCTGATCGACGTCCTCACCCCGGACCAGCTGCGCTCGCTGGCCGACGGCCTCGGCGAGGCGAACCGCCGCATGCTCGCGACGGGCGACACCGCCGAGGGCTGCCCGTGAGTGACCTGTCTCACTTTCCCGCCTGAGCCACCCCCATTCCGGAACCCGCCCCGCGCCGCCGGAGAACAGCCCATGACACCGGCTGGATCGAAAGGCGGGCGATGACCCCGGAAGACACCGATGCCGACGACGACGCGAGCGTGATCGCGCGGTCGCGGCACGAGCCGAGCCTGTTCGCGGTCATCTTCGACCGCCACTCGCGGCACATCCACCGCTACCTGACCCGGCGCCTCGGCCCGACGACCGCCGACGACGTCCTCGCGGACACGTTCCTGATCGCCTTCGACAAGCGCGCGAAGTTCGACCCGGCGCGGTCCGACGCCCGGCCGTGGCTCTACGGCATCGCCACGAACCTCGTTTCGCGGCAGCGGCGGACGGAAGTGCGCGAGCTGAAGCTCCGGCAGGCCGTCGGGCCGCCGCCCGCCGAGGAAGGACACGCCGACCGGGTCGCCGACCAGGTCAGCGCGCAGGCACTGGGGGTGCGGCTCGACCGCGCCCTGGCCGCCCTGCGGCCCCGCGAACGGGACGTCCTGCTGCTCACCGCCGCGGAGGGCCTGGGCTACCAGGAAGTCGCCGAAGCGCTCGGCATTCCCGTCGGCACCGTCAAATCCCGCCTCAGCCGGGCCCGCGGCCGCGTCCGCGCCGAGCTCGGCGCCTTCGACCTCGTGAAGGAGACCTCGGGTCATGGATGAACTGGACCTGATCCGCGACCGCGCGGAAACCGTCGGCTTCGCCCCGGCGGAACACCTCGCCCCGGCCCGCGAGCGGCTGCTGGCCGCCGCGCGCGGCGAACGGCGGCACCGGTCACGCCGCTGGGTCTGGCTCGGCGGCGCCTCGGTCGGCCTGGCCGCCGCGATCACCGCCGTCGTCACGCTGGCCCCGGCCGACCAGGTCGGTGTCGGGCCCGCCGTGGCGCACGCCGACCCGGTCAAGGTGCTCACCGCGGCGGCGGACACCGCCCTGAAGGACCCGGGGAAGCCGCCGCGCCCCGACCAGTTCCTCTACGTGAAGACCGAATACACCATTCCACCCAACCGCGAAGTCTGGCTCTCGGTCGACGGCACCCGTGACAGCCTGATCGGCAGCGCCAAGGAAGGGGGCTGCCGCAACGGCAAGGCGCCGATGTACGGCACGAACGACCCGCGCGCGGAGGGGACGCTCCAGGACTGCACCCCCAAGACGATCTACCGGACGGACCTGCCGACGACGGCCGACGCGATGCTGGCCTACCTCTACGGGAAGGAGGCCGATCGCGCCGGCCGGGCCGGCTACATCGGCAAGGCCGTCTACACCCTCGCCTACGAGCAGGTCCTCCAGCCGGCGTCCTACGCGGCCCTGTTCGAGGCCGCGGCGAAAGTGCCGGGCCTGACGGCCCTGGACCACGTCACCGACGGCGCCGGCCGCCCCGGCGTCGGGATCGAGTTCCCGGTGTCCTCCGGTTCGAGCCCGAAGGCGCAGCCGATCGTGCTGGTCTTCGACGCCACCACCTACCAGTTCCTGGGCACGACCGACAGCGCGGTGACCGTGAAGACCTACGTCGACGCCGTGGGGCAGCGCCCCTGACCGGCGCGAACACGGGAGCTTCCCGGTTCTCGCAACCATTCCGGCCTCCCGCCCGTGTATTCGAGGTGTGAGGACCTCTTCGGATCGACGACGGCAGTTCCGGGCACGAGCGGTGGCGGTCGCGGTGCTGGCCGGTGCCGGCCTGGCGTTCGCCCACGCGCTGGCCGGGGTGCCGTTCAGCGGCCCGGTCCTGGCCGCCGCGGCCGGCGGGAACAGCCTGCCCGACCCGGCGGCCACCGGCCCGGCCGCGGCACCGACGGCCACGGCCACCCGGACGGCGGTGAGCCCGGTCCTGCCGTTCAACGCGAAGCTGACCTCCGACGACATCCCCGTCCCCGGCGGCGGGGTGCGCAGCGGCGCCTGCAGCGGGTCGCTGGTCGCGCCGCAGTGGATCGTCACCGCCGGGCACTGCTTCCACGACCTGAAGGACACCCGGATCGGCGGGCGGCCGCCGTACACGATGACCGTCACCGTCGGGCGGCTGAAGGACAGCGACCCCGGCGGGTACACCTCCGAGGTCGTCGACGTCCGGCAGTCACCGGTCAACGACCTGGCGGTGGCGAAGCTCGGCCGCCCGGTCGAGGACGTCACGCCGGTGGCGCTGGCGACGACCCGGCCGCCGGTCGGCCGGCAGCTCCAGTTCGCCGGCTGGGGTTCGCTCTCGGCGACCGTGCTCGGCCCGTCCGACCACCTCAAGCGCGGCCGCTTCACGGTGTCCGGCGTCGGCCAGGTGACCCTGGAGGCGCAGCCGGTGGGCAAGCGCACGGTGGAGAACGGCCCGTGCCCGGAGGACTCCGGCGGTCCGTTCTTCGTCTCCGACGACGACCGCACCGCGACACTGGTGGCCATCGTCAACACCGGGCCGCCGTGCCCGCAGCCCGGGCCGGAGACGATCGCCAGGGTGGACGTCGTGGCGGACTGGATCCGCGAGCAGACCGGCTGAGTCACCGCGGCCGCAGGGCGGCCAGTTCCTCGGTGATCAGCAGATCCGGGTCGAACTTCATGCCGGCGAAGTGGCCGGCCAGCTCGAGGGAGAGCACACCGTGCAGGCGGGTCCAGAAGGACAGCGCACGGTGCAGGACCGCGGGCGGCGCGGGGTGCCCACCCGCCCATTCGCGGTGGGTCTCCAGGTGGGTGTCGAACGGCGTCGGCGGCTCCTCGCCCGCCTCTTCGGCGCAGGCTTCGATGAGCGCCGCCATCACCTCGGACGAGATCGCGGTGGTGTCGCCGGGCGCGTGGTAGCCGGGCACGGGCGTGCCGTAGATGAGGAAGTACCGCTGGGGGTCGCTGCGCGCCCAGCCGCCGATGGTGGCCGCCAGGCCGGCCAGGTCCGCCCCGGCGTCGCGCGCCGCGCGGACGGTGTCGGCGAGGCTGCGGTAGGCGTCGCGGATGAGCGCGGTGATCAGCTCGTCGCGGCTCGCGAAGTACCGGTACAGCGCCGGGCCGCTCATGCCGACCTGCTTGGCGATCGCGTTGAGCGACAGGGCGGGCACCCCGGCCGCGGCGATCTGCTCCCACGCGTGGCGCTTGATCTCTTCGCGCACCTGGGCTCGATAGCGCTCTCGGGGGCTCTCGCTCATCACCGTTAGACGTTATCACGTTTCCTATTGACACTCACTTCTCTACGTTATAGCTTCTAACCATCACGACAGGCGCTAACCAACGGAGGACTCCATGATCGGCACCCGGCTCCGCGCCGCCCTGCTCACGCTCTCGGTCACCGCGGGACTCGCCGGCACCGCCGTCCCGGCCGGCGCCACCCCGGCCCCGTCACTGAGCTGCCGCGGCACCGGCATCGATCCGGCCGCCCAGCTGCACCACCGCACGCAGACGCTGGTCGAGGCGCCGGCCACCGCGGTCTGGCGGCTGCACACCGACGTGGCCGGCTGGCCCGCCTGGCAGCAGGCCGTCACCGGTGCGCGACGGCTCGACCCCGGCCCGCTGCGCCCGGGTTCGCGGTTCCGCTGGACCACGCCGGCCCCGCCCACTCCCACCACCCCGGCGACCACATTGGTCATCACCTCGACCGTCGGGCAGGTGCAGCCGGGCCGCTGCGTCCGCTGGACCGGCCCGGCGATCGGCGCCGGGCTGCGCATCGACCGCGGCGTGCACGTCTGGACCTTCACGCCGGTGCGCGGCGGCGTGCTCGTCCGCACCGAGGAGAGCTGGACGGGTGCGCAGATCGAGGCCGACCCGGCCACCGCCCTCCGCTACCTGGCCGCCGGGCTCGACGCCTGGCTCGCCGACCTCAAGACCACCGCCGAAGCCCGCTGAGCCATCCCGGAGGAGAAGACGATGACTGTCACCACCCCGCCCCGCACCTCGAAGGCCGTGCTCGTCGC
Source organism: Amycolatopsis sp. Hca4 (assembly GCF_013364075.1). GTDB lineage: Bacteria > Actinomycetota > Actinomycetes > Mycobacteriales > Pseudonocardiaceae > Amycolatopsis. The sequence continues at coordinate 1,297,886 of NZ_CP054925.1, forward strand.
GGCCTGGGCCGTCCCGGTCATGGTGGCCGGCCAGTTCGCCCTGCTGTCGGGCGTGCCGATCGCCGTCGTGCTGATCGGTTCGCTGCACCGCCGGGAGCACCGCCCGTGGGCCGCCGCCCTCGCCGCGGTCTACGCCGGCGTGCTGACGACGTGGCTGGCCGGCCCGAGCACGGCGCCGAGCCTGTCGAAGTACCTCAGCCCGGTGGCCACCGCGTTGTTCACCGCGGCCGGTGTCGTGGTCGCGGTCGCGGTCAGCCGGCGTGCTCGATGACGAAGGCGGTCAGGAAGCCGACGGTGGCGAGCAGCCCGGTGTAGAGCTCGGTGCGTTCGAACGCCTCGGGGATCATCGTGTCGGCGATCATCGCGAGGATCGCCCCCGCGGCCACCGCCGTGATGGCGGCGACGGTCGCGGGGGACGCGGTCCGCAGCAGCAGGTTGCCGACGAGGGCCGCGGCCCCGCTGGCCAGCGCGATGCCGATCCAGACGCCGAAGACGTACCGCGCGCTGCGGCCGGCCGTCTTCATGCCGGCGGCGCTGGAGAGGCCTTCGGGGACGTTCGAGATGAACACGGCGGCCAGCACGGTGACGCCGACGCCCCCGCCGCCGAGCAGGGACACGCCGAGCACGACGGACTCCGGGACCCCGTCGAGCAGGGCACCGACGGCGATCGCGGCCCCGCTGCCCGCGGTGTCCTGTTCGGACGGTTGCTGGTCGCCGGAGCGCTTGCGGTGCCGGGCACCCCGGCGGGCCAGCAGGACGTTGCTCAGGACGTAGACGGCGGCGCCGCCGAGGAAGCCACCGGCGGTCGGCCCGAGCCCGCCGGCCCGCTGCGCCTCGTCGACGAGGTCGAAGGCGAGCGCGGAGATGAGCACCCCGGCCCCGAAGGCCATGATCCCGGCCACCACCCGCCGCGGCACCCGCACCCACCAGGCCACCGCGGCGCCGAGCACGAGCGCGATCCCGCCGACGAGCCCCCAGAACCCCGCCTCCACCCACTGCGGCACGAGCAGCCACCTTTCCGCCGAGTCCGTGCTCCTCTCGCAAGGGGACTACCCACGCCGGGCCGCGCGAACCCGGATCCGCCCCGACCCGCGGTCCGGGAGATCTCCGGCCTTCCGCCGAGCAAAGGCTTCGCCCGGCTCCTCGAAGGCCGAGCTGTGGCGCGCGTCACGGAATGCGCGGCGATCTTCGGCGCTACACACAGGAGAACCGTTCGTCCACAAGGGAGGGCCATGTCCGCCACCACCACTCCGGAAGAGTCCGTCGCCGTGCCCGAGCTGGAGGACTTCGACTTCCCGCTCACCGATGGCGCCGCCTGCCGCATCGACGACCCGGACTGCGAAGCCTGCCAGTGAGATCAGGCTCCGGCCACGGCATGACGCTCGTGGCCGGAGCCTGAAGTCCTAGACGTGCATGGCGAGCCACAACGCCATCCAGGCGAGGCACGCCAGCGCACCGCCGACCCCGAAGGCGAGCAGTACGCGGCGCAGCGCCGCGACGACGCCGGCCCGTCCGGTCATTTCGGTGATCCCTGCATCAGCCATGGCCACCAGGTGCCCGCCTCCGGGACCGGCAAACATCAGACGCCCATCACCAGACCTTCGATGGTGTGCTTCTGGGTGATCGGCGTCAGGACGTCGACGACCGGGCAGGCCAGGTGCGCGCGCACCGATTCCGGCAACGACGCCCAGAACCGCTTCGTCACCGCGGTGTCGTGGCGCTCGTCGTTGCCCGCGCCCGGCCCGTCGAGGCCCAGCACCAGCACCGGGCGGGCCTTGGCCGAGTGGTTCGCGGTGCCGCGGTGGACCGTCAGGGCCGACCGGATCGAAATGTCACCCATCCGCGGGAACTTGCGCGTCGCGAGCTCCTGGTAGCGCGGGTACGCCTCCCGCGGCGGGAACATGCCGTGGTCGAAGGCGCTCCCGTCGTCCCAGTGCGTGCCGGGCGCGATCTCGAACGGGCCCATGTCCGGTTCGGTGTCGACGGCGGTCACGTTCACCGCCAGCGACGTCAGCCGCTGCTCGCGCGCGGTTTCGGCGGGCATCGGGAAGTCCCGGTGCCACGGCTGGTCGGCCGCGCCGGCCAGCGGGACGTCGAAGCCCACCTCGACGATCCGGTACTCCGGCCCCAGCACCGCCTCGGCGACCGCGGTGATCCACGGGTGGCTGACGAGCTCGGTGAACCCGCGCAGCTGCTCCGGGTGGATCTCGACGTAGAAGCGGTTCGGGCCGCGGCCGACGGCGCCGTCCGGACGGGCGCGGGCCTCGGCGAACGCCGTGTCGATGTCTTCGCCGAGCTGCCGCACCCAGTCGCGGGAAAAGGCACCGGGCAGGCCGATGATGCCGTCGGCCCGCAGGCGTGCGGTCAACACGGCGAGTTCGGCGGCGGGCAGGGTCGGGGCGGTCATCCAGGCCTCCTCAGGGGGACACGACGGCGTGCCCGGCCAGTTTGCAACGTGGCATGCCACGTTGCAAGAGGTACGCTGCGCCGGTGAACCCGAAACTGCGTGACGTGGCCGAGCACGCCGGCGTCTCGGTGCGCACGGTGTCCAACGTGGTCAACGGGTTCCGGTACGTGGCCCCGGCGACCCGGGAACGCGTGCAGGCGAGCATCGACGCGCTGGGCTACCGGCCCAACCTGGCCGCCCGCACCCTGCGGCGCGGCCGGACCGGACTGGTGGCGCTGGTCATCCCGGAGATCGATTCGCCGTACTTCGCCGAGCTCGCCGCGCGGACGGTCCGCATCGCCGGCGCCCGCGGCCTGACCGTGCTCATCGACCAGACCGACGGCGACGCCGAGCGCGAGAAGGAACTGCTGCACGGCCGGCGCAGCCAGCTCGTCGACGGCGTGCTGTTCAGCCCGTGGGCGGTGGCGCCCGCGGAGCTGGCCGCGCGCACCGACCCCGTTCCGCTGGTGCTGCTCGGCGAGCACGACGGCGCCGCGGGCGTCGACCACGTCGCCATCGACAACGTCGCCGCCGCCCGCGAGGCCACCGCGCACCTGCTGGCTTCGGGCCGCCGCCGCGTCGCGGCCCTGGGCATCCAGCCGCGCTCGCTGAACGCGACCGCGCGCCAGCGGCTCGCCGGCTACCGGCAGGCGCTGGCGGAGGCGGGCCTGCCGGCGTCGCCGGAGCTCGAGGTGCCGGTGCGGCGCCTGCACCGCGCCGACGGCCACGGCGCGATGCTGCGGCTGCTGGACCTGCCCGAGCCGCCCGACGCGGTCTTCTGCTTCACCGACGAACTGGCGCTCGGCGCGCTCCGGGCCGCGGCCGACCGGCGGGTCGCGGTGCCGGAGTCCCTGGCCGTGGTGGGGTTCGACGACATCGAGGACGGCCGCTTCAGCGTGCCGGCGCTGACCACGGTGGCACCGGACAAGGACCGGATCGCCGAGCTCGCCCTGGACCGGCTGGCGCGGCAGGAGGCCGCGCCGGAGCCGCCGCGGTCGATCGTCGCGCCGCACCACCTGGAAGCCGCGAAACGAGCTGAGGACGAGGCGAGCTCACCGGCCGGCGACCGCCACCCGGTCCCGGCCCGCCTTCTTCCCCGCGTACAGCGCGTCGTCGGCCGCCCGGATCATCTCGTCCAGGCCCGCACCCGGCTGCGCCTGGTGCAGCGCGGCACCGATCGTCGCCGACAGCCGCACCGGCTCGCCCGTCGGCGCCGTGATCCGCAGGGCCCGGATCCGCAGCCGGATCCGCTCGGCGATCGTGCGGACCTCGGTTTCGTCGACGTCGGGCAGCAGCACCGCGAACTCCTCGCCGCCGTACCGGCCGACGGTGTCCCCGCGGCGGACGGCCCTGGTGAGGACCGTGGCCACCTCAGCGAGGACGTCGTCGCCGACCGGGTGGCCGTGGGTGTCGTTGATGCGCTTGAACCAGTCGAGGTCGATCATCAGCACCCCGATGCGGCCGCGGGTGCGCTCGAGCGCGTGCGCGGCCTGCTCGTGCCAGGCGATCGCGTTGAGCAGCCCGGTGCGCTGGTCGGTGCGCGCGGCGAGCTTGAGCCCCTCGAGCTGGACGCACTGGTGCAGCGCGAACGTCGGGATGATCATCAGCAGCGCGGCGGGCGGCCACCACAGCAGCGCGAGCGCGACGAACACGCCCAGCGCGAGCTGGCTGACCTCCAGCAGGTTGTCCGCGGCGCTGCCGAGCAGCCGGCGCGGGTGGTCCACGGTGACCGTCCAGGCGATGGCCGTGCCGACGAGCCCGGTGTTGACCGCCCACTGCACCGCGGCCGCGGCGATCACCGCGGCCAGCTCCTCCCAGCCGGGGCGGGCTCCGTCGGCGAGGTGCTGGTGGACGCCCGTCGCTTGCAGCACGGCGGCCGCCGCGGCCGCGGCGAGCGCGAGCGTGGCGGCGGTGAACACCGTGCGGTGCGGCGGCCGGACCGGGTCGAACCGGTTGACCAGCACCCAGCGGTGGGCGTAGATCGCCCCCACCAGCACCAGTTCGAGCACCAGCGGCAGCACGATCACCCCGGCGAAGATCCACACGCTGCACAGGTCGACGTACGGCGTATCCGCGCGGTCACGGCGCCGGCGTTCGATGACGTGCGAAGCGTGCAAGTGCGGCAACGCCGCGGCCGCGAGCCAACCCGCCGTCACCCACTGTTCCGGTGTCGGTGCCGCGCGGGCCGCGAGCGCCAGCACCCCGGCCGCCAGCAGGTCCACGCCCAGGACGAGGACCAGCACCCGCCCCGGCAACGACCACAGTTTCCACCCCGACGGCGACCGGCCCCCGCCGGTGACCACGTCTTCCCCCATCGCAGCGCCTCCCCCGCGCCGGTGATCCCCCGATTGCCCAGGGTAGTCGCGTCCCGGCCGGATGTCAGGTGATTCCCCCCATCGCGACCCGACCGGGCGGCTGGGACGATTCGGGGGTATCCGGTACCGGACGAACCGCACGGAAGGGCACGCCGATGAGCGACAAGGGCTGGTGAACCCCCACCCCACTCCCCTGCACCCGGGAAGGAGCGCGCGATGCGTGACAAAGGCTGGTGAACCTCAGGACTCGGCCGGCAGCGCGGCCGAAACGGCGTCCGGACGGCGGCGTGCCCAGGCCGCGGCCGCGGCGAGTGCCACCAGGGCTCCCGCGGTCCCCGCCCAGGCGATCGCCGTCGCCGGGCCGACCAGCTGCGCGAGCACGCCGCCGGCCACGATCCCGAGCCCCTGCCCGGCGATCATGCCGGTCCGCGCGAACCCCAGCGTCCGCCCGCGCAGCCGCGGCGGGGACAGCTGGACGAACGTGGCGCCCGCGGTGACCTGGTAGGCCGAGCAGAGGCCGGACACGAACAGCAGCGCGAGGGCCGTGCCGAGGGTCGGGCGGCCCCAGAAGGCCACGAGCGGCGCCGACGTCCCGACGGCCAGCACGCCGAGCGCGCGCACCCGGACCGGCCGCGCGACCCGCCGCAGCAGCAGCGCGCCGGCGACCGCGCCCGCCGGTTCCGCGGCGAGCAGCACCCCGGTCCATTCGGTCCCCACCCCGGCCTGGTGGGCGAACGGGACCGCGAGCCCCTCCGGGACGACGGTGAACAACGCCAGCCAGCCCAGCCACACCAGCGTGCCCAGCGTCCGGTCCCGGCCGACGGCCACGGCGCCCGCGGCGAGCCGCCGCCACCCCGTCACCTCGCGTTCGGCACCGGCCGGCGGCGGGTGACGGCCGAGGCCGGCGCGGATCAGCAGGGCGGAGGCGGCGAACGTGGCGGCGTCGACGGCCAGCGCGGAGTGCGCGCCGACGCCGGTGACCACGAACGCGGCCGCGGCGAACCCGAGCACCAGGCACAGCTGCGTCGTGACCTGCTGGACGGTCTGGCCGGCCTCGTAACGGCCGCCGAGCAGCTCGGGCAGGACGGCGCCCTGCGCGGCCGAGAACGGGGCTTCGGCCAGCTGCACCAGCACGAGCAGCACGGCCAGCAACGGCAGCGGCACCGCGGGCACGGCCATCACCGCGACCAGGCCGGCCCGGACCACGTCACAGGCGACCATCACCCGGCGGCGCGGGTACCGGTCGGCCAGCCACGACAGCAGCGCGCCGGAAACCAGCGCGGGCAGCATCGACAGGGCGTAGGTCGCGGCGCTCAGCGCGGCGGAGCCGGTGCGCTGGAAGACGAGTATCGACAAGGCGACCCTGGCCAGCTGGTCCCCCACCACCGAAAGCAGGCCGGCCAGCCAGAGCAGGCGGAACCCGCGTACCGCGAACGCGGAACGCGTGGTCACCATCCCCACCCCCGGCGTCACGCAGAGCGTTGCCCAAGACGCTCACCGTAGCGTGCGCCCGTGCCGGGCACCATCACCGCCCGGTTCGGGAGCGCGGGGAAACGGTGCCGCCGAGCAGCTTCCGTGCGGAGCACCGGCGGACACGGGGCGTTGCGGACGCCCGTTCGGAGCTTCACGCGTGTCCGGGGAGGCATCACACGTGATCGGAGGGGCATCTCGCGTGATTGGCACCCGGAAGTCCACTAAGGACGGTTTGCAGCTCTCCACGCCCTCGTAGCCGAGCCGCGGCGCCCGGGTACGTGTCGGCGTGGTCCGGTTCCCCGTGCCAGCGCGACGATCACCGCCATCCTTTCGCTCGGCTCGCGCCCCATCACGACGGGCTTTTCCATCAAACCCAGTTGATGTATTGTCCGGGGATGGCCACCGAGCCGCCCGCCTTCGTCCGTCTCGCCGCCCACCCGCTGCGGTGGTCGCTGCTCACCGCGCTCGCCGGCGGCGACCTGCGGGTCCGGGAGCTGGTGGCGCAGGTCGGCGAGCCGCAGAACCTGGTCTCCTACCACCTGCGACTGCTTCGCGGCGGCGGGCTCGTGACGGCCACCCGCAGCACCTTCGACGGCCGCGACAGCTACTACCACCTGGATCTCGACCGTTGCGCGAGCGCGCTCGCCGAGACCGGCGCGGCCCTGCACCCCGCCCTGCGCCCGGAACCCCCGCCGCCCGGGCGGGTCGCCGTGCTGTTCCTCTGCACCGGCAACAGCGCCCGCTCCCCGATCGCCGAAGCCCTGCTGCGCCGCAGAACGGCCGGGCGGGTGGCGGTGGCGAGCGCGGGCAGCCACCCGAGGGCCGCCCTGCACCCCGGCGCGGTCCGGGTGCTGGCCGGCGAGTTCGGCATCGACGTCACCGGGCAGCGGCCACGGCACCTGGACAGCGTCGCCGGACGGCGGTTCGACCACGTCATCACGGTGTGCGACAAGGTCCGCGAGGTCTGCCCCGAGTTCCCGCACCACCCGCGCCGCCGCCACTGGAGCGTCCCCGACCCGACAGCGGACTCCATGGCCGCGACGGCTTCGGAGCTCGACACGCGCATCCGGCACCTGCTGCCGGAACTGGTACCCGGCAAGGAGGCCCGGTCATGAGTGAGCAGTACGCCAGCGTCCGGTACATCGTCGACGACGTCCAGGCCGCCCTCGCCTTCTACACGACCCACCTGGGCTTCACGGTCCGGATGAGCGCGGCACCGGCGTTCGCCGACGTCACCCGCGGCCCGCTGCGCCTGCTGCTGTCCGGTCCGGCGAGCTCCGGCGCCCGCGCCACCCCGGCCGGTTCCGCCGCCGCCGGGCGCAACCGCATCCACCTCGTCGTCGCCGACCTCGACGCCGAGATCACGCGGCTGGCCGAGGCCGGGGTGGCCTTCCGCAGCGAGGCGGTGTCCGGCCCGGGCGGGCGGCAGGTGCTGCTGGCCGACCCCGCCGGAAACCTCGTGGAGCTGTTCCAGCCCGCGCACTAGGCTGCCGCGGGTGCCGCAGACGCGCCTCGACCTCGCCCGGATCCAGGCCGCCCGCCGGGTGATCGACCCGGTCTTCCTCGACACCCCGCTGTACCGCTGCGAGGCGCTGGAGCCAGTGCTCGGGTGCGCGGTGAGCATCAAGCTGGAGACGGCGAACCCGGTGCGCAGCTTCAAGGGCCGCGGCACCGAGGTGGTGGCGAGCGGCCTCACCGGGGCGGTGGTGTGCGCCAGCGCGGGCAACCTCGGCCAAGCCCTCGCGTGGTCCGGACGCGGGCGCGGGCTCGACGTCACCGTGGTCGCTTCGCGGCACGCGACGGCGGCCAAGCTGGAGCGCATCCGCGCGCTGGGCGCCCGGCTGGAACTGGTGGACGGCGACCACGAACCGGCCCGCGAACGCGCGGCGGCCATCGCCCGCCACGACGGCATCCGGCTGGTCGAAGACAGCCTGGACCTCGAAACGTGCGAAGGCGCGGCGACCATCGGCCTGGAACTGGTGGACGCCGGGCCGTCGTTCGACGCGGTCCTGATCGCCCTCGGCGGCGGCGCCATGGCCACCGGCGTGGGCCACGTGCTGCGGTCCCGGGCGCCCGGCACCGAGGTGGTCTGCGTCCAGCCGGCGGGCGCACCGGCGATGACGCGCTCCTGGCACGCGCGGCGCGTGGTGACCACCGGCCCGACGGACACGATCGCCGACGGCGTCGCCGGGCGCCGTCCGATCCCGGAGGTCCTGGCCGACCTCCTCCTCGTCGCGGACGACGCCGTGCTGGTCACGGAGACGTCGATCATCGCCGGGATGCGGCTGCTGCTGGAACACGCCGGGCTGGTGGTGGAACCGTCGGCGGCGCTGGGCATCGCGGCGATCCTCGAGGACCGCGACCGGTTCGCCGGCCGGCACGTGGTGACGATCATCTGCGGCGGCAACGTGGACCTGCCCGCCTACCGCGGCTGGGTCGGCTGAGCCGACCCAGAAATTACCAAAGGTAAGTTCTGCCGCCTCCTTGACTTTACCAATGGTCATAGAGGAAGGTACTGGCCACCTGATTCGTCTAGACCAATCGGCGCTCCCCGCGGACGGCATCCCCAGGAGGAGACCCATGTCCATCCGGACCACCACAGCAGCCTTGACGAGCATCGCGACCGCGGCCGCGACGGCCGTCGTCCTCTCCACCGGAGCCGACGCCAGCCCGGCGGCCGCGGCGGCCGGCTGCGGCGTGCTCTTCGACGACTTCCACTACGCCTCGCCCACCGACAGCGCCTTCGGCAGCGCTGGGTGGACCACCCGCAACGACGTCGGCAGTCCCGGCGTCCCCGGCGCCCGTTGGCTGACCGGCAACATCAGCTTCCCGGCCGTGGGCGGCGAACGCGTCGCGCAGCTCACCGCCACCACCGACGGCAGCGCCGCCGGCACCACGCACGCCGAGCTCTACCAGAACCAGCTGCGCTTCTTCGAAGGCACGTACGCCAGCCGCGTCCGCTTCACCGACGCGCCGGACAGCGGCCCCGACGGCGACCACGTCAACGAAACCTACTTCACGATCTCGCCGCTGCGGTACGACCGCGACCCGCTCTACAGCGAGCTCGACTTTTCCGAGTACCTGCCCAACGGCGGCTGGGGCGGCCCGCAGGCGGACTACCAGACCAGCTGGTACACCTACTGGAACAACCCGAGCTGGGACGGCCTGCGCACGTCCACCGCGCAGAACCGCAGCTTCGCCGGCTGGCACGACGTCGTCACCCAGGTCTCCGGCGGGCACGTGAAGTACTACATCGACGGCGTGCTCACCGCCGACCACACCACCGACGCCCAAGGCAACCCGGTGTACCCGCGCACGCCGATGTCGATCAACTACAACATGTGGTTCATCGACACCGCCGGGCACACGAGCGGCAACAGCGTCTACACCGAACAGGTCGACTGGACCTACTACGCGGGCAACCAGGTCGTCTCCCCGGCCGACGCCGTCGCGCAGGCCGGGCAGTACCGCTCGGCCGGAACGTCCCATGTGGACACCGTGACCGGCTGCACGACCCCGACCACCCCGCCGCCGACGACCGCCACCACCAAGCCCACCACGCCGACGACGCCCACCACCCCGACCCAGCCCGCGAACTGTTCCGCGGCACCGGAATGGGACTGGGGCACGGTGTACCTCGAGGGCCGGCGGGTGAAGCACAACGCCCACCTGTGGCAGGCGAACTGGTGGACCCAGGGTTCCGAGCCGGGGCTCACCGCCCAGTGGCGCGACCTCGGCCCCTGCTGACCCGGGAGTTCCCCCATGCGCAGAAGCACGCTCGCCGCCGCACTGGCCGTCGCCGCCGTGACCGCCACCGCCTGCGGCACCGACACGCCCGCTCCCGCCGCGCGCGGCGGCACGCTCACCGTCTGGCTGATGAACGGCGACCTCAGCGACCAGGCCACCGCGGCCGTCAACGCCGCGTTCGAGAAGGCCACCGGCGCGAAGGTCACCGTGCAGATCCAGGAATGGGACAACATCAACACGAAGGTCAGCACCGCGCTGGCCCAGGACACCACGCCGGACGTCATCGAGATCGGCAACACGAACGTCCCGCTGTTCGCCGCCAACGGCGCGCTGACTGACCTGACCCCGCACCGCGCCGAGCTCGCCGCGGGCCAGACCTGGCTGCCCGGACTGGCCGGACCGGCCACTGTGGACGGACAGCTGTACGCTGCGCCGCTGTTCGCGGGCAACCGCGCGGTGATCTACGACAAGCAGGTGTGGGCCGACGCCGGTGTCACCGCTCCGCCGAAGACCTTCGCCGAACTCACCGCGGCCCTGGACAAGGTCAAGGCGAAGCACCCGGCGCCGGACTACTCGGTCTTCCACTTCCCCGGCCGGTACTGGTTCGGCGCGCTGCAGTTCGTCTGGGACGCCGGCGGGCAGCTCGCCACGCAGCAGAACGGGAAGTGGACCGGTGCCCTCGAAAGCCCCGAAGCGCTGAAGGGGTTGCAGGCCTGGAAGGACTTCCAGAACGCCTACTCCTCCCCCGCGTCCCGCAACGTCGACACCAAGGCCCCCGACCAGGCCGCGATCTTCTCCTCCGGCGGAGCGTCGGCCATCCTCGACACGAGCGTCAACACCGTGCTCAAGAACAAGCCGGACCTGAAGGACCGGCTGGGCACGTTCCCGTTCCCGAGCGCCACGCCCGGGAAGACGCAACCGGTGTTCCTCGGCGGCTCGGACCTCGCCGTGGCGGCCAAGAGCCGCAACCAGGACCTGGCGCTGGCCTACCTCAAGGCGGCGACGGACCCGGCCGTGCAGCGCGACGCCATCGCCGGCATCGACGGGTGGACGCCGATCTCCACCGAGCTGATCGACCGGATCACGCCCGCGCTGCCGCCGGTCACCGCGGCCTTCGCCACCGCGGCGAAGACCAGCGTCGCCACCCCGGCCGCCCCCGGCTGGGCAACCATCGAGAGCGACAAGTCCATCAACACCTTCTTCGCCGACATCGCCACCGGACGCCGTCCGATCGCCGACGCGGCCCGGGAGTTCGACGCCCACCTGACCGAGGCCCTGGGCGCCCGCTGACCGGCGGGGTGGCCCGGCCGACCGCCGTCCCCGCCTGGCCACCCCGCCCCTGCTTCCGCGAAGGAGTCCCCGTGCTGCTCGAAAAACCGCGCACCCGGGAAAGAACGCGACGCCGTTCCCTGCTCCCCTACGGCCTGCTCCTGCCCGCGACCGTCCTGCTCGGGCTGGTGCTCGGCTACCCGCTCGTCCGGCTGGTCGTCATCTCGCTGCAGGAGTACGGCCTGCGGTCGCTGTTCACCGGCAAGACGGGCTTCGCCGGCGGGGACAACTACGCCGCGGTCCTCGGCGATCCCCAGCTGCTGCCGGTCCTCGCCCGCAGCGTCGGGTTCTGCGCCGCCCTGGTGACCGGCACGCTCGTCATCGGCTTCGGCGTCGCCCTGCTGCTGCTCCGCCTGGGCCGCCGGATGCGCACGGCGGTGACGCTGTGCCTGATCGCGGCGTGGGCGCTGCCGAACGTGGCCTCCACCCTGGTCTGGCAGTGGCTCTTCCAGCCCGGCTACGGCGTGGTGAACTGGCTGCTGGCCCGCGTGGGCTTCGGGGACTTCGCCCAGCACGACTGGACCACGAGCCCGGCGTCGGCGTTCACCCTCGTCTGGCTGCTGGTCGTGTGGCAGTCGGTGCCGTTCGCCGCGCTCACCCTGTACGCCGGTCTCTCGCAGATCCCGCGGTCCTACTACGAGGCCGCGGCGCTGGACGGCGCCGGGCCGTGGCGGGTGCACCGCACCATCACCCTGCCCTTCCTGCAGCCGATCCTGGGGCTGGTCACCATCCTCTCGGTCATCTGGGACTTCACCGTGTTCAACCAGATCTGGATCCTCACCCAGGGCGGGCCGGCCGGCGGCACGACGACGCTGGGCATCTGGACCTTCACCCGCGCCTTCAGCCGCAACGACTTCGGCCAGGGCGCGGCGATCGCCGTCGTCTCGGTCGCGCTGCTCGCCGCACTGACCGCCGTGTACGTGCGGCGGCTCGTGCGGTCCGGGGAGGACCTGTGATCCGGCGGTTCGGCCGCAACGCCGCCGCCGCGGTGTTCTGCCTGGTGTGGATCTTCCCGGTCTACTGGATGGTGCTCACGGCGTTCAAGCCGACGGGCCGGATCCTCCAGCCGACGCCGGAGTTCCTGCCCTTCGACGTCACCCTGGACAACTTCGCCGGCGCGCTGGCCAAGCCGGGGTTCGTGCAGGACCTCCTCAACAGCGTCGTGGTCGTCGTGGCGGTCGTCGTCCTGTCCATCGTGGTCGCCTTCCTGGCCGCGACGGCGTTGACGCGCTTCCGGTTCTTCGGGCGCCGCAGCTTCCTGGTCGGCGTGCTGGTGCTGCAGATGGTGCCGGTGCCCGCGCTGGTCATCCCGCTGTTCCTGGGCTTGAAGAGCGCGCACCTGCTCGACACGCTCTTCGGGCTGGTCCTGACCTACGTGGCGCTCGTGCTGCCATTCACGATCTGGACGTTGCGGGGCTTCCTGCACGGCATCCCCGTCGAACTGGAGGAGGCGGCGATGGTCGACGGCGCGACCCGCGGGCGCGTCATGCGCTCGGTGCTGCTGCCGCTGGTCCTGCCCGGGCTGATCGCGACCAGCGTGTTCGCCTTCATCACCGCGTGGAACGACTTCCTGTTCGCCTACGTGATCATGAAGGACAGCTCGGGCTACACGCTGCCGGTCTGGCTGGTCTCGTTCAGCACCAGCACGGGCACCGACTACGGCGGCCTGATCGCGGCGTCGACGCTGTTCGCGCTGCCCGTCGTCGTCTTCTTCGCGCTCGTGCAGCGCCACCTGGTCGAGGGCATGACCGCGGGTGCGGTGAAGGGCTGATGCTCATCCCCCGTCCCGCGCGGCTGACCCGCCACGCCGGCTCGTGCGTGCCCACCGGGATCCTGGCGGGCCCCGGCACCCGCGGCCCGGCCCGGCTGCTCGCCGCGTACACCGGTCTCCCGCTCGGCCACACCGGACCGGTCATCCGGCTCGCGCTGCGGCCGGGGTTCGGGCCGGAGGAGTACACCCTGCAGGTCACCCCCGACCGGGCGCTGCTCACCGCGTCCACGGAAGCGGGCCTGCTCGCCGGGGTGCAGACGATCCGCCAGCTGTCCCCGCGGCTGCCGTGCCTGACCATCCGCGACGCGCCCCGGCTGCCCTGGCGCGGCGTGCTGCTCGACGTCGCCCGCCACTTCATGCCGCTGGAGTTCCTCTACGAGTTCGTCGACCTGCTGGCCCTGCACAAGTACAACGTCCTGCACCTGCACCTGACCGACGACCAGGGCTGGCGGATCGAGATCGGCGGCTGGCCCCGGCTCACCGAGGTCGGCGCCTGGCGCGCGGAGTCGATGGTCGGGCCCGCCGGCAGCGGTGTCTTCGACGGCGTGCCGCACGGCGGCTTCTACACCCGGCGGGAGCTGCGCGGGCTGGTCGCCTTCGCCGCCGAGCGCGGGGTCCGGATCGTGCCGGAGATCGACCTGCCGGGACACGTGCGCGCGGCGCTGGCCGCCTACCCGGCGCTGGGCAACCGGCCTTCGGTGCCGCTGCCGGTGTGGACGGAGTGGGGCATCAGCCCGGACATCCTCGGTGTCCACGACGGCGTCTTCGCCTTCTGCCGGGACGTGCTGGCGCAGGTGGCCTCGGTGTTCCCGGCGCCCCACCTGCACATCGGCGGCGACGAGTGCCCGACGACGCAGTGGGAGACCAGCCCGGACGCGCAGGCCACCGCCGCCCGGCTCGGGGTGCGCCCGGCCGAGCTCCACCCCTGGTTCCTCGGCCGGCTGCACGGCATCGTCGCGGACCTGGGCCGCAAGGCGGTGTGCTGGGACGAGACCGGCCACGCCGCGGGACGGCTGCCGGCGGAGCTGGTCGTGACGGCCTGGCGCGACGCGGCCCACGGCGCCATCGCCGTCGCCCGCGGCCATCAGGTCGTCATGGCCCCGCACACGTCGACGTACTTCGACTACCGGCAGAGCGAGGAGCCCGGCGAGCCCCCGCGCGGACCGGTGACGACGCTCGAGGACGTCTACCGCTTCGACCCCCTGGACGGCGGGCTGCCGGTCAGCGACGGGACGAGGCCGGGGGTGCTGGGCACGCAGGCCCAGCTGTGGACCGAGCACGCACCGACCCCGGAGCACGTGCGGCACCTGGCGTTCCCCCGGCTGTGCGCGCTGGCCGAGCGGGCGTGGTCGCCGCCCGGCCGCGGTTATGCTGACTTCCACCGGCGCCTGACCGGCCACCTCGGCCGGCTGCGGGCGCTGGGTGCCCTGCCGAAGGAGCGCGTCCGGTTCGCCGGCGCGCTCGGAGTACCCGGGAAGACGGTGCCTTGACCGCTGGGACATCGGGGGCTTCGCCCCACACCGGGGGCTCCGCCACCCGCAACCGCCGGATGGAAGCCGGGCCACCCGGGGCCGCGTCCGCAGTCCGGAATCCCCGGAAAGAAGCCGGGTCGCCCGGGGCCTCGACCGCCACCGGCGATTCCGCCGCCCGGAACGCGCGGAACCCCGCCGGTGAGCCCGCGGACCGGCCGCCCACCGTGAAGCGCGACCGCGTCCGGCGGCACCTGCTGAAGGTGATCGAGAACGCCGGCCCCGGCACCGGGCTCGCCTCCGAACGGGACCTGGCCGCCGAGCTGGGGGTCTCGCGCCCGACCGTCCGCGCGGCCATCGACGAGCTCACCCGCACCGGGCTGCTGGTGCGCCAGCGCGGCCGCGGCACGTTCACCAGCCCGCAGAAGGTCACCCAGGAACTCGCGACCGGGCTCGCCGTGCCGCCCGCGGACGGCCACTGGACCAGCCGCGTGGTCGCCTTCGCGGTGTCCCCGGCCCCGCGGGCGCTCGCCGGGGAGCTGGAGCTCGAGCCCCGGACGCCGGTGCTGCGCGTGACCAGGGTCCGGCACGTCGACGACGAGCCGATCGCGATCGAACACCTGGCATTGCCCGCGTCCCTGGTCCCCGGCCTGCGCCCGGCGGACCTCGAAACCGGCAACTTCTACCGGCTGCTGCGGGAGCGGTTCGGCATCACCGTGCAGGACGCGGTGCAGACGATCGAACCCGCGGTCACCAACCCCGAGCAGGCCGAGCTGCTCGAAATCGCCGTGTACGCCCCGATCCTGCACATTGAGCGGCTGACCCGCGACACGACCGGCCGGGCCGTGGAACTGACCCGCTCGGTCTACCGGGGCGACCGCTACCGCATCACGTCGCACCTCCGCTTCGACGCCGAATCCGGCTGACCGGGATCAGGAAACAGATCTTCACCGACCGGGAAATGGCCTCGATCCGGCGACCACCCGTTACCCGATCGAGTGACGACCGCACGGCATCCGGGTGACGAAAACCGGGATCACCCCTCGTCAAACTTGGTTCAGACAGAGCCGCAGCCCCGACTAATTGCGCTGATCGCATCGCCTTTTCCGCGCCCGGGTGAGAGCACTTCAACGCACTGCCGGTGCGGCATAGGATTTTCCTTCGGCCGGGAAAACGATTCCCGTGCTTTTCCGTCGAAAGAATCGAGGACCATTCATGCGAAGACGCATGCCGGGAGCGCTCCTGGCCCTGGTACTCGCCTCGGCCGCCGCCGCCGTGCCGTTGCCCGCGGCCGCCGATCCCGCGCCGCCGGTCTCGGCACTGACGAAGTCCGTGCAGGGCACCGGGTCCCCCGCCGACCACGGGGCGACCGCGAAGTGGGTCGTCGGCTACGAAGACCACGCGACCACGACCGGCGCCGCCACCATCACCGACGCCGTCGGCGCCGGGCAGTCCTACCAGTCCGGTTCCCTGCACGTACCGCCCGGCTGGACGCCGGAGTGGTCGACCGACGGCAGCACCTTCGCCGGCACCGAACCGGCGTCCGGGGTCACCGCCGTCCGCGCGACCAACGCCGGCGCCGGCCCCGACGCGACGCAGCTGTCCGGCGCGCTCACCCCGCCCGTGCAGGCGGTCACGACCGCGACCGGCGGTGACGGCTTCTCCCCGATCCTGTACCGGACGCCGGGCGGGGCGCTGCAGGCCTGGAACATCTACCACCACCTGGCGGCCGCTTCGCCGAAGGTGGTCTGCACCGACCTCGCCTCCGGGGCCCGCTGCCCGGGCGGCCCGTGGCCGAAGCCGCTCAACACCGCGCCCGGTCCGCTCGGCACCGGGGCGACCGGCGACATCGCGACCACGATGGTCGAGCAGTACGTGCGCGACCCCGCCGCGCCCGCGAAGGTCTACTACCCGGCCGTCACGGCGGCGTCCGTCGGCGTCGGCTGCCTCGACCTGGCCGCCGCGGCCAACTGCGGGTACTGGCCGCTGGCCGCCACCGGCGGCTCCCCCGCGGTGAACAGCATCACCGGGCTCGTCGAGACCGGCGGCAACCTCTACGGCCTGATCAGCAGCGGCGCGGTCGTCTGCTGGACCATCGCCACGCAGAGCGCCTGCGGCGGCCAGCCGTACGCCCCGATCGCGCCGGCCATCAGCGGCAACGCCTACATCTACGGCGCCGTGGACGTGGTCGCGGGCAAGGTGTTCGCGTCGTCGTCGAACCCGAGCACCGCGCAGCAGCCCTCGCTCGGCTGCTTCGACCCGGCAACGGCCACGGCCTGCGCCGGCTGGGCGTCCTGGCGGACGACGGGACCGGCGGGCAACTTCACCTTCAACGCCTACACGGCGTTCAGCACGGCCGGCACCCCGGTCGGGGTGTGCTCGTCGACGACGGGCGGAACGAACACCACGGCGTGCTTCGCCCTCGACGGCTCGGCCTCGGCCGCACCGCCGGGCGCGGCCGCGCTGCCGAACGGGACCTACGTGTTCAACCCGGAGGTCGTCACCGACCCGAGCGGCCACGTGCGTAGCTACCTCCCCGTCTGGAACGGCGGGATCGCGGGTGCCGCGGTCTGCCACGACTGGACGACCGGGACGGCGTGCGCGGGGCTGCCGGCGCGGATCACCCACCCGTCGGTGAACGGCGGCGCCACGCGGGACTACGGGTACGCCTACGACCCGCCGTCGGGCTGCCTGATCGGCCTCGGCGACGCGGGCGTGCTGTTCTCGATGGACCCGGCCACCGGGGCCACGCCGTGTGTCCGCTCCGGCGGGCAGGTGACCCTGCGTCCGGGTGACTTCTACTGCGACGGCGGAAGTCACGTCCAGGGCTACACGTCCGCGCGGCTGACGGGCGTCGACCCGGCGAACGTGGACTTCGCGGCTTCGCGGGTGACGGTCGTCGACTCCGATGGCGCCGTGGTGCCCACGCCGGGCTTCGCCCCGGACGGCTCGGTCGACCTGACCGGCGTCTCCGTGGCGGCGCACCCGTCGATCACGGTGACGACGACGCTGGTCCTGCGCAGCGCGGCGGGCTTCAGCGGCTCGCTGGTGGTCGACTTCGCGGGCGACGCGCCCCAGCTGTGCTTCCGCACGACGATCTCGCCGGACTGCGCGGTGACGTCGGTGGCGAACACGGCGACGGGCACGGACTCGACGGGGTCGTTCACGTCCAACACGGTGACGCTCCCGGTCGCCCCGGGCGCGTCCTGCACGCCGAAGGTGAGCGTGGAGAAGGAGATCTGCACGGCGGTCCACCCGGCCGACTGCGGTCCGGGCGGCGCCGGTCCGTGGGCGAAGCAGGCCCCGGTGGGTCTGCTCGGCGTGCTGGCGGCGTCGGCGTACTGGCGGATCACGGTGACGAACCAGGGTCCGGTCGGGATCACGTCCGCGCAGGTCGTGGACACCGTGGAGCCGACGTGCCAGACAGGTCCGTTCACGCTGGCGGCGGGCCAGGTCAAGCAGGTGTACTGCGCGACTTACGCCCTGCTGAACCTGTTCCCCATCACCAACAAGGCGAAGGTGACCTACGTGCCGGTGAACGTGCCGCCGGGAACCCCTCCGTCCACAACGGACTGGTCGTCGGCCAAGGCGTGTTCGCTGCTGTGCAGCGTGTAAGGAGGTGAGACAGCCGGGCCCGCGGGATCCCTCCCGTGGGCCCGGCTCACACCGTGACGGCGTCTTCCGCGACGGGCTCGGCGGCCTGCGGCGAGACCGCCGGGGCCATCAGGACCGCGCACAGCGGCACGGCCATCGCGATCGCCGCCAGCACGAACACCGGGAACAGGAAGGAGAACACCTCGGCACCGGCCGGGTCCGGGGCGTTCATGTCCATGTTCATCCGGACCGCCGCCATGCCCGTGTAGTGCATGCCCGTCACCGCGGCCCCCATCACGAAACCGGCCAGCAACCGCAGCGAAAGGCGGTCGAGGAAGACCGCGAACCACAGGGCCGCCGTCGCCGCCACCACCGCGATCACCACCGAGAGCGCCACCAGGCCGCCGTCGTAGCCGAAGTCGCCCTTCACCCGCAGGGCCGACATCCCGGTGTAGTGCATGAGGTTGACCGCCAGGCCGGTGATGACGCCACCGACGGCGAGGCGCCACCAGCCGAACTTCGCGCGGCCGCCCACCACCAGCAGGCCCGCGAACACCGCCGTCACCGAGAGGATCGCCGAGAGGACCGTGCGGAAGATGTCGTAGCGGACCGGCATGCCCGGGGTGCTGAAGCCGAGCATCGCCACGAAGTGCATCAGCCAGATGCCGACGCCGCCGATCGAGATCGCGGCCAGCACCAGCCAGCGCACGCGGTGGCGGGGATCGGCGGCGTGGCGGGCCTGGACCGCGCACGCCAGGCCGAGCGCGCAGCCGACCACCGACGTCAGGTACGCGAGCACCAGCAGCCAGTGCCCCAGCGCGAAATGCTCCATGGCGAAGTCCTCTCTACAGGTCGCGCAGCCCGTGCAGCACGCGTTCCATCAGGTCGTGGCGCTCGTCCCAGGTGGCCGTGTCCGACAGCGTGTCGCGGACGATCACCAGGTTGTCCTGCATCAGGTCCGAGACGAGCACGCGGACCACGCCGAGCGGCAGCGCCAGCAGCGCGGCGATCTCCATCAGCGACCGCGGCCGGACGCACAGCTCGAGCACCTCGGCCAGCGCGCTCGACGTCTGGTAGGCGGCTTCCGCCCGGCCGTCGGCGGTGGTCTCGACCAGTGCTTCGACGGCGATCTCGACCGCCGGGGCCGTCCGGCCTTCGGTCCACGCGTAGGGGCGGGCCAGCGCCGCGCTGCGGCGCGGCTCGTCCCCGCGCGCGTCGTCGATCACCGGTGGTCCTGGGCCACCGGCATCTCGCGCGCGGGCACGTCGACCTTCTGCCCGACCCGCTCGACCAGCATCGTCATCTCGTAGCCGACCAGCCCGATGTCGCAGCCGGTGGAAGCGAGCACGACGAGGTTCGAGCCGTCCCCGACGCTCATCAGCAGCAGGAACCCCTGCTCCATCTCGATCACCGACTGCACCACCCGCCCGGCGGTGAACAGCTCCGCGGTGCCCAGCGACAGGCTGGACAGGCCGGCGGCGATGGCGGCGAGCTGGTCGGCCCGTTCCCGCGGCAATGCCTCGTCGGCGGCGACGAGCAGGCCGTCGGCGGAGACGAGCACGGCGTGCGCGACCCCCGAGACGTCCTGGACGAACCCGTTGACCAGCCAGTTCAGCGTCGCGGACCGTTCCGGTGTTGCGGGCGGCATCGCGCTGAAGGGGCGAGCCGCCTGTTCGCCGGCGGCGCGCCGGTGGTGCAGTTCCGTCATCGCGGGTCCACTTCGTCCTTCCGGGGTTGTTCGGCGCGCGCCGCGGTTTCCAGGCGGGCGGCGCGCATGCCCTGGTAGTGCCGCGAGAGACTGCTGCGCACGGCGGCGGCGTCGCGGAAGCTGCCTCCGGGTTGTTCCCGGACGCGGGGGACGACGGCACCGGGGGCGAGCTGCGCCCCGGGCCGCCGCGTGGGCAGCCCGGCATCGGTGAGCCGCTGGGCGGGGGCGGGCTCGAGAGCGCTTTCGGCGGCCCGCCGGGTCCGGTCGGCGGGGGTGTCCCAGTCGCCGACGGCCACCGGTTCGGACCGGGTGGGCGCCGGTCGGTCGGGGTTGTTCGCGGTTTCGGCGGAGGCCGGGGACGCGGTCGGGTCCGGGCGGGCCGCGGTTTCGGCCGGTTCTGCCGCAGAGGGCCCGGCGGCCGGCGCAGGGGCCGCTTCGATCCTCGCCACCTGCCCGGCTTCTTCCTGCGTCGCGGAGTCCCCCGCCTCGGGGGCTCGGTGTGCCGCGGGAGTCTCGAGCTGACCGGACCACCCCGCTTCCGACGGCTCGGCCTCCTCGGCCCGGTGCGCCGCAACCGACCGGCCCGTCCCACCCGGAGATTCCGCCGGGCTCTCGGTGCCGGCAGCTCCGGCGTAACCCGAAGGCCCGCGGTCCACAGTGGGGCTGTCCGTGCGGTCCACCCCGGCGTACCCCGGCAGCTCGCCCGACGGCCCGTGCCCCACCGCCGGCCACTTCACCGTCGCTCCGTTGCGCCGCACCGCCGGTTTGGCCGCCGGCTCGGTGAACCAGCTCGTCACCACCTGCTCGAAGATCGGCGTCGATGCCTGTGCCGGCACCTCCGGTGGGCGCTGGGCCGCACGCGCCGCCGCCGGGGTCAGGCGGCCCGCGCCGATCGGGCGGGCCAGGTCCGCGATCACCAGGGCACCCGGGACGTGGACGCTCGCCGTCACCCCCGCGTGGCGGGCCGCCGTTCCCGTGGCGCGCAACCGGACCGTCACCCCGTGCAGGGCCGCGAGCCTGCCGACCACGAACAGCCCCATCCGGCGGGTCGTCTCCGGGCCGACCGTGCCGGCCGCCGCCAGGCGGTCGTTCACCGTGGTCAGCTCCTGCGGGGTCATGCCGAGGCCCTGGTCGACCACCTCGATGAGCAGGCCGCCGTCGGCGCCGCGGTCGGCCGTCAGCGCCACCTTCTGCTCCGGCGGGGAGAACCGGGTCGCGTTCTCCAGCAGCTCCGCCAGGATGTGCACCACGTCCGCGGCCGTCTCCGGCTGCACCGAGCTGCGCGGGGCGTTGCCCAGCGCCACCCGCCGGTAGTCCTTGACCTCCGACGTCGCCGCGCGCAGCAGGTCGCGCGTCGGCACCGGTTCGCGACCGTGGCGGACCGGGCGGCCGCCCGCCAGGACGTGCAGGTTCTCGCCGTTGCGGCGCAGCCGGGTCGCGATGTGGTCGATGCGGAACAGCTCGTCGAGCCGGCGCGGGTTCTGCTCCCCCGCCTCGAGGTCTTCGATGATCGACAGCTGCTGCTCGACCAGCGACTGGCTCCGCCGCGACAGCGTCATGAACATCTCGCTGACCTGCTTGCGCAGCTCGGCCTGCTCCACGGCCAGCCGCACCGCCTGGCGGTGCATGTCGTCGAACGCGCGCGCCAGCTGGCCGATCTCCTCGTCGGTCCGCACGCCGGAGCCGGGCACCGCCCGCCAATCGACGTCGTGGCCTTCGCGGATCTGCCGGACGGTCGACGGCAGCTGCTCGTTCGCCGCGCGCAGAGCCTCCGCGCGCAGCCGGCGCACCGGGGTGACCAGCGACCGCACCACCAGCAGCGCGATCGCGAGCGCACCGAGCAGCGCGCCGAGGACCAGCGCGGTGTCGCGCAGCGAGTCGGACCGGGCGCGGTCGGCCGCGGCCGAAACGTCGTCCGCCAGCTTCGCCGAAACCTCCCCGAGCACGGCCGTCACGCCGGTCGTCTCGGCGGTGATCGAGGGCAGCAACGCCGCCAGCGGGCGGCCACCGCCCGACTCCTGCAGGGCGTCGAGCCGGCCTTCGGCGCCCTCGGCCGCCGCGGTGAACCGGGCCAGCGGGCCGCCGGTCAGCTGGTGTTCCACCTGCTCGGCGAGGACTTCCTGCTCGGCGGTGGTCTGGATGACGGCCGGGCGCAGCGACGCGTCGTCGGGGCTGGCCTGCGCGGCCCGCCGGTAGGTCTCCTCGGTGGCCAGCTCGCCGCGCAGGTGCACGAGCAGCCGCGTGGTCTCGGCGTTGCCGGCGTCGGCGGAGACGATCGCGGGCACGAGGTCGCCGAGAGTGCTGATGATGTCGTTGTAGCCGGCGGCCTTCGTGCGGACGTCGCCCCCGCCGGCCCCGGCGGCGCGGATCCCGGCGAGCTTGCCCAGCGCGGTGTTGAGCGCCCGGCCGGTGTCGCCGGGCAGCGGCGCGAAACCGGTGTCGCGCTGGACCGCCGCCACCTTCGCGTCGACGGCCGCGGTCAACGTGTCCGGCGCCCCGGCCGGGACGGCGACCGCGGCGACCATTTCCTCGCCCAGCGACGCGGTGAGGTCGATCGTGTCGTGCAGCACCGGCAGCCGGTCGCGGGCCGCGCTGAGCGCGGTGGCCCGGTCGAGTTCGCCCTGGATCCGGATTTCCGCGAGCGCCACCGCGACCAGGACCGGCAGCAGCAGGACGACGCTGATCTTGGTGCGGACGCTCCAGTGCGCCGGCCACCACGCGGCGTCCGCCGGGCGGCGGGGCGTGGCTCTGCTTTCGTGCATGGCGGAATCGCTCGATTCCCAGCCGCGCGGACGGCTGACGTCGAACTCGGACAGAACTCGGTCAGGACGAGGGCCCCAGTGCCGATCACGGACGCCGGAGGAGAACCGGATGCCCGGCTCCCGGACCGGGCACGACGTGGCGTTGATCGAACCGAACAGCAGAGAACATCACCCCCTGCGTGCTTGTCAACCCTGCACAGCGGCGTTTCGGAACGCGAGGGTGAAATTATTTCGAAAGCGCTCCCGCAGTTCACACATAGTGTTCCCGCGGTCGCTGGTTGCACACCGTTCAAGGGTGTTGCCGCAGCTCCGGCGGCTACTTGGGGGTAGCCGGAATTCTCCTGCGCACTGTCGGCAGAATTACCCTCAGCAGTCACCGGGACGAATTCGGCCGCCGTTCGAACAGTGGGTTATTAATTCCCGCGAGTGCCCGGGTGGAACTCACGGCCCGGCACCCGGCAGAATCGCCGCCGTGACCGAAGTGGACGAACGGGGCGGCAAGCGGGTCGGGTGGGTCGAGCTGTACTTCGACCTCGTCTTCGTTTTCGCGGTGGGACAGGTGGCGCACGGCGTCGTCGCGGACCCGCACTGGGCGCGCGCCGCCGCGGCGCTCGGGCTGTTCGCGACGCTCTGGTGGACGTGGATCGGCTTCGCCGTCCTGTACAACCGCCGCGGCGACGACAGCCGGGTCGCCGACCGGCTGTTCGTGCTCGCCGGCACGATCCCCTGCGGGATCGCCGCGACGCAGGCGCACCACGTCTTCGAGGGGCACCCGGAGATCTTCGCCGCGGCGATGGCCGGCGTCCGGCTCGTCCTGGCGGCGGCCCACCGCTGGCCCCGCGACTCGCGCGGCCAGCAGCGGTTCAGCTGGGGCTACGCATTCTCGGCCGTCCTGTTCGGCGTGTCGGCGGTGCTGCCGCGCTACGGGCTGCTGCTGTGGGCGTTCGCGCTGGTGCAGGAGGCCGGGTTCCTCCTGCTCGACGACCGCCGCCGCGACCGGCACCGCGGTGAACGGCCCACCCGGGCGGCGCGGTGGTGGACCTTGCTCTCCCCGCCGCGCGACCCGAACCTGGCGATCGACTCGGCGCACCTCGCCGAACGGTTCGGGCTGTTCATGATCCTGCTGCTCGGCGAGCTGGTGATCACCGTCGGCACGGCGGCGCTCGAACGGCCGGCCGACGACCTGGGGTACTGGCTGGCCCTGGCCGGCGGGCTCGTCCTGGCGGGGGCACTGTGGTGGGTGTACTTCTCCTCCGCGGTGGAGATCTACGAGCGCATGCTCGGCTTTTCGGGCGGCAACCCGGCGTTGGCGTATTCGCTGTACGCGGGCGGGCACCTGCCGCCGGCCTTCGCGTTGCTGCTGATGGCGGCCGGGGTGAACCTGTCCCTGCACGAGTCCCCACCGCCCACGGCGACCTGGTTCACGACGGCGGGCCTGGCGATCTACCTGGCCGGGACGCGCGTCTTCGCGACCGGGTCCCGCCACTGGTACTTCACGCTGGCCCGGGTGGCGGCCCTGGCGGCGACGGTGAACCTCGCGTTGCTGAGCCGGGTCCTGCCGGCCCCGGCGGTGGTGCTGGTCGTCGCCGCCTGGGCGGTGGCGGCGGCCGTGGTCACGGCGGTGGTCCGCCACCGGACCCGCACCCGCCTCGGCGAGGACCCGCTGACTTTCCTGCAGCAGGTCGCCGAGCGCCACCACCGGGAGCCGCAAGGGGGTGCCTGAGGAGCTATCGCCGGTTGTCCCCATCTCGGCCGGGTTGTGGACAGGCCGGGGCGAGCGGTTGTTTCGGGGGATTTTTCGTCGGGGCGGGTCGATACGCTGGAGCGGGGACGGTCCCCCAGGGAGGGCGGGCCCTGCGGGCAGGCGGAGCGCTCCTCGCCGGTCGGCCTGGGCGCATGGCCACGCGGTAACCGGGCGCCCGCGGCCGACCTAGCCGGTCAGGGTCTGCGGCGAGAGCACCTTGAGCATCGCGTTCGTCCACTTCAGCTGCCACCGCGCCCGCGGGCCGGCTCGATCTCCTTTGCCGCCTGTGCGCCCTGGTCGAGCGACACCCCGCCGCGCGGCGATGGATGCGGCGCAGGTCCGCCGGCAGCAGGATCCCGGGTTCCGTGCGGCGGCCGCTCAGCTCGGAGAGCGCCGTCTTCAGCGGCCCGGTGCCGATCGGACGTCTTCAGCAGGTCCCTCGTCGGCGCCGTCTCCGCGCGGCGCAGGTCCGCCGGCAGCAGGCCCAGCTTCACCGCGCCACCTCCTCGTCGACGCTCGCCGGAACCGGCTCGGCAAGCATGATCGACGGCGAAAGCGGGTACGCGCCTTCGTGAGCGACCACGGAAGGAGGCGTCCGCGCCGGTGAAACCGGAACCCGGGCACGTCGAGGCGACAGCCCTGCGCGACTACGTCGAGACCGTCGCCGAGCTGCTGCGGGTGGAGCCGGCCGCGTCCTGGAGCGAGTACGGCAGTCCCTCGACCGCCTACATCGCCCTCGCCGCCCGGCACGCGGGCCGCTTCCTGATGCTTTCGTGGACCGACGGCCGCGGGTGGTGCCTGGCCGTGGAGCCGGACTGCGCGGAACCGCCCGCGGTGCTGGCCCGGTGGCCCGAGCCGGCGCGGCCCCGGCCCGCCGTGGTGGCCCGCCGGGTGCACGAGGCGCTCACCGAAGCCGCACCGCACACCCAAGGGAGTACTCATGAGCCAGACAGTCGGTGACCACCTGCTCCAGCGCCTGCGCGAGTGGGGCGTGGACCAGGTCTTCGCCTACCCCGGCGACGGGATCAACGGCCTCGTCGCCTCGTTCGGCAAGGCGGACAACCAGCCCCGCTTCGTGCAGACCCGGCACGAGGAGATGGCGGCCTTCGCCGCGGTCGGCTACGCGAAGTTCAGCGGCAAGGTCGGGGTCTGCATGGCCACCTCCGGCCCGGGCGCGATCCACCTGCTCAACGGCCTCTACGACGCCAAGCTCGACCACGTGCCGGTGGTGGCGATCGTCGGCCAGACCGCGCGCAGCGCGATGGGCGGCAGCTACCAGCAGGAAGTCGACCTGCAGGCGCTCTACAAGGACGTCGCGAGCGAATACCTCGTCGAGGTCAACGTCGCCGAGCAGCTGCCGAACGCGCTGGACCGGGCGATCCGGATCGCCGAGGCGTCGCGCTGCCCGACCGCCCTGATCATCCCCGCCGACCTGCAGGAGGAGCCGTACTCGCCGCCGCAGCACGCGTTCAAGCAAGTGCCGTCCAGCCCGCCGGGCACGGCGTGGTCCCGTCCGGTGCCGTCCGAGGCGGAGATCGACGCGGCGGCCGAGGTGCTCAACGCGGGTGAGAAGGTCGCCATCCTGGTCGGGCAGGGCGCGCGCGGGGCGGCCGAGGAGGTCCGCCAGGTCGCCGAAGTCACCGGTGCCGGCGTGGCGAAGGCGTTGCTGGGCAAGGACGTGCTGCCCGACGACCTGCCGTGGGTGACCGGCTCGATCGGGTTGCTCGGCACCCGGCCGAGCTACGAGCTGATGCGCGACTGCGACACGCTGCTGATCGTCGGCTCGAACTTCCCGTACAGCCAGTTCCTGCCGGACTTCGGCCAGGCCCGCGCGGTGCAGATCGACCTCGACGGCCGGCTCATCGGGATGCGCTACCCGACCGAGGTCAACCTGGTCGGGGACAGCGCGGCCACGCTGCGTGCGCTGCTGCCGAAGCTGGCGAGCAAGCCGGACCGGTCCTGGCGGGAGACGATCGAGAAGAACGTCGCCTCCTGGTGGGACACCGTCGAGAAGGAAGCGGCGGTCGACGCGCAGCCGGTGAACCCGATGGCGATCGTGTCGGAGCTGTCGAAGCGGATCCCGGAGGACGCCATCGTCACCGCGGACTCCGGTTCCTCGACCAACTGGTACGCCCGCAACCTGCGCATCCGCGGCGAGATCCGCGGGTCGCTGTCCGGCACGCTGGCCACGATGGGCCCGGGCGTGCCGTACGCGATCGGCGCCAAGTTCGCCCACCCGGACCGGCCGGTGATCGCCCTCGTCGGCGACGGCGCCATGCAGATGAACGGCCTCGCCGAGCTGATCACCATCGCCCGCTACCAGCACCTGTGGAGCGACTCGCGGTGCGTGGTCTGCGTCTTCCACAACAACGACCTCAACCAGGTGACGTGGGAGCTGCGCGCGATGGGCGGCGCCCCGAAGTTCGAGGAATCCCAGACGCTGCCGGACGTGGACTACGCCGGTTTCGCCCTGTCGCTGGGCCTCGCGGCCGTCACGGTCGACAAGCCGGACCAGCTGGCCTCGGCCTGGGACACGGTGCTCACCGCGGGCAAGCCGGCGGTGCTGGACGTCCGCTGCGACCCGGACGTGCCGCCGATCCCGCCGCACGCCACGTTCGAGCAGGTGAAGTCGGCCGCCCAGGCCGTGCTCAAGGGCGACCCGGACGCGTTCCACCTCGTCGCACAGGGCGTGAAGACGAAGCTGCAGGAGTTCCTGCCCGGGAAGAACCGGTGACGAGGATCGGCGGGTGCCGCGGTGGTGCGGTGGCGCGGGCGGTGTGGGGCGCCGGGCTCGTGGTGCTGTCGCGCTCCCTGCCGGTCCCGCGGAAGGTGGCACTGGCGCTGGGAATCCGTCACCTGGTCCAGGCGGCGGCCGTCCTGCGGCGGCCGGACGGCCTGGTCGCCCGCCGGGGCTGGACGATCGACGTGGCGCACGGCGTGAGCATGCTCGGCCTGGCGGCGGTGACCCCGCGGTGGCGGGGTGCGGCGCTGGTGAGCGCGGTGGGCGCGGCGGCATGGTGCCGCACGGCCCACCCGGGGAAGCGGAGGGAATCATGAGTCAGGTCGTCGTGGTGACCGGGACCAGCGGGGGCATCGGCCGCGCCGTCGCGCGGGCGTTCGGCGCCCGCCAGGACCGGGTGGCGCTGCTGGCCCGCGGGAAGGAAGGGCTCGAAGCGGCGGCGGAGGACGTCACCCGCCTCGGCGGGACGGCCCTGGCCATTCCCACCGACGTCGCCGACTTCGACCAGGTCGAGGCCGCCGCCGCCCGGACCGAGGCGGAACTCGGCCCGATCGACGTGTGGGTGAACGTAGCCTTCACGTCGGTGTTCGCGCCCTTCACCGAGATCGAGCCGGACGAGTTCCGCCGCGTCACCGAGGTGAGCTACCTCGGGTACGTCCACGGCACGATGGCGGCGCTGCGCCGGATGAAGCCGCGCGACCGCGGCACGATCGTGCAGGTCGGTTCGGCGCTGGCGTACCGCGGAATCCCGTTGCAGAGCGCCTATTGCGGCGCGAAGCACGCGATCCAGGGCTTCAACGAGGCCCTGCGCTGCGAGCTCCTGCACGAGCGCAGCCACGTCCGCACGACGATGGTGCAGATGCCGGCGATGAACACGCCGCAGTTCTCGTGGGTCCGGTCGAAGCTGCCGGACCAGGCCCAGCCGGTGCCGCCGATCTACCAGCCGGAGGTGGCGGCCCGGGCCGTCGTGCACGCGGCGGGCCACCCGCGCCGCCGGGAGTACTGGGTCGGCGGGAGCACGGTCGGGACGTTGCTCGCGAACGCCGTCGCGCCGGGTGTCCTCGACCGGTACCTCGCCCGGACCGGCTACCGATCCCAGCAGACCGGGGCGAAGAAACCGCCGGACCAGCCGGAGAACCTGTGGTCACCGGCGGACCGCGAGCGGGATTTCGGGGCGCACGGCCGGTTCGACGAGCAGGCGACAGCGCGGAGTGCGCAGCTGTGGGCGAGCCGGCACCACGGCGTGGTCGCGGCCGCGGGAGGCGCGTTGGCCGCAACGGCGCTGGCGGTGTGGCGGCGGGCGCGGGCGTGACCGCGCTCAGGCCGGCCGGGTGCCGCGGAGCCTGACCGGCCGACGCGACGCACCGCCGGGCATCGGCCGAAAGGACGAGGCAGCAGCCCCGGAACCGCCCCTTCGGCCGAGGTGACCAGGCCCTTCCCCGCCCTAGCTTGATCACCGGGTGGGAGGAGGGACCATGGAGTTCACCGCCAAGCGGGTCGTCATCGCCGCGGCCGTGGCCGGGGTGGCGGTGGTGGCCGTCGGGGCCACCGTGATGGCCACCGCCGCCGATCCCGTCTCGCCCGAAGTCACCGGCGCGACCCCCGCCGACGCCGGTCACCCCGGCGAAGGCAAGTACACCACCGGGGACTACGTGCTCACCGTGCACGAACTCGACGACGACGGCGAAGGCACGAGCACGGCGATCGGGCCGCACACCACGTACTACTCGAAGACGTTGCACGGCAACGGAACCCGCCGGCACACGGTGGTCAAGTTCTCGGCCGGGACGGACGGCGACGGGCCGATCGTCTTCAGCTACCCCGTGCCCGCTCCCGGCCGGGTCGCCGACTGCGTGGCCGCCGGGACCGAGGCCGCGCCGCAAGTGCGGTGCGAGACCAGGTTGCCCGCCGGGTGATCGGCTCGGTACAGTCCGAAGCAACGCCGCGTTGCCCCTTCGACCCACAGGAGCACGACGTGCGTTCCCTCCTCTGCCTCACCGCTGTCCTTCTCGCCCTGCCCATCGGCAGCGCGGAAGCCGCCACCACGCAGAAATGGCCCGGTGATCCGGCCGTCGCGGTCGCCGATCCCGCCGGGGTGCTCGGCGACAACGTCAGCGGGCTCTCCTTCGACGGCCCCGACGTGCTGTGGGCGGTCAAGAACGGCCCGGGCACCCTCTACCGGCTCGTCCGCGACGGCAGCGGCTGGCGGCCCGCCGGCACCTGGCCGCTGCGCTACCGGAACGGCGAAGGCGACCCGGACGCCGAAGGGGTCGTCCGCACACCCGACGGCGTGCTCGTCGCCACCGAGCGCGACAACGACGGCGACGGCAGCCTGCTGAAAGTCCTGCGGTACGCCCCGGGATCGACCTCCGGCGCCCTCGACGCCGCCGCCGAATGGGACCTCACCGACGACCTGCCCGCCGTCGACGACAACGGGGGCTTCGAAGGCATTTCCTGGATCCCGGACAGCTTCCTGACCGACGGCGGCTTCCGCGACGACCGCACCCAAGCCGCCTACGACCCGGCCCGCTACCCCGGCCACGGGACCGGCCTCTACTTCGTCGGCCTCGAGGACACCGGCAAGGTCTACGCCTACGCCCTCGACCGGGCCGGCGGCGGGTTCAGCAGGGTGGCGTCCTTCTCCAGCGGCTTCCCGAAGGTCATGGAGCTGGAGTTCGACCCGGCGACGGGCAGCCTCTGGTCCGTCTGCGACGACACCTGCTCCGGCAAGACGGCGACGTTGCGGCTGAGCGGCGGCAAGTTCGCCGTCGCGGCGACCTACGCGCGCCCGGCGAAGATGCCGAACTACAACAACGAAGGGTTCGCCATCTCCCCCGCCTGCGCCGCCGGGCACCACGCGGTCGTCTGGGCCGACGACGGCAACGACGGCGGTCACGCGCTGCGCAGCGGGACGTTGCCCTGCTGAAGCCTCACAACCCGAGCGCGCTCACCAGCAGCGCCCCCACCGCGGTGCGGTGCTCGGGCCGGTCCGCCCACCGCAGCCGGCGGCCGGTCTCGACCACCACGCCGAAACCCGCGTGCACCAGCACCCGCGCCTGGCGCGCGTCGAGGTCCGGGCGGGCCTCGCGCAGGTGCTGCTCCCACACCGCGATGTGCTCGCGCTGCGCCGCCACCAGCGGGCGGCGCAGCGCGTCCGGCAGGCCGGCGATTTCGGCGTTGGCCACGCTGTTGAGGGCGCTGTGCTCGAAGCTGTACGCCACGTAAGTCGCCGCCAGGGCGTTCAGGGCGTCGTGCGGGCCGGTCGTGCCGCGGAGGTTGTGCTCGACCGCCTGGGCCAGCAGGCCGGCCGCCTGCAGGCAGGCTGCCGCCAGGATGTCGGCCTTCCCCGGGAAGTAGCGGTAGAGCGCCGACGGGACCAGCCCCACCGCCTCGGCGATCCGGCCGTTCGTCACGGTCGCGAACCCGTCCCGTTCGAACAGCGGGACGGCGGCGGCGAGGATCTCCGAACGCCGGGTCCGGGGCACCGGCGGGGCGGGGATCTCCACCGCGGGCGCGGCCGCGGTGGCGGGGCCGGTGGCGGCCACGCGCAGGGCCGCCGCACGCAGCAGCTCCCCGACCCGGCGCGGCGCGATCGCGTTGTGGTGGGTCGTGACGGATCCGATCGCCCCCAGCGCCCCGACGGCCCGCAGGTGCTCGCCGGGCCCCGGGTGCTCGCGCCGGACCGCCTCCGCCACGCGCTCGACGACGTACGCGAACTTGCCCGCCAGCAGCCGCCGGTCGTCGCGTTCGAGGTAGCGGGCCTCCCAGCGGTACACGCCGCCGGTCTCCCGGTGCGCGACGGTGACCGTGGTGACGGCGCCGAAGAGCTCCGCCAGTGACGCGTCCGCGGGCACTTCGGCGAGCGCGGCGACGAGCCGGTCCGCCATGACGTTCGCGCACTCGGCGAACAGCGCGTACTTGTTCGGGAAGTGCCGGTACAGCGCGGCGGCGGTGATGCCCACGCGCGCCGCGATCTCCTCCATCGACGCCGCGTGGTAGCCGCGCTCGCTGAACACCGCGGCGCCCGCCTCGACGATGAGCTGCCTGCGGTTGCGGGGCCGGACGGCCGCGGCCGGCTCGGCGGTCACCGGGCTGAGGGGTGCGGAAGTCGGGCCATGAGCTCAGTCAACCACAGGCCAGCCGGGTCTTGCCGACGCGCGAGTCACCTTCTATGTTAATCAGGAATCTCCTCTCGAAGAGCCCATTACCTATCAAGGAAGCTAGGTAAGTGAATGAGCAATCTCAGCAGGAGGAACGTTCTCTCCCTCGGTGTCGCGCTCGGTCTGGCGAGCGCGGCGAGCGCCGTCCCGGCCTGGGCCGCGAGCGCCGACCCGTGGTGGGTCTGGGACGACGAGGTCGACACCCTGCTGGCCGGGCTCGTCGACGGCGGCGGGGTGCCCGCGGTCAACACCGCGCTGCGGAGCTGGGTGAACAACGCCGACCCGCTGCCGGCCGGCCTGCCCGCGGACCTCACCGGCTGGCTGCAGCGGGCCAACCGGCTGCCGTCCTGGGCCGACCCGGTCAAGCTGCGCCGCGCCGCCGACTTCAACCGGCGCAAGGACACCTACCTGTTCCTGCTCTACGGCCTGGGCAGCGGCATCATGAGCACGGTCATCCCGCGGGAGGCCCGGTCGATCTACTGGTCCGCGGGCGGCGCGAACATGCAGGACCGCGCCGCGAAGACGTTCACCTTCGGCTACGACCTGAGCGAGCTCGGCGCGTTCGAGCCCTCGGGCCAGTTCGTCGTCACGGCCAACAAGACGCGCCTGGTGCACGCGGCCGTGCGGCACCTGCTGCCGCAGTCGCCGCACTGGCGGGCCGTCGCCGACGAGCGGATCCCGATCAGCAACGGCGACATCCTGGTCACCTTCCACAGCCTCGGCACCTTCGTGCACCGGAAGCTGCGCGAGTGGCACGTCCCGATGTCGGCCGCGGACGAGGACGCCTTCCTGCACCAGTGGCAGGTCGCCATCCACCTGCTCGGCGTCCGCGACGAGTTCGTCCCGCAGACGTGGGCCGCGGCCGACGCGCAGTCCGCCCAGGTGCTCACCCCGCTGCTGTCCCCCACGCCCGAAGGCAAGGAACTCGCGGCCGACCTGCTCGGGCTGACCGCGCAGATCGACCTGGGCGTGACCCGCGGTTTCCTCAACGAGTTCGTCCGGTACGTGCTCAGCAACGAAGTGGGCGACTGGCTCGGCCTGCCCCGCGACTACGCGGCGGCCACCCTGATCCGCACCGGGTGGCCCGCGTACATCGCTTTCCGGGAAGGCCTGCTGCCCATCGCCCCGGCCGGCTTCTACGTCTTCGATCAGTTCGTCCGCGCGCTCGCCATGCTGTTCCTCAACAAGGGGACGTCGTCGACGACCACCCCGATCACCATCCCGACCGGCAACCGGCCGGGTGCGTGAAGTGCGTCAGGCCGGTCCCCGGCCCCACAGCCGCCAGGTCTGGTTGAGCGGGCTGTTCTGGGTGACCGGCTTGCACGTCCACTGGATCACCGCACCACGGGCGGCGGTGGACACCCCGCTGACGTCGACGCACTTGCCGCTGTGCCGGGCGACGAGCTGGTAGTCGTGGACGTCGTTGCCGCTGTAGGTGACCCGCCGCGGCGCGAACTGCTGGTTCGTCGCACCGTCGGTGCAGGTGCGCTGCTGGACGGCGGCCCCGTCGTCGGCCGAGGCACCGGCGACCTCGAGGCACTTGCCGCTCTGCTGGTTGACGACGGTGTAGGTGCCCGCGACGCCGGGCACCGGCCGGAAGTTCCACTGCTGCTGGGCACCGCCTTCGCAGAAGTCCTGCTGCTGCCGGTTGCCGTCGGCGGTGCTCAGGTCGGTGTTGTCCAGGCACTGCTGGGAATGCTGGGCGACGGCCACGGTCTGGAACCCGCCGTCCGACGGCGGCAGCAGGGTGACGCTGAGCGCGTCGTCGACACTGGCGTGCGGGACGGTGACGGTGACGGCGTTGCCGGAGACGGCCACCACCGAGTCCCGGATGGTCACCGGCCCCGCCACGGCGGCCCCACCGTTGAACGGAATCTGCTGGACGACGATCCGCACCTGGTTGTTCTGGACGATGCCGGAGGTGGCATCGAGCCGCTGCAGGGCAACCGAGACGTTCCCGGTGGTGCCCCCACCCCGACGAGGACCTTCGCCACTCCGGCGGCCTTCGTGGCGAACGGGTCGTAGGCCGGGCTGGGCTTCGAGGAGACGATCTGACCGGTCTGCGAGCCGTAGAAGCGGTAGGCCCACCACTCGCCCTTGGGCAGGTACCGGCCGGCGGAGTTGCGGACGAGCAGGTTGCCGAGATCGTTGTGCAGGTTCCCGCCGCTCGCCCAGTTCGCCCGCAGCCCATCGGCGCCGGCCCGCTCGATCCGAGCGATGTACCAGGAACCGTCACCGGGATTCTGTTCGTTCGAGGCCCCGTACTCGTTGATCTGGTAGGGCCGCGGGTGGGCAATCCCCCGCGCCCCGAGCGACGAGTCCGCCGCGGCGACGTTCGCCACCGGATCCCCGGGAAGTGAGTGCCAGCTGACGATGTCCGGGACCGTGTTCGAGCCGCGAACGAAGTCGAGGTACTGCGTCCACCAGCTCGTACCGGTGGAGGGCACCCCGGCCAGGCTCGGCCCGACGATGGCCTGCGCCGGGAACGCGGAACGGATGCGCTGGTAGGCCCGCTGCCACATGGCGAAGTACTGGCTCTGCGGCCGGTTCCAGAAGGTGGTGATGTTCGGTTCGTTCCAGAGGTCCCACTCCACCGGCGCACCGGTCGCGCGCACGTCGTTGATCAGGCGGGTGAGGAAGGCGTCGTAGTCGGACCAGTCACCGTTGTCGCCGGGGAACCGCGAGATCGGGTAGCCGTCCGCGCCCCAGAGGTCGTGCACGAGCAGGACGAACTGCCCGCCGAGCGAACGGGTGCGCAGCAGCTGGGCGCGGGTGGCGGTCCACCGCCGGTCGTACTTGCCGGACACCCAGCCGCCCGGGCTGTCGAGCTGCGCGCCGCCGGCCCGCATCGCCTGGAAGTTCACGTCCCGGAAGAAGTGGTCGGGCGGGTTCGCGGCGTTCTCGGTCATGCCGTAGATCCACCCGGAGGCCCGATAGGTGGGCGAGCTGCCGGCGACGGAGAAATCGACGGAAACCGACTCGTCAGCGGCTCGGGCCGGCTCGGCGAGGGCGACGGCGGAGGCACCGGTCAGCGCACCGGCAACGAGGAAGGCGGCCAGGCCACGACGGGCACGGGGCCGCGGACACGAGAGGTCCACAGACGACTCCTTTGGCGGTGGACGGCGGGGGCGAGCCATCGTCGAACCGGTTCGACCACCACGGACAGTACGCCGCAGGCTATTCAGCGACAATCGACCGAACGGAGGCGAACCGGTTCGCCGAGTGTCATGGGTGGTGAAGCCATCGAAAAGGGGCTTTCCCCGCGGCACCCCGCGAGGAAAGCCCCTTCCCGTCCGCTCCGGCGGGCTCAGCGATACCCGGCAGCAACCACGTTCGCCTGCACCGCGTTCTCCGTCGCGTCCGAGGGATATCCCGCGACCATCGCACCCTCGTAGAACGTCCCCGCGCTCAGGTTCGCCCCACCACCGGGCTTGCAGCAGTCCCCGCCACTGCCCAGAATGATCGCACCCTGCTTCTTCATCGGGCTGTACCCGCTGGGAAGCCCCCCATCCCACATGGTCGTGAGACTCCCCGACTGGGCGTTGCTCCCCTTGAGCGCAAACCGCGAAGTGCCGTTGTTCTTCAGCATCGCCGTGACGAACTTGCTCGGCAGAGCCCGCTGGTTCGGATTCCACTGCTGGCTACCACCCGGGTAGAGCCCCCACTCGAGGTCGGCCTGCACCCAAGGCCCCCCACCGGAACACCCACCGAACCAGCACTCGGTCCCGAAGTTGATCGCGTCCATGGCACCGGCCGCATCGGCTTTCCGAGTCGTCTCGCTGTTCCCGTAGTCGAAGCAACAGCCGCTGTTGACGTGCGTCCCGCTGGTCACCATGTACATCCCCTCGGGCGCACTCCCGGTCGGAACCCCGGTCAGGTGCCCATCCCGCCAATAGCTGTTACCAGGGTTGATGTACAGCGAATACGCCTTCGACCCACCAACCGTGAGCGACTCCGAAGCAGCCTTCGCCGGGCTGCTCTGGCTGGACCCCGGGACCACGGTGGATCCCTGGTACCACAGGTCATTCCCCCGCCCGGACTGGTCGTAGACCACCGTGACGACACACGAAGTACCGGCACAGAAAGAATCCTGAGCAGCAGCATCGGCGGAGCCGCCGGCTTTCAGCACCCCGATGTTCCGGCTCGTGTTGTCGGACGACCGCCGAACCTGGTACAGGCTGCCCGCATAGGAACCGTAAAGCGCCCGCACCATGCTGTGCGCCGCAACGCACGGCGTCCCACCGGAGGCGTAGATGTCGCACGGCGCCGTCCCGGTCGGGGGCGGCGGCGTCGACCCACTACTCCATTGCTGATTGCCCTGACCGTTGCAGGTCCACAGCTCGACCGCAGTACCGTTGGCCGTCCCGGCGCCCGTCACGTCGAGACACAGTCCCGATTGGACACCGGTGATCGTCCCATCGCCGTTCTGCCGCCACTGCTGGTTGGCTTGACCGTTGCAGGACCAGATGATCACGGCAGTCCCCGGCGCGGTCCGCCCACCGTAGGCGTCCACGCACCGGGTACCGTTCAACGTCCGAAGCTCGCCCGCCGAGGTGAACTCGTACGCCTGCCCGGCCTGGCCGGAGCAGTCCTGGATCTCCAACGCCGTCCCCGGCGCATCGGTGCCACCCTTGACGTTCAAGCAGCGGCCGGAAGCCGCGCTCACCAGCGGAGCGGACGCGGCCGCAGCCGGCACCGCCCCGGCCACGACCGCCGCCAGCATCGCGGCCACCACGACGAACACACGCACGATTCCTCCTCGGTCCTCGGGTGGGCATCAGGCCGACTTCCGCGGCACCAGCTCGGTGTCGAGCACCGTGCTGCGGCGCGGAGCCGCGCCGTCGATCATCGCCAGCAGCTCGGCGGTCATCCGCGCGCCCATCTCCTCGATCGGCTGGCGCACGGTGGTCAGCGGCGGGTCCGTCCAGCAGCTGATCGGCAGGTCGTCGAACCCGACGAGCGCCACGTCCTCGGGCACCCGCCGCCCCGCGCGGCGCAGCGCGCGCAGCGCCCCGACCGCCATCATGTCGGAGGCGGCGAAGATCCCGTCGACGTCCGGGCGGCGGCTCAGCAGCCGGGACGCGGCGTACTCGCCGGACGCCTGCCCGAAGTCACCGCACACGACCAGGCTCTCGTCGTACCGGCCCGCCCGTGTCATCGCCTGCCGGTAGCCGAGCAGCCGGTCGGCGCCCGCGGTCATGTCCTGCGGCCCGGCGACGGTCGCCACGACCTGGCGGCCGCCGTCGAGCAGCCGCTGGGTCGCCAGCCGGGCGCCGCCCTGGTTGTCGGCGTCCACGTACGGCAGCCGGCCCGTCCGGCCCGCCTGGCCCGGCCGCCCGCCGAACACCACCGGGATGCCGAGCCAGTCGAGGTCGAGCGGGCGGCGGCCGTGCATGCCGACGACGAGAGCGCCGTCGACGTGCCCGCCGTCGAGGTACCGGACCACCGGCGACTGGTAGTCGTCGGTGGCCGGCACCGTGAGCAGCACCAGCTGCACCCCCACTGCGGCCAGCTCCCGGCCCACGCCCGCGGCGATCCGCGGGAAGTACGGGTCGGTGAACAGCCGCGGCACCTCCTCGCACACCACCAGGGCGATCGAGCCGGTGTGCCGCGCGCTGCTCGCCTTCGCCGCCCGCTGCCGGGCGTAGCCCAGCGCCAGCATCGCGGACTCCACTTGCTTGCGCCGTTCCGGGCTGACCCGCGGGAAGCCGTTCAGCACCCGGGACGCCGTGGCGATCGAGACCCCGGCCTCCCGCGCCACGTCGGCCAGGGTGGGCCTCAGCCCCGGCGACGGCTCGACGACGGTCATCGGCTCAGGCACGCTGGAGCTGGAACCGCTGGTTGGGGTTCCCGGTGAACGTCCACTGGGAGATCCGCGCGCCGTCGGCGGTCGACACTCCCCAGACGTCCAGCGCCAGCCCGCTCAACCGGTTCACCAGGCTGATCGCGCCGCTGCCCTGGTCGACGACCCGCCACTGCTGCGCGGTGGCGTTGGTGTCGGCCTGCTGGCCGATGTCCGCCCCGCTGTTGGCGTTGGCGGCCTGGAGCACCAGCCCGCTGTGCCGCGCCCGGACGCGGTAGTAGCCGTCACCGGAGTCGACGAAGTCGAACTGCTGGCTGAGCCCGCCGTTGGCCGACTCCTGCTCGATGAGCGCGCCGGCCGCCGTCGAGGCGCCGGTGATCCCGACGACCTTGTTGCTGTGCTGGGCGGTCAGCCGGTAGTTCACGCCGGTCTGGACCGGCGGCGTGGGCGGCGTGCCGGTGCCGAACTGGGTGATGAACTTCCACACCTCACCGGAGGTCCAGGTCTGCCAGCCGCTGCCGCCGCCGTCCTTCGGCCCCGGGTCGTGCCCGCCGTCGAAGGCGCCCCAGACGACCGGGTACCCGGCCCGGCAGCCGGAGTAGGCGGTGACGATGTGGGTCCGGCTGCCGCTGGCCGGCTCCGGCGGGTTCTGCGGCGTGCAGCCGTTGTTGCGCACGAACTGGTCGCGCAGCGCGCGTCCGGACGAGATCGGCAGGACGTTGTCGGCGATGCCGTGCATGCCGATGTAGGCGACCGGCTGGGTGCCGCCGTTGCAGCCGCTGAGGTTCGCGCCGGAGTAGACGGCCACCGCGCGGAACACCGTGGGGCGGGCGCAGGCGAGGGCGTAGCTCATGGCGCCGCCGTAGCTGAAGCCACCGGCGAACACCTGCGTGGTGTCGACGCACAGGCCGGCCTCGAGCTCGCGCAGCAGGTCGTCGATGAAGGTGACGTCCTGGCCGTTCGGGTTGGCCCAGCCGTTGCCGTTGCCCTGGGGCGCCACGAAGATCGTGTTGTTGCCGGAGCTGTCGGCCAGCCGGCGCAGCCCGTAGTAGGACCAGTTGTAGCCGTCGGTCCCGCCCGAGTCGACGTCGTTCATCGTGCCGCCCCGCCAGTGGAGGCCGACGAACAGGCGGTAGGAGTGGTTGTTGTCGTAGTTGGCGGGCACCCGCAGGATGTAGCTGCGGTTCTGGCCGCCGCTGGAGATCGTGTGGTTGCCGCTGGCCAGGCCCGGTGCCTTCCCGCAGCCCGCGGTGCCGGCGGCCGCGGCGGCCGGCGCCGGCACCTCGGCCGGGGCGGCCTGCGCGGTGCCACTCACCCCCAGCGCCAGCACGGCTCCGATCACGGCGGAGGCGAACAGGGATCTCTTCACCATCAAACGGCTCCCTCTGCTTGTAAACAGCACTGTCTACGGACGTCGTCGTCCTCCCGGGCCGGGGGAGCTCCCGGGAGCGTAAGGGTCCACAATGGAACGTCCGGCGGACGTGGTCACCGGCCGAAGAGCCGGCGCTGGATCTCCCGCCGGTAGTCCTCCAGCGTGTTGTCCAGGTGCACGCCGGTGGCGTGCGCCGCGGCGTCCGGGTCACCGGCCCGGATCGCCTGGTAGATCGCGGCGTGCTCCTCGATCGCGCCCGCCGCGTGCCCGCCGATCGCACCGGACATCCCGATGATGTTCGACTGGCGTTGCAGGCGGCGGGAC
The DNA here is from genome assembly GCF_013364075.1 of Amycolatopsis sp. Hca4. GTDB lineage: Bacteria > Actinomycetota > Actinomycetes > Mycobacteriales > Pseudonocardiaceae > Amycolatopsis. Next base: position 1,336,643 of record NZ_CP054925.1, read on the forward strand.
TCGCCGATGGCCGCCACGAGGAACTGGTTGTGCGACGCGGCGGCGATCCCGGCGTGGAAGTCGTCGTCGCCCCGGTCGAACAGCACGATCTGCCCGGTCAGGTGGCCGTGCCGGCAGGTCTCGGCGGCGGTCTCGATCGCGCGCAGTTCCGCGGGGGTGGCGTTGGCCGCGGCCAGGCGGCTGGCCGCCGTCTCCTGGATCCGGCGGAACTCGAAGAGCATGTAGACGTGGTCGAGATCGGCGGGCAGGAAGAAGCCGCCCCACCGGGAACCGCCCAGCATGCCCTCGTCGTCGGAGACATACAGCCCACGTCCTTTGTGCGCTCGCACCCGGCCGATGGCCGAGAGGATCTTGACGGCCTCCCGCACCATGGTCCGGCTGGTGCCCATCCGCGCCGCCAGCTCGTTTTCGGTCGGCATCCGGTCGCCGGGCCGCAGTTCCAGTTCGGCGATCAGCCGGAGGATCTGCTCCGCCACGACTTCGTAGCCGGGGCGGTACGGGACTGGCGGTGCTACTTCCTCGTCACGGGTCACGCAATGAGTATGACTCAGCAGGCCCGGGCAGCACCTTACCTCGCTGACCCGCCACCCGGTCAATCTTTGTCAGGCCAACCTGTAAGTTACAGCCCCCGTGCACGAAGGGACGACGGTCCGGAGCAATGGTCCTGCTCGCAGCTTGACGCCGGGCAGGCACGCTGTTCTCATGGATCTCCGACGCACCAACGGAAAGCTGCCGGACGGCCTCGAAAGTTTCGAAGCGCGCCCGGCACCCGCCCGCCTCGGATGAGTCGTACACATCCTGCCCGGTCCACCGCCGGACCGAGCCGCCCGGCCCCGCGCCGCGGCCGGCCGGGCGCCGGTACCAGTACACAGTGGACGGTCCGGCGCGCCCGATCGCCGCCGTCACGGAGAGGTCCCCGCCCATGCCGCCGCGCAGCACCGCCGCCGCGCTCGTCACCGCCCTCGTGGTGACCGCGTTCGTCACCCCGTCCGCGCACGCCGCGACGGTCACCATCTCCGTCGCCCCGGACGGTGACGACTCGAACCCCGGCACGTCCGCACAGCCGGTCGCCACCCCGGCGAAGGCCCAGCAGCTGGCCCGCGCCCAGTCGGCGGGCGGCGACGTCGTCGTGCAGCTGGCCGGCGGCACCTACCGGCTGTCCGCGCCGCTCCGGTTCACCAGCGCCGACTCCGGGCAGAACGGCCACACCATCACCTGGCAGGCCGCGCCCGGCCAGAAGCCGGTCCTCTCCGGCGGCAGCCAGGTCACCGGCTGGTCGGTGCAGGACGCCGGCCAGAACATCTGGGTCGCGCCGGTGCCGGTGGGCGCCGACTCGCGGCAGCTGTTCGTCGACGGCGCGCTCGCCCCGCGCGCGGGGATCACCCTCTCCCGCAACGACGTGCAGTTCACCACGTCCGGGATGACCATCACCAACTCCGCGTTGAACTACCTGGCCACGCTGCCGCAGCAGAACCGGATCGAGGTGGAGAGCCAGAACTCCTTCACCGACCGGTACTCCCCCGTCGACCGCATCAGCGGCGCCTCGATCGTCATGCAGCAACCGGCGTGGAACAACAACAACTGGGGCTACGACACCCTCGCCAAGCCGTTCGGCGGCGGGCAGCTGTTCCTGGAGAACTCCTACTCGTTCCTGAAGAACACCGGCCAGTGGTACCTCGACCCGCAGGCCGGGAAGCTGTACTACAAGGCACCCTCCGGCTGGGTGCCGGGCAGCCACGACGTCGAGCTCCCGCGGCTGACTTCGCTGCTGCAGATCGGCGGCACCTACGACAGCCCGGTGCGCGACATCTCCTTCAAGGGGCTGAACTTCGAGCACACCACCTGGCTCACGCCCAGCACGTCGGTCGGGTACGCGAACCAGCAGACCGGCACGTTCCTCGCGGCCGCCGCGTCGATGCCGTCCGACTTCCTGACCTCCTGCCAGTCGGGCTGCCGCCAGTTCGAAGGCGCCCGCAACAGCTGGGCGCAGGCGCCGGCCGCCGTCCAGGTCTCGGCCGCCAGCGGGATCACCTTCAGCGGCAACACCTTCACCCACCTCGGCCAGGTGGCGCTGGGCATCGGCAACGACGCGAACGCACACGCCTCGGGCGTCGGGCTGGGCGCGTCGTCGATCACCGTGGACCACAACACGTTCACCGAGGTCTCCGGGGGCGGCGTCATCGTCGGCGGCGTGCGCCCGGACGCCCACCACCCGTCGAACACCGCCATGACGAACCGGGACGTCACCATCTCGTACAACACGGTCAACCGGGTCGCCCTGGACTACCGCGAGATGGCCGGCATCCTCTCCACCTACGCGACGCACACCGTCATCACGCACAACGACGTCTCGAACCTCACCTACGACGGCATCGACGTCGGCTGGGGCTGGGGCGCGAACGACCAGGGCGGCAGCCAGGACTACCGCAACCGCGGCCTGTACGACTACCAGCCCGTCTACTCGACGCCGACCACGCTGCGGGACACCGTCGTCAGCTACAACCGGGTGCACGGCACGAAGAAGCTCATGCACGACGGCGGCAGCATCTACAACCTCTCCGCCAACCCGGGCAGCTCGATCGACCACAACTACATCTACGACAACAACCGCACGGTCGGGCTGTACCTCGACGAGGGCTCCCGGTACGTGACGCTGTCGGCCAACGTGATCCAGGACTCCGGGGTCTGGGCCTTCACCAACGCCAACGGTAGCAACAACACCAACGACAGCACCTTCAGCGGCAACTGGTACAACGGCGGCGCGACGCAGGTGGCCACCGGCTCGCCGCACAACAACGTGCTGACGGGGAACGTGCAGGTCAGCGGCACGAACTGGCCGTCGGGCGCCCAGCAGGTGATCGCCGCCGCCGGTACCGGCGGGAGCACCACCCCGGCGGCAGGCCCGGTCCGTGCCCTCGGCAAGTGCCTGGACGTCAACGGCGTCTCGACCACCCCCGGCGCCGCGGTCCAGCTCTGGGACTGCAACGGCGGGACCAACCAGGCCTGGGCCCGTACCGGCGCCGGTGAGCTGACCGTCTACACCGGCACGCGGTGCCTCGACGCCAGCGGCCAGGGCACCAGCCCCGGCACCAAGGTCGTCATCTGGAACTGCAACGGCCAGGCCAACCAGCAGTGGCAGGTCACCGCGAGCGGCGCGATCACCGGGGTCCAGTCCGGGCTGTGCCTCGACGTGACCGGCTCCTCGACCGCGAACGGCACGCTGATCCAGCTGGCCACCTGCACCGGCGCCACCAACCAGAAGTGGACTCTCGGCTGACGGACGAAGGAGTTCGGCCATGGTCTTCCGCAAGCGCTCGTTGCTCAGAACCGTCCAGGCCGTCGTGGCGGCCGCCGTGCTGGCCACCGGAGCGGTGGCCGCCACCGGCACCACGGCCCAGGCGGCCACCCAGGAGGCGTGCGACCTCTACGCCGCGGCCGGCACGCCGTGCGTCACGGCGCACAGCACCACCCGCGCCCTGTTCGGGGCCTACAACGGCCCGCTTTACCAGCTCCAGCGGGCCTCCGACCAGCGGTACCTCGACATCGGCCTGCTGGCCGCCGGCGGAGTCGCCGACTCGGCCCCGCAGGTCTCCTTCTGCGCCGGCACCAAGTGCACGGTCACGAAGATCTACGACCAGACGGCCAACCACAACGACCTGCCGATCTCGTGGGGCGGGTTCTGGAAGGGCCCCGGCCCGAACGGCTCGGACATCGGCGCGGACGCGATGGCGCTGCCGGTGACCGTGGGCGGGCACCCGGTGTACGGGATCAAGGTCACCCAGGGCGTCGGCTACCGGATCGACAACGCGAGGAACGTGCCGGTCGGGGCGCAGCCGGAGGGGATCTACATGATCACCTCGTCGAACTACGTCAACCAGTGGTGCTGCTTCGACTACGGCAGCGGCGAGATCTCCCACAACGACACCGGCAACTCCACCATGAACGCCATCTACTGGGGCACCGCCTGCTGGTTCAACGGCTGCACCGGAACCGGCCCGTGGGTGGAGGCCGACCTCGAGAACGGCATGTACCACACCGGAACCGGCTCGAACAAGGATCCGAACAACCCCGGCGTGCACCACCCGTTCGTCAGCGCGTGGGAGAAGAACAACGGCACCGGCAACTTCACCCTGAAGTACGGCGACGCCACCACCGGCGGCCTCACCACGCCGTACTCCGGCGGGCTGCCGCGCGGCTACGCGCCGATGAAGCTGGAGCCGTCGATCCTGCTGGGCACCGGCGGTGACAACAGCAACTCCGGCGTCGGCGAGTTCTTCGAAGGCGCCGTGACCAGCGGCTTCCCGACGGACGCCACGGAGAACGCGGTGCAGGCCAGCGTCACCGCGGCCGGCTACGCCAGCGGCGGCGGTTCGACGAACACCGGCGCGGTGCACGCGGTGGGCGCGAACAAGTGCCTCGACGTCAACGGCATCAGCACCACCCCCGGGACCGCGGTCCAGATCTGGGACTGCAACGGCGGCACGAACCAGACGTGGACACGCACCGGCACCGGCGAGCTGAACGTCTACAGCGGCGGCAACACCCGCTGCCTCGACGCCTCCGGCAAGGGCACCACGCCGGGCACCAAGGTCATCATCTGGAACTGCAACGGGCAGAACAACCAGCAGTGGACGTTCACCACCAACGGGACGGTCACCGGTGTCCAGTCCGGGCTGTGCCTCGACGTCGCCGGCTCCGGCACCGCGAACGGCACCGCGGTGCAGCTGGCCACCTGCACCGGCGCGAACAACCAGAAGTGGTCCCTGAGCTGAAAGGTCACCGGATGTCTTCGTTCGAGCTGTCGCGGCGCCGGCTGATCGTGGTGGCCGGGGCCGCCGCGGCGGCCGGCCTGGTCCGCGTCCCCGCCGGGTGGGCGACCCAGGGACCCAGCAGCTACACGCCGAGCTGGGCGTCGGTCGACCAGCACCCACCCGCGCCGGAGTGGTTCCAGGACGCCAAGTTCGGCATCTACTACCACTGGGGCGTGTTCAGCGTCCCGGCGTACGGCAACGAGTGGTACCCGCGGAACATGTACATCGACGGGTCCAACGAGAACAACCACCACAAGCAGGTGTTCGGCGACCCGTCGGCGTGGCCGTACCAGAACTTCATCAACGGCGCCCGCGACAAGGCGGGCAACTGGGTGCAGTTCGCGCCGAAACTCAAGTCGGCGGGCGGGAACTTCGACCCGGCGGAGTGGGCGCAGCTCTTCGCCGACGCCGGTGCGAAGTTCGCCGGCCCGGTCGCCGAGCACCACGACGGCTACTCGATGTGGAACAGCAGCGCCAACGAGTGGAACTCGGTCAAGACCGGGCCCAAGCTCGACCTGCTCCGGCTGCACGCGGACGCCATCCGCGCCAAAGGCCTCAGGTTGCTGGCGGCCCTGCACCACGCGTACCACTTCACCGGGTACTACGACCACGTGCCGGCCCAGTCGACCGATTCGCTGCGCCGGCTCTTCGGCCAGAACGGCCGGACGGCGGAGAACCAGCTCTGGTTCGACAAGCTCCGGGAGGTCGTCGACGGCTACCAGCCCGACCTGGTCTACCAGGACTTCAACCTGACCCAGGTCGACGAGACCCAGCGGCTGAACTTCCTCTCGCACTACTACAACCAGGCGGTGGCGTGGAACAAGGACGTCGTCGCCACCTACAAGGACGGGTTCGACAACCGCGGTGAGGTCTTCGACTTCGAACGCGGCGGGCCGGGCGACCTGCTGAGCCCGTACTGGATGACCGACGACAGCATCTCCAGCTCCAGCTGGTGCTACACCACCGGCATCGGCTACTACTCGATGAAGGCCATCCTGCACTCCCTGCTCGACCGGGTCAGCAAGAACGGCACCATGCTGCTGAACATCGCGCCGATGGCCGACGGCACCATCCCCTCCGGCCAGCGCACGATCCTGCTCGGCATCGGCGACTACCTCAAGCGGTTCGGCGAGTCCGTCTACGGCACCCGCGCGTGGGCGGTGTACGGCGAGGGGCCGACGAAGATGGGCGGCGGCTCGTTCACCACCCCGGTGGAGGGGACGAAGACCGACGTCCGGTTCACCCGCAGCAAGGACGGCACGGTGCTGTACGCGACCGTGCTGGGCTGGCCGGGCAGCACCTTGCCGATCACCACGCTGGGCTCGAACCGGATCAACCTCAGCACGCTGGTGTCGGCCCAGTTGCTCGGCCCGAACGGCACCCCCACCACCCTGCCCGCTCCCGTGCAGGACGCCTCCGCGCTGCGCGTCGCGCTCCCGTCGGCCACCCCGCCGTTCGACGCGCCCGCGTACGTGGTGAAGCTGACGTTCTCCGGCCCGGTCCCGACGCCCGGCTCCGGTCCCCTGCCGACCGGCTGGGCCAGGATCGCCAACGGCACCACCGGCCTGGTGCTGGACAGCGGCGGCAACGTCGCCGCCGGGTCCCCGCTCAAGCAGTGGAACTGGGACGGCAGCACGAACCTGCAGTGGCAGCTGACCGACGCCGGCGGCGGGTACGTCCGGATCGTCAACCGCACCAACGGGCTGGTCGCCGACAGCAGGGGCAACACGGCCAACGGCGCCACCTGCGCACAGACGGCCTGGACCGGAGCCACCAGCCAGCAGTGGAAGCTGACGAGCCTGGGCAACGGCCGGTACCAGATCGTCAACCGGGCCACCGGCACCGCGCTCGACGGCATGGGCAACACCGCGGCCGGTTCGAGCGTGGGCCTGTGGACGCCGAACAGCAGCACCAACAACCAGTGGACCATCACCGCCGTCTGACGGCGGATCATCGAGGAGAAGAGATGCGCACACGGCTCGGGTGGCTCGCCGCCGCCGCGGCGGTACTGGCCGGCACCCTGCTGCCGGGCACCGCCGCCGCCGAATCGAACGGTGGGGTCCGGGTGATGCCCCTCGGCGATTCCATCACCGAAGGCACCCAGGTGCCCGGCGGGTACCGGATCGGGCTCTGGCAGCGGGTCACCGCGGGCGGGTACCAGGTGGACTTCGTCGGCTCGCAGTCCAACGGGCCGGCGTCCCTCGGCGACCACGACCACGAGGGCCACCCGGGCTGGCGCATCGACCAGATCGACGCGAACATCGTGTCCTGGCTGCGCACCAGCACCCCGCACACGGTCCTGCTGCACATCGGCACCAACGACGTCCTGCAGAACTACAACGTCGGCGGCGCGCCGGCCCGCCTCTCCGGCCTGATCGACCACATCACCGCGACGGCACCGGACGCCGAGGTGTTCGTGGCGACGATCATCCCGATCGCCAACAGCGGCCAGGAGGCGGCGGCGCGCACCTTCAACGCCGCCATCCCCGGGATCGTGCAGGGCAAGCAGAACGCCGGCAAGCACGTGCACCTGGTGAACATGCACGACGCGCTGACCACCGCCGACCTGATCGACGGCGTCCACCCCACGGCAGGCGGCTACGACAAGATGGCCGCGGTCTGGTACGCGGCGCTGCAGGCGGTCCCGGGCAGCATCGGTACCCCCGGGCAGTCCTCGGCCCGGCAGCTCGTCGGCACGCAGTCGGGCCGCTGCGCCGACGTCCCGAGCACGGCCGACGGCACCGCGGTGCGGCTGGCGGACTGCGCCGGAGCGCCGTGGACGCCCAGCGGCAAGCAGCTGACCACCGCGGGGAACAAGTGCCTCGACGCCTCCGGGCAGGGCACCGCCGACGGCACCCCGGTGATCATCTGGACCTGCTCGGGCCAGGCCAACCAGCAGTGGAACGTCAACGCCGACGGCACGCTCACCGGCGTGCAGTCCGGCAAGTGCGTCGACGCGACCGGGCAGGGCACCACCGCCGGGACCAAGCTGATCCTGTGGACCTGCAATGGGCAGGCGAACCAGAAGTGGACCCTCCGGGCGGCCGCCTGACCGGGAGCGCTCCCAATTCTGCGGCTCGACGACAACGCACTTCGGGAATTGATCACCGCGACCCTCTTTGCACCGGCCCGTCGCTGTGGTTACATCGATACCGCCTCAGATTGAGAGCGCTCCCAGAAAACGCCACAACGACGTGGAGGACACCCATGAAGCTGAGGAACGCCTTGTCCGCGGCACTGCTCGCCGCGGCCGGGCTGGCGGCGCCGGTCGCCGTCGCCCCGGCCGCGCACGCGGACACCCTGATCTGCGACCAGTACGGCTCGACCACCATCGGCGGCCGCTACGTCGTCATGAACAACCGGTGGGGCAGCAGCGCGCAGCAGTGCATCAACGTCACCGGGAGCGGGTTCCGGATCCAGACGCAGCAGGGCTCCACCAGCGGCGGGGCGCCGCTGTCCTACCCGGCCGTCTACCTCGGGTGCCACTACTCGAACTGCTCCCCCGGCTCGCCGCTGCCCCGGCAGCTCAGCCGCATCGGCAGTGCGCCGTCGTCGATCTCCTACACCTACGCCGGCGGCGTCTTCGACGCCTCCTACGACATCTGGCTGGACCCGACGGCGAAGACCAACGGCGTCAACCAGATGGAGATCATGATCTGGTTCAACCGCACCGGCGGCGTGCAGCCGGTGGGCGGCCGGGTCGGCACCACCAGCATCGGCGGCCGCGGCTGGGAAGTGTGGCAGGGCAACAACGGCGGCAACGACGTGGTGTCCTACGTGGCCCAGTCGACCCTGTCGGGCTGGTCGTTCAACGTGCTCGACTTCGTCAACGACGTCGACAACCGCACCCGCGTCGACCGGTCCTGGTACCTCACCAGCATCCAGGCCGGGTTCGAGCCGTGGAGCGGCGGGGTCGGTCTCGCGGTCAACTCGTTCTCCCAGAGCATCAATTAGCACGGCGAAAGTTTCGACTGGCTTCCCCAAGCGCATCGAAATGTAATTTACACCCGATCCGGTCCCCGAAGGATTCCGATGAAAATCGCGCATTTCCTGATCGGCGTGCTGGCGGCCATCGCCGCCTCGGTGGTCGTCCCCGGGACCGCGGCAGGCGCCGCCGCGGTCCCGGTCATGCCGCTCGGGGACTCGATCACCCAGGGCGGCTCGATCGGCGGCTACCGCCTCGACCTCGGCGCGAAGCTGCGGGCCGACGGGCGCTCGATCGACTTCGTCGGCTCGCTGGCCGACGGGCCGGCGAGCATGCCCGACCGCAATCACGAAGGTCACCCCGGCTGGACCATCGCCCAGATCGACGCGAACGTCACCGGCTGGCTGAACACCTACAAACCCCGCACGATCCTGCTGCACATCGGCACCAACGACATGTACGGCAGCGACCCGGCCGGTGCGCCGCGGCGGCTGTCGGCCCTGGTCGACAAGATCACGAACCAGTCCCCGGGACGGACCTGTTCGTCGCCACCATCATCCCGATCAGCTTCGCCGACCAGACCGTCCGCACCTTCAACGCCGCGATCGCCCCGGACATGCGGGCCAAGGCCGCCGCCGGCAAGCGCGTCCACCTGGTCGACATGTACCCCTCGGTGGCCGTCTCGGACCTGCCGGACGGCATCCACCCCAACGCCGCCGGCTACAGCAAGATGGCCACCACCTGGTACAACGCGCTGAAGGCGGTGCCCGGCAGCATCGGCGGCGACGACCCGCAGCCCCCGGCGGGCGGCCCGTGCACCGCGACCCCGCGGATCGTGGGCAGCTGGAACGGCGGCTTCCAGGGCGAGGTGACCGTCACCAACAGCGGCACCGCGGCCTTCACCGGGTGGACCGCGAAGTTCAGCCTGCCCAGCGGCCAGGGCATCACCCAGATCTGGGGCGGCACGGCGACCGGCACCGGCTCGGTGACCGTGCAGAACGTCGCCTACAACGGCGCGCTCGGCGCCGGCGCCTCGACGACCTTCGGCTTCCTCGTGTCCGGACCCGGCGCGGCGAGCCTCGGCGCGGCCACGTGCACCAGCCCGTGACCGCGCACCCGTTCCCCACGAAATGAAGGTGTACACATGAAGATGACATCGCGGTCGTTCTCCCGAGCCGCGGCAGCTTCGGCTTTCCTGGCCACGTCGCTCGGGGTTTCGCTGGTCCTCGCCCACTCGGCGGCCGGCGCGGCCTCCACGCTGGGCGCGGCAGCGGCCCAGAGCGGCCGGTACTTCGGCGCCGCCGTCGCGGCCGGGAAACTCGGCGACTCGACCTACGTGAACATCCTCAACCGGGAGTTCAATATGGTCACTCCCGAAAACGAGATGAAGTGGGACGCCACCGAGCCCAACCGCGGGCAGTTCAACTACAGCGGCGGCGACCGGATCCTCAACCAGGCGGTGAGCACCGGCAAGCGGGTGCGCGGGCACGCGTTGCTGTGGTACCAGCAGGAGCCGGGCTGGGCGCAGCGCATGGAGGGTTCCGACCTGCGCTCGGCCATGATGAACCACGTCACCCAGGTCGCCACCCACTACAAGGGCCAGATCTACGCCTGGGACGTCGTCAACGAGGCGTTCGCCGACGGCGGCAGCGGCGGCCGGCGCGACTCGAACCTGCAGCGCACCGGCAACGACTGGATCGAAGCCGCCTTCCGCGCCGCGCGGGCCGCCGACCCGAACGCGAAGCTCTGCTACAACGACTACAACACCGACGGCGTCAACGCCAAGAGCACCGGTGTCTACAACATGGTGAAGGACTTCAAGTCCCGCGGCGTCCCGATCGACTGCGTCGGCTTCCAGTCGCACCTGTCCGGCAACCCGCCCGGTGACTACCAGGCCAACCTGCAGCGGTTCGCCGACCTCGGCGTCGAGGTCCAGATCACCGAGCTCGACATCTCCGGCTCCAACCAGGCGAACGCCTACGCCGCGGTGACCCGTGCCTGCGTGGCCGTCGCGCGCTGCGCCGGCATCACCACGTGGGGCATCCGCGACACCGATTCCTGGCGCACCGGCGAGAACCCGCTGCTCTTCGACGGCAACGGCAACAAGAAGGCCGCCTACAACAGCGTCCTCGACGCCCTGAACTCCGCCACCCCGACCACGCCGACCACCCCCACCACCCCGACGACCCCGACCACGCCGACGACTCCCACCACGCCGACCACGCCGACGACCCCGACCACGCCGAACCCGAGCGGCTGCACCGCCTCGGTCACGCTGAACCAGTGGAACGGCGGCTTCGTGGCCAACCTGAAGGTCACCGCCGGATCCACCGCCCTCAACGGCTGGCGGGTGACGACGAACCTGCCCGGCGGCGCGGCCGTGACCAACGGCTGGAGCGCCACCAACAGCGGCACCACCGGCAGCGTCACCTGGTCCAACGTGTCCTACAACGGCAGCGTCGCGGCCGGGCAGTCGACCGAGTTCGGCTTCCAGGGCACCGGCAGCGCCGACGGCATCACGGCGACCTGCGCCGCGAGCTGACCCGCTCCCCCGACGAAGGAGACCATCGTGCACCACCGAAAGCGCGTGCTCGCCTGGATGACCGCGGCCCTGTGCGCGATGGCGCTCCTGCCCGGCACCGCGCACGCCGACAACCCGATCGTGCAGCACATCTACACCGCCGACCCGGCCCCGCTCGTCCACAATGGACGTGTCTACCTCTACACCGGGCACGACGAGGACGGCTCGACCTACTTCACCATGAAGGACTGGCGGGTCTGGTCGTCGGCGGACATGGTCAACTGGACCGACCACGGCTCGCCGATGAGCCTGGCGACGTTCAGCTGGGCCAAGCAGGACGCGTGGGCCGGGCAGGCCGTGGAGCGCAACGGCAAGTTCTACTGGTACGTCCCGGTGGTCAACCGCGCCACCGGCCGGATGGCCATCGGCGTCGGCGTCGCGGACAGCCCCACCGGGCCGTTCCGCGACGCCATCGGCCGTCCGCTCGTCGAGAACGGGGAGATCGACCCGACCGTCTTCATCGACGACAACGGCCAGGCGTACCTGTACTGGGGCAACCCGAACCTGTCCTACGTACGGCTCAACACCGACATGACGTCGTACTCGGGCGGGATCAACCAGATCCCGCTCACCACGGCCGGGTTCGGCACCCGCCCGAACGGCGGCAGCCGTCCGACACTGTACGAGGAAGGGCCCTGGGTCTACAAGCGCAACGGCACGTACTACAACGTGTTCGCGGCCAAGTGCTGCTCGGAGTTCATCGCCTACTCGACCGCGCCCGGCCCGACCGGGCCGTGGACCTACCGCGGCACGGTCATGCCCACGCAGGGCAGCAGCTTCACCAACCACCCCGGGGTCATCGACTACAAGGGCGGCTCGTACTTCTTCTACCACAACGGCGCTTTGCCGGGCGGGGGCGGCTACACCCGCTCGGTGGCCGTGGAGAAGTTCGCCTACAACGCCGACGGCAGCATCCCCACCATCACCATGACGACCAGCGGGCCGCCGCCGGCCGACACACTCGACCCCTACACCCGGCAGGAAGCGGAGACGATCAACTGGGAATCGGGGATCGAGACCGAGCCGGCCTCCGAAGGCGGCATGAACATCGGCTGGATCGAGAACGGTGACAACGTCAAGGTCCGCAACGTCGCTTTCGGGGCGGGCGCGAAGACGTTCACCGCCCGGGTCGCCTCGGCGGGCTCCGGCGGCACGATCGAGGTCCGCCTCGGCAGCGCCACCGGCACGGTCGTGGGGCGCTGCACGGTTCCCGGCACCGGCGGCTGGCAGACGTGGACGTCGGTCTCCTGCCCGGTCAGCGGCGTGACCGGCACGCAGGACCTGGTCCTGCGGTTCACCGGCGGCAGCGGCTACCTCTTCAACGTGAACTGGTGGCAGTTCGCCGCCTGAGACGGAAAGGACAAACGTGGTGTCACGCCGACGATCCCGGGCGGCCGCTTCGGCCCTGCTCGCCGCGACCGGCCTCGCCGGCGCCGTCCTGGTGGCGACCCCGGCCGCGCACGCCGCGGCCGGGTGCTCGGTCACCTACACGAAAACCTCCGAATGGCAGGGCGGCTTCGGCGCGTCCGTGTCGATCACCAACCTCGGTGACGCGATCGACGGCTGGACACTGACCTGGTTGTTCACCGGTGGCCAGCAGGTGGGCCAGCACTGGAACGCGACCATCACCCAGTCCGGGACCACCGTCAACGCGAAGAACGTCGCCTACAACGCGGCCATCCCCACCGGCGGCAAGGCGGAGTTCGGCTTCAACGGCTCGTTCACCTCGGCCAACCCGACGCCGTCGGAGTTCCGGCTCAACGGCACCCTCTGCACCGGCGGCGTCGAGCCCACGGCGCCGTCGACGCCGACGACCCCCACCACCACGCCGACGACCCCGACCACCACGACCACGCCGAACCAGCCCACCACCTTCACGAACCCGGTGCTGTGGCAGGACTTCGCCGACGTCGACATCATCCGCGTCGGCAACGCCTACTACTACTCGGCCTCGACGATGCACTACTCCCCCGGCGCCCCGATCCTGCGCTCCTACGACCTGGTGAACTGGGAGTTCGCCGGCCACTCCGTGCCCAAACTGGACTTCGGCGCGAAGTACGACATGAGCGGCGGACGCGGGTACGTCCGCGGCATCTGGGCGTCGTTCTTCAACCACCGGGCCGGCAACGACACCTACTACTGGGGCGGCTGCATCGACTTCGCCAAGACCTACATCTACACCGCCACCGCCGTGGACGGCACCTGGTCGAAGCTCTCGACCATCGACAAGTGCTACTACGACGCGGGCATGCTCGTGGACGACGACGACACCATGTACGTCGCCTACGGCAACACCACCCTCAGCGTCGCCCAGCTCTCCAAGGACGGGAAGACCGAAGTCCGGTCGCAGCAGGTCTTCCAGACGCCGTCGAACATCGGCACGCTCGAGGGTTCCCGGTTCTACAAGCGCAACGGCAGCTACTACATCTTCGTGACGCGCCCGGCCAACGGCCAGTACATCCTCAAGGCGAGCAGTCCCTGGGGCCGTACACGATCCAGCAGGTGCTGCTGGACCTGCCGGGCCCGATCTCCGGCGGCGGCGTCCCGCACCAGGGCGGCCTGGTGCAGACGCAGAACGGCGACTGGTACTACCTGGCCTTCGTCGACGCCTACCCCGGCGGCCGCGTGCCCGCGCTCGCCCCGGTCACCTGGACGGCCGACGGCTGGCCGAAGCTCCAGACGGTCAGCGGCCGCTGGGGCACGACCTACCCGAAACCGAACCTGCCGCCGCCACCGCGCCAGGTCGAGCCGATGACCGGCACCGACACCTTCCCCGGCCCGGCGCTGAGCCCCCAGTGGGAGTGGAACCACAACCCGGACACGACGAAGTTCTCGGTCGGCAACGGGCTCAAGCTGTCGACGGCCACGGTCACCAACGACCTGTATTCCGCCCGCAACACGCTGACCCACCGTATCCAGGGGCCGTCCTCCACGGCCACCGCCACGCTCGACCTGACGTCGATGCGCGACGGCGACCGCACCGGACTGGCGATGCTGCGGGACTCCTCGGCCTACATCGGCGTCAAGCGCGACGGCGGCCGCAACCGGGTGGTGATGGTCAACGGCCTGACCATGGACGGCAACTGGAACACGACCGGCACCGGCACCGAGGTGGCCGGCGCCGACCTGCCCGGCAGCAAGATCTGGTTGCGCGCCAACGCCGACATCCGTCCCGGCACCGGGCGCCAGGCCCGGTTCTCCTACAGCACCGACGGGGTGAACTTCACGCCGCTGGGCACGGCGTTCACCCTCAACAACGCCTGGCAGTTCTTCATGGGCTACCGGTTCGCCGTCTTCAACCACGCCACCCAGGCGCTCGGCGGCTCGGTCACGCTTCAACGGTTCGACCTGACGGCGCCATAGCAGGCGAACTTCGACGGCCCGGCTGCTCGCCGGGCACGGTGAAGGTCCGGTCGACCTGCCAGAACGCCTGGGTGGGCGGCTCCGGCACCGGCCGGAGCCTGCCCTTCCGCCGCGGCTGGGTCCGCGGTGTGGGCCTGGCACATCGCGCTCACCGTCGCGCCGTCGCCGAGCACGACGCGCTTGCCGATGTCCATGCCGATGCGGCGCAGGTAGAGCGGCAGCATCAGCTGCCGCACCGGCAGTCGAAGGGCTCGGCCATGTCGTACTCGGTGCTGGCGTAGTGGAAGGTGATCTTTGGCCCAAGCCGGGATCGGCTAGCTCGCCTTCGAGGGTGAACAGCAGGGTGCCCGCCGGCACGGCCTGGGTGGTGACCAGCCGGCCTGCGGGCAGCCCATCACCCGCGCGGGCGATCAGCGGGAGCGGACGGCCACGGCGGAAATCCACAGCATCGCGGTGATCACGCCGGCGGCGAGGGTCAGGCTGCCGGCCCGGCCACCGCTCATCGCCCAGGCGTTGCCGAGCAGCAGCGCGGTGCCGGCGAGCACGGAGAACGCCGCGTCCCGGCGGTTCCCGGCCCGGGCGAACCGGCGGCCGAGGACGTAACAGGCGGCCATCAGCGCGAGGAAGGAGACGCTGCCGGCCGCGAGGTGGCCGTACCCGTGCCACGACAGGGCCGACGGCGGCCCGGCGGGCGTGCCGGCCGGGAAGCCGTCGCCCGCGTCCGGTGGCAGCAGACCGGCCGCGATCATCCCGGCGCCGTAGACCGCGAGCAGCCGGGAGACCGCTCCGCCGAAGCCGGGCGCGCCGATCAGCACGAGCACGCCGGCGACCACGAAGTTCGTGATCTGCACCCAGCCGAGGCTGCCGGTGCCGAGCGCGCTGAGCGGGTGCCGGGTCAGGTCGAAGCCGTCGCGGGTGGCGGCCTGGGCCAGCGCCACCGTGGTCCACAGTGGAGCCGCGAGGGCCAGGCAGGTCAGGCGTGCGGAGCCGGCCGGGCGGGCGAGGGTGATGTCCATGGAAGTTCCTTTCGGGGGTTTTCAGAAGGTGACGCCGGCTTCGGCGGCCGCGTCGTCGTCGAGGAAGTCCTGCTCGATGCGCGGGGAGGCGTGGATGCACATCATCCGCAGCGGCTCGGGGCCGACGGCGCGGAACGCGTGCGCGGTGCCGGCGCCGACGACCACGACGTCGCCTTGGCCCGCCAGGCCCTCGCCGTCGGCGGTGCGGAAGAGCGCCTGCCCGGCGAGCACCACCCAGGTCTCCGAGTACGGGTGGACGTGGGCGTCCGGGCCCTGCCCTTCGGTGTTGTGGACGTGGAAGAAGGAGACGCCGGAGCCGTAGGCCCCGCCTTCGAACCGGGCGGTGCGCCCGCTGCCGATGCGCAGGTCGTCTTCCTTCGCGATGACCACCATGGTGGGTTCCCCTCTGGTCGGTTTTCGTTCCGGAGTGATCTTCGGGCCGGCCCGGGGCCCGGGGCATCCGTGGAGATCACGGAATCCGCCACGGAGATCCACCCGGGTGCGGCATACTCGGGCCATGCCGACCGCGCCGACGATCTCGCCGCGCGAGCGCGAGGTGCTGCTGGCCCTCGCGGACCGGTTGACCAACGCGGAGATCGCCGAACGGCTCTACGTGTCGGTGCGGACCGTCGAGAGCCACGTGTCGGCGCTGCTGCGGAAGCTGGACGCCCGTGACCGGCGGGAACTGGCCGCGCGGGCGCCGGGGCCGGCCACCCCGGCGGGCCTGGTCACGGGGACGCCGCGGCCGCCCACGAGCTTCGTCGGGCGCGCGGCCGAGTGCGACGCGCTGGTGCGGCTGGTGGCCGAGAGCCGGGTCACGACCGTGCTCGGCCCGGGCGGCATGGGCAAGACCCGGCTGGCGGTGGCCGCAACCGAGGCGGCGGCATCGCACTTCCCGGACGGCGCGACGTTCGTCAACCTCGTCCCCAGCCGGCCCGGTTCGGTGCTGGAATCGGTGGCGGCCGGGCTCGGCGTGCTCCCCCACCCGCAGCAGCCGCTGCCCGACGCGGTGGCGGCGCAGCTGGCCGGCCGGGCGCTGCTGGTGCTGGACAACTGCGAGCACGTCGCCGACGACGTCGCCGACGTCATCACCGCCCTGACCTCGGCGAACCCGGCGTTGCGGGTGCTGACGACCAGCCGCGAGCGGCTCGGCGTGCCCGGCGAAACGGTGCTGCAGCTCGGCCCGCTGCCGGCCGCGGCCGAGCTGTTCGCGGAACGGGCGCGGGCAGTCGACCCGGCGTTCGACGCCGATCCCGCGCAGCTCGCCGCACTCTGCCGCGAGCTGGGCGGCTCACCGCTGAACATCGAGCTGGCGGCGGCGCGGGTGGCCTCGCTGGGCATCGAGGCGCTGCGCGCGGGGCTGGCCGACGACCCGCTGCGCGTGCTGGCCACCGGCCGCGGCCCGGACCGGCACAAGTCGCTGCGGTCGGTCATCGAGTGGAGCCACCGGTTGCTGGACGCGGAGGAGCGCACGGTCCTGGCCCGGGTATCCCGCTTCCGCAACCGCTTCGCGCTGGCCGACGCGGCGGCGCTGGCCCCGGACCTGTCGCTCGGCGCGGTGTCCGACGTGCTGGGGCGGCTGGTGGACAAGTCCCTGGTGACGGCGCACCGGGAGGAGGGCGTCTGGACGCTGTTCGACGGCGTGGCGCGGTTCGCCCGCGAGCAGCTGGCGGCTTCCGGCGAGGCGGTGGAGGTGGGGGTTCGCCACCGGGAGTGGGCGGCCCGGCGGGCCCGGGAGCTGACCGGCCGGTTGGGTGGCGACTGGCGTGACGGGTTCGACCGCGTCGCCGACGATCTGCGCGCCTGTGTCGCCGAAGGCGAGCCGGCGCACGACCTCACCGCGGACCTCGCCCGCCTCGCCTACGCGCGCGGGTTCCTGGCGGAGGCGGTGGCCCACTGGCGCACGGCCGCGGACCGGGCCCCGTCCGCCGCGGTCGCCGCCGCCGACCTGGCCAGGGCCGGCAGCGGCGTGCACCTGCTCACCCACGCCCGCGACCACTTCGACCTGCTGCTCGTCGCGGCCGGACGCGCCACCGGCGACCCCGCGACGCGGGCGTCCTGCCTGGCCGCCGCGGTCGTGCTGGCCGAACGCTTCCGCGGCTCCGGGTTCATCACCGACCCGGTCCCGGACGCCGAACTGGACCGCCTGCTCGCCGAAGCCGCCGAAGCACCGGCGGCCGGTGTCGCCGTCGCCCGCGCGTGGCGGTCCGGATCCGGCCCGCAGTCGGTCGACCCCGAGGCAGCCGAGCGCGCCGTGGCGGCGGCGTCCGGGGACCCGCTCCTGCTCAGCGCCGCCCTGGACGCCCGGTGCACGGCGCAGGCACTGGCAGGCCGTCCGGACCAGGCGTACCGCACGACCGAGGAACGCCTCTCCCTGGTCACGACGCTGGACCGCACCGACCCGCACGCGGCGGTCGAGGTGCTGGACGCGTTCCGGGCCGCGATCACCTACGCCGTGGCCACCGGGGCGCTGTCGGACGCACTGGCCCTGAGCAGACGCGCGGCGGGAGACCCGGCCCTGGCCGGCCACCCGTACTGGGGCACGAGCGGCCTGGTCACCACCCTGGCCCTGACCGGCCGCTTCGCCGAAGCCCTTGAAGCGGCCGACGAGCTGTGGCGGGCGAGCCTGCCCCGCAACGCAACGCTCGGCGTCCCCCTGCTGGCGGCAGCGCTGGCGGCGGGGTTGTCCGGCGACGAGCCGTCGATGGCGGCTTGGCGTGCCCGCGCGGCGGCGGTCGCGGGCGTACCCACCCCGGCCGGCTCGGCCAACCTGGCCCCGTTGGACGCGTTCGTCCGGGCCAGGGTGGCCCTGCACACGGGCACGGGCTTGGCCGAGCGGCTACCGGAAGCGGGCGCAAGGTTCACCCCGGGCCGCTTCAACGGCTACGCGGCGGGCGTGGCGGCCGAGCTGGCGGTGGTCCTCGACGCCCCGGACGCGGAGGAGTACTTGAGCCGAGCCGAGCACCACGCAACCCACAACACCTGGACGGCGGCGGCGGTGACCCGCGCACTGGCCCGCCGCAACGGCGACGCAGAGTTGTTCGCGGCGGCGGCTAAGCAGTTCGGGGAGCTGGGAGCGGTCTTCGAAGCAGAGGCCGGGTGAGCCCGGACCGGCGGCGGTTACGTCACGGTCGGCTGACCACCGAGAGCACGATCCGCCCGCCCCAGGATCGAGCCGAAATCCGGTACCCGTCGAGTTCGAGGTCGGCAGCCACCGGGGTGCCGGCCTCGTCGGCCGACGTCACCAGCGACCTGACTTCCAAGCCGCCCTCCGGAATGTCCGGCACGATCGGCCGGCGAGAATAGGCGTCCACCGGCCAGAGGTAGTCCGGGAGCTCCGTGTCCGGCCGCCGTTCGACCCGCAGGGACCAGTCCGTCCACACGGTGCACACCACCGACGTGCCGTCCAGCAAGGCGATCTGCAACGCTTCCGCTTCGCCGTCGTCGTCGATGATTTCCAGGACCGCCACGGCCCTGGATCCGCTGATGACTTCCCCATCACAAGGCACTGTAGCGCCGCCGGCCACAACGGCGAAAAGTCCGGTCTGTCCACCTTGGAGAGTCCCCCGTTTGTCCGGACCACGAGCGGGTATCCCGGCGAAGTGACTGCGTTGCGCCGAACCCGGCTGTGCGCGGCGGCGGCCGTCGTTGCGGTAACCACCCTGGTGACAGCCTGCAGCACCGACCCCCAGGCGGACACCGTGCACGCCGGACGCGAGATCCGTGGCCAGCTCGAACTCCTGCGGCTCGTCGTCACCGCCGACCGGGACCGGGTGCCGCCGGTGCCGAGCCTGTCGATCACCGTGCGGGACGCCGTCGATGAGCTCGCCTCCGCCGGGCAGGACGTCGGGAAGCTGACCGATGACCGGGCCCGCGCCGCCCTCGCCTCGATCACCGATCGCGCCGTCGCCGTGGCCCACCGGCTCGACGACGGGCTCGGTGACGGCACCGACGCCGGCTCGACGAGGTCGACGCCGAACTGCAGGGGCTCATCGGCGAGCTCGCCCGCTGGGGCGTGACGTCGTGAGCAAGAAGCTCCTCGCCGTCACCCTCGGCATCCTCACCGCGGTCGGCGGGTTCGTCGACATCGGCGACCTCGTCGAAAGCGGTGTCGTCGGCGCCCGCTACGGGATGGCGCTGGTCTGGGTGACCGCCCTCGGCGTGCTCGGGATCTGCGTCTACGCCGACATGTCCGGGCGGATCGTGGCGGTGTCCGGGCGGCCGGTGTTCGACCTGATCCGCGAACGCCTCGGCCCGCGGATGGCGCTGCTCAACCTCGCCGGGTCGTTCCTCATCACGCTGCTGACCGTGTGCGCGGAGATCGGCGGCGTCGCGCTCGTCATCGAACTGGCCTCCGGGGTCGACCGGCTGGTCTGGGTGCTGCCGATCGGCGTGCTCGTCTGGCTGGTGGTCTGGCGGGTCGGCTTCGAGCGGATGGAAACCGGCTTCGGCCTCGGCGGGCTGGCGATCGGCGTGTTCGCCGTCGCGGTGTTCTTCCTGCACCCGGACTGGTCGTCGCTCGGCGCGCAGGTCGCCGGGCTCGCCCCGCCGCCCGACCAGGCGCTGCCGACCTACGCCTACCACGCGGTCGCGCTGTTCGCGTCGGCGATGACGCCGTACTAGGTGTTCTTCTTCTCCTCCGGCGGCGTCGAAGAAGGCTGGAAGGTCAAGGACCTGCCGGTGCAGCGCGCCAACGTGCTGCTCGGGTTCCCCCTCGGCGGGCTGCTCGCCATCGCCGTGATGGCGTGCGCGGCGACGGTGCTGTTCCCGGCGGGCGTCGACGTCAGCCGGCTCAGCCAGATCGTGCTGCCGGTGACGCTGGCGCTCGGCACCGCGGGCCTGGTGATCGTGCTGATCGGCATCTTCGCGGCCACCTTCGGCGCGGCGCTGGAGACCGGGTTGTCGTCGGGGTACATGCTGGCGCAGTACTTCGGCTGGACTGGGGCAAGCGCCGCGCGCCGCGCAACGCCGCCCGGTTCCACCTGACCGTCGGCGCCGGCCTGCTGGTCGCGGTGCTGGTGGTGCAGACGGGTCTCGATCCGGTCGGCCTGACCGAGATCTCGCTGATCTTCTCGGCGGTGGCGCTGCCCCTGACCTACCTGCCGGTGCTGATCGTCGCGAACGATCGCGAGTACCTAGGCAAGCACGCCAACGGCCACTTCAGCAACATCGTCGGGAGCGTCATGCTGGTCGTGATCGCCGTCGCGGCGCTGGTCGCGATCCCGCTGATGATCTTCACCGGAGCGGGGCAGTGAACCCCGACCGCGGGCCCATCGACCTGGGCGACGCGCTGCTCGACCGCCAGATCGTCGGCGAAGACGGCACGGTGGTCGGCAAGGTCGACGACCTCGAGCTGCGCGCCGAGGGCGGCACGTACGTCGTCGACGCGCTGCTCGTCGGCCCGGAGGCGCTGGCCGACCGCATCGGCGGCCCGATCGGACGGCTCCTGCACCACATCGGCCGCGGGTTCCGCGCCCAGGCGCCGCAACGCATCCCGATGAACGCCGTCCGCCGCATCGAACCGACGATCGTGGTGACGACGGCGGTGGCCCAGGCGACGGAAAGCCCGTCGGAGGACTGGCTGCGCCGCCACGTCATCGGCCGGATCCCGGGAGCGAACCGTGCGAGCCGGTGACCTGATCGGCCGCCGGGCCCGCGACGTGACGGGCCGCGACCTCGGCGCGATCCGCGAGATCCGCACGGAAGCGGTGCCGGGAAAGAACGGCCTGCCGCGGCTGGTGGTGCGCGGCGTGATCGTGGGGCGCACCCGCGTCCGGCTGTTCGGCTACCAGCGCCACGACCAGCGCGGCCCGGCTGCGCTGGTGACCCTGATCCGGTGGCTGCACCGGCACAGCCGGTACGTGGCCTGGGAGGACGTGGACCTGTCGGGCCCGGAGGTCCTGGTGCGGCGGCCGTTCGGGGAGCTGGCGCCGCTCGACCGGGGCTGAGCGGCCGGGAGGCGCGTCAGCTCAAACTGTGGATCTCCGTCGCCCGTTCCCACCCGGACGGCAGCCGGCTCACGTTGAGGGCGTGGTCCAGGCCGCTCGCCGACAACGCCCGGCGCACCACCCGGTTGTCCCCCGTCACGATCCGCAGGGTTGCGTTCTCGCGGGCCACTCGCGCCTGGATCCCGCCCAGTGCGGCGAGACCCGCGCTGTCGAGGAAGTCGACCTCCGACAGGTCCAGCACCAGCACCGGGAACCGGCGGTGGGCCCACGTGCTCAGCGCCGAACGCACTTGCGGTGCGCTGTCCGCGTCGAGCGCGCCGCGGATGCGGACCATCACCGCACCGAAGTACGGGCGGATGACCTGGATGTCGAACGGACTGCGCTCTTCGCGCTTCGACGGCGCTACGGGGATCGCCGTCGCGGGGGGCTGGACGACCAACATTTCTCCACGCCTCATTCGCAGATGACGTGACGAGCGGGTCTCGGCGACCCGCTCGATCGCGGGCAAGTCGGGGGACGAAAGTTACAGCGGAACCGCACTTAGCAGCGTAGTCCTTGATCCGAACGGCGCAACCCCGCCAACGGCCGAACCCCACACCCCCGCACGCGACCCGTATGCACACAAGTCAAACCACCCATCCGGGTGAACGTGCCGGGAACGGCGGACCCGTCCCCGGCACGCACCTCACCCCACGTGGTCGGCGAAGACGTCCGACGGCCCGCTCACCGCCACCGGCCGCGCCACGCCGAAGTACGCCGTCAGCGTCGGACCGGTGGCCGCCAGGCCGGAGTAGTCACCGAGGAAGTAGCCGCCGGCGTCCGGGGCCGTCGTGTAGTCGAACGACGCCGCCGTCAGCTTCGCCTGCCCGTTGACCGCCCAGTTCGCCGGGTTGCCGCAGTCGCTCGTGGCCGCGTGGCAGTGGGCCAGGAAGGCGTCGGTGAGGCCCGGCTGCGCCGGCGTCGCGTTCTGCAGGTCGTAGTAGCTCAGGCCGATCGTGCCGTCGGCGGTGACGCGGATCTGCGGCACGAACGCGGGCGTGTCACCCGGCGACTGGTCGACGCGGATCGTGGCACCCCACGTCAGGCCGCCGTCGGTGGACTGGGCGAAGGCGATCTTCGCCGTGCCGGCCGGGCTGAACCGGGCGTCCTGCCAGACCGCGTACACGTACCCGTTGACCGGGTTGACGGCGAACTCGGGGATCTCGTCGCTGGAGCGGACCGGGTGACCGGCGATCGCCACCGGGGCGACCTGCTGGGTGTCGATGCCGATCGCGCCGGACCACGTCGTCCCGCCGTCGGTGGACCGGATGACCGCCGCGGTCGACGTCGACGAGCCGCGGCAGTGCTGCCCGCCGTGGGTGAACGGGCAGGCGCCGCCCTTGTTGGTGATCAGGTCGAAGCCGTCGATCAGCACCCCGCGTCCCGGGCCGGTGGTGGGCACCACGATCTGGTTGCCGATCGTCTGGTCGTTCTGCCCGGGGTCGAAGACGATCCGGCCGGCGCTCCAGGTCGCGCCCTTGTCGGTGGTGCGGGAGAAGTAGCTCGGGCCGCGGTAGGTGAACGCGTGCGTGTACGCGCTCGGGTTCGCGTGGCTCTGCGGCGAGACCAGCTGGTCCCACACCGCGTAGGCGCGGTCGGGGAGCAGCGGGTCCCCGGTCACCGTCTCCTTGTCGTTGAGCACCTGCGTCGAGGTGTCCAGGCGCGCGACGACCGGGGTTTCCCAGTGGTCGCCGCCGTCGACCGACCGGCTGATCAGGATCGCGCTCGCCCCGCCGAAGGCCGGGCCGTCGGCGTTGAACGAGTCGGCGATCGAGTACACGACCCGGCCGTCGGCGGAGAAGCCGACCCACGGGTCGGTGGTGCGCTGGAAGTACCCGGGCGAACCGGCGGGGGCGCCCGCGCAGATGCTGAACCGCGGTTGCCCGGCGGCGGGGGTCCAGGTCGCCCCGCCGTCCCGGGAGACGACGTTGGTCAGCCCGTTCGAGCCGCCGTCGTTCCACCGGTCCTGCTGCGCCGAGCCGACCAGGTGGCGCGGGTCGGCCGGGTCGGCGGCGACGTACGGCTCGACCTCGGACGCCGGGTAGTTGACGCTGCCGCGGGCCTGCTGCTGCGCCACGAGCGCGGCGCAGGCCGCCCCGCCGCCCAGCGGGTGGTCGGGCACGGCGACCGGCACACCGGCGGCGAAGGTGGTGGCGACGGCGACACCGGCGCCGGCCAGCAGGGTGCAGACCGCGACGCCGGGCGGCAGGGACCGGCGGGCGATTCGCCGGACGTTCTTCGGGTTCACGGGTGACCTCTTTTCCGACACCCCCGGTGGGCCGGGCGGAACGGACACGACCCTTTCCCGGGCACGCTGGAGTCGGCGTTTCCCTTGCGGCCGTTACGCATCCGGGCCGATCCGGGCGATTCATCCGGTTCACCGGTGAAAAACTCGTCCGTCCACACGGGAATGGTTAACGGACGGCCAAAAGAATCGACCGGAAATGCCGTCACAGCGGCCGGCGCCGCGGCCCCTTGACACGGACCCGCCGCCGACCGCATCCTGGCTATCTCAGGGTTCCTGATATACAGCTCGGTGAGGAGTCGAACCCATGACCGCAGTCGAGGAGCGGCCGGGCACCCGGCCCCGCCCGGAGGTGGCCGCGGCTCGGCAGGCGGCCGCCGGCCGGGCCCCGACACCGGGCCGGGAGCGGGCCCGGGTGCCGCACCGGGTCGCGGACCCGGTGCGGGCGAACGCGGACGAGCTCGCCACCCTCGAGAGCACCGGCGCCGGTCATGACGCCGCAGCCGAGCGGGGCGAGCAGCTCCGGCGGCGCGTCCGCGGCGGCCTTGACGACGCTGCGCCGGCCGGACCGGTCGCCGCCGGCCGGTTCCCGCTCGGGAAGCTGGTCACCCACCACGACTTCGGGCAGATTCAACAGGCGGCCGACGACATGGTCGGCGGCCGGACGATCAAACCGGTGCTGCGCTGGTGAAGGAGACCGTGGTGAACCTCCCGGATTTCGGCTTGGGCAGCTGGCCCGCGCGGCGGGCGCGGATCAACCCGGACCGCACCGCGCTGGTGCAGGCGGACCGCTCGCCGACCTACGCGGAGCTGGCCGGCCGGGTCGAGCGCCTCGCCGGCGCCCTGATCCGGCTCGGCGTGCGGCCGGGCGACCGCGTGGCCTACCTGGGCGTCAACGACATCACGGTGTTCGAGACGCTCTTCGCGACCGCCCGCTGCGGCGCGATCTTCGTCCCGCTCAACTACCGCCTCTCCCCCACCGAGATCCGGTACATGCTCGACGACTGCGGGGCTTCGGTGCTCGTGCACAGCCCGGACACCGCCGAGCTCGTGGCGGCGGCCGGCGCGCTCCCGGACGGCGTCGTCATCGCGACGGACCCGGCAGCCGGGACCTTCGAAGCGGAGATCGCCGAGGCCGGGCCGGCCCCGGACACCGCAGTGGGGCTGGAGGACCCGTGCCTGCTGCTCTACACCTCCGGCACCACCGGGCGGCCGAAGGCGGCGGTCCTCACCCACGGCAACCTCACCTGGAACACCGTCAACCAGCTGGCGCACCTCGACGTGCTGGGCACCGACAAGGCGCTGTGCATCGCGCCGCTGTTCCACTGCGTCGGGCTGGGCCAGATCACGCTGCCGACGCTGTTCAAGGGTGGCAGTGTGGAGCCGGTGGCGAAGTTCGACCCGGGCACCATCCTCGCCCGCATCGGCGCCGCCGGCATCACCAGCTTCTCGGCGGTGCCCACGATGCTGGAGATGATGTGCCGCCACGAGGACTGGGAGCGCACCGACCTGAGCTCGCTGACGTGCGTGCTCTACGGCGGGTCGCCGGTGGCCGAGCGCGTCGCCCGCGCGTGGCTCGACCGCGGGGTGCAGCTCCTGCAGGGCTACGGCATGACCGAGGCCGCTCCGGGCGTCTCGATGGCCACCCACGAGGGCACGCCGGCCCACCCGGTCGCCGCCGGGGTGCCGCACTTCTTCACCGACGTTGCGGCGCTCGGCCCCGACCTGGCGCCGCAGCCCCTCTCCGGGACGCCGGCCGAGCTGCTCGTCCGCGGCCCGCACGTCTTCGGCGGCTACTGGAACCGGCCGGAGGAGTCGAAGGCGAGCTTCGTCGACGGCGCCTGGTTCCGCACCGGTGACGTCGTCCGGGTCGACGACGACGGCTGGGCCCACGTGGTCGACCGGGTCAAGGACATGATCATCTCCGGCGGGGAAAACGTGTACCCGGCCGAGATCGAGGCGGTCGCCGCCCGGCTCGACGCGGTCGACGCCTGCGCGGTGGTCGGGGTGCCCGACGACCGCTGGGGCGAGGCCGGTGCGGCGTTCGTCGTGGTCCGCCCCGGGGCGCAGCTGGACGAGCCGCAGTTCCGCGCCCACCTCGAACGGCACCTGGCCCGCTACAAGATCCCGAAGCACATCCGGTTCACCGGCACCCTGCCCCGCAACGCCACCGGCAAGATCCGCCGCGTCGAACTCCGCGCGCTGGCCGCCGAAACCTTCACGAACGGACCCGCATGACCGCCCCACTCCTGCCCCCGTCGCTGCGCCTGGAGCTGCGGGACGACGTCGCCGTGCTGTGGCTGGCCCGTCCCGAAAAGCGCAACGCCCTCGACGACGCCACCGTGCTCGGCCTCGAGTCGTTCTTCGGCAGCCCGCCGCCGGGGATCAAGGCCGTCGTCCTCGACGCCGTCGGCGACCACTTCTCCGCCGGGCTCGACCTGTCCGAGCTCACCGAGCGGGACGCCTTCGAGGGCCTGGAGCACTCGATGATGTGGCACCGCGCCTTCGAGCGGCTCGAACGCGGCCGCGTCCCGGTGGTCGCGGTGCTCAAGGGCGCGGTCGTCGGCGGCGGCCTGGAACTGGCGGCCGCCGCGCACATCCGCGTGGCCGAGCCGTCGGCGTTCTACGCCCTGCCGGAGGGCCAGCGCGGGCTGTTCGTCGGCGGCGGCGCGTCGGTGCGGGTGCCGCGGCTGATCGGCGCGCACCGGATGGCCGACATGATGCTCACCGGCCGCGTGCTCGACGCCGACGAAGGCCACGCCGCCGGGTTGTCGCACTACCGCGTCGAAAACGGCCTGGAGCACGCGCTCGGCCTGGCCCGCAAGATCGCGGACAACTCGCCGATCACGAACTTCGCCGTCCTGCAGGCCCTGCCCCGCATCGCCGAGGCCAACCCGGCCGAGGGCTACCTGATGGAGGCGCTGATGGCCGCCATCGCCGGCGGCAGCGCCGAGGCGAAGGAACGGATGCAGGCGTTCCTCGACAAGCGCGCGGGGAAGGTGGGCCGGTGATCCTGCGCCCGGTCGCACCCGACGTCCGCGAAACCACCGAGATCGGCCGGTACCTGCGGTGGCTGGCCGACCGCGGGCACTCCTTCGACGGCTACGCGGACCTGCACCGCTGGTCGGTGACCGACCTCGCCGGCTTCTGGTCCTCGATCCGGGACTTCTTCGGCGTCCGCTTCGCCACCCCGGCCACCGCGGTGGTCCCCGACCGGACCATGCCCGGCACGGAGTGGTTCCCCGGCGCCACCCTCAACTACGCCGAACACGCGCTCGGTCACGGGCCGGGCGACGCGGCCGCGGTCATCGCCTACTCCCAGACGCGCGAACGCACCGAGCTGACCTGGGACGAGCTGCGCGACCGGGTCGCCCGCGCCCGGGCCGGGCTGGCCCGGCTCGGCGTGCGCCGCGGCGACCGCGTCGTCGCGTACCTGCCGAACATCCCGGAAGCCGTGGTCGCCTACCTCGCGGTCGCGAGCCTGGGCGCGGTCTGGGCTTCCTGCGCGCCCGAGTTCGGCGCCCGGTCGGTGCTCGACCGGTTCGGCCAGATCGAACCGCGGGTCCTGCTCACGGTGTCCGGCTACCGCTACGGCGCCAAGGACGTCGACCGCCGGGCCGAGGTCGCCGGGATCCGCGCGGGCCTGCCCACCGTCGAGCACGTCGTGCACGTCCCCTACGGCGACCACGACCTGATCGGCACACTCGCCTGGGACGACCTGCTGACCGAGAGCGCGCCCGGCTTCGAGCCGGTCGGCTTCGCGCACCCGCTGTGCGTGCTGTTCTCCTCCGGCACCACCGGCAAGCCGAAGGCGATCGTGCACGGCCACGGCGGGATCCTGCTGGAGCACCTCAAGAACCACGGCCTCAGCTGGGACCTGCGCCGGGGCGACCGGATGCTCTGGTTCTCCACCACCGCGTGGATGATGTGGAACGCGCTGGTGTCGGGCCTGCTCACCGGCACCTCGATCGTGCTGGTCGACGGCAACCCGCTGCACCCGGACCTGGCCTGGCAGTGGCGGCTGGCCGCGCAGACGCGGGCGACGCTGATGGGCGCGAGCCCGGGATTCCTGATGGCGTGCCGGAAAGCGGGCCTGGACCCGGCCGCCGAATACGACCTGTCGGCGCTGCGGCAGCTCGGCGCGGCCGGCAGCCCGCTGCCCGCCGAGGGCTTCCACTGGGTGCACGAGCGGTTCCCGGGCGTCCTGCTCAACGTCGGCAGCGGGGGCACCGACGTGTGCAGCGGCATCGTCCAGGGCAGCCCGCTGCAGCCGGTCCGGGCGGGCGAGATCTCGGGGCCCTGCCTGGGCGTCGACGCGAAAGCGTTCGACGAGCACGGCACCGAAGTGGTCGGCGAACTCGGCGAGCTGGTGATCACCGCGCCGATGCCGTCGATGCCGGTGGGGTTCTGGGGTGACGACTCGGGCGAGCGCTACCGCGAAACGTACTTCTCGACCTACCCCGGGATCTGGCGGCACGGCGACTGGATCCGGTTCACCCCCGAGGGCGGCTGCGTGATCGCCGGCCGCTCGGACGCCACGCTCAACCGCGGCGGCGTCCGGCTGGGCACCGCCGAGTTCTACGCCGTGGTCGAAGAGCTGCCGGAGATCGAGGACTCCCTCGTCGTGCACCTGGAAGACCCCGCCGGCGGCAACGGCGATCTCCGGCTCTTCGTGGCGCTGCGCCCCGGCGGCGAGCTCGACGACGCCCTGCGCCGCAAGATCGCGACGGCCTTGCGCGGGGCGCTGTCGCCGCGGCACGTGCCGGACGCGATCACCGCCGTGCCGTCGATCCCCCGCAACCGCACCGGGAAGAAACTGGAGCTGCCGGTGAAGAAACTCCTGCGTGGCGCACCCGTCGACGAGGTCGTCGGCCGGGACGTGCTGGCCGATCCCGCCGCCCTCGACGCGTTCCTCCGGGAGCGCGCATGACGACCGTGGCGATCGTCGGCACCGGGGTGATCGGCGCGAGCTGGGCCGAGCTCTTCCTGGGGCACGGCCTCGACGTCGTCGCCACCGATCCGGCGCCCGGCGCCGAAGAGCGGCTGCGGAGTGCCCTCGAAGGCGTGCCGACGGACCGGCTGCGGTTCGTCGCCGACCCCGGCGAAGCGGCCGCCGCCGCGGACTTCGTCCAGGAGAACGGGCCGGAGCGCGAGGACGTCAAGCACGCGCTGTTCGCCGTCCTCGACGAGGCCGCACGGCCGGACGTGGTCCTGGCGAGCAGCTCGTCCGGGCTGCTGCCGAGCGTCATCGCGCGGGGCTGCCCGAAGCACCCCGAGCGCGTGGTCGTCGGGCACCCGTTCAACCCGCCGCACCTCATCCCGCTCGTCGAGGTCGTGCCGGGCCGCGAGACCGCGCCGGAGGTGGTCGATCGGGCCGTGGCGTTCTACGCCTCGGTCGGGAAGCGGCCGATCCGGCTGGCGCAGGAGGTACCCGGCCACGTCGCGAACCGGCTGCAGGCCGCGCTGTGGCAGGAGGCGTACTCCCTCGTCGAACGCGGGGTCGCGACGGTCGCCGACATCGACACCGCCATCGCCTACGGGCCCGGCCTGCGCTGGGCCGTGCTGGGCCCGTTCGTCAACCAGCACCTTTCCGGCGGCGCGGGCGGGCTCGCGCACGTCCTGGCCCACCTCGGGCCGCCCACCGAACAGTGGTGGCGCGACCTCGGGCGCGTCCACCTCACCCCGGAACTGGCCGAAACGCTCGTCGCGGGTGTCGACGCCGAACTGGCGGGCACCGACGACCGGGCACTGGTGACGGCCCGCGACACCGTCCTGAACGCCCTGCTGGCCGCCAAGGCCGCGCAACCCGACCTGCCCTGACCTGGAGTTCTTCGTGGACTTTTCCTCCCTGACCGCCATCGACGTCCACACGCACGTCGAGCAGGACGGCCACGGCTGCTTCGCCCTCGACCAGGAACTGCTGGACGCGTCGGCGAAGTACTTCCGCGCCGGCCAGGACCGCACGCCGACGGTGACCGCGATCGCCGAGCACTACCGGGCGCGGAACATGGCCGCCGTCGTCTTCACGGTCGAGGCGCCGGCCGCCACCGGGCACCCCGCGCTCTCGAGCGAAGAGATCGCCGACGCCGCCGCCGAGCACGCGGACGTGCTGATCCCGTTCGGCTCGGTCGACCCGCACGCCGGCAAGGCGGCCGTGCTGCGCGCGCGGAAGCTGGTCGGCGAACACGGCGTGCGCGGGTTCAAGTTCCACCCGAGCCTGCAGGCGTTCGAGCCCAACGACGTCCGGTACTACCCGCTCTACGAGGCCATCGCCGAGCTGGGTGTGCCCGCCCTGTTCCACACCGGGCAGACCGGCATCGGCGCCGGCCTGCCGGGCGGGCACGGGATCAAGCTGCGCTACTCGAACCCGATGCTGCTCGACGACGTCGCCGCCGACTTCCCGGAGCTGACGGTGATCCTGGCGCACCCGTCGGTGCCGTGGCAGGACGAGGCGATCTCGGTCGCGACGCACAAGGCGAACGTGTACATCGACCTCTCGGGCTGGTCGCCGAAGTACTTCCCGCCGCAGCTGGTGCGCGCGGCCAACACGCTGCTGAAGCGGAAAGTCCTGTTCGGCTCCGACTTCCCGGTGATCACCCCGGACCGCTGGCTCGCCGACTTCGCCGAACTGGACCTCAAGGACGAGGTGCGGCCGCTGATCCTCAAGGACAACGCCATCGAAGTACTCCGGCTGACCTGACCGCGCTCCGACGTTTGTCCGCTACGTCCCCGGGCAACCGGAGCCCTTCGGGTCTCACGTCGGGAGGCGAAGTCGTGGCGGAGGGTGACGTTCACACCTACTTCGAAGACGGGCTGTGGAAGAACCGCGTCGAAGGCGGCCTGCGGGCGTCCAACACCTCCCCCCGCCGGATCGACGCGGTGCTCGCGGGGCGGCAGATCGCGCGGAAGCGGCGGGTCGGGCACTTCGTCCACACACCGGAGGGCGAGATCGAGACCGAGCGCGACTACCGGCCCCGCCGCTCGGTGCGATGACCTGCGTCACGACGGGTGTAACGGATCACCCTTTCGGACGATAGCTCGTTCGTGTCCGGGGACGCCCCGGCCTTTACGAACGGACTACCCATGGCTCGCCTTCGCCTGGCCGCGCTCCTCACGGCCGGTTCCCTCGCCATCGCCGGCTGCTCCGGCGCCGCGGAAACGCCCGCTCCGGCCGCAGCCGGCACCAGCGCCCCGGCGTCGTCCACGGCTCCGGCGGCCCCCGCCCTCGACGCCGCCGACGTCGGCACGGCGATCAACGACGCCGCCAAGCAGGCGTCGGCCGTGCACGTCAAGGGCACGATGACCCAGGAGGGCAGCGCGCTCAACCTCGACCTGCAGCTCAACGCGGACAGCGCGAGCGGCACGGTGGTCAAGGACGGCCTCGAGATCCCGGTGCTGCGGATCGGCGACAAGTACTTCTTCAAGTTCACCGATTCGCTGGTGAAGCAGGCCGGCGCCCCCGCAGCGCTGGCCAAGCAGCTCACCGGCAAGTGGGTGTCGTCGACGGCCAAGATCGGCCAGAGCATCGGGGCCGCGTTCAAGACGTTCCTCGACTACAAGTCGTTCACCCAGGGCACGCTGGGCGAGCTGCAGAAGACGACGTTCAAACCGGGCGAGCAGACGACCCTCGCGGGTGCGCCGGCCCTGACCTTCACGAGTTCGGACGGAACGGCCACGGTGGCCGCGACCGAGCCGCACTACCTGCTGCGCATGGCGGACCCGAAGAACGGCGCCATGGAGTTCAGCGACTGGAACAAGCCGTCGCCGGTGTCCGAGCCGTCGGCCGCGGAGATCTACTCCGGCCCGGGCGCCTGACCGGGTTCCCGGGTGGGAAGGCCGCCACCGGTGTGGCGGCCTTCCCACCCGTGCTTCAGCGGGCCAGCAGCGCCCACACGGTCTTGCCGCCCGAGCGGGACCGGCTGCTCCCCCACCGCTTCGCGACCTTGGTGACCATCCGCAGGCCCAGTCCCGCCTCGGCCAGGTCCAGCGCCTCCCGCAGCACGGCCGGTCGCGTGCTCTCGTCGGAGACCTCGACCGACAGCGTCCCACGGCGCAGTTCCAGCCGCAGGTGGGGCGCGGAACCGGTGTGCCGCAGCGTGTTCTCGACCAGTTCGGTCGCGACGAGCTCCGCGTCCTCGACCAGCTCCGGCACCATCCACTCGGCGCACATCCCGCGGACGAACCCGCGGGCGCGCGCCGACGTCCGCGGCGAGCGGTCGAGCGGCCGGCTCGCCCGGCGCCGGGCGGGGTTGGGCAGCGCCGCCCGCGCCGCGGCCGCGTCCGGGTAGACCGGCACGCCGCTCCCGGCGAGCACCGACCGCTGTTCCGGACGGCCCGTCACCAGGGCGAACGGCACCGCCGGCCAGTCCTTGACACGCAGGGCGACCAGCGTGAACACCCGGACCAGCGCCCGGTCGCGCAGTTCGAGGCGCTCGATGTCGATCAGCACGCCGTCCTCGGAGTCCACCGCGAACTCGAGCAGGCCGTCACGCAGCTGCGCGTACGTGGTCTGGTCCAGCACGCCGACCACCGAGGCCCGCGCCGGGACGCCCTGCCGGGGCACCAGCCACACCGAGTTGTGCCGGGCGAGCACGGTCGACCACCTCCTCCACGACGATCACCCGTTCGGATAACCGGTCCGGAACCCGTCAAACGCGGCGAATCCTCGGTTGAGCCGGTTTTCCGTGGGAACCCCGCGGGCTCGGAAGGGAGACGACGTGTTCCGTCACACGAAGCTGCTGCAGTTCGAAGCCAAACCCGAAAAGCCCGACGCCGTGTACGCCCGCAAGCTCCAAGAGCTCATCGGCGGCGCCTTCGGCGAGATGACCGTGACCATGCAATACCTCTTCCAAGGCTGGAACTGCCGCATCGAAGGCAAGTACAAAGACCTCATCATGGACACCGCGACCGAAGAAATCGGGCACGTCGAAATGCTCGCCACCATGGTCGCCCGCCTCCTCGAAGGCGCCCCCGCCACCGCCACCGCCGAAGCCGTCAAAGACCCCGTCATGGCCGCCACCCTCGGCGGCATGGACGTCCAGCAAGCCATCGTCGCCGGCGGCGGCGCCCTCCCGGCCGACAGCAACGGCTACCCCTGGAACGGCAGGTACATCATCGCCTCCGGCAACCTGCTCGCCGACTTCCGCGCCAACGCCGCCGCCGAAGCCCAAGGCCGCCTCCAAACCGCCCGGTTGTACAACATGACCGACGACCCCGGCGTCAAAGCCATGCTCCAGTTCAACCTCGCCCGCGACACCGTCCACCAGAAACAGTGGCTCGCCGCGATCGAAGAACTCCAAGCCGACGGCTTCGAAGGCGACATCGCCCCCGGCGCCCTGCTCGACGAAGAAGACCAAACCCACAACCACACCATCTGGCACCTCTCCGACGGCCCCGACGGCGCCAAAGGCACCAGCTGGACCACCGACGCCGGCATCGAATACCTCATGGACCCCGAACCCCTCGGCGGCCCCGGCACCGCACCCAAACCCGACCCCCGCACTCTTCGGCACCTACGAGACGGTCGAGGAAGAACCGGCGCTCGAACCGGCCGACGGCGACGTCGAAACGTTCTTCGACGGTTCGGTCTGGAAGAACAAGGTCGTCGGCAACGCGCGGGCGTCCGGCAGCGCGGAGACGAAGTCCGCCGCGGTCGCGGACGGCCGCAAGCTCGCGATCAAGCGCGGCACGGCCCACTTCATCCACACCAAGGACGGCCGGATCGGCGAGCGCCGGAGCTACCCGCGGGCCCGCACCTGACCTCGCGCGGCCGGCCACGTGTACTTCCGGCCGGACCGGGGTATCCGGGGCACCCTGCGCCAAACACCGGGAAACCGCACCGACCCGAGGAGCCAGTCATCGCCACCGCGGTCCTGTTCGACGTCGACGGCACGCTCGTCGACTCCAACTACCTCCACGTCCACGCCTGGCGCCGGGCGTTCCACGAGCTCGGCCGGGACGTCGACTCCTGGCGCGTGCACCGCGCGATCGGCAAGGGCTCCGGCAAGCTGCTGCGCACCCTGCTGGGCGACGACGACACCGAGCGGATCGGCGACCGGGCCAAGGAGCTGCACAGCCGCTACTACCTGGAGACCGCCGGGCTGCTGCGGCCGTTCGACCGTGCGCCCGAGCTCGTCCGGGAACTGGCCGGGCGCGGGGTGCGGGTCGTGCTGGCGACGTCGGCGGGGCCGGACGAGCTGGAGGTGCTGCGCAAGGTCCTCGACGTCGACGACGTGGTCGCCGGGATCGTCTCCGGTGACGACGTCGAGGCGACGAAACCCGATCCGGAGCCGGTGTACGCGGCGCTCGACAAGGCCGGTACGGCACCGGAGGAGACGGTCTTCGTCGGCGACGCGGTCTGGGACGTGCAGGCCGCCACCAAGGCCGGCGTGCGCACGGTTTCGGTGCTCTCCGGTGGCGTCGGTGCCGCGGAGCTGTCCGACGCCGGCGCGGTCGCGGTCTACGACGACGCCGCGGCGCTGCTGGCCGGGCTGGGCGACAGCGTGCTGCTCGGCTGACCTTCCGAACGGGCGGTCCCGGCCGGACACCCGGCCGGGACCGCTCCGGTTCACTCGACGTCGGCCGCCGCGGTCAGGATCACCTCGGCGACGACCTCCGGCTGGGACACCGCGACCGCGTGCGAAGCATCGATCCGGCGGACCGTCGACGACGCGCGCTCGGCCATGAACTCCTGCGCCGCGGCCGGGATCGCGTTGTCCTGGTTCGCGATCAGCGTCCACGAAGGCAGCTTCGTCCACGCCGGGGTGCCCTCGAACGGCGCGGCCAGCGCCTGCTGCGCGACCGCCCGCTGGGTCACCGCCATGACCGCCGCGGTGGCCGCGGGGACGTCGGCCGCGAAGACCTCGGCGAAGTCCGCCGGCTTGATCGACAGCTCGGGCTCGCCGGCGTGCACCAGGACGTTCGTGGTCTCCGGGCCGAGCTTGGCGCCCGGGTAGCGGCCGGACAGCTCGAACACGCTCTCCCCCGCGTCGGGCTGGAACGCGGCGATGTAGACGAGGGCCTTGACGTTCGGCGTCTCGGTGGCCGCGCGGGTGATCAGGGCACCGCCGTAGGAGTGGCCGGCCAGGACGACCGGGCCGTCGACGCTCTCGACGACGCTCTTCACGTAGGCCGCGTCCGACTCCACGCCACGCAGCGGGTTCGCCACCGCGACCACCGGATAGCCCTGCTCCTGCAGCTTCGCGACGACCCCGGTCCAGCTGGACGAGTCGGCGAACGCGCCGTGGACCAGGACGATGGTGGGCTTGCTCATGACTGGCTCCTTCAGAGAGAACGATCGGTCTTTCTGTCAGCTACTCTGGACCTCTCCGGCCGCTGTGGCAATGTGACGAAGCCGATCTGGCAGAACGATCGGTCTTTCTCTAAGCTGGGGGGATGAGTACCGCCGAGCCGCACCCGAAGGACCGGCTGCTCGCGACCGCCTCCCGGCTCTTCTACGCCGAAGGCATCCACGCCGTCGGGGTGGAGCGCCTGGTCTCCGAGGCGTCCGTGACGCGGGCGACGTTCTACCGCCACTACCCCACCAAGGACGACCTGGTGGCCGCCTACCTCGCCGAGACCAGCCGTCAGATCCGCGCCGCCGTCGACGCCGCGCGCGCGGGCCGGCCGCCGCGGGAGGCGCTGGCCGAGACCCTGGCCGTGGTCGGCGACGCGACCTGCGGGGAGGACTTCCGCGGCTGCCAGTTCCTCAACGCCGCCGCCGAGTACCCCGACCCGGTGAACCGGGTCCGCCGGGTCATCGACGACCACCGGCAGTGGTTCTTCGGCGTCCTGCGCGAACAGGCGGCAGACCTCGGCCACCCGGACCCGGACCACGCGGCGCGCGTGCTGGTCCTGCTGCGTGACGGCGCCCTGCACGGCGGCGAACTCGACGACGCCGAAACGGTGCGCGCGACGCTGCGGCGGGCCGTCGACGACTTCCTGCGTGCTTGAGCGGCACGCCGAACAGGCGTTCAAGCCGCTTTCACCTGCACAAATCCAGCTAATCTAGGCCGAACGGGTTACCTTGGGCGCAGAAGGTGACGGAGGTCCGAAATGGCGGCAGACGACGCGTCGCTCGTCCCGGCCTGGCTGGAGCCGATGCTCGCCAAGCCCGACGGCGGCCGGCTGCGCACCGGCCCGGAGTGGGCCTACGAGTACAAGCTCGACGGGTACCGGGCGGCCATGCGCATCGCCCCCGACGGCACCACCGTCCTCACCAGCCGCAACAACATCGACTTCACCGCGGAGTTCGCCGACCTCGCGGGCGTGCTCGCCCCGGCGCTGGACGGCCGCGCCGCCTACCTGGACGGCGAAGTCGTCGTCTACGGCGAAGACGGCCGGATCGACTTCGAGCGGATGCAGGAACGCCGCGGCCGTTACGTCCGCCACCAGAGCGGGCCGAAGGGGCTGGAGTTCAAGGACGTCCCGGTCCGGTTCCTGGCGTTCGACCTGCTCCAGCTCGGGGACCGGAGCCTGCTGGCGCTGCCGTACGACGAGCGCCGCCGGCTGCTGGACGAGCTGCCGATGCCGGACCCGTACCGCGTTTCGGTGGTCCGCGCGGTCACGTTCGACGAACTCGCCGCCGACCGGCGGACCCCCGCCGACTTCCTCGCCCACGCTGCGTCCGCCGGGTACGAAGGCGTCGTCGCGAAGCTGCGTTCCTCGGCCTACTACCCCGGGCAGCGGCCGGACTCGTGGCTCAAGCACCCGCTGGTCCGGACGCAGGAGGCGATCATCTGCGGCTGGCGGCCCGGCCAGCGCAGCTTCACCGGCACGCTCGGCGGGCTGCTGCTCGGCGCGCACGACCCCGCCACCGGCGACCTGGTCTACATCGGCGACGTCGGCACCGGGTTCAGCCAGGCGAGCCGGGCGGATCTGAGGGCGCAGCTGGAGGCGATCGAGCGGCGCACCCACCCGTTCGTGACGACGCCGCCGCGGGAGGACATCGTCCGCGCCCGCTGGGTGGAGCCGCGCCTGGTGGGCGAGATCGTCTACCGCCAGTTCACCCGCGGCGGCCGGGTCCGCCACACGGCCTGGCGGGGCCTGCGCCACGACAAGGACCCGGCCGAGGTGCTGGCGCCACGCCCGGTACCGCACGACGCGGCCGCACCCCCGCCCGCACCCGCACCTTCGTCGCCGTCTGCGCCCGAACCCGCCGGGCAGCGGATCACCGTCCAGGCCGGGAACCGGCGGCTCACCCTGTCCAATCTGGACAAGGTGCTGTACCCGGCGACCGGGTTCACCAAGGGCGAGGTGATCAACTACTACTCGCGGGTCGCGGAGGTGCTGCTGCCGCACCTGGCCGGCCGTCCGGTGACGTTCATCCGCTACCCCAACGGGGTCGACGGCCAGAAGTGGTTCGAGAAGAACGTCCCGAAGGGTGCCCCGGACTGGCTGCGCACGGTCCGGGTGACCGCCACCGGCGGCACGATCGACCACCCGCTCCTGGACGACCTGCCGGGCCTG
This sequence comes from Amycolatopsis sp. Hca4, assembly GCF_013364075.1. GTDB lineage: Bacteria > Actinomycetota > Actinomycetes > Mycobacteriales > Pseudonocardiaceae > Amycolatopsis. The sequence goes on from NZ_CP054925.1 coordinate 1,374,038, forward strand.
GTGTGGGCGGCGAACATGGCGGCGCTGGAGCTGCACGTTCCCCAGTGGACGGTGGAGTCGGGCACCAGAAGGCCCCCTGACCGGCTGGTGTTCGACCTGGACCCGGGCCCGGGCACGACGATCGTCGACTGCTCCCGGGTGGCGGAGCGGTTGCACGACGTCCTGGTGGCGGACGGGCTGACCCCGTACGCGAAGACGTCGGGCTCGAAGGGCATGCAGCTGTACTGCGGAATCCACACGGAGGACCCGGCGGCCCCCTCGGCGTACGCGAAGCGGCTCGCCCAGCGGCTGGCCCGCGAGACCCCGGAGACGGTGACGGCGGTGATGGCGAAGGCCCAGCGGACGGGCCGGGTGTTCATCGACTGGAGCCAGAACAACCCGGCGAAGACAACGGTGGCCCCGTATTCCCTCCGCGGCCGCGACCGCCCGACGGCCTCGACCCCGGTGACGTGGGACGAGGTGGCCGCCTGCCGCCACGTGAACCACCTGACGTTCACCGCCGACGAGGTGCTCGACCGGATCGAGGAGCACGGGGACCTGCTGGCGGGGTTGTTCAAGGACGCTGCGCCGCTGGGTGAGGTCAGGAGCGCTGGAAGAGCCGGCGCAGCTTGCCGATGAGCCCGGGGTTCCGTTCGGGTGGCGGTGAGGTGAAGTTGGCCGCGGGCTTCGGTTGCGGGTCGGTTTGCGGGCGCGCCTCGGCAGCGCGGGGGTTCTCGGGTACGGGGGCGCCTTCCGGGGCGGGGTTGCTCTCCGGCGCACCCGCCTCGACCGGGAGCGCGTGCTTCGGCTGCTGCGGCGCCCGCACTTCGGCCGGGTGTTCCTGTGCTGCAGCGGAATCGGGCACCGGATCGGCGGTCGACTGCACCGCATTCGGCCGAGCGGAAGCCCACTCCGGCGCGGGCCCTGCCGCCGCGTGCCGCGGCACCCCACTCGCGGGCGCCTGCTCCCGGTCGAGCGGCGCAGGATTACCCGGCTCTTCCTGCCGCGGTACCGATGAGATCTCCGGCGCGGCAACCTCGTTCGCGGGCGGCACCCCTTGCCGCGGCAAGTCGGATACTCCCGGCACCGCAGTTTCGGCCACCGGCTGCGCACTTCCCGGCGCCCCCTGGGAAACTCCCGGCGCCTCCGAGGCACTCCCTCGCGATGCCGTCGGAGCCGCCACCCCTCCCCAGGAATCCGCCGAAACCCTCGGCGCCACGGCAGCACCACCCTCCGGCGCCGCCGAAGCCGCCGCCTCGCCCCACCACCCCGCAGGAACTCCTGGTGCTGCCCCGGCGCTTCCCTGCGGCACCGCCGAACCCGCCGGAGCCGCCGCTTCTCCCGGCGAACCCACCGAAACCCCGGCAGGCACCCCCGGCCCACCCGCCTGCGGCCGCGGTGCCGGGATCTCCCCCGCCATCCGCCCCTCCCCCACCGGTTCCGGCCGCGGCAACTCCGGGCGCGCCAGCATCTCCGGGGTGATCGCCGGTGTCATCAGCGGGGTGTGCGCCGCGTCCGCGTTCGGCAGCACCGGCTCCCTCGCCGCCGGGTAGCGGGCCAGCGGGTCGTCTTCCACCACCGTCCCGTCCGCGCGATGGCCGCGGATCAGGCCGCACAACCCCAGCAACCCGAGCAAGCCCGCCAAGCCCCACCACACCGTCATGACGCTCCTCCGTTTCCTCGCTCCTCGAATAACCGGCCCCCGGGCGGGCCAACCGAGCGTGACCCGGGTGGGTGACACCGTCAGCCCAGCCGGGGCACGTCGCCCGGGAACGTGATCGGCAGCTCGTACAGGCCCCTCGCCGTGCGGCCGCCGCCCAGCCAGCCGTGGAAGTAGATGTGGCCGTCCACCACGTCGGCGCCGCCCGGGGCGTCCACCTTGCCGCCGAGCAGGTCCGTCGACAGGAGCTTGCCGTCCGCCTTCACGAACGCTCCGCCCAGCGACGGCGCCGACGCGTAACACGTGTGGTACCCCGTGCTCTGGAACGTGTCCGCCGAGTAGAACAGCAGGTACCGGGACCCCGTCTTCACCACCGAAGACGCCTCCACGACCGACATCTCGGCCGTGAGGTCCGCCCGCAGCAGCTCGGTGCGGGGCCCGGCCAACGTCCGGCCGTCGGCCTGCAGCTTCTGCAGCCAGATCGCCGAGGGTGGCCCCGTCGGCGCGCCGTCACTCTTGTAGAGGAGATAGCGTGACCCGTCCGTGTCGAGGAACGTCTGGGGGTCGATGTCCCCGTGGTCGCCGGGCTCGCACACGAGCGGCCGGTCGCCGGCCGGCGTGTACGGGCCTTCCGCCTTCTTCGCCGTCGCCGTGCCGAGGCACATCTCGCCGCCCGCCGTCTGCGGGGCCGCGAAGTACAGCACGAACGTGCCGTCGGCCAGCTGCGTGACGTCCGGTGCCCAGAACCCGCCGTCCGGTTTGGCCCACGCGGGTACGGCCGCGAGCGCATCGCCGCCGACGCGCCACGGCCCCTCCGGCGCCGCGGCGGCGGCGGTCCGGATCCGGGTCGGCCCGGCGCCGGTCGCGAAGGCGAAGTAACCCCAAGCGGTCTTGACGATGTCCGGGTCGGGGAAGTCCTGGTTGATCAGCAGCCGCGGCGCGCTCGCGGCCGCCGCCGAAGGGGCCATCACGAACGAGGCCACGACGACCGGGACGAGCAGGAGAGCCTTCAAGCGCATAGGCGATTTTCCCGGCGTGACAACGATTCCGGCAACGCCAGCCCGGCGACGTCACCAGGACGCGTGGACTTGCCCGCGTGCCCCGAACGGGTGGATTCCGGCCGTACCCCGCCGGGTAGCCGCCCACCCATGCACGCAACCAGCGGCCGCGGAGCGTACCGCGCCGGGCACCCCGTCGGCGAGGCCGAGGGCACGGCGGCCCGGCAGGAGAAACCGTTGGGAGTGCCGGGAAAACCCCTGGATCGCCGCACGCCGTTCCTCACCGGGCTGCTCGCCGCGGCCGGCGTGCTCGTCACGATCGCGGTCGCCGAACTCCTCCTCGCAGCCTCCGACGTGCTGCTGCTGATCGGCATCGCGTTCTTCCTCGCCGTCGGGCTCGAGCCGGTGACCGCCCGGCTCACGCGCCGCGTGCCGCGCGTGCTCGCCACCGCGGTGGTCGTCGTGACCGGCCTGGGCGTCCTCGGCGGCGCGATCGCCGCGGCCGCCGTTCCCCTGGCCGACCAGGCGGCGCAGCTGCAGGACGGCGCACCGCGGTACCTGACCCTGCTGCGCGACCACAGCACGCTGCTCGGCCGCGCCAACGAGGTCTTCGGCCTGGAAGCGGCCATCCGGTCCGTCGAAGTGTCCGACGTCGCGAGGTCGCTCGCGGCGGTGCTGGGCGACGCCGTGATCGTCGTCGTGCTCGCCACCTACTTCGTCGCCGACTTCCCGCGGATCCGCAGCGCGCTCTACCGGTTGGCGCCGCGGTCGCGGCGGCCGCGGGTGATCCTGATCGGCGACGCGGTCTTCCGGAAGGTCGGCGCGTACCTCGTCGGCAACGTCGTCGTGTCGCTGGTCGCCGGAACCGCCGCCTTCGCCTGGCTCTGGGCGTTCGACGTGCCCTACCCGCTCGTGCTCGCCGTGCTCGTCGCCGTGCTCGACCTGGTACCCGTGGCGGGCTCGGTGGCGGCCGGGGCGGCCACGACGCTCGTCGCCCTCACGGTCTCGGTGCCGGTGGGGCTCGCCACGCTGGGCTTCTTCGCCGCCTACCGGCTGGTGGAGGACTACGTGCTGCTGCCGAAGATCGTCGGCCGCGCCGTCCGCGTCCCCGCGCTCGTCACCGTCGTCGCGGTGCTGCTCGGGTTCGCGCTGCTCGGCGTCGTCGGCGCGTTCGTCGCGGTGCCCGTGGCGGCCGCGGTACTGCTCGTCGTGCGGGAAGTGACCCTGCACCGGCTCGACCGGGCATGACGAACCGCCGCGCGGAACCCACCCGCGCGGCGGTCGGACCCGGAAGGGTCAGTTGCCCTGAGCGGTCCCGCCGTCGGCGATCTCACCGGCGGCGCAGTTGTCCGGGTTGGAGCCGGAGGCCTCGTGCTCGCCCGGGGAGAGCACCGGCACGCCGATGCCGTTCGCGGTGTCCTGGACCGGCACCTGGACGCCGAGCACGTTGATGTTGTCGTCGCACACGCCGCCGACGACGTTCAGGTTGTGCACGGCGTCGAGGTTCTGCACGTTCCCGACCAGGCCGAACTGGTCGGTGGAGTCGACCGGGTGGCCGGCGACGGTCACGTTGGCCGCGGACGCGGATCCGCCGAGCACCGCCATCCCGGCGGCGAGGGTGGTGGCGACGAAGCCGAGCTGCTTGATCACGAGAAAAATACTCCTTCTGGGAACCCGCCGGAGGAGCCCGGCGGGGGATCGGGGGAAAGGGAACGGGCCCGGCTTCGGTTCGCCGGGCCCGCGAAGATCCGTTAAGGTGCGCTTCAGGCCGGGTGGGACCGGCGCACTTCTCCAGCGTCGTGGCCGGTCCCACCCGGGTCGGCGCCGTCCGGCGTCGCGGCGTGCCGGGAACGCGGAACCGGAGTGTGCAGCTCGCTCCGTGTTCCCGGCACGCAGTGCGCGTCGGCTCTGGCGGCCGATTTCCCCGTGCCCGGCTTCGGCTTCCGCACGCACGAGCCGGGCACGGGAACTCAGTGGCCCTGGCTCGTGCCGCCGTCGGACAGGCCGCCCGAGGCGCAGTTCTCCGGGTTCTCACCGCTGGCCTCGTGCGAGCCCGGCGACAGGATCGGCACGCCGATGCCGTTCGCGGTGTCCTGGATCGGCACCTGGACGCCGAGCACGTTGATGTTGTTGTCGCACAGGCCGACGACGGCGTTGACGTTGTGCAGGACGTCGGTGTTGTTCAGGTTCACCAGGCCGACCTGACCGGTGTAGTCGTAGCCGCCGTGGGGGTAACCGTGGTGGTGGTCGTGGTGGCCGGCCGGGGTGCCGGCCGCGGCGACACCGGCGGCCAGGAACGCGCCGGCCGCGGCGGTGGCCGTCACGAAGCCGATCTTCTTCAGCATGGATTGCTCCTCGGTCAACGATATTCGGAGAACGGGACGGCAGTGAAGGTGTGTTCTCCGTCCCGTGTGAGGGAAACGTACTGATGCCGGGCCACGGATTCCACTTCGTGCCACCATCGTGTGGGTACCGCGAGCCCCTGACCGCGCCGCGTGTGGTCCGATCGGGTTATTCCGGTTCTTTTTGCCGGCAACCGGTTCCCCCGTCTGCCCAGGGATATCGCTTGTGGGGCAAGAAATGTTTCCGGGCACGCGAAAGAGCCCTGCGCCGGGCGGCGCAGAGCTCTTCGCGGGGTTTCCCTTACTCGGGCCAGGCTTCGGCTTCGGCCGTCAGCGCGGTCGTGACGTCGATTTCGCCCGACCGCACCCGCCACGCGAGCGAGTCCGGCCGGGGTTGCAGCAGGTGCCAGCCGACGACGTCTTCGTCGCGGTAGCAGGGGTTTTCGTCGTCACCGATGCCCAGCGCGGCGAAGTACTGGCGGGCGGGCCAGGTCTCGGGAACCCAGGCGCAAGCCCAGCGCACGACGATCCTGGCGAGGTCGTTGCGGCCGTCCGCCGGGTGGATCAGGCGATCGCCGGTGGTGCAGATCAGGCGCGGCGTGTAGGTCGCACCCAGTGGCGCGACGACGAGTTCAGTGTTCATTTCTCCCCCGGTCCACGGCAGTGGACGGTATTGCCCGGCTCGGATGCGCTGCTGCGCTTGGGAAGGGGAAGACGGCCGGGGGCGGACGAGCGCACGAGGCGTGTCCCCGCACGGCTCCGTCTTGAACCGGGAGCCATCTTACAAAAGCCGGACGCACACCGGAAACGGGGTCCCGGCGCCGAAGTCTTCGCTCGTTCCCGTGACGGCGCGTGTGGACCGCGCCGGCGGGGGTACGCCCGGGTGGTCCGATTGCCGCGACGGAAGGAACAACGGTGATGAACCACAGGGCAGTAAGGCTCTGCTGCGCCGGGATCGCGGCCGCGGCGTTCGCCTTGACGACGGCGGTGCCGGCCTCGGCGGCTCCGCAGCTGACGGCCCCGGCGTGGCAGCAGCAGAGCGACGACGACGGGACGAACCGCGACAGCAACGACGACAACGGTCTGTGGGGCCTGCTCGGGCTGGTCGGGTTGCTGGGCCTGGCGGGCCTGGTGCGACGCGGGCCGAAGCCGGGTGCGATGACGGGATACCCGGCCGCGGGGGCGGGCGAGCCACCGGCGAACGCGTACCCGCCGGCCGAACCGCGGCGGAACCCGCCGGGCGTTTGAGCGTCGGTCGCGCGGTGAGACCGGTCCCCACCGGATGCCCGGCCGCCACCCGGATGGCCCAACGGGTCCTCTCGGCCGGGTATCCGAGCGTCACCGGCCTGCGGTGCGCGGAGCTCGTCGTGCGCGGGGTTGCCCTGCTGTGGCACGGAAAGGCTTATAGCGCATAGCTGATCGACGCAAAGCGGCGGGGTGTGCCCGGTGCCGCGGACCCGGCTGCTACTGCATTCTCGAGTGCCGCCGAAGCCGCTCGCGCAGGGGCAGCGGAGCGTGCGGACTGCATCGAAGCGGCGTACCACGTCCCGGCCGGGCGCCTGAGTGCCGCCGGGCCGGGATATCCGGCCCCCGGCAAGCCTCTCGACAGCGACGATGCTGCACCGCGGACCCCCGCCCGGCGCCTGAGCGCCGTCGCGAACCCGGCCGCCGCCGGGTGCCCGGGTGACCCTGGTGCCCCGCACCGTCATTCCTCTCCTCTTCGCGCAGAACGTCCCGGCGCCGGGTGGCGTCGGGACGTTCTGCGTTTCCTTCTCTCCGAATGGCGCCCAGTTGTCAGGTCTCGGCACCGAGGAGGCCACACAAGGGCCGGAAAACCGGCCCCGTGGCCGCCGCCCAGATTAGCGAGACGCTCGTTGCGCGAGAAGTGTTTTTTCATCGTACCCTACTTAAGAGTGGCTTTCCCGCCCCTGGCAAATGCGCATGATTACCCATTCTTTCTTCGCATAAACCTCACGATCGGGTGAAAGTCCCGTGTCACCCGGAACTGGCGCCGGGCGCACCTTCAGTGGAGAAAACCGCGCCGATTCAGCCATCTATCGTAATGGTCCGACACGAACGAGTGGTCGACTCGCGCAAAGTAACCGATGCGGAAATGCGCCGAACAACCACTTCACGCGTTGTCGATGTTTGTTCCGGGGAGACCCGCGGGCCCGTACACCGTGCGGAATCAAGCGGCTCCGCCCGCCACGGGCATCCGCTCGCGTTATCGCCGAACGGCGCTCACCATGATCGCAGTCGGCATCGCACAATCTCCGAGGAGTACGACATGAAAAGTGCACTGACCCGAGCGCTCACGGTGTTCGTCACCGCGGCTGCGGTGACCCTCACGGGGGTGGGTGTGGCAACCGCGGGTGGCCCCGGTGGGAGCGGATCGTCGAGCACCACCAGCGCCGCGGCGGAAGTCCAGAGCCTGCGCGACCAGCTGGCGTCGCGGGCGGACAGCGGGGACGTGCCCGGCACGCAGGCCACCCTCGCCCACCTCGATCCGCTGCTGTCGGATCTGGCCCAGGGCAAGCGGTACAGCATCCAGGCCGCGGCCAAGGACAGCGCGGCCACCGCGCAGAAAGACACCGCCGAAGCCCGCCAGGGCGTCGACAAGCTGGCCGACCAGCTGGCGTCGCGCCAGTCGCTGCCGCCGGTGTCGGCACTGCTCAACGCGCTGCTGCAGCGGGTGCTGATCAGCCTTTCCGCTCTGGTCAACGACCTTCTCGGCGGGCTGCCCGTCCCGGTCGGCTGAGCCGGCCGGTACCCCGGACGGACAAGCCGGCGACGGCCCGGCGCGGATCCCCTCCCGCACCGGGCTTTCGCTTCCGCGGTGGCTATTCGTAGACGACGTAGGCGGGCGTGGGGTTCAGCGCCAGAACGTCCGCCGGGGTCATCAGGTCCGCGCCGCGGCGGGTGTCCTCGTCGAAGAACAGCTTGAAACCCGGCCGCACGTGCGCCGGCATGGTCTTCATCAGCGTCTGCCACGTCGCTTTCTTGGCGGCGACCGAACCGATGCCGTCGACGACCTTGACGACCGAAACCCCCTTGTGCTGCTGCAGAAGCGCCTCGTCGCGCACGACGGACGCGGCGACCTGGTGGTAGACCATCACCTTGGCCGGCAGGCGGTGCGCGTCGGCCAGGCCGCCCAGGTACCGGGCGACGCCGTCGAGCTCGGTGCCGGTCGTGCGGCCGAACTTCTTGCCGGGGATCACGCCCGGTTCCACCGCCCACTCGGGGTCGAGCGCGACGCCGACGTCGGGTTCGGTCAGCCAGCGCTCGTAGGCCTGCACCTCGGGCAGGAAGTCGGCGCGGCCGGGCTGGATGTTCAGCAGCAGCAGGCCTTTCATCGCCCGCGCGGCGTCGAGGTAGTCGCGCACGGTCGAGTCCGCGCAGCGGCTGCGGAACATGCCGTCCTCACCCGGCGAGCGGTGCACGGTGGTGGCGATCAGCTCGACCACCGGCGTGATCGGACGTCCCGCGGGGAACATCTCGATCTGGCGCCGCAGCGCGCGGCTCGCTTCGGTGAGGTCACCCGTCATGCGGCCGAGCGCCTTCGCGCCCGGCGCCCCGCAGAAGCCCACGAGGAGGCTCTTTTCCAGCGGGTTCGGCGGTGGCGGCGGCGGTGTGGCCGCGACGGCGGCCGGCGCCGGGGCCGGCACGGCGAGTGCCTGTCCGCGTTGCAGCGCACCACACGCGCTCGTGGCGAAGCCCGCGAGAGCGGCGGTGAGGACCAGGCGTCGATCGAAGGTTCGTTCGGCGGCATCCGCCTTTTTCGGGACCATCGCGAGGAAATACCCGCGGCTGATCTTCGGCAAACCCGATTCCCGCGGATCACCGAGTCGTGCTCTGGCTTATTGCGTTGCCATGGCCCCGGCCTGCGGAAACGCGCATTTCCGGGTGCGCGAACGCAATTCCGCGCTCACCCGACCCGGTGGCACGGCCCGCACCCGCGGCGGCCCGGTCGCACACTTCCGGCATGCGTTGCCTTTTCCGCTCCGGTGCCGGGTTCACCGCTGTCCTCGCGCTGGCGGCCTGTGGCGGCCCCGCGCCCGTCGCCCCGGCGCCCGCACCGCCGCGTCCGGCCCCCGCCGCGGCGCCCGCGCGCGTCACGCCGGCGACCGCCCGGCAGGTGGGCGCCGACGAGCTGGGCCGGGTACCGGTCCTGATGTACCACCGCCTCGCCGCGCAGCCGAAGTCGGTCTACGGCCGCACGCCCGCCGACTTCACGGCGGAGCTGGAGCGCCTCGCGGCCGAGGACTACGTCCCGATCACGACGGCGGAACTGGTGTCCCGCCGGATCGACATCCCGGCGGGCGCGCACCCGGTGGTCCTGACGTTCGACGACGGCGACCCGACGACGTTCCGCCTGACGCCCCAGGGCCAGCCGGAGCCGGGCACGGCGATCCGCATCCTCCTGGACGTCGCGGCGGCGCACCCGCGCTTCCGCCCGGTGGCGAGCGTGTACGTGAACGAGCACCCGTTCGGCGGCGACCCCGACGGCCGGGCCCTGCGCTGGCTGACCGACCACGGCTTCGAGGTCGGCAACCACACCCGCCACCACACGAACCTGCGCACGGCAACGGAAGCCGAGGCAACGGCGGCGATCGCGGAGGAGGACGCGCTGATCCGCCAGGCGATCCCGGGCTACCAGCCGAAGACGCTGGCCCTGCCGTACGGCAGCCGCCCGCACCGGGCGGGCCTGGCGGTCCAGGGCCCGGGTTATGCGTACGGAGGGGCGCTGCTGGTGGGAGCGGGGCCGTCCCCGTCACCGTGTTCGGCCAAGTTCGACCCGGCGGCGATCCCGCGCATCCGCTCCCAGTCGACGGGCAAGGAAGCGGAGTACGGCTCGGCCCATTGGCTCGACGAGCTGGGTGCGGCATCGGGCCACCGCTACACATCGGACGGCGACCCGTCGACGGTGGCGTACCCCCGGTCCGAGGGCGCGGCGGCGCCGGAGTGTGCGGGTGCGGGCCTTGCCTACTGAACGACACCCGCTGGCGCGGGTGGATTGGCTGCCGCAGCCCCGCCGCCGCCCGTCGCGGGAGAACGGAGCACCGGCACCGCGTTTCCCGGCCCCGACGACTCAGGTCGGCGCGGTCCCGAAGGCGGCGGCTCCCGCGGCTCCCGCGGCTCCCGCGGCTCCCGCGGCTCCCGCGGCTCCCGCGGCTCCCGCGGCTCCCGCGGCTCCCGCGGCTCCCGCGGCTCCCGCGGCTCCCGCGGCTCCCGCGGCTCCCGCGGCTCCCGCGGCTCCCGCGGCTCCCGCGGCTCCCGCGGCTCCCGGCCGAGTGTCCGCCCCGGAGCCGCGGACCTCAATCGAACACGCGCCGAATCCGGAAACTGAGGAATTCCCGCCGGCAACGGGCCAGATTCTCGCGCCCGAGCCGAGCACCTCAACGGCCGCGGCGCCACCCACCTCAGTGGAGCAACCTCCGACCGCCGCAACACCGATCCCCGCCGCGCCCTCGACCCCAGACCCGACCCTGACCATTGTCCCGGCACCGGCCACCTCTGCGCAGCAATCGCCGACCGCCGCAGCAGCCCCGGCCCCGGCCCCGGCCCCGGCCCCGGCCCCGGCCCCGGAGAGCGAGCAAACCCCAAGCACCCCAACCAAACCAACCACCCCTCAACCACCCCCGCCCGCACCCGAAACCCCAGAACCCCACCCCACCCACCAAACGCACGCCCTCTCCCCTGCCCCGGCGATCTCCGTCGGCCCACCCGCCCCGCGCGTCCCACGAAAGCCTCCCGCCACCCTCCAACCGCCCACCCCACCCCTACCCGCCCCATCCCCCAAGCACGCCGAAGCCCCCTGGTGGCCCCCAGCCGTGCTCGTCTTCGCCGTTGCGCTCGCCCTCGCCCTGCTCCTCACCCCGGAAGCCGCCCAGCCCCGGCGGATCGATGGGATCGCCGCCGCCGGACCCGCCGCCCTCACCAAGACCGCCGCCCCGAAACCGGCCCCCGAACCCGCCGCCCTCCCGGAAGGCGTTCCCGTCACCGAAGCCGGCAACGGAACCTGGCACGTCGTCCCCGGCACCGGTCCCGACTTCGGCACCGGCGGCGAACTCCTCACCTACACCATCGAAATCGAGGACGGCGTCGACCTCCCCGGCTTCGACCACGACGTCGACGCCGTCCTCGCCGACCCGCGCGGCTGGACCGGCCTCGGCGCCGTCACCTTCCGGCGGCTCGACCGTCCCGATGCCCGCCCCGACGTCCGGATCAGCCTCACCAGTCCCGGGACCGCGCGCCGGCCCGATCTCTGCGGCTATGGGATCCCGTTCGACTCCTCGTGCCGGCTCTCGCGTTACCACCGGATCGTCCTCAACCTCGCCCGCTGGCTCCGCGGCGCCCACTCCTACGACGGCGACCTGGCCGGCTACCGCACCTACGCCGTCAACCACGAGATGGGGCACGCCCTCGGCTACGGCCACGTCGGCTGCCCCCGCCACCGGTGCGCCCGCGCCGGTCATGATGCAGCAGACCTTCGGGCTGTCCAACACCTACCTCGCGAACCTCAACCGCGCCGAACCGGGCGCCGCCGTGAAGGTGCGGCCGGACGGAGCCGTCTGCCGCCCGAACCCGTGGCCGCGCCCGGCTACCGGGGATCCCACTCCCACGCGGTGAGCGCGGTGCGCATCAGCCGGGCCGCCGCGGGCCCGATGCCAAGACCGGCGAACACGAGGGCATGGGCACGATGGCGAACCTCGAAATCACCTGACACGGGCTGTCGCGCTTCGTCACCCGGTCGTGGCGAGGTCGATCTCCATCGGGGGTCGGCGCACCGGCCCCCGCCACCTGCGGCGCGTGTCCCGCTGGGCCGGACGGGCAACGACCACGAACCACGAGTGAATCTCCTTGTCCCTGCGAAACTCCCGCCACTAGCGTCTTCCGTGAGGGACCGGATCCCTTTCCTGTCAAGGAAACGACCGAGGAGTTCAATCGATGACCGCTCTCGAGAAGCCCGTGACCCGCACCGCGTACCAGCAGTCGGTCGCCGACTACTGGAACGCGGAGAAGGATCCGGTGAACCTCCGGCTGGGCGACGTCGACGGCCTCTACCACCACCACTACGGCCTCGGTGACTACGACCCGGCCGTGCTGGAAGCCCCGGCCGCCACGCGTGACGAGGCGATCATCGCGGAGATGCACCGGCTCGAGACCGCCCAGGCGGACGTCCTGCTCGACCACCTCGGCCCGATCACGCCGGAGGACAGGCTGCTCGACGCCGGCTGCGGCCGCGGCGGCACCAGCGTCATGGCCCACCTGCGGTTCGGCTGCCAGGTCGACGGCATCTCCATTTCGGAGCAGCAGGTCGGGTTCGCCAACGCGCACGTCCGGCAGCGCGGGATCGACGGCTCGGTCCGCTACCACCTGAAGAACATGCTCGACACCGGCTTCGAGTCCGCCGTGTTCCAGGGCATCTGGAACAACGAGAGCACGATGTACGTCGACCTGAACGAACTGTTCGCCGAGCACGCGCGGCAGCTGAAGCCCGGCGGCCGGTACGTGACGATCACCGGCTGCTACAACGACGTGACGGGCGGCCGGTCGCGTGCGGTCAGCCAGATCGACCAGCACTACATCTGCAACATCCACGCCCGCGGCGACTACTTCAAGGCGCTCGCGGCCAACGGGTTCGTGCCGATCAACGTGGTCGACCTGACCGCGGCGACGATCCCCTACTGGGAGCTGCGCGAGAAGTCGTCGGTCGCCACCGGCGTCGAGAAGCCGTTCCTGACCGCCTACCGCGAGGGCAGTTTCCACTACCTGCTGATCGCCGCCGACCGCGTCTGAGGCGGGCGGGGTGACCGGGGAGAGCACCACTTGTCCACAGTGGACCGTCGGCGGGCTGCCGGCGGCGCCGTTCGGGCTCGGGACGTCGGCGGCGCGGATCGCGAGCCGGTTCGCGCCGTCGCCCGGGCCGGACCCGGCGTACGCGTACCTGCCGTGGGGGGACGGCAGCGCGTCGCCGCTGTACTGCCCGGTCCAGGGCCGCGTCGACGACGGCCTGGCCGCGGAGGTCGACCGGCGGCTGGTCGCCTGGGCGGCGGACTGCGGGTTCACCGGCAAGGGCCTGGAGCAGATCGCGGGCGCCGGGTTCGGCAGGCTGGTGATGCTCGCCCACACCGACTGCGACGACCCGGACCGGCTGCTCGTCGCGGCGCAGCTCAACGCGGTCTGGTGGGCGGCCGACGACTACTACGCCGACGACAGCACGCTGGGCGCGGCGCCCACCGAGCTCCCGCCGCGGCTGGCGCTGGTCATGGCGGCGATGGACCCGGTCGCCCCGGCCGGGGAGTTCACCGCCCCGCTGGAAGAAGCGCTGCGCAGCGACCCGATCCTGGTCGGGCTGCACTCGGCGATCGACCACCTGGGCCGGCACGGCTCGCCGGTGCTCGTGCAACGGGTCTGCTACGCGACGTTCTCGATGTTCGTCAGCTGGGACGCCTACGCGGCGTGGCGCCACACCGGGCAGTACCCGCCGGCGTGGGAGTACCTGGCCGCCCGCCAGCACGACAGCTTCTACACGTCGATGACGCTCGTCGACGCCGTCGGCGGGTACGAGCTGGCCGCGCCGTTCTACTACGACCCGCGCGTGCGCGAGGCGATGATGCGGGCCGGGACGGCGGCGGTGCTGGTCAACGACCTGCACTCGGTGGCGAAGGACGCGGCCGACGAAAAGCCGGTCTGCAACATGGTGCTGCAGATCGCCGCCGACCGGGACTGCCCGGTCGAGGAGGCGGTGGAAGCCACCGTCGCACTGCACAACAAGATCGTCCACGAGTTCGAGGACGGCCACCGGGATCTGCTGGCCGTGCCGTCGCCGGAGCTGCAGCGCTTCCTCGTGGGTGTCCGTTCCTGGATGGGCGGCGGCTTCACCTGGCACGCCACCAATCCCCGTTACCAGTGATTGGGGTTTCGTTGTGACTGTCACCGACCCGGTGGGATCCGAGCAGGTGGGCTCCGAGCAGGCGCCGTCGAGCCTGGGGCGGGCGGCGGCCCGGACCCTGGCCACGACGACCAAATCGGTCCCGCAGATGCAGGGCATCTCCTCCCGCTGGCTGCTCAAAGTACTGCCCTGGGTCGAGGTCTCCGGCGGCGCCTACCGCGTCAACCGCCGCCTCTCCTACGCGGTCGGGGACGGCCGGGTCACCTTCACCACCACCGGCGCCCAAGTCCGCGTCATCCCCCCCGAACTCGGCGAACTCGCCCCCCTGCGCGGCTACGACGACGAGACCGTCCTCACCGAACTCGCCGACCGCTTCACCCAACGCGAATACGCCCCCGGCGACGCCCTCGTCGAATTCGGCTCCCCCGCCGAAGAAGTCTTCCTCCTCGCCCACGGCAAGATCACCAAAATCGGCACCGGCGCCTACGGCGACCACGTCGTCCTCGGCACCCTCGCCGACGGCGACCACTTCGGCGACACCACCCTCACCGACCCCGACGGCATCTGGGAATACACCGCCAAAGCCGTCACCACCTGCACCGTCCTGACCCTCCCCCGCAGCGCCTTCCAGGACATCCTCGACCGCTCCGAAACCCTGCAGGCCCACCTGGCCGACTACCGCGCCCGCGGCGCCACGGCCAGCAACGACCACGGCGAAGCCGAAATCTCCCTCGCCTCCGGCCACGACGGCGAACCCGTCCTCCCCGCCACCTTCGTCGACTACGAAGCCCGCCCCCGCGAATACGAACTGTCCGTCGCGCAGACGGTGCTGCGGGTCCACTCCCGCGTCGCTGACCTCTACAACCAGCCCATGAACCAGATCGAACAGCAACTCCGCCTCACCGTCGAAGCCCTCCGGGAACGGCAAGAACACGAACTGGTCAACAACCCCGACTTCGGGCTCCTGCACAACGCCGACTTCGCCCAGCGCATCCCCACCCGCACCGGCCCACCCACCCCCGACGACCTCGACGCCCTGCTCACCCTCGTCTGGAAAGACCCCGCCTGCTTCCTCGCCCACCCCGCCACCATCGCCGCCTTCGGCCGCGAATGCACCAAAGCCGGCATCTACCCTGCCAGCGTCGACCTCGCCGGCCACCAAGTCCCCTCCTGGCGCGGCGTCCCCCTCCTGCCCTGCAACAAAATCCCCGTCACCGACACCCGCACCAGCTCCATCCTCCTCATGCGCACCGGCGAACAAGCCCAAGGCGTCGTCGGACTGCACCAGACCGGACTGCCCGACGAATACCAGCCCGGCCTCAACGTCCGGTTCATGGGCATCAACGACCAAGCCCTCATCTCCTACCTCGTCTCCGCCTACTACTCCGCCGCCGTACTGGTGCCCGACGCGCTCGCCGTGCTGGAAGGCGCCGAACTCGGACGGGAGGGATGATGCCCGTGCCCACCACCCCGCCGCGCACCCCCGACGCACCCGGCCGCCCGCCCGCCTTGCCCGCCTCGGCCTTCGGGCCGACCGGGCTCGGCACCACCGCCGCCCGGATCGTCCCGCGCACCGGCGACGCCCGCCCACCCGAACCTGAGCGGCGGGTGACCCCGTGACCGTCACCGAGGAGTCGGTGCAGCTCTCGCTCAGCGTCCGCGCCGCGCGGACGCTGAGCACCACCACCAAAACCCCGCCGCAAATGCGCGGCATCACCACCCGCTGGCTGCTCACCCAGCTGCCCTGGATCGACGTCCCCGCCGGCTCCTACCGCGTCAACCGCCGCCTCACCTACACCCTCGGCGACGGCAAACTCTCCTTCTACACCACCGGCACCCGCGTCCACGTCATCCCCGCCGAACTCACCGAACTGGCGATATTGCGCGACTTCGGCGACGAGGCAGCGCTGGGGGCACTCGCCGAAGCCTTCGAGCAACGCGAATACGAACCCGGCGCCACCCTGTTCACCGCCGGCACGCCACTGGACACCCTGTTCCTCATCGCCCACGGCAAAATCACCCGCCACCGCGCCGGCCCCTACGGCGACGACCTCCACCTCGGCACCACCACCGACGGCGACCACTTCGGCGAAGAACTCCTCGGCCCCCACCCCGGCACCTGGACCTTCACCGCCCGCGCGGCGACCCGCGTGACGGCACTCGTGTTGCCCGCGGCCGCCTACGCCCGCCTCAACGGCCGCTCCGAACCCCTGCGCACCCACGTGGCCGAGGCGTTGGCCCGGCCCCGGAAACCGCAGAACCACAAGGGTGAAGCCGCCATCGACCTGGCCGCCGGCCACGACGGCGAACCCCTGCTGCCCGGCACCTACGTCGACTACGACCCCGCACCCCGCGAATACGACCTCGCCGTCGCCCAAACCCTCCTGCACGTCCACAACCGCGTCACCGACCTCTACAACCAGCCGATGAACCAGCTCGAACAACAACTCCGGCTCACCGTCGAAGCCCTCCGCGAACGACAAGAACACGAACTGATCAACAACACCGACTTCGGGCTCCTGCACAACGCCGACCTCAAACACCGCATCCCCACCCGCACCGGACCACCCACCCCCCTCGACCTCGACGACCTGCTCTGCCGACGCCGCAAAACCCGCTTCTTCCTCGCCCACCCCCAAGCCATCGCCGCGTTCGGCCGGGAATGCACCGCCCGCCGCATCTACCCCGACACCACCCTCGTCGACGGCAAACGCGTCACCGCCTGGCGCGGAGTACCGATCCTGCCCAGCGACAAAATCCCCATCACCCCAGCCGGCACCACCTCGATCCTGGCCATGCGCACCGGCGAAGACGACGCCGGCGTCATCGCCCTCCGACCGAAGTCACTGCCCGACGAATACCAACCCGGACTCAACGTCCGATACATGGGCATCAACGACCAAGCCATCACCTCCTACCTCGTCAGCGCCTACCACTCCGCCGCCGTCCTCGTCCCCGACGCCCTCGGCATCCTCGACGACGTCCAGATCGGCCACTGACTCCGGACCGCCGGCCGGGCAGGCGACCCGCGTGTCACCCGCCCCGCCGGCGACCCGGCTGGCAGGATCGCCGCATGGAACGTGTGCTCGGAATCGGCGGGTACTTCATCCGCGCGGCGGACCCCGCGGCGCTCGCCGCCTGGTACCGCGACTGCCTCGGCCTCGAAACCGACGAACACGGCCTCTGGCAGCAGCAACCCGGCCCGACCGTCTTCGCGCCGTTCGAGGCCGAGACGGACTACTTCGGCTCGCGGAGCCAGCAGACCATGCTGAACTTCCGGGTCCGCGACCTCGACGCAATGCTCGCCCAGCTCCGAGCCCGCGGAGCCGACGTGTCCGACGACGTCCAGGACATGGCCGGCGTCGGCCGCTTCGGCTGGGTCACCGACCCCGAGGGTCACCGCATCGAACTCTGGCAGCCCGCCTAGAGCACGAACCCGGCCGGGAACGGGTCGTCCGGGTCGAGCAGGTACGTTGCCGTCCCCGTGATCCACGCCCGGCCGGAAAACTCCGGTACCACCGCCGGGACGTCGCCCACCGTCGTCTCCGCCACGAGTGACCCCGTGAACGTCGTGCCGATGAACGACGCGTTCTCGAACGGTGTGTGCAACGGCAGCTCGCCGCGGGCGTGCAGCTGGGCCATCCTGGCGGACGTTCCGGTGCCGCACGGTGAGCGGTCGAACCAGCCCGGGTGGATCGCCATCGCGTTCTGCGACGCCTGGGCGTCGGAGCCCGGGGCCAGGAACTGGACGTGCTTGCAGCCGCCGATCAGCGGGTCCTCCGGGTGCTTCGGCGGGCGCTGCTCGTTGATCGCGCCCATGATCGCCAGGCCGGCGGTCAGGATCCGGTCCTTCTCCGCCCGGTCGAACGGGATGCCCACCGAGGACAGCTCCAGGATGGCGTAGAAGTTCCCGCCGTAGGCCAGGTCGTAGCGGACCGGGCCCAGGCCGGGCACGGAGACCTCGGCGTCGCGCTCGGCCAGGAAGGAAGCGACGTTGCGCAGCTTGACCCGGGTGGCCCGCCCGCCCGAGACCGTGACCTCGGCGTGCACCAGCCCGGCCGGGGTGTCCAGGCGCACCACCGTCGTCGGTTCGGTCACCTCGACCATGCCGGTCTCCACCAGCACCGTCGCCACGCCGATCGTGCCGTGGCCGCACATCGGCAGGCAGCCGGACACCTCGATGTACACCACTCCCCAGTCCGCGTCCTCGCGGCACGGCGGCTGCAGGATCGCGCCGCTCATCGCCGAATGACCGCGCGGCTCGTTCATCAGGAACTGCCGCAGGTGGTCCAGGTGCGCCATGAAGTAGCGGCGGCGCTCGGCCATCGTGGCGCCCGGGATCGGGGCCACGCCGC
The DNA here is from genome assembly GCF_013364075.1 of Amycolatopsis sp. Hca4. GTDB lineage: Bacteria > Actinomycetota > Actinomycetes > Mycobacteriales > Pseudonocardiaceae > Amycolatopsis. Next base: position 1,392,268 of record NZ_CP054925.1, read on the forward strand.
CGGTCACCACCCGGGTCGGCATGCCTTCGGTGTGCGAATCGACCGCCGTGATCGCGCGCGAAGCCCGCATCTACGCCACCCCCAGCGCCGCGAGCGCACGGCCCATGTCGGCCCGGACCTGCTCGCGGTGGACGTCCGACAGCGGCCCGCGCGGCGGGCGGCACGGCCCGCCGCGACGGCCCACCATGTCCATCCCGAGCTTGATGGCCTGGACGAACTCGGTGCGCGAGTCCCAGCGGAACGCGGCCACCAGCGGCTCGTAGAGCGCCCTGGCCTCCTCGAGCTTCCCCGCCGTGGCGAGCTCGAACAGCCGCGCCGACTCGGCCGGGAACACGTTCGGGAACCCGGCGAACCAGCCGGTCGCACCCATCAGCAGGCTTTCCAGCACGACGTCGTCGGCGCCGGAGATCACCGCCAGCCCGGGCGCGCGCTCGCGGATCTCCAGCACGCGGCGGACGTCGCCGGAGAACTCCTTGACCGCCACGACGTTGTCGATCTGCGCGATCTCGGCCAGCAGGTCCGGGGTGAGGTCGACCTTGGTGTCGAACGGGTTGTTGTAGACCATCACCGGCAGCCCCACCGAGGCCACCGCTTCGAAGTGCGCCAGCACCTCGCCGCGGTTGGCGCGGTAGAGCGTCGGCGGCAGGCAGAGCACGCCGTGCGCGCCGTCCTCGGCCGCGGCCGCGGCCCAGTACCGCGCCTGGTGCGCGCCGGGCCCGTGGACGCCGACGACGACGATCCCGTCCGTCCCGACCGCTTCGATCGCGGTGCGGGCGACGCGGCGGCGCTCGTCGTCGGTGAGCGAGGAGTACTCGCCGAGCGAGCCGTTCGGGCCGACGCCGCGGCAGCCGTTCTCGACCAGCCACCGGCAGTGTTCGGCGTAGGCGTCGTAGTCGACGGCCAGCCCGGCGGGCGCGGCGTCGTCGGCCCGGTAGGGCAGCGCGGCGGCGACGACCACACCCCCGAGGTCGCGAGTGCTCATGGGTTCTCCTTCGGCTCGGCGAGTTCGCCCAGCCGGATCGGCTGGGCGATCGGACGGTGGTGCCGCTCGGCGCCGCCGCACAGTTCGGCGACGGCGGCCCCGCACATCCGGCCCTGGCAGGGGCCGAGCCCGGCGCGGGTGCCGAGCTTGAGCGCGTGCGGGCCCGGGGTGGCCGGGTCCGCGGCGGCGCTCTTCAGGTCGCCGTAGGTGGTTTCCTCGCAACGGCAGACGACGGTGTCCTCGCGCAGCCAGCCGGGCCACGCCGCACCGATCGGGTGGGCGGCCGCCAGCCGGCGGGCGAACGCACGGGCGTGGTCGCGCCGCTCGAGCAGGGCGCGGCCCGGCGTCCGCCCGGCGGCGGCCCACCCGGCGATCGCGCCTTCGGCCGCGGCGGCGACCGCACCGCCGATGCCGGTGATCTCCCCTGCGGCGAACACCCCGGGCACGCTGGTGCGCTGGTCGAGACCGACCCGGACGAACCCGCCGTCCAGGACGCAGCCGGCCGCGACGGCCAGCTCGGGTTGCCCCGCGAAGCCGTGCCCGACGCAGAGCGCGTCGACCCGGTAGGTGCGTTCGGTGCCGGGGACGACCGACCAGTCCGCGCGGACGCGAGCGGTGACGGCTTCGCGGACCCGGTCGTCACCGCGGGCTTCGACCACCGCGCGGCCGAGGAGGTACGGCACGCGGTGGCGAGCCAGCTTGCCGGCGTAGTGGACCAGTTCGTTCAGCTTGCCGACGTGCGCGGCCGCCCGCCACGACCATCCACTGAGGACGGTCCGGACCGGGTTCGCCTCCAGCACCGCGCGCACGCCGGCGCCGATGTCCAACAGGGACGCGGCGACCGGCAGCAGGAACGGCCCCGCCCCGGCGACGAGCACGCGCTGCCCCACGGCAACCCGCTCCCCCTTGGCCAGGGCCTGGGCGGCACCCGCGGTGAAGACGCCGGGCAGCTGCCAGCCGGGGAAGGGCAGGACGCGGTCGTGCGCACCGGTGGCCAGGACCAGCGCGTCGGGCTCGAGGGTGTGACGGCGGCGGTTCGTCCCGTCGGCTGGGCCGCGCAGGACGTGGACCCGCTTGCCCTCCAGGGCCCAGACGGTGCTTTCCGGCCACCACGTGCACCGGCTGAGCAGCGCTTCGAACCGGTGCGAGGCGCCCCGGTGGTACTGCCCGCCCGGCACGTCCGCCTGGTCCAGGACGGTGACGTCGGCCCCGGCGGCGAGCGCGTGTTCGGCGGCCGCGAGCCCGGCGGGCCCGGCACCGACGATGACGACGTGCGTCACGCGCCCTCCTCCCGCGACTGGGTCCGGATCTCGTCGCCGTCGGCGGCGCGGCGGCGGCAGGCCCGGACGTCGGCGACGCCGTTGACGGTGAGCAGGCAGTCGAAGCAGGCACCGATCCCGCAGAAGACCCCGCGCGGTGCCCCGGACCGGGTGCGGCGCCAGGAGAGCCGGCCGGCGGCGAGCAGGACTCCGGCAACGGTCTGCCCGGCGAGTCCGGTGACGGTCTCGCCGTCGACGGTGATCGCGATCGGCTCGCTCACGCCGGCACCGCCGGCCGGTCCACGGTGAACTCCGCCACCGGCATCGAGGGTTCGTCGCCGGTCAGCAGCTCGCGCAGCAGCCTCGCCGTCCCCACGCTCAGCCCGATCCCCGCCCCTTCATGACCTGTTGCGTGCCAGAGGTTTCCCAGCCTCGGGTCCTCGCCGAGCACCGGCAGGTGGTCGTCGACGTAGGGCCGGAAGCCGCCGTACGCGCGCATCACCGCCGCGTCGGCCAGCGCCGGGAAGAGCCGGACCGCCTTGGCCGCGATCGCGCCCAGCACGTCCGGGCGGATCGTGTCGTCGAAGCCCACGCGGCGGCGGGACGAGCCGATCAGCACCGTGCCGCCCCGGGTCGACTCGACCACCGCCGACGTCTGCAGCTCGCCGCTGCCGGTGCCGACCGCGCCGACGTAGTCCGCGTCGTAGACCTTGTGCCGCACCACGCCCGGCATCGGCGTGGTCACCAGGACCTCGCCACGCCGGGGGCGGACCGCGATCGGGGCGCCGAGCCGGGCCGACACCAGCCCCGCCCACGGGCCCGCCGCGTTCACCACCACGTCCGCTTCGACCAGGTCGCCTGCCACCCGGACGCCGGTGATCCGCCCGGTCCCGACCCGGGCGCCGGTGACCTCGGCTTCGGTGCGCAGCCGGGCACCGTGGCGCAGCGCCGAGCCCAGCAGGGCGAGCGCGGCGCCGGCCGGCTGCACCTGGGCGTCCTCCGGGTAGCGGACGGCGGCGGTCACTTCGCGGGTGAGTGCGGGTTCGGCCGCCGCGACGGCGTCCGCGTCGAGGCGCTCGGTGCGGACGCCCGCCTCGGCTTGGGCCTCGGCGAACGCGAGGAGCGCGCCGGCGCCGGCTTCCGTGGTGGCCACGACGATGCCGCCCTTCGGGTCGAACTCCGCCGCGGCGGCCGCGCGCGGGTCGTCGACGGCGATCTCCCCGAGCACCTGTGGCCACAGCCGGGCGGACAGCCGCGCGAGCGTGAGCTCGGCGCCCGGGCCCTTGTCGGAGACCAGGAGGTTGCCTTCGCCGTGCGACGTGGTGCCACCCGCGGGCCGGCCGCGGTCGAGGACCAGGACGTCGAACCCGGCGAGAGCGAGCTCCCGTGCACAGGCGGCACCGACGATCCCAGCCCCGATCACCACCACCCGCGTTCGGTTCATCGACCCTCCAGCGTTCGGTATAGCGAACGATAGGTGCCGATGACGCCGGGTGTCAATCCGTCAGGACGGGGTGCGGACGGCCGTCGAGGCGTTCGTCCGCGCGGTACTGCAGCAGGAGCACCGAGTGCACCGGGCCGTCCGGCGCGGTGTAGCTGTGCGGCTCACGGGCGTCGAAGGCGACGTAGTCGCCGGGCCCGAGGTCGACGGTCCGCCCGGCGACCTCGACCCGCAGCCGCCCGGTCTGCACGACGGTGTGCTCGACGCCGACGTGGCCCTGCGAGCGCTGCGGCGCGTCCCCGCGGACGACCTGGTCGTAGACCTCGAAGACGCTGTTGTCGGCCTCGATCCGCCGCAGCGGCCGCAGGTCGACGCCCTCGCCGCGGAGCACCTCGACCTCGGCGGCCCGCACGACGGTCAGTCCCCCGCGCGGCCGGTGGTCGAGCAGGTCGGAGATGGCCACTTCGAGGACGCGGGACAGGCTGAAGACGGTCTCGATGGTCGGGTTCCCGGTGCCGCCCTCCAGCTGCGACAGCGTCGCCTTCCCGATGCCGGACCGCCGGGACAGCTCCGACAGCGACAGCCCGCGCGCCGCCCGGGCGGCGCGGAGGTTGACGGCGAGCATGTCGCGAATCGACGGGCCGCCGTCATCGTTCGGTAAAGCGTCCACCAGCGGCGCCCTTCGTTCGGTTTGCCGATCGAACCAGGCGCCATGATGTCACGAATGGCCCATCCCCGGCCTCCCCCGCCGGGAATGGGCCACCGCAGCAGGACCGGCTACCTCGCGTACGTCAGGCAGTTGGCCGCGTGGCCGCCGTCGCCGGGGCCGACGCGGATGCTCTCCGCCGCGCACTCCAGCGACGAGTTGTGCCGGCAGTCCGTCCGGGAACACGCGCCGACCTGGGCCACGACGCGGTCCAGGCCACCTTTCGTGTTCAGCGGGACGAACGTTCCGCAGTCCGCCGACCCGTTGCCGCCGCCGACCGTGATGGCGAAGGCGTGGCAGCCGTCGTGGTTGTAGGAACAGCCGCTGACCGTGCACTCGTGCACGGCGGGCATCTCGGTGGTGGTCATCCGCTCTCCTGGTTCCGTGGTGGGAAAACAGTCGGTTTCCCGACGCTCCCACCCGGAACCGGACCCCGCAACGCCAGGCGGCCACGCCCGGGTGACCGGACCCGCCCGGCCGGGTGACAAACGCCCCCGACCGGGCGGAACCCCCTCAGTGCGTGAGCGTGTTCGGGTCGCTCGTGCTCGGCCGTCCCGTCTCGACGTGGCCCGCCAGGCGGCGCAGGAACCGCGGGTCGCGGTCCGAAACGATCGTGACGTCGTACCAGCTGCCGCTGCGCCGCGTGTCCACCACCTCGACCACCCGCGCACCCGGCCGCAGCAGCCGCGACGTCGACCGGCGGCCGTACGCGTCGGTCAGCGTGAGCCGCACCGGGGTCGGGCCGCTGTTGGTCAGGACCAGGGCGAGGTTCCCGCTCCGCCCCTCCGGGCGCGCGCTCACCTCGGGCCCGGCCAGGCCGCCGCGGAACTGCCGGACGAACCCGTTCGGCCCCTGCACGGTGTAGTCGTAACCGCCGGTGGCGGGCAGCGTGGCGGCGAGCGAAGTCCCGGCGCCCGCGGTGTAGGTCCGCGGGTCGGCCCCGGGCGAGGTGACGTGGAACGTCGCGCCCGCCCGGCCCTGGTTCACGAACGTCACCTCCAGCGCGGAGCCGGCGTGCGCGTCGACCGCCAGGTCGTAGGGCAGCGCCCGCGCCGGCCGCAGCCCCGGTTCCTGCTTGGGCAGCACGGCCTTGGCCGGCACGGCGGGCACGTAGTCCGGGTGCCGCACGCGGTCCGGCGGCTCGTAGCCCGCGGTGTCCGGCAGGGCGGGCACCCGCGCGTCGGTCCGGGCGAAGTCGAACGCCGAGGTCAGGTCACCGCAGACCGAGCGGCGCCAGGGCGTGATGTTCGGCTCGTGCACGCCGAAGCGCCGTTCGATGAACCGGATGATCGACGTGTGGTCGAACGTCTCCGAGCAGACGTAACCACCCTTGCTCCACGGCGACACCACGATCATCGGGACGCGCTGGCCGAGCCCGTACGGGCCGGCCGGGTGCGACGCCGACCCCGCGAAGATCTCCCCCGCGGTGTCCACAGTGGATTGACCGGCGGTCGCGTAGGGCGGGAGGACGTGGTCGAAGAAGCCGTCGTTCTCGTCGTAGGTGATCAGCAGCGCGGTCTTGCTCCACACGTCCGGGTTCGCGGTGAGCGCGTCGAGCACCTGCGCGATGTACCAGGCACCGTAGTTCACCGGCCAGTTCGGGTGCTCGCAGAACGCCTCCGGCGCGGTGATCCAGGAGACCTGCGGCAGCTTCCCGGCCTTGACGTCGGCGCGCAGCCGGTCGAAGTAGCCCTCGCCCGCCTTGGCGTTCGTGCCGGTGCGGGCCTTCTCGTACAGGGCGTCGCCGGGCTTGGCGTTGCGGTAGGAGTCGAAGTACAGCAGCGAGTTGTCGCCGTAGTTGCCGCGGTAGGCGTCTTCGATCCAGCCCCAGCCGCCGTCGGCGTCGAGCCCGTCGCCGACGTCCTGGTAGATCTTCCAGGACACCCCGGCCCGCTCGAGCCGCTCGGGGTAGGTCGTCCAGGAGTAGCCCTTCTCGTCGTTGCCGAGGACCGGGCCGCCGCCCTGGCCGTCGTTGCCCGTGTACCCGGTCCACATGTAGTAGCGGTTCGGGTCGGTCGAGCCCATGAACGAGCAGTGGTAGGCGTCGCAGATGGTGAACGAGTCGGCGAGGGCGTAGTGGAAGGGGATGTCCTCGCGGGTCAGGTACGCCATGGTGGTCGAGCCCTTGGCGGGCACCCACTTGTCGTACTTGCCGCCGTTCCACGCCGCGTGCGTGTCGTTCCAGCCGTGCGGCAGGTCCTGGATGAACTGCAGGCCCAGGTTGTCCGCTTCGGGGCGGAAGGGCAGGATGTCGCGCTTGCCGTCGGACTGCGCCCAGACGGACTTGCCGCCGGCCAGGGTCGCCGGCCGCGGGTCGCCGAAGCCGCGGACCCCGCGCAGCGTGCCGAAGTAGTGGTCGAACGACCGGTTCTCCTGCATCAGCACCACGATGTGCTCGACGTCCCGCACCGTCCCGGTCCGGTGGTACGCGGGGATCTCCGCCGCGCGGGCGATGCTGGTGGACAGCGCGGAAAGGGCGGCGGTACCGCCGGCGAGCTGCAGAAAACGTCGTCGGTTGACGTCCGTCATGGGGACTCCGGGGGTGTCGTGGTGGCGAGCCGGGTCAGTATGGGCGGCGAAGAGCGAACCTGTCCCGGGAGCGAGGCTAACGGCGGGCGAAAGCCTGGTTAACGCCTGCGAGCGGACAAGCCGTTGACAGAGATACGGAAGCACGTACTAATGTATGGCTTCACTATGAATGACGTACCCAATCTGGCCCGCGACCCGGACGACCGGCTCTACTCCCCCGACGTCCGCAGCGCACTGGCCGATTTCACCCTCGGTGAAGACACCGGCCTGCTCGAGGCCGCCGCCGCCGTCCGCACGGCCGCGCGGAGTCTCGAGGGGCTGCGCTCGCAGGGCACCGGCAACCGCGGCCTCAGCCCCGGCGCCCTCGACACCCTGATCCGGCTCGCCGCCGGCAGCGCGAACATCAAGGACCTCGCCGCGTCCGCCGGGGTGAGCTCGCGGAACGTGACCGGCCTCGTCGACACCCTGGAACGCGCCGGGCTCGCCGAGCGCGTCCCCGACGCCCGCGACCGGCGGTCGGTGCAGGTCCGGATCACCGAGGACGGCCGCACGTGGCTGACGGAGTTCCGCCGGCCGTCCCAGCTGGCCATGGCCGCGCTCTTCCGCGGCTTCACCGCCGCGGAGACGGCCCAGCTGCGGCACCTGTGCCTGCGGCTGGCCGAAAACCAGTACCACCTCACCCGCCACCTGGAGGACCGATGACCACGCAGACCCGGGAAACCGTGCAGGCCTACCACCGCGCCCGCTTCGACGGCGACGTGACCGCCGCGGCCGCGCAGCTGGCGGACACGTTCACCTTCCGCAGCCCGCTGCTCGAATCCGCCGACGCCCGCGGCCACCTCGACGGGCTGGCCGGGTTCGTCGGGATCGTCACCGGTGTGGAGCTGGTCAGCGAGCTCTACGGCGACACCGAGGCCACGCTCGTCTACGACGTCCACACCGCGACGCCGGTCGGCGTGCAGCACACCGCCGAGCACTTCCGGCTGCGCGACGGGAAGATCGAAGCCATCACCCTGATCTTCGACGCGACGCGCTGGCACCCGCTGATGGCGGCCGTGCAGCGGTGACCCGCCCGGGCGCCCGGGGGTTGTGGAGACCACGGGCTGAGCTCGAACACCGGGCGGGCACCGCCGGGACCGGTGTACCCGGGGCCGGGCCCGGCAAACCCGGGCCCGGAGGTCCGGCTGCGGGAACCGGCCGGGCCGGGCAGAATCCCGGCATGGCCGGATGGGCGTTGCGATCTGCGGGGATGCGCTGAGTGGGCCGCTGGGAGTATCTGGCCGTCCTCGGCGCGTGCGTGCTGGTGACGCTGCCGATCGAACTGGCGGGCGCGCGGGTGTACCGCAGGCCGGGCCGGCTCGCCCGCGCGGTACTGCCGGTGGCGGCGCTGTTCCTCGTCTGGGATGCCTTCGCCATCGCGGGCGGTGTCTGGCACTTCGACGCGGCGTTCGTCAGCGGCTTGCGTGCGCCGTTCGGGATTCCGCTGGAGGAGGTCCTCTTCTTCGTCGTCATCCCGGTGTGCGGTGTCCTGACCTACGAAGGAGTCGGCCTGACCGGGCGGCTGCTGCGGCGGTGGCGCCGCGGAAAGGAATGAGGCCCGCCTCCGCTCAGCGGAGGTCCGAGGGGGGTCGACCTGCGAGCGGAGACGGGAGTTTTGGGCCGGTACGGGGGCCGCCTCGCGGCGGAAGGCTCAACACGGCTCCAGCGTGACCGGTATTCCGTGAAGGCAAGGGGTGAGGCCCGGGGGCACCGCCGTACCGACACTCTGTACAACGTCCTGCCGCCGCTGGTGTTCCGGGCCGGGAGGGTGACGTGCGTCGCTCAGTGGACGGCCGCGGGCTCGCGTGTCCGGACCGCCCAGCGGGTCAACGCCGGCACGGGCGCGACGGCCGCGAGGAACACGACCGCGACCAGCAGCCACCCCGGGCCGCCGAGCCCGCCGACCGCGAGGGTGAACACGCCGGGCCCGACCATCTGCACGGTGGCCGTGGCCGCCTCGGTCGCCCCTTGGTAAGCCCCCTTGGCCTCTTCGCGCATCAGCCGCACCGACAGTCCCCAGTTGGCGGCCACGTACCCCAGTTCCCCGACGACGTGCAGCAGCGCGGCCAGCACCACCACACCGGTCGCGACCACGCCCGCGCCGCCGGACGTCGTGGCGAGCAGCACGCAGCTGCCCGCGAGCACCACTCCGGACACCACGGCCGTCCGCGCGGCCTGGCCTGCCGTGCGCGCGAACCGGGAGAACGGCACCTGGAACACCGCGATGCCCACCGAGCTGATCACCACCACGACGCCACCGAGGCCCAGCGGCAGGTGCGTCCGGCCGGACAGCCACAGCGGCAGGCCGGCCGACAACATGGCCCAGCACAGCGAAAGCACGGCCGTGGCCGCGGTGACGCAGAGGAACGGCCGGTCCTTGAGCACCACACGGGTCGTCGCCCGCGGAGCCGGTGCGGGTGCGGGCACCAGCAGGGTCGCGCCGGCCAGCACCAGGAAGCTCACGGCGTTGCCGGCGATGGCCAGCGTGTAGGCCCACCGGGCGTCGGCGGTGAGCACCAGTGCGCCCAGCCCGGCACCGACGGCGTACCCGACGTGCTGGGCCACCCGCTGCTGCGCCAGCGCGCGGACGCGCTCGGCGGGTTCGGTCACCAGCCCGGTGATCAGCGCCGTCCGGACCGCGGTGCTCCCGGTCGCCAGTGCGGTGAAGGGCACCGTCACGGCCAGGAACGACCAGGTGCCGTCGACGGCGAGGTAGCCGGCCATCGCGGCGGCCCGCACCAGGGTGAGGGTGACCAGTACCGGCCGCGCACCCGCCCGGTCGGCGAACGCGCCCAGCGGTACCGCGGCGGCCATGCCTGCCGCGCTCGCCACGGCCAGCCCGACGCCCACCGTGACCGGCGGCAGCCCGGCGATCCGGGTGAGGTAGAGCGCCCAGATCGTGAACCAGAGGCCGTCGCCGAGGGCGGACACCCCGCGGCCCCACAGCAGACTTCGCATGCATCCACCCTTCACGATGACGTGAAGGGTATTTCCCGGCCGAGGCTTGCGCAAACATCATTCATGTTCTCGTGAAGCGTGTTAGGCTCGCGCGCGACGGAAGGAACGGGATGGGCGGACTGGTCGACGCGGGCAACGCCGTCCAAGGCGCGATCGTCGAGCTGACGCGCGAACTGGCCGATCCGGTGCGGCTCACGGCCCTGCAGGTGCTGGCCGCCGAGGGCCCGCACACGATGGTGCAGCTGGCCGACGCGCTCGGCGTCACCGCACCCCGGCTGGGCAACCACCTGGCCCGGCTCCGGACGGCCGGGCTGGTGACGGTCGAACACACCGGACGGCACGCCGTGTACCGCGTCGGCCGCGAAGACCTCCTCGGTGTGCTCACGGCCCTCGCCCACTACGCCGGCAAGGACGGCATCACCCCGCCGGACCGCGCCGAGTCGGCCGCGGACCTCGCGCACACGTGCTACGACCACGCGGCCGGGCGGCTCGGCGTGGCGGTGTTCGCCCTGCTCGTCTCGCGCGGGGCGCTCCGGCCACCGGACGGGTCCGCCTCCGAGGTCGCCCTGGGCGACGACCTCTCGGCGTTCCGGGACCTCGGCGTCTCACCGGCGGAGGTGACACCGGGACGGCGCCGGCCGGCCACCGCGTGCCTGGACCGCACCCACCGCGTCCCCCACCTCGGCGGCGTCCTCGGCCACGAGGTGCTGACGGCGTTCCTCGCCGACGGGCTGGTCCGCCGGGGCCAGGAAGACCGCGAGCTGCTGATCACCGCCCGCGGCCGCCGCCGGTTCGGCACCCTGCTTCCCGGGTTCTGACGTCAGCGGCGCCCGGAACGCGTCGCGGCGAGGTACTCGCGGTTGAGCGTCGCGATGCTCGCGAACGGGATCCCCTTCGGGCACGACGCCACGCACTCCCCCGTGTTCGTGCAGCCGCCGAAGCCTTCGGCGTCCATCGCGTCGACCATGTCGAGCACCCGGCTCGCGCGTTCGGGGCCGCCCTGCGGGAGCAGGCTCAGGTGGGTCACCTTCGCCGCGGTGAACAACGTCGCCGAGCCGTTCGGGCACGCCGCCACGCAGGCGCCGCAGCCGATGCAGGTCGCGTTGTCGAACGCCAGGTCCGCGTCCGGCTTGGGCACCGGGGTCGCGTGGGCGTCCGGGGCGCTGCCGGTCGGCGCGCTGACGTACCCGCCGGCCTGGACGATCCGGTCGAGGGCCGAGCGGTCGACGACCAGGTCCTTGACGACCGGGAACCCCTTGGCCCGCCACGGTTCCACGTCGATGACGGCGCCGTCGGCGAAGGAGCGCATGTGCAGCTGGCACGACGTCGTGCGCTCAGGGCCGTGCGCCCGGCCGTCGATCACCACGCCGCACGAGCCGCAGATGCCCTCGCGGCAGTCGTGGTCGAACGCCACCGGCTCGTCGCCGGCCTCGATGAGCCGCTGGTTGAGCACATCCAGCATTTCCAGGAAGGACATGTCCGGGCTGATGCCGTCGACCGGGTAGGCGACGAGGCGGCCTTCGGCGGCCGGCCCGGCCTGCCGCCAGACGCGGACGGTGAGTTTCACGTGTAGCTCCGCTGGGTCGGGTGGACGTGGTCGAAGACGAGTTCTTCGCGGTGCAGCACCGGCTCGGGGCCGTACTCCCACGCGGCGACGTGGGCGAAGTGCTCGTCGTCGCGCAGTGCTTCGCCTTCGGGGGTCTGGTGTTCTTCGCGGAAGTGGCCGCCGCAGGATTCCTCCCGGGCGAGCGCGTCGACGAGCATGAGCTCGGCCAGTTCCAGGAAGTCCGCGACGCGGTTCGCCTTCTCCAGCTCCTGGTTGAGCTCGGCGGCACCGCCCGGGATGCGGACGTCCCGCCAGAACTCGGCCCGCAGCCCGGGCACCCGGTCGAGGGCCTTGCGCAGGCCCTCGCGGGTCCGGGACATCCCGCAGTGGTCCCACATCAGCAGGCCCAGTTCGCGGTGGAACGAGTCGACCGACCGTGTCCCCCGGATCGCCAGCAGCCGGGAAATCCGCTCGCGCACCGCGGTTTCCACCTCGCGGACCGCGGCCGCGGGGACGTCGTCGAGCCGCGTGCTGCCGAGGTAGTCGTTCACCGTCGCGGGCAGCACGAAGTAGCCGTCGGCCAGGCCCTGCATGAGCGCCGACGCGCCGAGCCGGTTGGCGCCGTGGTCGGAGAAGTTGGCTTCGCCGATGACGAACAACCCGGGGATCGTGCTCTGCAGGTCGTAGTCCACCCACAGCCCGCCCATCGTGTAGTGGATGGCCGGGTAGATCCGCATCGGCACCGCGTACGGGTCTTCCGCGGTGATGCGCTGGTACATGTCGAAGAGGTTGCCGTAGCGGGCTTCGATCGCCGGACGGCCGAGGCGCGCGATCGCGTCGGCGAAGTCGAGGTAGACGCCGAGGCCGCCCGGCCCGACGCCGAGCCCGGCGTCGCAGACGTTCTTCGCCGCCCGTGACGCGATGTCCCGCGGCACGAGGTTGCCGAAGCTGGGGTAGAGCCGCTCGAGGTAGTAGTCGCGCTCGTCCTCGGGGATCTCGCCTGGTGATCTGGGGTCGCCTTTCCGCTTCGGCACCCAGATGCGGCCGTCGTTGCGCAGCGACTCGCTCATCAGCGTCAGCTTCGACTGGTGCTCGCCCGACCGCGGGATGCACGTCGGGTGGATCTGGGTGAAGCACGGGTTCGCGAAGTAGGCCCCGCGCTTGTGCGCCCGCCAGATCGCGGTGGCGTTCGAGCCCTTCGCGTTCGTCGAGAGGAAGAAGACGTTGCCGTAGCCGCCGGTGGCGAGCACGACGGCGTCCGCGAGGTGCGTGGTGATCTCGCCGGTGACCAGGTCGCGCGCGACGATGCCGCGCGCCCGGCCGCCGGCCACGACGAGGTCCAGCATCTCGGTGCGCGCGTGCAGCTCCACGTTCCCGGCGTCGATCTGCCGGGACAGCGCCTGGTAGGCCCCGATCAGCAGCTGCTGGCCGGTCTGGCCGCGAGCGTAGAACGTGCGCTGCACCTGCACGCCGCCGAAGGACCGGGTGTCCAGCAGCCCGCCGTACTCGCGGGCGAACGGCACGCCCTGGGCCACGGCCTGGTCGATGATCTGCGCCGACACCTGGGCCAGCCGGTACACGTTGGACTCGCGGGCCCGGAAGTCGCCGCCCTTGACCGTGTCGTGGAAGAGCCGGTACACCGAATCGCCGTCGTTGCGGTAGTTCTTCGCGGCGTTGATGCCGCCCTGGGCCGCGACGGAGTGCGCGCGCCGCGGCGAGTCCTGGAAGCAGAACTGCACGACGTGGTAGCCCTGCTCGGCCAGCGTCGCCCCGGCCGAGCCGCCGGCCAGCCCGGTGCCCACGACGATCACCCGGTGCCGCCGCCGGTTCGCCGGGTTCACCAGCTTGGCGGCGAACTTCCTTTCGTCCCAACGGTTTTCGAGCGGCCCGCCCGGAGCCTTGGTGTCGGCGATCGGATCGCCCACGCGGTAATCGGGCATCAGTGCACCAGTCCCGTCATGATCGCGACCGGGACGAGGGCGTAGCCGCCCGCGACCACGACCGCCGTCGTGCTGCCGAAGATCCTGATCGCCCGCTCGCGCCGCGGGCGGGTGACGCCGAGCGTGCGCGCGGCGCTCGCGAAGCCGTGGTGGATGTGCAGGCCCAGCATGGCCAAGGCGACCAGGTAGATCAGGTTGACCCACCAGACCCGGAAATCCGCCACGAGGTTGTGGTACGGGTCGCCGGGGACGAAGTCCCGGTTCACCGCGCCGACGGTGAAGTCGAGGATGTGCCAGACGACGAACACCGCGAGCGTCGCGCCGCCCCAGCGCATGGTCCGCACCGCGAAGGTCGCGCGCGACGGCTGCCGGTGGACGTAAGCGACCGGCCGGGCGCGGCGGTCGCGCCGGGCCAGCTGCACGGCCGCGGTGACGTGCAGGACCAGCGCGGCGAGCAGGACCGCGCGCTGGAGCCAGAGGAACCACTCGCGGCGCAGCACCGGTTCGCCGATCGTGCGCAGCCAGCCCGCGTAGTGGTTGAGCTCGGCGGCGCCGAGGAACGTCTTGAGGTTGCCGACCATGTGCGCGAACACGAAGGCGAGCAGGAGCAGGCCGGTCACCGCCATGACGGCCTTCTTGCCGATCGTCGAGGCCCAGAAGCGCCGGACGGCGGAGCGCCGGTGCGGGGCGAGGGTGTTCACCACGCCATCGACGTTAAGAGCGCGTCCACCAGAGGTCAAAGACATGATGGCTCTCTTTTTGATAGGATGATCCTATGCAGTTCCAGCAGCTGGCCTACTTCGTCGCCGTCGCCGAGCACCGGCACTTCACCCGCGCCGCCGAGCAGGTGCGGGTGGCGCAGCCGTCGCTGTCGCAGCAGATCCGCGCGCTCGAACACGATCTGGGCGCGCCGCTGTTCCACCGGATCCGCGGCAACGTCTCCCTCACCGAGGCCGGGGAAACGCTGCTGCCGATCGCGCGGCGGATCCTCGCCGACACCGAAACCGCCCGGCTGGCCGTCCGGGAACTGGCCGAGCTCGACCGCGGGCGCGTCCGGCTGGGTGCGCCGCCGAGCCTGTGCACCGGCCTGCTGCCCGCGATGCTCGCGGCGTTCCGCCGCCGGTACCCGGGCATCCAGCTGGAGCTGCACGAAAGCGGGTCGGGCGACCTCCGGCAGCGGCTGGCCGAGGGCGCGCTGGACCTGGCGCTCCTGGCGGGCGCCCGGACCACCGCCGACGCGGGCCTGAGCGCGACCCCGCTGCTGCTCGAGGAACTGGTGGTGATCTCCGCTCCGGACGCGCCCGTCGCCGGCGAACGGCTCGGCATCGAGCAGCTCGCCGACGTCCCGCTGGTGATGTTCCGCCGCGGCTACGACGTCCGGGAGGCCACGGTCGACGCCTGCCGCGCCGCCGGGTTCGAGCCGTCGTTCGCCATCGAGGGCGGCGAGATGGACGCGGTGCTGGCCCTGGTCCGGGCGGGCGTCGGCGCGGCGGTGGTGCCGAGCACGGTGGCGGGCGACCGGTTCCGGATGACCCGCTTCACGCCCGACGCGGGGATGACCCGCGTGGTGCAGCTGGCCCACCGGGCGGACCTGGAACCGACCCGCGCGGTCCGCGCGCTGCGCGCCGCGATCGCCGGGTTCGTGGCCGACCCGGCCCGGCGGGCGAGCCTGCCGCCGGGCATCGAGTCCCTGGTGGACTCCGGCGCCGTCAGCTGAGGCCGAACCGCTCGGCGAACGCGGCCAGCTCTTCGCGCCGGCGCCCGGCTTCGGCCGTGCCGGGCGTCACGACCACCCGCGTCACGCCCTGCCGGGCCAGCTCGTCGACGTCCTCCGTGGACAGGTCGAGCGAGCCCCACCGCGTGTACTGGAAGCTTTCCGGGTCGCGCGCGGTGGCCCGGGCGAGCTCGAACTGGCGGCGGCGCTCGTCCACGGTGAGGGCGCCGCCGGGGAAGAAGCCGTCGCCGCGCCGTCCCGCCCGGCGGGCCGCGGCCGTGCTCGACCCGCCGACGTGGATCGGGAGGGTGCGGACCCCGACCGGCTTCGGGAAGCTGCAGACGCCTTCGAAGGTGAAGAACTCGCCGTCGTGGCTGACGCCCTCTTCGCCGCCCGCCCAGAGCAGCCGCAGGACGTCGATGGCCTCGTCGGCCCGGCGTCCGCGGGTGGCGAAGTCGACCCCCGCCGCCCGCGCTTCGCCGGGCAGCGCACCGACGCCGACGGTGAGCAGCCGCATGCGCCCGCCGGAGAGCACGTCCACGGTGGCCAGGCGCTTGGCCAGCACCACCGGGTGGTGGTACGGCAGCAGCAGGACCCCGGTGCCGAGCAGGATGCGGCTGGTGACGGCGGCGACGAAGGTGAGGCACTCCACGGGGTCCGCGTAGGGCAGTGACGGCGGCAGCGCCATCGGCCCGATCCGCGCGCCCGGGTACAGCGCCACGTGCTCCGGCAGGTACAAGGACTCGAACCCACACTCCTCGGCGTCCCGGGCGAACCCCGCGAGCGTCTCCGGGTCGGTGCCGAAAAAGGGTGTGCTGTAACTGATCCCGAACTTCACCCGGGTGAAGCTAAAGGTTGACGCGGACGTCAACGCAACCCTCCCGGAGCGGGCGGGGTAGCGCAGGCGCTACCCCGGATCGGGTGGCCCGCACTCCTGATCTTCGCGCCCGGTCCCGGCATCGTGAACGGGGTCGATCCGGACGAAAAGGAGCAGGATGATGCGGAAACTGGTGGCGGCCTTGACCGTGGCGGGGCTGCTGGGCGGGACGGCGACGGTGGCCGAAGCGAAGCCGTCGGGGAAGGCCGCCCTCCAGGAGCAGCTCGACGCGCTGGTCGGGCAATTCCCGGCCGCGCTGGCCTCGGTGAGCCGCGGCGGGCGGACGGAATCGCTGGTCGCGGGCTCCGCACGGCTCGGCAGCCGGGTGCCGGTGCCGGTCGACGGGCGCGTCCGGGCGGGCAGCAACACGAAGACGTTCACCGCGGTCGTCGTGCTGCAGCTGGTGGCCGAGGGCAAGGTGGCGCTGGACGCGCCGATCGAGCGGTACCTGCCCGGGCTGGTGCCCGGCGGGTCCGCGATCACCGTCCGGCAGCTGCTGCAGCACACCAGCGGGCTGCCGAACTACACCGAGTACCTCGGGCTGGAGGACGTCGCGAAGCTGCGGCACCGCTACTTCGAGCCGCACGAGCTGCTCGCGGTGGCGTTCGCCCACCCGGCGAAGTTCGCGCCCGGGACGAAGTGGGAGTACAGCAACACGAACTACGTGCTGGCGGGCCTGCTGGTCCAGCGGGTGACCGGCCGTCCGGTGGCGGAGGAGATCACCTCGCGCGTGATCCGGAAAGCGGGCCTGCGGAACACGTACTGGCCCGCAGCCGGCGACGAAGGCATCCGGGGCCCGCACCCGCAGGGGTACGCGCGGTCGGGCGGCGAGGTGGTCGACGTGACCGAGCTGGACCCGTCGTGGGGCTGGGCCGCGGGCCAGCTGATCTCGACCCCGGGCGACCTGGCGCGGTTCTCCCGCGCACTGCTGGACGGCCGGCTGCTGCCCGCGGCGCAGCTGGCGGAGATGCGCAAGACGGTCGACGCGCCACTGGCCCCGGGCTGGCGCTACGGCCTGGGCCTGTTCCGCGTCCCCCTCAGCTGCGGCGGCGAATTCTGGGGCCACGGCGGCGATATCCACGGGTTCGAGACCCGCGGCGGCGCCACCGACGACGGCCGTGCGGTCGGCCTGGCGGTGACGGCGCTGCCGGGCACGTTCGGCGACGGCGACCAGGGGGCCCAGGCGGTGCTGTCCGCGGTGGACGCGGCCTTCTGCCGCTGAGGCCGCTCAGGCGCCGTCGACCGACCCCGGCGGCAGGAAGTCGACGTCGTGCAGGGCCGACAGCCGGACCACCTCGGCCGGGTCGGCCAGGTCGTGCAGCCGGTCGAACAGCTGCGCGAGCCGTCCGGTGGGGCTCACCCAGAACAGCGCGCGGGTGAGGCTTTCGCTGCGGTTGTAGTAGGCGTGCGGCAGGCCTTTCGGCATCCGCACGGTGTCCCCGGGGCCGGCGGTCGTCCATTCGCCGTCGAGGTAGAGGGTGAAGACGCCGTCCAGGACGTAGATGTGCTCGTCCTGGGTGGGGTGCACGTGCGGCGGCACGCCGGTCCCGGGCGGGTCGAGCGTTTCGAAGGCGAAGCTCGTCTCGCTGGCGGCCTTCAGGGCGTAGGTGTGGCCGAGGACGTTCCACACCTTGCCTTCGCCGGCCGGGGTGATGCCCTTCGGCAGCGGGCCGAGCACGATCTCTTCGCCGGTCATCGCGTCTCCTTCGTCACGGGCATTCTGTCAGCTCGGCCGCCGGAGCACCTCCGCGGCGAACCCGGCGGCCGCGGCCAGGCCGACGAGCTCGTCACCACGCTCGGCGGGCACCAGGACGAGCGGGTAGCAGTCGGACTCGATGTCGAGGACGACGAGCGCGGTTCCGTTGTCGTGCAACCGGTTCCCGGCGTGCTCGAGGAAGTCGTAAGTGGACAGTTCGCTGGTGGCGAGGGAGGTCCAGGGGTCGTCACCGGCCGGAGCGGACCGCAGGGCCCGCAGCCCGCCGACGATTTCGCCCGGGTCCTCCTTCCCGTCGAATTCGGCGAGTAAGCCGTGATCGGTGAGGACGTCCACGAGCGCGATCCAGGGCAGGAGGGGGAAGGGTTCGTCGATCCCACGCTCGTCGAGCCGCGCGGCGTGCGCCCGAAGGAAGGCGTCCTGGTCGTCGAAGGCGGCTGCGGCGTGCTCGGCGACCTGCGGCACGCCGGGCGCCAGCAGGGTGGCCACGGCCACGAGTGCGGCACGGGCGGGTGCGGTCATCCGGGCAATCTAGCGAACCTGCTCCGCCAGCGTGGCACGCAGATCCACCGGGCGGCGGATCCAGATGTCCACCGCCGTCCCGACCGGCGACGTGAGCGTCAAGCACCCCTGGTCCCCCGGTCCCCACAGCGGAACCACCTCCGCGGACCAGGACCGGTCGAACGTCACCTCGCCGACACCGCGGTCGCGATCGCCCCGCCGAGGCGCCCAGCGCAATTCCCCGGACGACAACGTCAACCGGCCCAGCAGCTCGCCGACCTCGTCGGCACGGCGGGCGTGCCGTCCCGGCGCCTTCGCCCCCAGCAGCAGCGCCGCCTGCACCGGCAGCTGCGCCGGCCACGACGGCGGCTCCCCCGCCGCCCGGCGTCGGTGCTCCGCGCGCGATTCCCGCCCCATGATCACCGCGGCGAGCGCGTACAGCAGCGCGGGCACGCCGAGCACCGTGAGCACGGCCGGGAGCCAGCCCGCCTCGAGGCCCAGCACCGCCGTCGACGCCACCAGGTAGCCGGCGCCCAGCAGGGCCCGGGTTCGCCGACGGCGTTCGCGGTCCCGGCCGTGTCCTGTCATCCGCCCGTCCGATCGGTTCGCGGCACCAGACCGCCGTACCGAGAATACGAACGACGATTCTTCAGTGCGTGCGGGCTCGCAGGTGGGCGCGTTCGCCGTGCCGGCCGAACAGGATCAGCAGCTCGACCGGCTTCCCGTCGGCGCTGCCGAGCCAGTGCGGGACCGTGGTGTCGAACTCCGCCGCCTCGCCGGCGGGCAGGACCAGGTCGTGCTCGCCGAGGACCAGCCGGAGCCGGCCGTGGAGCACGTAGAGCCACTCGTGACCCTCGTGGACCCGGTGGTCCCGGACCGGCGGCCGGTCGGCGCTCGGGATGATCATCTTGTAGGCCTGCATGCCGCCGGGCCGGGACAGCGGCACGAACGTCATGCCGTGGCGGTGGATCGGGGTCAGGTGGATGCGCGGGTCGCCGGTGGGCGGGGCGCCGACGAGGTCGTCGAGCGGGACGTCGTAGGCACGGGCCAGCGGCAGCAGCAGTTCCAGACTGGCCCGCCGCTGCCCGCTTTCCAGCCGCGACAGCGTGCTCTCCGAGACGCCGGTGGCGGCCGCGACGTCCGCCAGCGTCATCCCGCGGTGCCGGCGCAGCGCCCGCAGCCGGGGGCCGACCGCGTGCAGCACGTCCTGGAAGTCGTCGCTCACCCCGGCCATCTTGCCGGAACCGCAAGAAAGCGTGCCGGAACCGCCAGGGCGGGGTCAGGGTGGGCCCATGACCCCATCGACCGCCGAAGCGTCCCGGTTCTGGGACGGCCACCACGCGGCCCACGTGCCGGACGGCGAGCCGCGCGCCGACGTCCGGCTCGTCGAGGTCGCCGGCGCACCGGCGGCCGGGCGAGCCCTCGATCTCAGCTCGGGCGGCGACGCGCGGCTGGCCCGGCGAGGTTGGCAGGTGACCGTGGTCGTCATACCTGCACACGTCGTTCCCGCTGCCCCGCGACCGGGTGCCGAGACAGGCCGCGGAAGCGCTCTCCCGCGGCGGGCGGCTGCGGTCGTCGAGCACGGTTCCGTCGCGCCGTGGTCGTGGCAGCAAGCGCCCCGCTCGATCCGGGGTGGACCGTCGAACGTGCCGCCGCCCTTACCCGGCAGGCCACCGGTCCCGGCGGACAGACCGCCGAAGTCGTCGACCACCTGCTGCTGATCCGCCGCACCCGGTGAAAGGACCGGCCATGCCCCGAACCCGGCGACGCGACACCCCGCCCCCACGCACCGGACCGGCCGAAAAGGATGTGCTGCACGGCTTCCTCACCCATCTGCGGGCCGCCGTGGCCGCCAAGGCCGAGGGCGTGCCGGAACCGCAGGTCCGCACGCCCGGCGTCCCGTCGGGCACGTCGTTGCTGGGCCTGGTCCGGCACCTGGCGCACGTCGAGCGGTTCACGTTCCTCGGCGAGCCGGTCGCCGACTGGCCCGGCACGTTCCGGCCGCGGGCGGAGGAGACGGTCGCGTCGGTGCTGGCCGGCTACCGCAGCGCGTGCGAGGAGGCCGACGCGGTCATCGACGCCTGCACCGATCTGTCGCAGCCGGTCGCCAGGCCCGGCCGGAGCGCGCCGTCGATGCGCTGGGCGCTGGTGCACCTGATCGAGGAGACCGGGCGCCACGCCGGGCACGCGGACATCCTGCGCGAGCTGATCGACGGCAGCACCGGCCGCTGACCAGGCGAATCCTGCGTGTTTCACCGTCCGGCCGCCGGGCGCGCTCGCGAATCCACTGTGGAACGGCGACCGGAAGGTGAATTCCGGGGCGCGGCCCGGACCGGGAAGCGGACGGCCGTGTCCGTTCGCTCTGCGAGTCACCCGGGAGAGTGCTATTTGATCCGTTATGAGCGAATCACTGAACTACCCGCAATCCGCCGCCGAGCCGGGCCAGCCGGCCGCTCCGGCGCGGCCCAGCACGGTCGAGGGTGCCTTCTGGGCGTTCATCGTCGCCCCGGTGGTCGGGCTCATCGGAGCCGTGCTGATCTTCGCCAACCGGGACGCGATCACCACCACCATGCGCGACGCGAACAGACAACGCGGCGGCAACCTCACCGACGCGCAGATCGACCAGGCGGTGAACGTCACGATGATCACCGCGGTGGTGATCGCGGTGATCATCGCGGCGTTGTACCTGCTGTTCGCGTTCAAGCTGCGCGCCGGCCGCAACTGGGCGCGCATCGTGCTGACCGTGCTCACCGCCCTGCAGCTGCTTTCGGTGCTGTTCGGCCAGAGCACGATCGGCGGCTACATCGCGGTGCTGGCGGCGGTGGTCGGCGTGGTGCTGTCGTTCACGAGCCCGTCGAACGCCTACTTCGCGGCGGCCAAGGCCCCGCGCTGAGCGACCCCGCGGCGGCCGGCCCCCGGCCGCCGCGGTCGGTCTCACCCTCCGCTGTGGACGGTCAGCTGTTCCACATCCGCGCGGTCAACCGGAGGAACTCGCGCCCGTCGCCGGCGCTCGACGCGGCCCCGAGGTCGGGGTAGACGTCCAGCACCCGGTCCGCCCCGGTCAGCCGCAGTGCGCGGCTCACCAGCGGGTTGCCGCCGGTGACGATGCGGAGGCGGACGTTGCGGTCCGCGGCGTTGTCGGTCACCGCGCTCAGCACGCGGACCCCCGCCGCGCCGAGGAAGTTCACCCTCGACAGGTCCAGCACGATCGCCTTCGGTTCCGGGCTGCCGGCCAGTGCCGCGGCCACCGCGCCCACCACCACGAGCACCGTTCCCGCGTCGAGCTCGCCGGACAACGCCAGGAGCACCGGCTCACCGTGCGAGCAGGACACCCGCAACCGACCCGCCGGGGACCCGAAGGACGCCACCCGAAAACACCCCATTCACGAAAAGAGTCCGGCACGAACAGGCACTGCGGCTCCTGCACGACCCGCTCGCGCGCCAGCGTAATGACCGCCTTCCACTGATCACAAGCCGTGACCACCCGACTCGACCCGATGGTGTTTCACCGGGGAAAGACGGGGGAAGTCACGCGGGGCGATCTGCTCTCAAGGAGGTTGTCATGGCGGCAACACCCGATCCGGCGTCCACCGGGGTGCGCACGCTCATCCCGGCACGCATCGACCGGTTGCCCTGGTCCCCGTTCCACACCCGGATGGTGGTCGCCCTCGGGGTGGCCTGGATCCTCGACGGCCTGGAGATCACGGTGGCCAGCGCGGTCGCCGACACCCTCACCAAGCCCGAGACGCTCCACATGTCGTCGGCGGCCGTGGGGCTGCTGGCCACCATCTACCTGGCCGGCGAGGTGGTCGGGGCGCTGTTCTTCGGCAGTCTTTCGGACAAGCTGGGCCGGCGGAACCTGTTCATGCTGACGCTGGCCGTCTACCTCGTCGGCAGCGGCCTGACCGCGCTGACCCTCGGTAACGGCGCCGGCTGGGTCATCTTCCTCTACGCGACCAGGTTCGTGGCCGGGATGGGCATCGGCGGTGAGTACGCGGCCATCAACTCCGCGATCGACGAGCTGATCCCGGCGCGCTACCGGGGCCGGGTGGACATCGCCGTCAACGGCACCTACTGGGCCGGCGCCGTGCTGGGCACCATCGGCACGTACATCCTGCTCAACAAGATGGACCTGTCGCTGGGCTGGCGGCTGGGCTTCCTCATCGGGCCGGTGCTCGGGCTCGTCATCCTGCTCGTCCGGCGGCACCTGCCGGAGAGCCCACGGTGGCAGATCATGCACGGCCGGGCCGAAGCGGCCGAGGAGTCGATCAAGCAGATCGAGGAGGAGGTCGAGCACGGCGGCCGCAGCCTGCCGCCGGTCGACGAGAAGAAGGCGATCGAGGTGACGCCGGCCGAGCGGATCGGGTACGTCGCCCTGGCCAGGGTGCTGTTCCGCGAGTACCCGTCGCGGGCGATCCTGGGCGCGTCGCTGATGATCAGCCAGTCGTTCCTCTACAACGCGATCTTCTTCACCTACACGCTGGTGCTCGGCAAGTTCTACGGGGTCTCGTCCGCGGCCACGCCGATCTACCTGATCGCCTTCGCCGTCGGCAACCTGGTCGGCCCGTTCACGATCGGGCACCTGTTCGACACCCTGGGCCGGCGCAAGATGATCTCCGGCACCTACATCGTGTCCGGGGTCCTGCTGGCGATCACGGCGGTGCTGTTCTACGCGGGCGCGCTGAACGCGATCACCCAGACGATCGCGTGGTGCGTGATCTTCTTCTTCGCCTCCGCCGGCGCGAGCGCGGGCTACCTGACGGTGAGCGAGATCTTCCCCCTGGAAGTCCGGGCCAAGGCGATCGCGGTGTTCTTCGCGATCGCGCAGTGCTTCGGCGCGCTGGGCCCGGTGATCTACGGCGCCCTGATCGGCACCGGCGAGCACCCGGTCCGCCTGTTCATCGGCTACCTGCTGGGCGCCGCGGTGATGATCGCCGGCGGCCTGGTCGCCCGGTTCCTGGCGGTCGACGCGGAGGGCAAGTCCCTGGAGGACGTCGCCCAGCCGCTGGCCGCCGCCGGCCGGCGCGGGCGCACCCGCGCCGAGGGAGCCTCCTCCCCCTTCTCCACCTGACGCCGGAAAGCCGCGAATGACGCATTGGGGCCCGTACCGTCCCGAAGCGTCATTCGCGGCGAGCGTTCCGGCGCAGACCGGTTTAGGCTCGGCGGACACGGGTAGCCGCCGCGCAAGGCGACACGGGTCGGGAGGTGGGCGTGGGACCACGGAAGTGGCTCGAGCTGTGGCCCGTCTACCGCCAGCTGACCGGCACCGACCCGCTCGGCCGGGGCAAGGCCGCCGAATCGCCGCGTTCCGAGGCGCTCGCGCCGCGCACCGCGAGCGCCGACCGGGTGGCCAAGTCGGTCTGCCCCTACTGCGCCGTCGGCTGCGGGCAGCAGGTCTTCGTCAAAGACGAGCGCGTCGTGCAGATCGAAGGCGACCCGCACAGCCCGATCTCCCGCGGCCGGCTCTGCCCCAAGGGCTCGGCGAGCAAGCAGCTGGTCACCGGCCCGCAGCGGGAGCAGAAGGTCCGCTACCGCGCGCCGTACGCCACCGAGTGGACCGAGCTGGACCTCGGCACGGCCATGGAGATGGTCGCCGACCGCGTGCTCGACGCCCGCCGCAAGGGCTGGCAGGACACCGACTCCCGCGGGATGCCGCTGCGCCGGACCACGGGCATCGCCAGCCTCGGCGGCGCCACCCTGGACAACGAAGAGAACTACCTGATCAAGAAGCTCTTCACCGCGCTGGGCGCGATCCAGATCGAGAACCAGGCCCGCATTTGACACTCCGCCACCGTTCCCGGTCTGGGGACTTCCTTCGGTCGCGGTGGCGCGACGGACTACCAGCAGGACCTGCAGAACTCCGACTGCGTCGTCATCATGGGCTCGAACATGGCCGAGGCGCACCCGGTGGGGTTCCAGTGGGTGATGGAGGCGAAGGCCCGCGGGGCCGAGGTGCTGCACATCGACCCGCGGTTCACCCGCACGAGCGCGCTGGCCGACGCCCACGTCCCGCTGCGGGCCGGCACCGACATCGCGTTCCTCGGCGGGGTGATCAACCACATCCTGAGCAACGACCTGGACTTCCGGGAGTACGTGGTCGCCTACACCAACGCCTCCTTCCTGGTGTCCGAGGACTTCCGCGACACCGAGGACCTCGACGGCCTGTTCAGCGGCTACGACGAGGCCAAGGCCGCCTACGACCCCGCCACCTGGCACTACGAGAGCGTCCGGCCGAAGGAGACCCCGCACGGCAAGGAGACGTCGGCGTCCGACCAGCACGGCTCGGGCGGCCCGGTGCTCGAAGGCGCCAGCGAGGAGATCACCGCCGACCCGACGCTGCAGCACCCGCGCTGCGTGTTCCAGATCCTCAAGCGCCACTTCGCCCGCTACACCCCGGAGATGGTCGAGGCGACCTGCGGGACGCCGAAGGAGCTCTTCCAGCGGGTCTGTGACGCCTGGACGCGCAACTCGGGCCGGGAACGCACCGCCGCGCTCGTCTACAGCGTCGGCTGGACGCAGCACAGCGTCGGCGCCCAGTACATCCGGGCAGGCTCGATCATCCAGCTGCTGCTCGGCAACATCGGGCGGCCCGGCGGCGGGGTGTTCGCGCTGCGCGGGCACGCCAGCATCCAGGGCTCGACCGACATCCCGACGCTGTTCAACCTGCTGCCCGGCTACCTGCCGATGCCCACACCCGAGCAGGCCACGCTGGCCGACTACCTCGAAAGCGTCCGCGGCGACAAGCAGAAGGGCTTCTGGCGCAACGCCGACGCCTACACCGTGTCGCTGCTCAAGGAGTACTGGGGCGACAAGGCCACCCCGGACAACGACTTCGGCTTCGGCTACCTGCCGCGGATCAACGGCGACCACGGGACGTACCGCACGGTCATGGACATGGTCGACGGCAAGGTCTCCGGCTACTTCCTGCTCGGGCAGAACCCCGCCGTCGGGTCCGCGCACGGCCGGCTGCAGCGGCTCGGGATGGCCAACCTCGACTGGCTCGTCGTGCGGGACCTCACGATGATCGAGAGCGCCACCTTCTGGAAGGACGCGCCGGAGATCGAAACCGGCGAGATCGTGCCGGAGCAGTGCCGCACCGAGGTGTTCTTCTTCCCCGCCGCCTCGCACGTGGAGAAGGAGGGGACGTTCACCCAGACCCAGCGCATGCTGCAGTGGCGGGAGAAGGCCGTCGAGCCGGCCGGCGACCAGCGGTCCGAGCTCTGGTTCTTCTACCACCTGGGCCGGATGGTCCGGGAACGGCTGGCGGGCTCGGAAGACGAGCGGGACCGGCCGGTGCTCGACCTCGCCTGGGACTACGCGGTGCACGGCGACGAGCCGTCCGCCGACGACGTGCTGCGGCGGATCAGCGGCCGGGACCTGACGACCGGCAAGCAGGTCGGCGGCTACCTCGAGCTCAAGGCCGACGGCAGCACCTCCTGCGGCTGCTGGATCTACAGCGGTGTCTACGCCGACGGCGTCAACCAGGCCGCCCGCCGCAAGTCGCGGTTCGAGCAGGACCTCTACGCCCTGGAGTGGGGCTGGGTGTGGCCGCTGAACCGGCGGGTGCTCTACAACCGCGCCTCCGCCGACCCGCAGGGACGGCCGTGGAGCGAGCGCAAGGCCCTGATCTGGTGGGACGCCGAACGCGGCGAGTGGACCGGCCACGACGTCCCCGACTTCGAGAAGACCAAGCCGCCGGACCACGTCCCGCCGCCGGACGCCGTCGGCCCGGCCGCCCTGCGCGGCGACGACCCGTTCATCATGCAGTCGGACGGCAAGGCGTGGCTGTTCGCGCCGAACGGGCTGGCCGACGGCCCGCTGCCGGCGCACTACGAGCCGCACGAGTCGCCGTTCCGCAATCCCTTCTACGCGCAGCAGGGGAACCCGACGCGGAAGGTCTACGGACGGCGCGACAACCCCTCGAACCCGTCGCCGCCGGAGCCCGGGACTGAGGTCTTCCCGTTCGTGTTCACCGCCGCGCGGCTGACCGAGCACCACACCGCGGGCGGGATGAGCCGGACGCTGCCCTACCTGTCGGAGCTGCAGCCGGACCTGTTCGTCGAGGTCTCCCCCGAGCTCGCGAAGCTGCGGGGGCTCTCGCACCTGGGCTGGGCGCACGTCGTCACCGCGCGGGCCGCCGTCGAGGCGCGGGTGTTCGTCACCGACCGGATGGCGCCGCTGCGGGTGCAGGACCGGGTCGTGCACCAGGTCTGGATGCCCTACCACTGGGGCAGCTCCGGGCTGGTGTCCCGTGACGTGGTGAACGACCTGTTCGGCGTGGTGCTGGACCCGAACGTCTTCATCCAGGAGAGCAAGGTCGCCACCTGCGACGTCCGGCCGGGACGGCGGCCGCGCGGCGCCGGCCTGCTCGCGTTGCTCGCCGGCTACCGCGAGCGCGCCGGCATCACGCCCGAAACGGGGACGCAGGTGGCCACCGTGCACGAGACCCGGCACGTCGAACCCGGCCACGCCACGGAGGACCGACCATGAGCATCGAGAACCGGCTGTCCGGGCCACTGCCGGACGTCGCCGGCGAAGCCGGGCACACCGGGCACCCGCCGCGCGTCGGGTTCTTCACCGACACGTCGGTGTGCATCGGGTGCAAGGCCTGCGAAGTCGCCTGCAAGGAGTGGAACAACGTCCCCGAAGACGGGCTCGACCTGCTCGGGATGTCGTTCGACAACACCGGCGCGCTGGGCGCGAATTCGTGGCGGCACGTGGCCTTCATCGAGCAGCAGCGCCCGCTCGGCGCGCAGTCGCCGGGCCTCGACGGGCTGCCGACCGGACCGTCGGCGGTCGACGTGACGACCGCGTTCGTCGCCGACGAGCTGCGGCAGGCCCCGCGCGGCGGCGGCGAGCTGGGCACCTCTCCCCTGCCGCGGGCGCCCGAGGACCTGGGGATGCCGTCGTTCGACCTGCCGGGCGGGAAGACCGGCGCCGAGGGCCGCACCGACTTCCGCTGGCTGATGGCCTCGGACGTGTGCAAGCACTGCACCCACGCGGGCTGCCTCGACGTCTGCCCGACGGGCGCGCTGTTCCGCACCGAGTTCGGCACGGTCGTGGTGCAGCAGGACATCTGCAACGGCTGCGGCTACTGCGTTTCCGGCTGCCCGTACGGGGTGATCGACCGCCGTCCGGACGACGGCCGGGCCCAGAAGTGCACGCTCTGCTACGACCGGCTGCACGACGGCCTCGAGCCCGCGTGCGCCAAGGCCTGCCCGACCGACTCGATCCAGTTCGGCGAGCTGGACGAGCTGCGCGAGCGAGCGGCCCGCCGGGTCGAAGCCCTCCACGAACGCGGCGTCCCCGAGGCGCGGCTGTACGGCCACGACCCGTCCGACGGCGTCGGGGGCGGCGGCGCGTTCTTCCTGCTGCTGGACGAACCCGAGGTCTACGGGCTGCCGCCGGACCCGGTGGTGCCCACCCGCGAGCTGCCGTCGATGTGGAAGTACGCCGGGATGGCGGCCTCGGCCCTGCTCGCGGCCGCGGCCGCGTCGTTCGGACGGCGGCGCCGGTGACGCCGCGCGAACCCCGCAGCGACGCGGGAGCCGCCGACACCCGCGCCCGCGTCTTCGGCGGCCGCCGCAAGCGCGGTGGCTCCGCGGAAGAGCTCATGGTGCCCCGCGCCGAGTTCCGCTCCTACTACGGGCGGCCCGTTCTCAAGCCGCCCGTCTGGGAGTGGAAGGTCCCCGCCTACCTGTTCACCGGCGGGCTCGCCGCGGGCACGTCGCTGCTGGCCGCCGGGGCCGACCTCACCGGGCGGCCCGCGCTGCGCCGGGTGGGCCGCACCGGCTCGCTCGCCGCGCTGCTCGCCAGCGTCTACCTGCTGGTCGCCGACCTCGGGCGGCCGGAACGGTTCCACCACATGCTGCGCGTCGCGAAACCGACGTCGCCGATGAGCGTCGGCACCTGGATCCTGAGCGCGTTCGGCCCGGGCATGGGCGTCGCCGCGGCCGCCGAGGTGCTGCCCGCCGGGCTGCGGCGTTCCCTGCCCGGGCGGCTCCTGCGTGCGGTGGCCCGGCCCGCCGGGCTGTCGTCGGCGGTCGTCGCCCCGGCGGTGGCGTCCTACACGGCGGTGCTCCTGTCGCAGACGGCGGTGCCTGCCTGGCACGAGGCGCACGCGGAACTGCCCTTCGTGTTCACCGGCTCGGCGGCGGCGAGCTCCGGCGGGTTCGCGATGGTGCTGGTCCCGGTCGAGGAGGCGGGCCCGGCCCGCACGCTGGCGGCCCTCGGCGCGGCGACCGAACTGGTGGCGTCGAAGGTGCTGGAGAAGCGGCTCGGCCTCACGGCGGAGGCGTACACGACGGGCAAAGCGCACGGGCTGCGGAAGTGGTCGGAACGCCTGACGGCGGCCGGTCTGGCCGGCGCGCTGTTCGGGCACCGCAGCCGCGCGGTGTCGGTGGCCGCCGGGACCGCCCTGTTCGCCGGCAGTGCGTTGCAGCGCTTCGGCGTGTTCGAAGCGGGCGTCGAGTCCACAAAGGACCCGAAGTACGTGGTCGTGCCGCAGCGGCAGCGCGCGAACCGGCGGTGACCAGCGCGATCACCGCCGCGGAGACTCCGCGTACCCGAAAGTCCGGCCGAGCCGGGCGCCGAAGCGACCAGCCGGACGAGCACCGGTGAGGCGAACTGGCCGAAGAACAAGGCCGGCGTCAACAGCCCGAGTGCCTTGGCCCGGGCGCGACCGAGGCGACCGCCCAGCCGTTGACCTTCGGCAGGGAGTCCGGCAGCACGCGAACCGGCGGTGACCAGCGCGATCACCGCGTGACCGGAAGTCCGGCGGCGTCAGCCGCGCGCGCTGTTCCGCAACCGCGGCAGCACCGCCAGCCACGCCAGCGCCGCCTCGACGGTCCGGTGGATGGGCAGCACCCGGTCCAGCTCCAGCACCCGGATCGGCCGCAGCACCGCACGCTGCCGCGCCGCGATCGCGAACGGCACGCCGCTCACGTGCGCCTCCGAAGCCGCCACCAGCAGCTCCGTGATCGCTCCCGCGCCGCAGAACGACACCTGGGACAGATCCAGCACGAGGGCCCGCGGGGCGAGGTCGAGCTCCTCGCCGAGCCGGGTCCGGAGCCGGTGCAGGACCGGCAGGTCGATCTCGCCGCGGATCGCGACGGTCGTCGCCTCCGCCGTGGCGGTCACGCTCATCGTCATCGCGGACGGGACGTCGACGCGGAACTGCGGAGCGGCGATCTGGTCGAGCACACAGGCCTCCCACCCATGGGGACGGACGCACAGTGCGGCTGCGGGCTGAACCGCGATGACCACCGTACGCCTGTCCGGCGGCCGCTTCCGCAGCCGCCGCCGAATTCGTCGAATCCGGGCGCGCCCCGGCGAATTGCCGGAACGGGCCGGATAACGGTTCGGAGCTCCCGTCGGTCCCGGCATCCCACCGAACGCCCGTCTTCTGCTAAGAAGTGCATCGTTTCGTCGATCGACGCAGGGGTGCGGGTGGCTCTCGAGGAACAGCTCGTCAACGGGCGGTACCGGCTACTGGGGCACCTCGGCCGCGGCGCGATGAGCCTGGTGTGGCGGGCCAGGGACGAGCGGCTGGACCGCGTCGTGGCCGTCAAGCAGTTCCTGCACGACCCGGGCGCGGGCGGCGACGTCTGCGAACGGGCGATCCGCGAGGCCCGGCTCGCCTCCCGGTTGCGGCACCCGCACGCGGTCGCCGTCCACGACGTGTTCGAGGACGCCGGCTCGATGTACCTCGTCATGGAGTACGTGCCCGCCCGCTCGCTGAGCGAGGTCCTCGTCGAACGCGGGCCGCTGCCCCGCTGCGACGTGCTGCGGCTCGGGCGGCAGATCGGGGCGGCGCTGGCCGCCGCGCACGGCGACTGGATCCTGCACCGGGACGTCACGCCCAACAACGTGCTCGTCACCGACGACGGCGTCGCCCGGATCACCGACTTCGGCGTCTCGCGCGCGCTCGGCGAGCACCCGGCCGCCGACGAAGGCGTCGTCGTCGGCACCCTCCCCTACCTGGCCCCGGAAGTCGCCCGCGGCGGCGAGGCCGGCCTGCCGTCCGACGTCTATTCGCTCGGCGCCACGCTCTACACCGCCCTGGAGGGCACGCCGCCGTTCGGCACCAGCGACGACCCGATCACGCTGCTGCGGCGGATCACCGAGAACCAGCTCACCCCGCCCCCGCACGGCGGGCCGCTGACCCCGGTGCTGATGCGGATGCTCGAACGCGATCCGGCCGCGCGCCCGTCGATGCAGGAGGCGGTGGACCTGCTGGCCGCCGTCGGCAAGCCGGTTCCGGCGCCGCCCCGCCGGTCCCGGCTCCGCCGCGTCGCGGTGACCGGGGCCGCCGCCTGCCTGACGTCGGTGAGCGTGGCGGCCGGTCTCGCCCTCGCCGACCGGCCGGGAACCACCACCGCGGCGCCCATCGAGCGGCCACCGACGACGGTCACCACCGACCACACCGTCAGCAGCACCACGACGGCGTCCGCCCCGGCGACCGGAGGCCCGGCCCGGCACCCGGCGGCGGCCACGCCGTCCACCGCGTCCGGGTGCACCGCGCGCTACGAGGTCACGAACGCCTGGCCGGGTGGCGCCCAGGCGCAGGTGACCGTGCACAACGACCGGCCGACGCGGCTCACCGGGTGGACGGTGACCTGGGACCAGCCCGACGGGGCCGGCATCCGGGACCTCTGGAACGGCACCCTGAGCCAGACCGGCTCGGCGGTGACCGTCACCGACGCGGGCTGGAACGCCCTCGTCGAGCCGGACGGGTCGGCTTCGTTCGGGCTGAACCAGGACATCACGAGCGGCCGGGCGGTCGTCCCGGTCCTCAGCTGCCACACCAACTGATTTCGTTATCGTTCCGACACAACCGGATCGCCATTTTCTCCGTAGCGGCCTTCGCCGTTTCCGGCATCCGGAACGAATACGTCGAACGCATTTCGTACCCCCACCCAGGTGAGTGAATTGCGCCGACGAGCCGAACTGCGCTCCGGAAGCGGCCGTGTTCCCCGGCGAAGGAAACGACAGAGGGGAGCGCGCCCGTGCACGAAGGGGCAGTGATCGCCGGCCGGTACCGCGTGCTCGGCCGGGCGGGTCACGGCGCGATGGGGGCCGTGTGGCGGGCGAAGGACGAACGGCTCGACCGCCTGGTGGCGATCAAGCAGCTGTTCCCCGAGTCCCCCGCCGATCCGGCGGCCACCCGCGCCCGGACGATCCGCGAGGCCCGGGTCACCGCCCGGCTGCGCCACCCGCACGCGGTCGTCGTCCACGACGTCGTCGAGCAGGGCGGCGCGGCCTACATCACGATGGAGTACCTGCCCGCACGCACGCTCACCGCCCTCATCGAGGAGTACGGCCCGCTGGTGCCGGAGTACGTGGCCGAGCTGGGTGCCCAGCTCGCGTCGGCGCTGGCCGCGGCGCACGCGGAAGGCGTCGTGCACCGCGACATCAGCCCCAACAACGTCCTGATCACCACCGACGGCTCGGCGAAGATCACCGACTTCGGGGTGGCCCACGCGCGCGGGGAGGGCACCGCCACCGGCCGCGGGCTGTTCGTCGGCACGCCGGCCTACCTCGCGCCGGAGGTCGCCGAAGGCGAAGAACCCGGCTTCCCGTCCGACGTCTATTCACTCGGCGCGACGCTCTACACCGCGCTCGAAGGGCAGCCGCCGTCCGGAACCGACGAGAACCAGCTCGCCCTGCTCAAACGGGTCGGCGCCGGCACCGTCACCCCGCCCGTCACCAGCGGCCCGGTCACCGACGCGATCCTCCGGTTGCTGCACCGGGATCCGGCCGCCCGGCCCGCGATGGCCGGGGCGGCCCGGCTGCTGACCCGCGCCACCGCACCCGGCGTGGTGCCCGCGCCCGCCCCGGTGGACAGCGCGCCGCCGGTCCGCCGTCGCCGGTCCCGCGCGGCCTTCGCCGGGACGGCGCTGGTGCTGACCGCGGCGGCCGCCGTGGTGGCGGCGACCGCGGTCCCCGCCGACCGGGAGCCCACGAGCGCGGCGGCCCAGCTCGCGTCGGCGCCGTCCACGACACCGCCGTCCACGGCACCGCCGACCGCGTCCCGGACCACGGGCCCCGCGGCCTGCGCCGCGCGCTACCAGGTGGTGAAGACGTGGAACGGCGGTTTCCAGGGGCTGGTGACCGTCCGCAACAGCGGGCGGGCCGAGGTCACCGGGTGGACGGTCAGCTGGACCAACCCGGCCGGGACGAGCATCGACGACCTCTGGAACGGCACGCTGGCGCGGACCGGCGCCACCTCGGCGATCGCGAACGCCGAGTGGAATGCGGTGCTCAGGCCGGGCGAATCGACCACCTTCGGCTTCGTCGCGCTGGCCCGCGGCGGCAACCGCGGGATGCCGGTGACCGACTGCCGTCCCCGCGAATGAATCGCCGCCCCTGCCGTTTTCCGTGCCTCCGCCGAAGGTGGCTTGACCACCTCCGTTCACCGGTATTAAGGTCGGCACCCGCTCCTTCCTGTTAGCGCTAACTTCCGACCGGACAACGGATCGGACAATGTTCCTCGAGAAAGTCCTCACGACGATGACGAATTTCCGCGACGCGGCGGACGAACCGCCCGGCGGCGGCCGCGGCGCGGTGACGATCACCGACGTGGCGAACGCGGCCGGCGTCTCGGCGAGCACGGTGTCCTACGTGATCACCGGCAAGCGGACGATCTCCCCGGCCACCCGGCGCCGGGTCGAGGAAACCATCCGCGCCCTCGGCTACCGGCGCCGCGGCGGCTCGCCGTCGCCCCGGGCCGGCGTCCTCGCGGTGGCGGTGCCGCCGCTGGGCGACCGGCAGCTGGGCATGGAGATGGAGTTCTTCTCCGCGGCGGCGGGCGCGGCCCGCGAATCCGGCTTCGACCTGCTGCTGGTCACCGACGACGACGGCACGTCGGGCCTGCACCGGGTGACGTCGGCGGCGCTGGCCGACGCGGTGATCGTGCTGGACGCCGGCGACGACGACCCGCGGGTGCCGGTCCTGCTGGCCTCCGGCCGCCCCGCGGTGCTGGTCGGCGCGCCGGGACAGCACCGCGGGCTGGCGTCGGTGGCGCTCGACTTCGGACCGGCCGGGGTGGCCTGCCTGACCCACCTCGCCGGCCTCGGCCACCGGTCGGTCGCCCACCTCGGCCCGTCGGTCTCGCCGCCCGGCCCCCGGCTCCGGTACCTGAAGGGCTTCGTCGACAGCTTCGGCGCGGCCGCGGCCAAGCACGGTGTGAAAGCGATTTCCCACCACCTTTCCCCGAAGGGCCGGGCGGCGGGCGCGCCGTCGGCCGAAGAGGTCGCCCGCGGCCTTAACAAGCTGCTCACCGCCGGTGGCCCGACCGCGCTGGTCGTGCACGACGAGGCGGCGCTGCCGCTGGTGCTGGGCACCCTCCGGCAGCGCGGCAGGCAGGTCCCCGGTGACATCTCCGTCGTCGCGGTCTGCTCGGAAACCGTGGCGGGCCGGCAGCGGATCCGGCCGGCCGCGGTGCTCGTCCCGGCCGCCGAGCTGGGAGTGCTGTCGGTCCGGCTGGCGGTGGGCCAGCTCGACGGCGGACCGCCCGAGCCCGCCACGGTGGTCCCCGCGTTCGTCACCGGGGAAAGCACCGCGGCGGCCGTCGCCGTCCGTGAAGGGGCGCGCCTGTCCGGCGCGTGAGAATTCTCGGCGATCCCGGGTTCGGCCAGGGCAAGGGCAGGTGACCGCGGACGGGACGGCCAAGATCGCCGGATTCGGGCCGAGCACCGGCCGTTTCCCCGCCGCAAGCCCTACGGGACCTCGCGGCTTCCCGACCCGGCGGTTGCGCCGCCGGGCGTGTCTCACCGCGGCGCGGATCCCGCTTTACCCCCGCAGGATTCGCGCACCACGAGCGTCGGCCACAGCTGGAGCCGGTGCACCGGCCGCTCGGCCGTGTCGGTGAGCCGGGCCAGTGCGAGCTCGGCGGCCACCGCGCCGAGCCGGTGCTTCTGCGGGCACACCGCCGTCAGCGGCGGGTCCGAGGCCGCCGCCACTTCGTCGTCGTAGGAGACCACCGCCAGCTCGCCGGGTACGGCGACACCGCCGTCGCGGGCCCGTTCGATCAGGCCGATGGCTTCGCGGTCGGCGTGCACGAGCAGCGCGCCGACGCCGGCCCGGCGGCAGCGCGCCAGCAGCGTGTCGTACTCCCCCGCCCAGCCCGGCGAGCCGTACACCGGCACGTCGAGGTCCAGTGCCGCGCCCGCGTCCAACCCCAGTGAACCGATCGCGTCGCGCCAGCCGGCCCGCAGCGCCCGGCTCGTGGGGCTGGACCGCGACGTCACCAGCCCGACCGCTTGGTGCCCCAGGGAAACCAGGTGCCGGACGGCGAGTCCCGCGCCGAGCGCGTGCGCCGTCGTGGCCGCGTCCAGGGCGAGCGTCGGCAGCTCCGGCGGGGGCAGGCGCTCGACCAGGACCACCGGGACGCTCAGTGAGCCCAACCAGCGCAGCAGGTCCAGCGCGCCGCGGCCGCTGGTGGCCGGGGCGACCAGCAGCGTCTGCACCCCGCGGTCGAGGAGCTTGCCGATCTGGCGGCGGTCCTCCGCCGCGTCGTAGCTGGACGCCCGCAGCACGAGCCTGCCGCCCGCACCGGCCACTGTGGACTGTGCACCTTGGACGACCGTCGGCCAGTAGTACTCCACCGACGGCGCGACCATGCCGACGAGCGCGCCGGGTGCCACGTGGCCGAACACCGACGCCGCTCGCCCGGGTTCGGGGTGGCTGCCGCGCGGCCGGGTCAGCGTGACCCCGCCGTGCACCCGGGTCAGCAGCCCGCGGTCGGCGAGCTCGGTGACGTCCCTGCGCACGGTGACCGCGGTGACGCCCAGCCGCGCCACCAGCTCCGTGAGCCGGACCGCGCCGTGTTCGCGGACCAGCGAAAGGATCAGCTGGTGCCGTTCGGAGGCGAGCATCACCGCACCTGCTCCAGCCGGACCCGCGCCGGGCCCTCGCGCACCAGCAGGGTGAGCCGGCTGAGGTGGCCGCCCCAGGAGGCCCGCAGCAGGTGGTCGTCCAGCGGCCGCCGTTCGACGTCCGCGGTGGTGTGCCGGGGATCCCAGCTCAGCCGCAGCACCCGGCGGCCGGCCTGCGACACGAACGCTTCGCCGTCGCCGAGCTCGACGTCCCCGGCGAGGACGTGCCGCAGCCGGACCGGCCGGACCGAGTCGTCGTCGGTCACCAGGACGTGCGCGGGCGGGTCGCGGACCAGCCGCACCGACCGGATCCAGCGCGGCACGCCCGGGTAGGCCCCGGCGAGGTCGGCGCGGAGCGTGGCCGCGGACGCGGTGAGTTCGACCCGGACGTCCCGCGCCCCGAACGCTTCCCCCGGCTCCTGGGTGACGCCGGGCTCCGGGACGTTGTGCCACTCGCTGCTCAGCGGCCAGGCCCGGTAGCGGTCCGGCCCGAAGCTGGCCGCGGTGTAGGTCGGCTGGCCGGCGTCGGCCACCACCGGCACCCCGTCGACCGCCACCCAGTACGAGCCCACGTCGAGGTGGTTGTGCCGTTCCCCGTTGTGCCCCGCCTTCACCGCCACGGTCAGCCCGCGGGCGGTCCCGGCGCATTCCCTGGCCACCAGCACCTGCACCCGCGGCAGCCACTCTTCGCGCGCCGGCCAGGTCTCTTCGGGTTCGGTGGCCAAGGCCTTCCGCCAGTCGTCGTCCGCCAGGCCGGACAGCGCGCGGCCGAGCCCGGCCGACGGCCACACCGGCCGCCCGCTCGCACGCGCCCGGCTCACCGCGTGCGCCCGGACGTCGTCGTCGCCGAGCCGCTCGCCCCAGCGGTGCAGCACGTGCCACGGCTGCGCCGGGGACAGCCGGGCCGGGGCGTCGCCGGCGTTGACGTAGGCGTCGCCGCCCAGGTGCATCCGGTGCGGGAAGCGGATCAGCTCGCGCAGCACCGGGAGCTCCCCCGGGTCGCCCAGCAGGTCCAGGCACTCCAGCAGCCGGCAGGCGCCGTGCCACCAGTAGGCGACGCCCTCGTCGATGCCGCCGTCGCCGGGCAGGATCGCGACGTAGTGCTCGAGCCCCTCGACCACCAGCCGCACCAGCCGCCTGCGCCGTTCTTCGTCGGCCACGAGCAGGAGCGCGGCCGCGAGGACACCGGAGTGGATCCACGGGTTCCAGTTGTGCGCGTCGCCGTCGAGGCCGAGCCAGTGCCAGTCGCGCACGCGCTCGAACGGCGTCAGCACGCGGACCTCGACCTCGCGCCGCAGCCGTCTGCGCAGTCCCGGCGCCCGGATGTCGAAGTGCGGGCCCAGGACGTGATCGGCCCAGGCGAACAGGGACGCGACCTCGGCCGCGCCCAGGTCGAGGAACGGGTCGTCGGGGTCGGCCAGCACCTCGCCGCGCCCGGCCGCGTGCCGGTCGTGGGGTGCCCAGCACCACGTGGTCGCCTCGGCGAGCGCGACCAGCCCGTCGATCGCGCCGTCCAGCAACGGCACCGGGCCCGGTGGCACCTCACCGGTGAGCACCGCGCCGAGCACCAGCAGCGTGACGCGCTCACGCAGCTCGCGGGCGGCGTCTTCGTACTCCGTGCGCACGCCGTCGCGGAAC
This sequence comes from Amycolatopsis sp. Hca4, assembly GCF_013364075.1. Classification (GTDB taxonomy): domain Bacteria; phylum Actinomycetota; class Actinomycetes; order Mycobacteriales; family Pseudonocardiaceae; genus Amycolatopsis. The sequence continues at coordinate 1,428,989 of NZ_CP054925.1, forward strand.
GTCCTGGCCCACGCCGTCGCCGTCAGGACCGGTGCCGGACGCGCGAGAACGGCCTCGGCTTCGGCGATGATCGCGGCGCCGTCCACGGCGTCCCAGAGCGTCCGGTCGCGCACGTCGGGGAGCCGCATCGGTGCCGCCCTTTCGATTCCGATCGTTTGTGATCGGTTTTGACTCGAATTGTTGACTCGCACTATGGCACAGCCCGACAGTGACAGCCATCACTTCGACGGAGGAGCAATGACGCTTCGGGGATCGGCGGGCCCGACCCGCCGGACGTTCCTTTCGGCCACCGCCGGGCTCGCGGCCGGCGGCCTGCTCGGCGGCTGCGCGTCGGCGACGACGGCCTCCGGCGCCACCCGCGTGCGCCTCTGGTCGTGGCTCACCGGCATGGACAAGTACGTCGCCGCGTTCAACGCCGCGCACCCGGACACCTCGGTGGAGCTCAACGTGATCGCGGCCGGCCTGAAGGGCGGTTACGCCCAGCAGACCAACGCGCTGCGCGCCCACAACGCCCCGGACATCCTGCACGCGGAGTACCAGGGCCTGCCGCAGCTGCTCACCACCGGCGGCCTGCGCGACCTCACCGGCGACCTCGCCGACCTCGAGCGCGGCTACTCCCCCGCCGCCTGGCAGGGTGTCCGGCCGGGCGGCCGCACCTGGGCGGTGCCGATGGACCTCGCCCCGATGGTGCTCTACTACCGCAAGGACCTCTTCGACTCCCACGGCATCGCGGTCCCGCGCACCTGGGACGAATTCCGCGCGGCCGCGCGGGCCGTGCAGAAGGCCGACCCGGCCGCGCGCGTGACGACGTTCCCGCTCAACGACGGCTCGTTCTTCGCCGGGATGTGCTGGCAGGCGGGCGATCCGTGGTGGCGGGTCGACGGCGGCTCGTGGCGGGTGGACATCGACGGCGCGGGCACCCTGCGCACCGCGGACTACTGGCAGGGCCTGATCCGCGACGGCCTGGTCGCCACCGCACCGACCGGCGACCAGGACTGGATCGGGGCGATGCACACCGGACGGCTGTGGGGGCTGCTCGGCGCGTCCTGGAGCGTCGGCTCGCTGGTGAAGTCGATCCCGCAGGACAAGGGCCGGTGGGCGGTGACCACGATGCCGACCTGGGACGGCGTCCCGGCCAACGGCGTGCAGGGCGGCAGCGCGTTCGCCGTCTCCGCCGAAAGCGAGGTGCCGGACGCGGCCGTGAAGTTCCTGCGCTGGCTGAGCACCGACCCGGCCGTCGCGAAGATCGGCACCACGTTCACCACGCCCTTCCCCGGCTACCTGCCGAGCCGGGACGTGGCCAGGAAGGCCTACCGGGGCGGGTACTTCCTCGGCGACCCGGTCTACGACGTGCTCGACGAAGCCGCCCGGCGCGTCCCGGACTGGACGTGGGGACCCAACGCGCTGCGGACGTTCTCCACCGTCGTCGACCGGATGGGCGGGGTGAAGACCGGGAGCACGACCCTCGCCGCCGCCGTCCGGCAGACGCAGGCCGGCGCCGTCGCCGAGCTGCGCGAGCGGGGATTGACCGTGCTGGAAGGGAAAGCGTGATGACCGTCCTGACGCACGAGCGGGCCGCGAGCGCGACGGCCGCGGCGAGCCCCGGCAGCCCGGCGCGGGGACGGCGGGGCCGCGGCCGCGCCGGTCTCGTGCTGGCGGCTCCGTTCGCGGTCCTGCTGACCGCCACCGTGCTCGTCCCGATCGCCTACGCCCTCTACCTGAGCCTGTTCACCGATCGCCTGTCCGGCCTGGGTTTCTCCGGCCCGACGCAGGCGTTCATCGCGTTCGGCAACTACACCGACGTGCTCACCGACAGCGCGTTCCACGCCAGCCTCGGCAACGTGGCGTTGTTCGTGCTGGTGCACATCCCGGTCATGCTCGGCCTGGCCCTGCTGCTGGCGCTGCTGATCGACTCCGCCGTCGTCCGGCTCAAGCGGGTGTGGTCGCTGGCCGTCTTCCTGCCCTACGCGGTGCCGACGGTGATCACCGGGCTCGTCTGGGCCTACCTGTACAGCCCCCATTCCGGGCTGACCGCACTGCTGCCGTTCGACCCGCTGGGCAAGACCGGCATCCTGCCCTCGATCGTGAACATCGCGACCTGGCAATGGGTCGGCTACAACATGATCATCTTCTACACCGCGCTGCAGGCCGTCCCGCGTGACGTCCTCGAAGCCGCGCGCGCCGACGGCGCCGGGGGCCTCCGGACGGCGTGGTCGGTCAAGGTCCCGATGATCCGGCCGACGATGTTCGTCGCGCTCGTGTTCACCGTGATCGGGTCCCTGCAGCTGTTCACCGAACCCCTGGTGCTGCGCGGGTTCACCGGCTCGGTGACGAGCACCTGGTCCCCGAGCCTGTACGTGTACGAGGCCGCCTTCATCGCCAACGACTACGGCCGCGCCGCCGCCGCGTCCGTGCTGCTGGCGCTGGTTTCCGCCCTGCTCTCGGCGCTCGTCATGCGCCTGTCCGCCCGGAGGTCCCGGTGACCCTGCCCCCTGCCGCCTCGCGGTGGACGTCCCGCACGGCGGTGCACGTCCTGCTGGTGCTGGCCGCGCTGTACGCGGTCCTGCCGCTGGTCTGGCTGGTCACCTCGGCCACCAAGTCCGTCGGCGACTTCTCCACCACGGGCGCGTTCGAATTCGGGCAGTTCACCCTGGGCGCCAACCTGAGCGCGTTGTTCACGCAGGAGAACGGCGTCTTCCTCGCTTGGATCCGCAACTCGCTGCTCTACGCCGGCCTCGGCGCGGTGCTCGGTTCGCTGATCTGCGCCGCGTGCGGGTACGCGATCGCGAAGCTCGACTTCCCGGGCCGCCGGGCGCTGTTCGCGGTGACGCTGACCGGGGTCCTGGTGCCGACCACCGCGCTGGCCCTGCCGCTGTACCTGCTGGCGTCGCAGCTGGAGGTGGTCGGCACGTTCTGGGCGGTGTTCATCCCGTTGCTGACCAACCCCTTCGGCGTCTACCTCGCCCGCGTCTACGCCGAAGCCGCGGTGCCCGGCGAGGTCCTCGAAGCCGCCCGGACCGACGGCGCGGGCGAGCTGCGGACGTTCTTCACCATCGGCCTGCCGATGATGCGGCCCGGCCTGGTGACGATCTTCCTGTTCCAGTTCGTCGGGATCTGGAACAACTTCTTCCTGCCGCTGGTGATGCTCACCGACCCGAAGCTGTTCCCGATGAGCCTCGGCCTCTACCAGTGGAGCACGCGGGTGACCCAGTTCCCGCAGTACAACCCGCTCGTCATCACCGGCTCCCTGCTGGCCGTGCTGCCACTGGTCGTCGCGTTCGTGCTGCTGCACCGGCAGTGGCGGTCCGGGCTGGCGGCGGGCAGCGTCAAGTGAAGCGCCGCCCGGAGACCCTGCTGGCGATGGCGCGGGACACGATGCACCTGCAGTTCGGCCCCGCTGAACTGGCCCGGCTGCGCGCCGCGGCCCGGCTGGGCGAGCCGCTGTGCGCCGACGAGCTGGCCTCGGCGGCGGTGCGCGCGCGGCTGGCGGAGGTGGAGGTGCTGATCACGTCGTGGGGTTGTCCCCCGCTCGACGAGGAGGTCCTGCGGGCCGCGCCGCGCCTGCGGGCGGTGCTGCACGCGGCGGGCAGCGTCCGCGACCACGTGGGCGCGGCGGTGTTCGACCGCGGCCTGCTGGTCACCACGGCCGCCGACGCCAACGCGGAGCCGGTCGCCCAGTACACGCTGGGCGCGATCCTGTGGGCGTTCAAGAAGGTGCCCTTCCTGGCCGCCGACGCCCGCGAGTTCCGCGAGGACTGGGGTTACCGCGAGCGGCGCGGCGAGCTGTCCGGCCGCGACCGGACCGTGGTGCTGGTCGGCTTCTCGCGCGTCGGCCGCCGCGTCGCCGCCCTGCTGCGGCTGCTGGACCTGGCCCGCGTCGTCGTGGTCGACCCGGTGATCGACCCGGCCGAGATCCGGGCGGCCGGGGCCGAGCCCGCGGTGCTGGCGGACGCCCTGCCCCTGGCGGACGTGCTGAGCCTGCACGCGCCGTCGCTGCCGGAGACCCGGCACATGATCGGTGCCGCCGAGCTGGCCGCGTTGCCGCCCGGGGCGGTGCTGGTGAACACCGCACGCGGCGCGCTGGTGGACACCGAGGCCCTGGAGCGGGCCTGCGCCGACGGCGGCCTGCACGCGGTCCTCGACGTCACCGAGCCGGAGCCGCTGCCCGCCGGGTCGCCGCTCTACGACCTGCCCAACGTGGTGCTGACCCCGCACGTGGCGGGGTCGCTGGGTTCGGAGACGCGCCGGATGAGCGCCGAGGCGCTCGGCGAGCTGGAGCGGTACGCGGCGGGCCTGTCACCCCGGGCGCCGGTGACCCGGCACTCGCTGGCGGTGCAGGCATGACCGCCGTCGAGGACCGGCGGCTTTCGCCGTACACCGGCTGGACCCGCGAGCACTACGCCGCACTGGCGGACCGCCTGCTCGCCGCGGCGGGCCGGTACCGCTCGCCCGGCGGCGCCCGGATCGACCTGCCCGGCCCGCCCAGCCGCAACGGCCGCGTCTCGGACGGCCTAGAAGGGTTCGCCCGGACCTTCCTCCTCGCCGGCTTCCGCGTCGCCGGGGAGGGCGGCGCGGATCCCGGCGGCCTCCTGGAGCACTACGCGCGCGGGCTGGCCGCCGGCACCGATCCGGCGTCGCCCGAGGCGTGGCCGCGGCCCGGCGAACTCGGCCAGGCCAAAGTGGAAGCCGCGTCGATCGCGCTCGTGCTGCAGCTGACCCGGCCGTGGCTGTGGGACCGCTTGGACGACGCCGTCCGCGAGCGGGTCGTCGCCTGGCTCGCGACGGTGATCGGGCAGCCCTACCCGCCGATCAACTGGGTGTGGTTCCGGATCGTCGTGGAGTCGTTCCTGCGCGAGGCGGGCGGCCCGTGGTCGGCGGCGGACGTCGAGGAGGACTTGGCCGTGCACGCGTCGCTGCGGCGGCCGGGCGGCTGGCTCAGCGACGGCGACGAACGCGCCTACGACCACTACACGGGCTGGGCCCTGCACCTGTACCCGTTGCTGTGGACGCACTTGTTCGACGTCACCGGCACCCTGTGCCCCGGCTCCCTGCGGCTGCAGTGGGCGGCGGACCTGCGGGCCTACCTCGCCGACGCCGTCCGGCTGGTGGGCGCCGACGGCTCGCCGCTGCTGCAGGGCCGCAGCCTGGTCTACCGCTTCGCGGCCGCGGCGCCGTTCTGGGTGGGCGCGGTCACCGGCACCTCGTCCCTCGCCCCCGGCCTGACGCGCCGGGTCGCCGGCGGGATGGTCCGGCACTTCGACGTGCCCGACGGCCTGCTCGGCCTCGGCTGGCACCATGCCTGGCCCGCGATGCGCCAGGCGTACTCCGGCCCCGGCTCGCCCTACTGGGCCGCCAAAGGCTTGCTGGGTCTCGCCCTGCCGGCCCACCATCCCGTGTGGACGGACGTCGAGCAGCCACTGCCGATCGAGACGGGCGACGTCGCCCGCGTCGTCACCGCGCCCGGCTGGCTGGTTTCGGGACGCCGTCGCGACGGCATCGCCCTGGTGGTCAACCACGGCACGGACCACGCCCGCCCCGGCGATCCGCGGTCCGACGCACCGCTCTACGCCCGGCTCGGCTATTCGACGGCGACGGTGCCGCCGCTGGGTTCCGTGCCGGACAACACGGTGTCCGTGCTGGACACCGGCGGCCGGGCGAGCCACCGGGCGGGCTTCTCGACGTGCTACACGACCGAGCTGCCGGGCGGGATCATGGCGGCCGCATCCCGGGGCCGCGTCCGCTGGGTGGACACGACCGGCGACGACTCCCCCGACCACGGCTCCGGCCGCGGCGGCCCGGTGGTGCCGGGCCCGGTGCTGACGGTGGTGTCCGTGGTCCGCCGAGGGGTGGAGGTGCGGCTCGCCCGCCTCGAAGACGTCGGCGACCCGGTCCGGTCGCTGAGGCTGACGGGCTGGCCGGTCACGGGCGGAACGCGGCCGGAAACCGGCGCGGCTTCCGCCCGGACGGCCGATCTCCGGTCGGAACTGCGTCCGCTGCGCGGCTTCACCAGGGCGGGGGTGGTGGTCGAGTCCGGCGTTTCCCCGTTGGGCCCGTGGACGGCGGTGCCGTTCGTCGCCACGGAGGGACCACCGGAGCCGGGAGCGGTGTACGCCGCGGTGGTGGTCCTGGACCGCGGCGGCCCGGACGACCCCGACCCGTCGCTGGTGACCGCGGCCGGCAGCGTCACGCTGACCTGGCCCGACGGCGTCACCGCCCGGGTGCCTCTGCCGCCCCTTTCCTGAACTGACATGCTAGCCCGTCAACATTCCTGATCAGCAGGCCCGGATCGCCGGGCCATAGACCAGCGAAAACAGCACCAGCCAACGTCACGAGAGAGCTGGCCCGGCGAATCCGACAGCGGCTTCCAGCAATCCTGGGTTCGCACGAAGTTCCTTCAAGCCAACCGTTTCCTGAGGGATCCGTGCACCTTCGCGGATTAGGCGCGCCGCGGCCTCGCGTATGTCTTCAGAGAGCCAAGCCGTCAGTGCAGGGACGTCGACCGACCCACGATTGGATTTGTCCGGCCGGGCGGTTCCATGGTCGAGCAGCCAACGGTACAGCGGCTCGGCCGGGCGCACCGGAGGCAGCCCCAGGCGCGCCGCCGTCGCCGCTGCGCCACTGGCAGCTCGAAGGCCGGCCACGTCGAGATCGCCGAAGTAGAACAGCTCACGTGGCCGCGGTTGCAACAGCTCGACCGCGGCGATCCCCACCGGGATCTGATTTCCGATCCCCCAGCCGAGGTGCAGCGCCGGGCGGGTGACCGGGTCCAAGCTGCGGGCGACAGTGAGCAGGGAATGGAATGTCGCATTGTTCTCTGCGATCAGGAGGCGAGCCGGCCCGACGCCCGGAACGTACTGGGAGGGAAACAGCAGCGGTGGCGGGAAGCAGGCCAGCAGCTCCAGGGTGACCGCTCCCGATGTGAAAAGGCGATGCGGCTGTAAGGCACTCAATGCCTTCTCGTCGTCGAGCAGTTCCAATGAGCGCTCTTCGATCGGCACGCGTTCGGGACGCGGGTTCTCTTTCAACCAGTTCGCCAGTCGGTCAAGGAAGTCGAACTCGTCGGGCCGTTGGGCAACCGCAGCCGCCGCGGCCAGGGCTTCGGGCCAGACGCGTTCGGGGCCGACCGCCGCGGGCTTGGTCGCGCCGGGCGGCTTGCGGACCCAGTGTGGTAATGGCGGGCGGGCGCGGTTGTCCCAGCCAGCCGCGGCTTTCGGTACCACGATCAATCCGTCGTCGGTCAGCTTCCGGATCGCATCGGCGATCTTCGTGCGCCCGGCAGGGTCACCGACCAGCGAAGGGCAGCTCTTTGTAGCGGCACGCACGAGGTCGGACATCTCAAGGCGCTGCCGTGTCTGTCCGGCGAGCCAGGTGGCCAGCAAGCCGGCCAACTCAGCCGTCATCGGGACGCCTCAGGCGGTTGCTCCGCATGGGCCACTCGCACGCCGTCCACTGTTCGCGTGCCGGTATCGTCGTTCTTCTGCTCGACGATATAACGCCGGTTTCGGGTCCGGCCGGGCCGGTTGTCCAGCCGGATCACCGTGGGGAAACGGGACACGGCATCAGGGTCTTTGACACCGGTCGTGTAGACCAGCTGCACTCGGTGCGCCGCGGCCACTGCCCGCTGCAGGCCCACCAAACTACCGTGTGAAGCGCGACCGATGGGATTGTCGAGCAATAGGACTCCGCCGGACCGGTCACGGCGTCCGGCGTTGGCAGCGCGGAGTGCGGCGATGGTGCAGTACAGCGCGACGCACACGGTCAGCTTCTCGCCTCCGGACCATTTACCGAGGCGAGTGATGTCCTCGGTGGTAGAGACCACGTCGAGCGTCGGCTTCAGAACCTTCACCCGGAATCCGGCCGGACCCGCAGCTTCGTGGACGGCGTCTTTGAGCAGCGGGAGACCTTCGGCCTTCACGCTCGCCTCGATCCGCCGTTCGATGACTCGATCGACGTAGGTGCGCAGGTCGGCTTCGCTCGCCGGCGCCGCGAAGCCGATCCGCAAGACCTGTTTGCCGGACCAGCCGCCCAGCTGGGTGGTGACGCGGGAATACCGCTCGGCCTTACGCAGCGTTTCCAGGGTGCTCGACACCAGGTGGGCCAGCGAATCGACGACGATCGCCTGGTCTTTCGCGATGCCGGCCAGCTCGCCCTCGATCATCTCGGCGCGCAGCCGCAGCTGCCGGATCAATGCACCGGCCTGCTCGGCGACGATCTCCTCCGGGACGTGCGCCAGCCGATCCTTGGCAGGCGTGGCGACCGTCTGGAACCGGCTGCCGATAGTCCGGAGATCACCGACCGCCCTGGTGCGCGCACCAACTTTCTCGTTGTACCGCTCTCGCGTGTCCAGCACATTCCTCGCCACGGCCCCCCTCCGTGCGCGGGCGGCGGCTTCGTCTCCCTCGAAGGCCGGCGCGGCACGTTCACCCGCCTCCGGCAGGCCATCGGCGAGTAGAAGAAACGTGTTCGCGCGCGCCTTCAGCCGGTCCTGCTGCTCCCGGATGGCGGCGAGCTCCCTCTCTGCGGCGATCCGGCGTTCAACCGCCGTCTGCCCGACCTTTTCCTGCTCAGCCGCGAGGGAATCGGCGTGCTCAGCGTCGTCCGGTTCGACTGGCAAGGCGCGTCTCGGCGGTTCGAGACGGCGCTGCGTGATGGTCTTCAGCTCCGATCTCCGGATCTTCGACTCAGCTTCGGCCCGCCCCAGTGCTGTCTGCGCTTCGCTTCCCGTCTGGCGGGCATCCGCCAGCGCTGCGGCACGATCGGCGACTGTCTGTCCAAGTCTGGTCAACAGCAGAGAATCAGCGCGCTCGACGACGATCTTGTTTACTTCACCGAGGGCGGCGTTCACGTCGACCAGCTGGGCCTGGATCATCCGTTCGCGTTCGGCGAGGACTGAATCCGCCGCTTGCACCGCCCAGGCACGCTCGGCGTCCTCATACGTCCCGCGCAGGGAATCCAGCAGCACCGTCTCGTCGTCATCAACCTCGGGTGCCGTGTCGAGAAACCGGACCGATTCGGCCTCGGCCGTGCGCTGCTTTGCTGCCACATTCGCGCTGTTGGCTGCCGTCGCTGCGGCCAAGGCGCGCACCGAGGCCGCCTCCCGTTCGGATTCGTGGTGACTGGCCTGTTCGATGGCCCGGCGCGATTTGCGGGTGGCCTCTTCGAGCGCTTCGCGCCAGCTATCTGCCGCAGCGACCTTCGGAATAAGGGTGGCGAGCCGAGCCCGTCTCTGGGCAACCTCGGAGAGCGCGGCAGTCGTGTCCGCCTCCAACTCGGCATCTGCGCGTTCGGCGGCCTCGAGCTCATCGAGTTTCGCGCGGATCTCCGACACCGACTGGTCCAGTTCACCCAGCGCGCGATCGAGATCGGCGATCCGCCATTCCAGCCCGGCAAGGTGACCCGTCGGGCAGTCGGCGAGGAACTGCGTCAGCTCCGTCAGCAGCGTCCGATCGCGGTCTCGCTGCGTCGTCAGCGCCGTGCGTTCGCGCTCGTGTTCGGCGATACGCGCGTGGATGCGGCTGATCGCGGCCTCGGCGACAGCCGTGTCGACGAGACCGCGGTGCAGGCCGGTCCACACGGGCGTGACCGCCGGAGCGGGTGACCCTGTCGCCCGAGCCGCCCGCGACGCGTCGGCAGCGGTGTATAGACCGACGAGCGCGGTTGTCGTCGCATCGATTTCCAGTAAGGCGAGCGCGGCATCCTCCGCCTGCTCGGTGGCGACGACGACACCGAGACCGACACGCACGAGATCGGGGTCGTCCAGCAGCTCGCTCAGACGGGCTTCGGCCATCACCGACAACAGATGTGTCCAACCGGTCTCCGAGGCGATGCCCTGACCAGCGAGGATTGCCCGCACGCGCTCGGCGTCCAATGTCGTGGGCAGGCGCCCCGTACGAGCTTGGGTATCCGTGGCCCGGCGGTCTTCCATTCGCTCGGCCTCTTGGCGGACCAGCGCGACGTCAGCGCCGACGATCTCGTCGGTCAGGCGCCGCGTCAGGGTGTCGGCTTCAGCCCAGATATCGGCCGGGACGTCGTCAGTCGCTTCGGTCAGGTCGAGAATTCGCTGGTCGGCGGAGAGCACGGCGGAACGATCCTCAAGCGTGCTGCGCTCGCCGGCTACTCGTCCTCGATCGATATCGAGCTTCGCGATCTCGCCCAAGAGTTCGGTTTGCCGATCAGCTAGCCGCTGGCGGATTGCGGGACATTCTTGGCGCCTCGCCCGGACCTCCTTGAGGGTTGCGTCCAGTGCTTCGCGCCGAAGGCCCAAGGCTGCGTCGTGGGCACTCGGGTCCGTCGTAGCGTCCGGCAACGATCCGGCCAGCACCGCCGCTTCGATGTCCGCGGCGAGAGTGTCCAGCTTGGCCCGCGCGCCGGCACCTTCCTGATCGGCTTCCGACGCTTCGACGCGGTAGCGTTCGGCTTTGACTTTGTGCTCTCCGGCGCTCCGTTCGGCTTCTCCCTGATCATCGAGGGCTTGACCGGCCGCCTCCGCATGTTCGGCGGCGAGGGCCAACAGACGAGTTCTCAAACGAGCGGCGTGTTCATCGTGCGCACGGCGTTGTGGTGCGGTGCGGTTCCGTTCCTGGGCGGCTTCCCGGGCGTTAGCCTCAAGATCGGCCAAAAGCTTTCTCTTGACAGCAATTTGACCGGCGACTTCCCAGGCGGCAACGGCCTCCTTCGCCGCGTTGACGGCATTCCTGGCTGTAGTCTCCTCGCGGTCAGCCGATTCGACCCGGAACTTCGCGCCACGGAGCTGGTACAGGTAAAGCAAGTCGTAAGCGACACCTTGCTGTTGATCGGCAGCACCTCTCTTCCGATCCACCTCGCCTGCGCGTTCCTCGAGCGAGTCGTTCCTGGTGTTTGCCTCGAACCTGCTCGCCGCGAAAGCTGCTGCGAGAGCATGAGCGGCGTCTTCGGCCCGGCCGAGAGCCTCCTGCGCCGAAAGAACTTCGGCGTGGGCCAGTTCCAGGAGGCCAAGTCCGGTGACTGACTCCATGCAGAATTCCCGCTCTGCCTTTTTCGCCGGTTTCGTCTGCAGCAAGGAAGCGATGGATGAGAGGCGTTGCGCCACGTTCTCGGCGTCTTCGGGAGCGGCGGTGAGGTCGATGAGCAGGTCGATGAACTGCCGGGCAGAGGCGAATTTGAACATGTCCTCGACGCCACCCTCGACGTGGTTCATCTGCTTCTGGGTGCGGAACAGCTCCGGATCCAGGCCTCGGTTGACCAGCGCCGTCGTCCACTCGTGCTGCCGGCTGGTGATGACAAGGTCGGCGGCCTGAGGGTATGCGGCAGCGGCTTCGCGGACGGCTGCGAGAAAAGCGTTTTGCCGGAGCGGTGACCCAGACTCGTCGGAGATCGGCAGGGAACCGGGCTCCAGGACACCAGGCACCGCGTAAAAGGCGTAGAACGAGACGTTAAGCTTGTCTCTGGCCCGATCCGCGTCTGCCGGACGGCGAAGATCCGCCCACTCGTACACCGCGCCGGTGATGAGCACATGTTCTGCCGCGCCATCCAGTGTCCCGCTCACTGCGGCCGGGTGCCAGATCGCAATGGTGTGCGCCGTGTCGCCAGTGTCCACGTAATCAGTGAGGCTCCGCTTAGCGACGCGTCCGAGGAAGTCGTTGGCGTTCGGCAGGAGCAGAGCATAGAACAACGAAAGCAGGGATGATTTGCCGCCGCCGTTGCGCAGCCACACAACGCTGTCGGCCGGCGCCGGCGCCTCGTCCTCAGGCGCGGTGAAGTCGAGCGACAGATCGGTGAACCTCGCCGACCGCTCGCCGACGGAGTGCAACCGAAGTCCCGCGAGGTGGTAGGTCACTCGGCCTCCTCGTCCAGTTGCACCGGCGCCACTTCGGTCCGTGCCAGGTGCTCGCCGCGCCCAATCGCCGCGAGCACGGTGTACGCGGGCTCGCTTGCCATGTCCTTGACCTGGATGCGGAACCGCTCAGTCAATACCCAAGCTCCGCCGCTCGTTTCGGGCCGTGCCATGCCCTGCTCGGCGAGCCAGGCCAGGGTGTTGCGCACCCAGTACAGCGTGCACTTCGAAGACAGGCGCCCGGCCCCGCGGCCGCGCTCGCCGACCCGGTGCGCCGGCTTTTCGTGGTAGGCGCGCCACGCCTCGTCCAAGCCCTCGTCCGGGATCGGCTCGCCGGCCGCGTCACGCCCGCGGAGCCGATCACATGCAGCCCGTAGCCATTGTTCGAACTCGGTCTCCGGGATGCGTCGAACTCGCTCTTCGTCGAGGTCAGCCGGACTGGGGTAGGCGTAAGCCGCGATACCTACCAGGACGAGACCAGCGAGCAGGCGACCGTCGCGCGTGCCGGCATTCGGCAAGTCCGCCACGCGGAACGCGAAGGGCGATTCCGGATTGACCCCGAGCACCAGCCCGAAATCACCATCCGAAAGCACCCGGACATCGAGGCCGTGCAACACGGCATCCGTGGCGAGCCGGAAGTCCGGCTCGGTCCGGTACCGGCTGAGTATCCGGCGGTACTCCGGGCTACGGCCGGGACGCTGGTTCGGCTGCAAGGCGAACCCCAGTAAAGTCCCGAGGTCGGTGTGGTCGGCCTGAGTGAGGGTCATCGTCGCCCACCTCGTTCGGTCACGGGCGCCGGGTTGGCGTCGCGCAGTGCATCCGGCTGAGCCACCAGGATGAGGTCATCGCCGTCCCAGCCAGTCAGGTCCAAGCGCAACCCGTCGGCGTCGGCGGCAGCGCGCGAACCGAAGATCCGCGCGGCGAGATCCACCGACGCCGGCCGCTCGGCATCAGCCTCTTCGGGTGCATAGCACCACAAGGCCGCCAATGCGATAATTTCCGCCGTGGCCTGCCTGTCCGCTGTCTCGCCCGGCGCGGTGAGCGCCTCGGCGAGCAAGGCGGACAAGCGGGCTGGCAAGCCTACGTCGCTCACGACGTCCGCGGCGGCCTCGACGATTTCAGGCGCGATCGTGGGTGGGTCCGCCTCCCCGATCTCGTCGGTGTCGGTGCCCGGATCGGTCACGGCCGGCTCACGTACCGACCATAGGTCTTCGACCAGCCGATAGAGCCGCGGCAGCTTCGGTGGCCGCGGACCTGTGATGTCGGACAGCCACCGATCGGTGACGTCGAGCGCGGTCACGGCCGGCAGTCCCAGCAGCGGGTTCAGCACCTCGACGGCCAGGTCCGGGAGGTGGCCGAGGGCCGGCGGGCGGAACGCCTGCCTGTCCTGTTCGTCGAGGAACACGCTACGAGCCATGATGACCCGTGCATGCAGTGACTGGTGTCTGCGCGCGCACTCGGTGAGGAGTCGCGCGATCCGTGCCGCGGCTGCAGTCACCTGGAAGTCTTCTGCTTCCAGGGATTCGCGGACCTTGGCCAGCAACCGGTGTTCGGATTCCAGCCTTCCCGCGATATGTTCACGCGCGAGTTCCAGCCGCTCGGGCACCTGTTCGGCCCACTCGTCGAGCACCGACCGGAGATCGCGCCGCGTGTCTTTGATCAGCCGGGCAAGGTCCTCGGCGAGCGAGACCGAAAGCAGGCGAGCGCGCACGGCTGCCTTCTCGGCGGCGTCGAACGCCCCCTTCGCCAGCTGGCGCTCCAACATGAGCTCATTGGCGACCTGCTCGTCTTCCACGTCGAACTCGAGACCGCCGACCAGCGCGTTGATCGCATCCCGGGTCGCGTTGACCACCACCTCCCCTAGAACCGGGTCCTCTCGTTCCACAAGCAGCCGGAACTGCACTTGGCGCTGCCGATGCCCGCCCCGATCGGTGTGGTCGCTGATCCGGTAGGTGAATGGTGCTTCCTGCGCCGGCCGGTTCAGCAATCCACCCACCGTGAACTCGGCTACCCGCCGATGTTCTGTACCGGACCGGTTGGGCGCGGCGCGTCGAGCAATGGCTGTCAAGCCGCCGACCAGGTCGTCGTAGGTCGCTTCTTCGTCGAATCCCTGTCGCGCGATGACCAGGTCGATCGCGGCCAGCGCTAAAGTCGTCACGTCGTAAACGTCAGCCGGCCAGTCCTGCCGGCCTGCCGCCACGACCGCTTCGACAATCGGCCGTGAGCGAAGCAGCGCGGCCACCCGCGCGGGAAACGTCGGGTCCGCCGGCGGCAGGTCCGTGAGTTCCTCCATCCGCTGCTCCCCCGCATGAGACGACTTGGCGGACTTTCACACGCTCGGGATCAAGCCTGCCCCACGTACACGGCTTTGTCGGAAGAGAAGTCGGGCTGGAGGGCGATCTGCAGTTCACCCTTCTCCTTGCCGACAGCGTAGGCCTGTTCATAGGTGTAGGTCTTGTCCGGCAGCACTGTGGCCGCATCGAGACCGCCACCCCCGCAGGCACCTTCACTGTCGAAAACAGGTTCCGCCTTGGCACCGGAGAACTGCACATCGTTTCCGAATGCGAGGCCGGCGGCCTCGTAGGGCTTGCCCGTGCCGTTGACGATCGTGAACTTCACCTTGACGGCCCGCTCGACGTTCTGTGGAGATGCCCACGAGGAGGGTTGGCAGGCCACGGGCGGCGCGACCTCGATGGCGAGTCCCGATTTCCAGGTGTACCGCTGCCCCCAGGTCGGTGTCGGCGTTTGCTCGCCCGCCGACGCACTGGATTCACCCGCCGACGCCGGACTTACGGTTCCTGTGTTCACCTTCGGCATGCCGCAACCGGCGAGAACGACGCCGGATGCGGCGACGATCGCAACGGCGGTTCTCATTCGCACGAATTCCCCCTCTGGATCATGATGCCTGTGCGATGTCGTCGGGCGCAGCTTTGCTGTTACACCGGGCCTCCTACCGTGACCCCATCGTGCAGATCATTCACCGAATCGGGTCAAGCCCTCCTGGCCGACCCGAGCGGCTTCCTCGTCCAGCTGCGGCGGGACCCGGGCTGGTTCACCCTGCACGCCGATAACGCCGCCACCCGGTCTCGGCGACACGCCGAACCCACGCGGGAGAAGAGCCAGGTGGCGGCGGACCGGACGTACAAGGACACGCTGTCGCTGCACCCGCTGCGCTTCACCGAGGCACTGACCGGCCGACCTCGCCCGGCTCCCCGGCGGCGACGGTGTGCCGGCGGCGGGACGGCACCAGCAGCGTCGGGTGCTCGACGCTCCAGGCCGCGGACCGGCAGATCAGTTCCTTGATCCGGGCGGCCGTCTTCCCGGTCGCCGCGGAGGGCTTGGCCACATCGTCCGGGGTCACCCGCTGGATGACGGCGTCGCGGCGGCCGAGGCTCACGCACTGGACCGCGTAGCCGATCTTGTTCTCCGGCACCGGGCGCCCGGTCAGGCGGGCGGCGATGGCGTCGGCCGCCAGCTGGGCCGTCGGGATCCCCGAAGCGCAGGACATCCGCAGCGGTGTGCCGTGGCCACCCCGGGCGTACGCGGCGTCGCCGACCGCGTAGACGTCCGGGTGGGAGACCGACCGCATCGTGTCGTCGACGACGATCTGGCCCGTCTCGGAGACCGTCAGGGTGGTGGCCGCGGCGATCGGGTGGACGGCGAACCCGGCCGTCCAGACGGTCACCTGGGCCGGGATCGTGCGGCCGTCGGCGGTGGTCGCGGTGGCCGGCTCGACCCTCGTCACGGCCGTGTTCTCGTGCACGGTGATGCCGAGCCGGTCGAACGCCCGCCGCAGGTGGTCACGGCCCTTCTCGCTCAGCCAGTCGCCGAGGCCGCCGCGGGCGGCGAGGGCGATCTCGAGGTCCGGCCGGGCCTCCGCGATCTCCGTGGCGGCTTCGATGCCGGTGAGGCCGCCACCCACGACCAGCACGGTCCCGCCCGCGGCGAGGTCGGCCAGCCGGGCGCGCAGCCGCAGCGCGGACTCCTTGCCCGCGAGGCTGTGAGCGTGCTCGGGAACGGCCGCGGCGGTGCTGCCGAGGGCGTAGACGAGCGTGTCGTAGCCGAGTTCCTCGCCATCGGCGAGGGCGACGGTCCGGCGTTCGGCGTCGACCGCGGCGACCCGCGCGATCCGCAGCTGGACGCCGGTGCCCGCGAAGACGCCGGCCAGCGGGCGCGGCTTCAGGTCCTGCCCGGTCGCCAGCTGGTGCATGCGGACGCGCTCGACGAACTCGGCGTCGGCGTTGACCAGGGTGATCTCGGTGTCGGCGGGGTGCAACCGCTTGGCCAGGCGCCCGGCAGCGTTGGCTCCGGCGTATCCGGCCCCGAGGACGACGATGCGGTGCTTCATGGTTTTGCTCCTGTCCGGTCGGTGTGTGCTCCCTGAACCGGACAGCGGCGCGAAACCTGACAGGAGTTCGACGTGACCTGGGTCACCAGGTGCCGGCGAGCGGTTCCCCGTGCTCGGCGGTCGCCCACTCGCGCGTCGCGCGGGCGAGCTTGGCCGGGTTGGCCTGCGCGTGGACGGCCGCGATGCCGTCGGCCGTCACGTCCAGCGCGAAGATCCCGACGACCCGCTCCTCGACCACCATGACCAGGGCGGGCACGCCGTTGGCGACGGCGGCGTACAGGTCGGGACGGCCGCCGACCATCTCCCACTTCGCCTCGCTCGGCGTGAACAGCGTGCGCAGGAACCGCGCCACCCGCAGGGCACCGGTGATCGGCCGCGGCACCGAGAAGACCGCGCCACCGCCGTCGCCGACGCTGACCGCGTCGTCGGCCAGCAGCTTGACCAGCGCGTCGGTCCGGCCGCTGAGCGCCGCGGCGAGGAACTCCTCGACGATCCTGCGGGCGGCGGCCGCGTCGACCTCGACCCGCCGCCGGTCCGCGGCCAGGTGCTGCTTGGCCCGCCGGTGGATCTGCTGGCAGTTCGCCTCGGTGAGGTCGAGCACCTCGGCGATCTCGCCGTGCGAGTACCCGAAGGCCTCGCGCAGCACGTAGACGACGCGTTCCCGGGCGGTCAGCCGCTCCATCAGGGTGAGCATCGCGATCGAGACGGACTCCCGCTGCTCGACCGTGTCGGACGGGCCGAGCATCCGGTCGCCGGCGAAGACGGGCTCGGGGAGCCACTGGCCGACGTAGGTCTCCCGCCGGGCCCGCGCCGAGGTCAGCCGGTTGAGGCAGAGGTGGGTGAGCACCTTGGTCAGCCACGCTTCGGGTGTCTCGACGCGCGCCCGGTCGGCGGACTGCCAGCGCAGGAAGGTGTCCTGGACGGCGTCCTCGGCGTCGCCCGCCGACCCCAGCAGGCGGTAGGCGATGGCTTCCAGCCTCGGCCTGGCGTTCTCGAACACCTCGACCTCGTGCGTCCCCAGTGGCATGGCGCCAGTCAACCACCGGCGCGTGCGAAGATCGCGGGGTGCCGCCGACTTCTTCCCGCCCGCGCTCGTTCTGGGACGACGCCGTGGTGTACCAGCTCTACGTCCGTTCGTTCGCCGACAGCGACGGTGACGGCGTCGGTGACCTCGGCGGGGTGATCCGGCGGCTCGGGCACATCGCCGGGCTCGGCGCCGACGCGATCTGGCTCAACCCGTGCTACCCGTCACCGCAGGCCGACCACGGCTACGACATCGCCGACTACCACGGCGTCAACCCCGACTACGGCAGCCTCGAGACGTTCGACCGCCTGGTCGCCGAGGCGCACGCGCGCGGCCTGCGGATCCTGATGGACCTGGTGCCGAACCACTGCTCGGACCAGCACCCGTGGTTCACCGCGGCGCTGGCCGCCGGCCCCGGCTCGCCCGAGCGCGCGCGGTTCGTCTTCCGCGACGGCCGGGGCGACGAGCCGCCCAACAACTGGCAGTCGGTCTTCGGCGGGCCGGCGTGGACCAGGGTCACCGAACCCGACGGCACGCCGGGCCAGTGGTACCTGCACCTGTTCACCCGCGAGCAGCCGGACTTCGACTGGCGCAACCCGGAGGTCCTGGCGTACTTCGACGACGTACTGCGGTTCTGGTTCGACCGCGGCGTCGACGGCTTCCGCATCGACGTCTGCCACGGCCTGATCAAGGACGCGGCCCTGCGCGACTGGGACCCGGCGGGCGGCAGCTACAACGCCTACAGCTGGAACCGACCGGAGGTGCACGAGATCTTCCGCCGCTGGCACGCGCTGGCCGCGGGCTACGGCCCGGACCGCGACCTGCTGCTGGTCGGCGAGGTCTGGGTCCCCGACCCGGCCGACCTGGACGCCTACCTGCGCCCGGACGAGCTGCACCAGGCGTTCTCGTTCGACCTGCTGGTCCAGCCGTGGGAGGCGGCCGCCCTGCGCGGCGCGATCGAGCGCGCCACGGCCCGCACGCAGGTCCACGGCGCCCCGGCGGCGTGGACGCTGGCCAACCACGACGTCCACCGGGCCGTGACGCGCTACGGCATCGTCCGCCCCGAGCCGGCCCCGGAGAGCAACGACGCCTTCGCGGCGCTGATGCGCCCGCGCGGCGAAGTCGACGCGGAGCTCGGAGGCCGCCGGGCCGGCGCGGCGCTGCTCCTGCTGCTGGCCTTGCCGGGCTCGGTGTTCCTCTACCAGGGCGAGGAACTCGGCCTGCCGGAGGTCCAGGACCTCCCGGACGAAGCCCGCCAGGACCCGGTGTTCCACCGGACGGGCGGCCTGGAGAAGGGCCGCGACGGCTGCCGCGTCCCCCTGCCGTGGACGGCGGACGCACCGGCGTTCGGGTTCGGCACGGGGAAGCCGTGGCTGCCGCAGCCGGAGTGGTTCGCCGGGTACGCGGTCGACGTCGAGGAGCGGGACGCGTCCTCGATGCTGCACCTCTACCGCCGGGCGGTCCGGGCGCGGAAGGAACTGCGCCTCGGCCGGCCGGGCCCGGTGGAGTGGCTGACGACGGGCGCGGACACGGTGCTCGCGTTCCGGCGCGGGGACCTGGTGTGCGTGCTCAACACGGGCTCCACTCGGTTCGCCGCGCCCGGCTCGTGGGGTGAGGTCGTGCTCGCCAGCGACGGATCCGATGTGGTGGCGGCTGATTCGGCCGCGTGGTTCAGGACCACGGGCTCCTGAACGGGTGATTCACGCCGGCGCAGCCGGTTCGACGCCGAGGGCCGCGACCAGGTCGGCCACCCGGTGGTGTGCCTCCAACGGGTGACGCAGCCGGCCTTCCGGGTGGATCTTGTAGTGGTTGCGCCGCCCGATGCGCTCGCGCTCCAGGTAGCCCTCGGCGATCAGGTCGGCGAGGATCAGCTGCACGCCGCGCTCGGTGATCCCGACTCGCTCGGCGATGTCGTGCAGCGTGCGGTCGGGATCCGCGGCCACGCAGAGCAGGACGTGCGCGTGGTTGCTGAGGAACGTCCACGAAGCCATACCGGCCACAGTAGACGTCCGAACTTGACAGACGAAGTGCAGTTCGTCATTCTGGCGGCACGGAGGGGAGTACCCGCCCGGTTCGGCATCGTCAGTCCGGCTGCCCGTGAGCAGCCCGGTGTCGACGTCACCTGAGGGTGACCGGGGAGACCTCCGGTTCGTCACCGAACCGGAGGAGTGTGTCGTGACCGTTCCGTTCTGGGCCTGGGCCGCCGTGCTCGGCGTCATCCTGGCCATGCTCGCCGTCGACCTGGCGGCCCACCGCAAGGCCCCCGTCGTCGGCGTCCGCTCGGCGCTGGCGTGGTCCGGCGCGTGGGTGGTGCTGGGGCTCGCCTTCGGCGCCGTGGTCTGGTGGGTCTGGGGCGCGGAGTTCGCGGGCCAGTACTTCGCCGGCTACGTCATCGAAAAGTCCCTGGCCGTCGACAACGTCTTCGTGTTCGCGATCATCTTCGGCTACTTCGCCGTGCCCCGCGAGTACCAGCACCGCATCCTGTTCTACGGCGTGATCGGGGCCCTGGTGTTCCGGGCGGTGTTCATCGCGGCGGGGTCGGCGCTGATCGCGAGCTTCGCCTGGATCCTGTACGTGTTCGGCGCTTTCCTGGTCATCACCGGCGTGCGGATGGCGCTGCACCGCAGCGAAACCGTCGACTACGACCGCAACCCCGTGCTGCGGGTGTTCCGCCGGATCATTCCGACCACCGACGGCGACCACGGGGGCAAGTTCCTCGTCCGGCAGGCCGGCCGCTGGGTGGCCACGCCGCTGCTGGCGGTCCTGGTCCTGATCGAGGTGACCGACGTCGTCTTCGCCGTCGACTCGATCCCGGCGATCTTCGCGGTCACGCAGGAACCGTTCCTGGTGTTCACCTCGAACGCCTTCGCGGTGCTGGGCCTGCGGGCGATGTACTTCCTGCTCGCCGACGTGATGCACCGGTTCGTGTACCTGAAGCTCGGCCTGGCGCTGGTGCTGGTGTGGGTCGGCGTGAAGATGCTGCTGCTGGAGATCTGGAAGATCCCGACGGCGCTTTCGCTGGGCGTGGTCGCCGCGATCCTCGCGACGGCGGTCACCGCCAGCCTCCTCAAAACCTCGGCTGTCTCCCGGAAGGAGTAGAAGATGCGCTTGATGATCCTCGCCGGAGGGCTCGTGCTGGCCCTGACGGGTTGCGGCGTGGCCGCGGAAACGGCGGGCCAGGTGAGCAACGCGGCTTCGACGGCGGCGGTCTGCGCGGACGCGGTCCGCATCGCCACGGCCGACCAGAACGTGACCAACCCCGAGGCGGCAGCGGAACGAGCCCACGCGGCGGCGGACGAGCTGACGGGCCTGGCACAGAAGGCGGCGAACACCACGGCGGCCGAGGCGATCAACGGCCTGGCGACGACCCTGCGCGAGACGACGGTGGACGAGCTGGTGAAGACGCCGGCGGAGTGGGCCAGTAAGAAGGCGGACCAGGTGACGGCGCTGACGAAGGCCTGCGCCGGGTGACGTGGGTCGGGCATGCACCGCGGTTCGGCCGAGCGGGTGAGGCGTCGGCAGGTCGGCTCGCCCCGCGGCCGGCGCCTCCGCCAAGGTTGCGCCGGCCGCCCGGCTCGCCTCCACACACCCGCTCACCCGGCGCAAACCGGCCAACCCGCCACGGCCTACCAAACCCGACGAGCCGCACCGCCCAAGCCGGGGCCTTCGGCCGACCGGCGCGCATCGCCCGCCGCCCCAGCCGAGCCGCCCAGCCCGCCGCGGCCCGTCGTCCCCGGCGAGCCGCACCGCCCGATGGCCGCCCGAGCGGGCGCCGCCCGCCGAGCCGCCCAGCTCGCCTTCGCGCACGACCCGCCAACCAGCGCAAACTGGTCAACCTGCCGCAGCCCACCGCCCCCGGCGAGCCGCATCGCCCCATGCTGCGCCGCGCGCCCGGGGCGGCCAACTCGCCGCAGCCCGAGCCTGCACCGCCCGAGCCGGCGCCGCCCAACCCACCGCCTCCGGCCGACCGGCGCGCATCGCCCACCCCAGCCGAGCCGTCCCCGCCCGCCGCCGTGACCCACCCCCAGGAGCCCCGATGACCACCTCCCCCGCCTCCCCCGCCGCTTCCGGGGAGCTCACCGGGGTGGCCGGCTGGGCCGTCGGGCTCATGGAGTCGCTCGGGGTCCCGGTGCCGCCATCGTCGTCGGGCTCGACAACCTCTTCCCGCCCCTGCCCAGCGAGCTCGTCCTGCCCCTCGCCGGGTTCGCCGCCGGACGGGGGGCCTTCAGCCTCGGTGGTGCCCTCTTCTGGACCACCCTCGGTTCCGTGGCCGGGGCCGTCGTCGTCTACCTGCTCGGGCTGCGGCTCGGGCACGACCGCACGCGCCGGCTCGTGGCGCGGGTTCCGCTCGTCGGGACCGCCGATTTCGACCGGACCGCCGCGTGGTTCGCGCGGCACGGCGGCAAAGCCGTCTTCTTCGGGCGGATGATCCCCGTCTTCCGCAGCCTCGTCTCGCTGCCCGCCGGCGTCGAACGGATGCCGTTCGGGCGGTTCCTGCTCTACACCACCGCCGGCAGCCTCGTCTGGAACACCGGGTTCGTCCTCGCGGGCTGGCTGCTCGGCGAACACTGGCCGCTCGTCGAGCGGTACGCGTCGTACCTCCAATACGTCGTGCTGACCGCGATCGCCGTCGCCATCGGGGTTTTCGTGGTCAGGCGGCGCAAGCGCGGCTAGAGCCGGTCGGGCAGCCCGGCCGCCGTCACCAGCTGTGCGCCGTGGAACTTGACCGCGCGGGAGAAGCGGCCGCCGGTCACCGTGAACACCCACAGCCCGTCGGCGCGCCGGACGCCGGCGGCGTCCCGGCGATAGCTGCCCGCCGCGGGCTGGCCGTTCGCCCGGGTGGGCACCAACCGGGCCGCACCGCCCGGCGCGGCGAACGCGCGGTCCAGGAACGGCAGGCACACGGCCAGCCCCTGGAACCACACCGGGTGCGGCACGGCTTCGAGGCTGAAGTCGTCCCGGATGACCGCCCGCAGCGCCGTGGTGTCCTCGGCCTCGAAGGCCGCGATGTAGCGGTCGAGCAGCGCGCGCTCGGCTTCCGGGCCGAGCTCCGGCGGCCCGTCCAGGTCCAGTTCGTCGAGCCGGACGCGGGCCCGCTGCAGGAGGCTCTTCACCGCCGGCACGCTGACGCCGAGCGCGTCCGCGATCTCGGCGGCCGACCACGAAAGGACTTCGCGCAGCAGGAACGCGGCACGCTGCCGCGCCGGCAGGTGCTGCAGCGCGGCCACCAGCGCGAGCCGGACGGACTCGCGCCGCACGACGACCTCGCCGGGGTCGCCGAGCACGGCGTCGGGCAGCGGCTCGAGCCACGCCACGGTGTCGTCGGCGAAGACGCGCGTCTCCGGGTCGTCCGACGGCGCCCCGAGCCCGGCGGGCAGCATGCGACGGCCGCGGTGGTTCAGCTCGGTGAGGCAGGTGTTGGTGGCGATCCGGTAGAGCCACGTCTTGAGGGAGGACCGGCCTTCGAAGCCGTCGACGCCCTTGGCGGCCTTGAGGTAGGTCTCCTGGACGGCGTCCTCGGCGTCCTGGTAGGACCCGGTCATCCGGTAGCAGTGTGCGACCAGCGCCGGGCGCAGCGAGCCGAACTCGTCCCGCAGCCGCTCCTCGGAAGACACCACACGCTCCTCGTTCGTCGTGGACATCGTCGATCATCCCCTTCCGAGGGCGGCGAGCAGCCGTTCGCCGGGCGGGCGGCCCGGCGGCAGGGTGACGGGCTCGGCGAACAGGCCCCGCCGGGTGCCCCGATCGAGCACCGACGGCAGTTCGGCGAGCAGCCGCCCGGCGAGCGGGCCGGGGATCGGCCTGGCCCGGTGCACGTCCCAGCCGTGCACGGCGGCTTCGATGGCGCCGACGACGACCAGCCGCCGGCACGGCAGCGGCCGCCCGTCGACGGCGACCGCCCGCCGGCCGCGGAGATCCGCGGCCGCCGACCCGAGCGCGGCGACGGCTCGGCCGAGGTCTCGCCGCAGGCTCCGGGCGGTGACGGGCCCGGCGCGCGGCGGCGGATCGGGCGGCACGGCACCGGAGGCGAGGGAGACGGCGACGCAGCGGAGGGAGAGGGTGAGGTGGGCGAGGGTGTCGGCGACGGTCCAGCCGTCGCAGGCCGAGGGGCGCCCGAGATCGGCGAGCCCGACCTCGGCCGCCGAGGAAAGCGCATAGCCGAGCGCGGCGGTGAGCATCGCCTCGTCGGCCGGCCGAGCCGGCTCGGCTTCGGCGGCGGGAGGCGGTACGAGGGAATCGGCGGGGGCTCGCTCACGCACCGGGCACTCCCGCCGCAGCGCGCGACTTCGCCGGCCCGCCACCCCTAGCCGCCCCGCAACCAGCCGACAATCCCACCGCCCGCCGCAACCCCGGCCCACCACACGCCACGACCGCCCCCTCACCCATGGGACACCCCCACCTTCTCCACCTCGCGCCGCAGCTCCGCCAGCCCATCACGCAACGCGGCCATCCCCGCCCGGTAGAACCGCGGCCCGAAGGACACCCTGGCGACCCCCATCGACGCCAGGGTGCCCAAATCCAGTTCGGCCCCCGTGTTCCCGTTCACCGGCCCGCCCACGCCCGTCACGATCCGCTCGAGGTCGGCCGCGCTCGACACCCCGATCGGGTACACGCAGTCCGCCCCGGCCGCGCGGTACAGCCGGCCGCGGCGGACCGCTTCGGCCGTTCGCTCGGGCTCGGGAATCGCGCCGGCCGGCAGGAAGGTGTCGATCCGCGCGTTGATCACCAACGCCGTCCCGGCCGCCGCGCGGATCGCCGCCAGCCGGTCCGCCTGCACCTCCGCGGGCACCAGTCCCCCGGCCCGGTGGTCGGTGTCCTCGATGTTGCAGCCTGCCGCCCCGGCGGCCAGCAGTTCCGCCACGAGGCGGTCGGGCTCCAGGCCGTAGCCGGCCTCGGCGTCCACCGTCACCGGGACCGGCACCGCGCGGGCGATCCGCGCCACCGCCGCGAACATCTCCCGCCACGGCGCACGCTCACCGTCCCCGTGCCCCAGTGCGTCCGCCACCGCCGCACTGGAGGTCGCCACGACCGGGAACCCCGCCTCGACGACCAGCGAGGCGCTCTCCTCGTCCCACGCGTTCGGCAGCACCAGCAGCTCCCCGTGGTGCAGCCCGCGCAGCAGACCGGCCTTCGCATCAGACATCGCCCAGCTCCTTCACCGCATCGACCGGATCAACCGAACGCCGGGGGATGACGGCACCGGCCAGCGCGCCCAGCGCCGCGAGCACGGCGCTGACCACGGCCGCGGCCGCGAACCCGGCGGAGAACGCCGCTCCCGACGCGTAACTGCCCGCCAGCGAGAACCCGGCGACCAGGACCGCGACGCCGAACGCCCCGCCCAGCTGCCGCATCGCGCTGAACGCGCCCGAAGCCTTGCCGAGGAACCGCGGCGCGACCGACGTCAGCACCGCGCTCTGCGCCGCCGGCAAGCACATCGCGATCCCCGTCCCCGACAGCACCAGCGGCACGGCGATCGCCCAGTAGCCGATCTCCGGCCCGGCCACCAGGGCGATCCACAGCATCGCGACGGCGTGCAACCCCAGCCCGGCCACGATGAACGGCCGTTCGCCGAACCGGCCGACCAGCCGGCCCGCCAGCTGTGGGACAACCGTCGTGGTCAGCCCCCACGGCGCCAGCCCGAGCCCGGCGGCGAGTGGCCCGTAGCCCAGCCCGTCCTGCAAGAACTGGGCCATGAAGAACACCGCGCCCAGCGCGGACGCCCAGTGGCAGAAGATCACGACGTTGCCGGCGGCGAACCGGCGGGAGCGGAACAGGTGCAGCGGCAGCATCGGGTGAGCCGCCTTCCGCTGCCACGCCACGAACGCGCCGAACGCGGCCAAGCCCGCGAGGAGCGGTCCCAGCACCGTCACGCTGGTCCAGCCGGCCGCGTTGCCCTGGGCCATGGCCCAGACCACGCCGAGCGATCCGGCACCCGCCAGCACCAGGCCCGGCACGTCGAGGGCCGGGTCCGGGCCGTGGCTCTCCGCGGTCCGGGTCAGCGCGAAGTACGCCAGCGCCACCCCGATCGGGACGTTGATCCAGAAGATCCACGGCCACGACACGCCTTCGACGATCGCGCCGCCCAGCAGTGGTCCCAGCGGCACCGCCACCCCGCTGACGCTCGCGAACACGCCGAGCGCCGCGGCTCGCCGCTCGGCCGGGAAGGCGGCCCCGAGCAGGGCGAGCGCGAGCGGCATGACGAACGCGGCGCCGGCGCCCTGCAGCACCCGCCCGGCGATCAGGACCTCCACGCCGGGCGCGATCGCGCAGAGCAGTGACGCCGCCGCGAACAGCGTCACCCCGGCCGCGAAGACCCGCCGCCGTCCCCAGCGGTCGCCGGCCGCCGCCGCGGTCATGAGCAGGACGGCGAAGCTCAGGCCGTAGGCGTTGACCGTCCACTCGAGTTCGGTGACCGACGCGCCGAGGTCGGTCCGGATCGCCGTCAGCGCGGTCGACACGACCAGCGCGTCGAGGACGACCATGAACGACGCCACCGAGGCGATGACCAGCACCCAGCGTCGTTGCGTCCGTCCCGCGGCCGGCGCCACCGGCGTGGGTGTTGTCGTGGTGCGCACTCGTGTCTCCTTGCCTCCGGTCACCGGCCTCTCGCCGCTTCCGAAGACTTGGACACCGCCCGGGCGCCGGAGGAATCGGTGTCCGCCCGGTCGATCGGCGGCCCGGCCCGTCGATTGACCGTGCAGGCACCTCGGGTGCCGCGGTCAGTGCCCTTTCGCCGCTTTCCCCCGCACCAGGTGAAGCCGGAACCCCCGGGCCCCGCCACCGTGGGAACCGCCGCCGCTCGTCTCCCGGAGGATTCGCATGGTGCGTGCCACGCTCGCCGATGTCCCGGCTCGACGGTCCCTCAAGCCCCGGCGGCGCCGGGGCCGGGATCGGCGGGCGCACCGCCCCTTCCAGGGGATTGCCGACCGGTTCGGCCGCGGTGCGCAACCGCCGCCGGTTCCGTGGCCTCCCGAGACCGGGCCCGGAACCGGCGGTCCCGCGCTCCCCCGCGCGCTCGTCGTGCTGCTCGGCGCCGCCGCCGCGGTGGTCGTGCTGGCCGGGGTCCAGGCCGTTGCCTGGTTCGCCGGGCCCGTTTTCCTCGCCCTCGTCGTCGTCATCACCCTCGATCCCGTCCGGACGTGGCTGCGGCGCAAGGGCCTGCCCCGCTGGCTGACCGTCGGCGTGCTGGTCGTCACCGTCTACGCGATCCTCGTCGGCTTCTTCCTCGTCTTCGTGGTGTCCGTGGCGCAGCTTTCGGTGCTGCTCCCGCACTACACCGGCCGCGTCGACGAACTCCTCCACGACGGCCTGACCGTCCTGGGCCGCTTCGGCGTCGGGGAAACCGAACTGCGGGCCATGCTGTCGTCGGTCGACACCGGCAAGCTCGTCGGACTGGCCGGCTCCCTGCTCGCCGGGGTCGGCGGCCTGGTCACCAACCTCGCCTTCCTGTTCGCCCTGCTGCTGTTCCTCAGCGCCGAAACCGCGTGGGCCGGCCGGCGCCTGGGCCGGATCGCGCGCGACCGGCCGTGGATTTCCGCGTCGCTGCGCGGTTTCGCGGCCGGCACCCGGCGGTACCTGGTCGTGACGACCGTCTTCGGCGGCCTCGTGGCGGCCCTCGACACCACCGCGCTCGCGCTGCTCGGCGTCCCGGGTGCGCTGCTGTGGGGCCTGCTCGCGTTCGTCACCAACTACATCCCGAACGTCGGCTTCGTGATCGGCGTCGCCCCGCCCGCGGTCATCGCCCTGCTCGACGGCGGCTGGCGCAGCCTGCTCGTGGTGCTCGTCGTCTACGCCGGGCTGAACTTCGTGGTGCAGTCGCTCATCCAGCCGCGCTTCGTGGCCGGCTCGGTCGGTCTGTCCACTTTGGTCACGGTGCTGGCGCTGGTGTTCTGGACGTGGCTGCTGGGCCCGCTCGGCGCGGTCCTCGCCGTCCCGGCGACCCTGCTGGCCAAGGCACTGCTGGTGGACGTCGACCCACGGGCCCGCTGGGCCGAAGCGCTGCTGTCGGCTCCCCAGCGCGAAACCGACTGAAGCCTCACGTCAAACCGTGCTGACGGGCCACCACCACCGCCGACCGCCGGTTGTTCACCCCGAGCTTCCCGTAAATCGCCCGCACATGCGTCTTCACCGTGTTCACCGACACCGTCAAATCCGACGCGATCTCATCCAACGACCGCTGCGACGGCAACCGCTGCAACACCACCTGCTCGCGGTCGGTCAAGCTGCTCGCCGACGCATGCGGCACGAGCCGCCCGCGGACCGCCTGGGCGAAGCGGTCCAGGGCACCGAAGCCGCCGGAGTGGTCGATCAGCAGGTGCGCGACCTGGGGCTCGGCCAAGGCGAACGGCCGCACCAGGCCGTCCGGCCGGGCCAGTGCCAGCGCGCGGTCCAGCGCGTGCAGTGCCTTGGTCCGCCGGTGGGACCGCAGCGCCAGCGCGGTTTCCGCCAGGCACCGGTCGACCGGGGTGGCCGGCAGCAACGACGTCGCCCCCGCGGTGTCGCGCAAAATCGCCTCGGCCGCCGCCGGTTCGTCCGCGGCCAGGTGGGCGCGGACCCGCAGAAGCGCCAGCTCGCCGCTCCCGGGCAGCCGCTCGTGCATCCACGCGAGCACCTCCGCCGCGTGCACGCCCTCGGCGAGGGCGAGGGCCGCGTGGTACTCGCTGACGCCGCACACGCCCACGAACTCGGGCGGCAGGTCCAACCCGGCGAGCCGGTGCCGGGCCACGCGCATCACTTCCGAGCCCGCCGTCCGGTCGCCGTCGTCGAAGCGCACCATGCCTTCGAAGAACGCGCGCAGCGGGGCCAGCAGCGGGGCGCCGCCGGGCACCTCCGCCGCGGCCGCCTGGGCCAGTTCGCGGGCCGCGGCCACCGGCTCGGCGCGCATCAGGTCGTCGTAGGCCAGCATCAGGTGGCACTCCGCGACGCCCGGGGTCCGGCGCCAGCCGTGGCGCCGCGCGACGGCGAGCGCTCCGGTGCAGGCGCGCCGCATCGCGCGGTGGTCGCCGCCGACGGCGGTGGCCACGGCCAGCGCCAGCCTGCTGTGCAGCATCAGGTGGTCGAGCCGGTCCCCCTGAGCCAGGCGCAGGGCTTCCTGCCCATGGGTGACGGCGTGCCG
Organism: Amycolatopsis sp. Hca4; assembly: GCF_013364075.1. GTDB lineage: Bacteria > Actinomycetota > Actinomycetes > Mycobacteriales > Pseudonocardiaceae > Amycolatopsis. Next base: position 1,457,289 of record NZ_CP054925.1, read on the forward strand.
CCGGGCCCCGCGGCGCAGCGACTGCCACGCCCGGTCGAGGGTGACCCAGGCGTCGAAACCGGACGGCCGGGCCTCCGGGAGCGTGTTCTCCGGCGGCCGTTTCCCGGTGACCAGCGCCAGGTGGCGGGCGGCGAGCGGCCACAGCTCGTGGTCGTGGTCCGCCGCGCCGAGGTCGGCCGCGGCTTCGTCGGGCAGGCCGCGCTGGACGTTCTCCAGCGCCGAGGCCAGCCGCAGCGCCGGGCTCGCGGCGACCGCCGCGGCCCCCAGGTAGGTGAGCGCGATCCGCACCGGCTCGCCGTCACCGGCCAGCACCTGGCGGACGGCGTGCTCGCGGGCCAGGCCGAGGACGCGCTGCCGGTCGCGGCCCGCGACCGCGTGCCGGAGCGCCTCCCCGAAGCGGCCTTCGCCGGCGTACCAGCGGGCGGCGATCCCGTGCAGCCGCGGCACGCTCTCCGGGTCCCGCCGGGCCAGCTCGGCCCGCAGGAACCCGCGGAGCAGCGGCGGCAGCCGGTAGGTGTCGGCGGGCGTGCGCGTGACGAGCCCCATCGCCCGCTCGAGCTCGTCCAGCCGGGCGCCGGCGTCCGCCCGGCCCGACAGCCGGACCGCGAGGGTCGCCCCGACGGCGTCGCAGACACTGAGGCGCAGCAGCAGATCCGACGTCGGAGCGGGCAGCCGCGCGAGGACTTCGTCGGCGAAGAACCGGGCCACCGCCCGTTCGTCGCCGGTGACGGAGGCGACGAGCCGATCGGCGTCGTCGGCGTCGCGCACCGAAACGGCGGCCCAGCCCAGCGCCGCGGCCCAGCCACCGGTGCGTTCGGTGAGTTCACGGACGCGGTCGTCCCCCACCACGCTTCCGCATGACCGCAACAGGTTCGCCGTTTCCCGGGCGGTGAAGCGGAGTTCGGCCGCCTCCACCCGGGACAGGACGCCTTCGACGTGCAGCCGGGCCAGCCGCAGCCGCGGCTCGACCCGGGTGACGAGGACCAGCCGCAAGGCGGCGGGCAGGTGGCGGGCCAACGCCGCGAGCGCCTCCAGTGGTTCCGCGCGGGCGATCTCCTGCAGGTCGTCGAGCACCAGCCGCACCGGGTGGCCCGGCCCGGCGAGCGCGTCGTCCAGATCGGCCAGGAAGGCCCGCCGCCGCCCGGGTGCCGGCGGGCCGAGCCGGTCCAGACCACGGTCGCCGGGCACCGCGGGACAGCGGCGCAGCGCGCCGAGGATGGCCGCCCACAGCCGGGACTCGTCGTTGTCGTCCTCGTCCAGGGCCACCCAGGCGACGTCGTGGCCGTCGCCGGCCCAGCCGGCCAGCGCGGTGGTCTTGCCGGCCCCGGCCGGCGCCCGGACCACCGTGACGGGCCGGGTGGTGGCGCGGTCCAGCACCGCGGCCAGCCGGGGCCGGGGGACGAAGATGCCCGGCAGCCGCGGCACCGCGACCTTGACCCCGGGCACCGGCCGGAACTCCGGCGTCGTTCGTTCGGGCACGTGAACCTCTCGGCTGTCGGGAGAATGCGCCCCGGATCCGCGGTCGACGCCGGGCGAGGGGCCACGACACTACTGATCACCCGTGTCCGGCCGGGACGCCGGGGTCACCAGATTTCGTAGGTCGATTCGTCGCCGTGCACGATGACGGCCCAGATCACCAGGACGTCGAGCGCGATCACGATCAGGCCCCAGAACGGGTACGCGGACAGGAAAGCCAGCTGCGCCAGCGCGTTGAACCCGGCGAGCGCGACCGTGACGACCCGCGCCCACTGCGCGCCGGTGAACAGCGCAATGCCGGTCACCACGACGAGCAGCCCGACGATCAGGTGGAGCCAGCCCCAGCCGGCCAGCGAAAAGACGAGCAGGCCGGACGGGCCGACCACGTAGTAGTCCCGGTCGAACAGCGCGACCACGCCTTCGACCACGTTGAACAGTCCGGCCAGGACGGTGATCGCCCCGGCGAACCAGATCCAGCCGACCCGCCGCGACCGCGCGACGGCCCGGTCCGGGGGCAGCGGCGCCCGTGCGCCGGTCGTTCCGGCCCGGGGCTGCATGGGTTCGGTCATGGTCGGTCTCCTCGTTCCTCGGGTGGGCTGCGGACCCGGGCGATCATGGTCGGTTGCCGGTTCACCGGTCCTCGCCCGACCCAGGTGAGATCAGCCACCTCGGCCGCGGGCTCACACGGCGTGGGCGATGCCGCCCGCCCGGACCCGGGGAACCGTTCGGCACGAACACCGATCCGCGAACCGAGGAGGATGTCGTGTCCACGTTGACCGTTTGGCGGTTCCCGACCGTCGAAGGTGCCGAAAACGCGCTGGATCTGCTCCGGCAGCTGCAGAAGCAGCAGTTGATCTCGATCGCCGATGCGGCATACGTGTCGTGGCCAGAAGGGCGGAAGAAGCCGAAGACCAAGGACCTCGGCAACCTGACCGGCGCCGGCGCGCTGGGCGGGGGCTTCTGGGGCCTGCTGTTCGGCCTGATCTTCCTGGTGCCGTTGCTGGGCATGGCCGTCGGCGCGGCGATCGGCGCACTGACCGGGTCGCTGAGCCACGTCGGGATCGACACGGAGTTCATCGACACCGTCCGATCCCAGGTGACGCCGGGAACGTCCGCGCTGTTCGTGATGTCCGAGGACACCGTGCTGGACCGGGTGGTGGAGCCGTTCAAGGAAACCGGCGCCACGCTGCTGAGCACCAACCTGTCGGACGTCGAAGAGGCCCGGCTGCGCGAGGCCTTCGGTGAGGCGCCGCAGCCGCAGCCGCGGTAACCCCGGCGAGCCACGGGCAGGACCGCGGCGACGCCCCCGAGCGCCGCCGCGGTCCCCGTGGGAGGTTCACCCGCCCCGCGCGCTCCCCCGAGAGCGACGCCGGGGCCGGCCGGACGGGATGGCCAAGCGCGGCGCCGGCCGGGCGGGGAGATCCCCGTGGCGCACCCGCCGTCGGCCCGGCGTCCGCTTCGTCATCACCGCACCTCCACGGCTCACACTGGGGCCCGCGCCGCCGCAGGTCGTCACCCGTGGTGGATGACTCCCCGCTTCACCCCCGGCGGGCGACGCCGCGACCGGTCGCGCGGGCCGACGATCCGTCCCATGACTCTCACCGAAAACGAGACCGCGGCCCCCGACGTGCGGATCGCCAAGGCCCGCACCGCACGCACCGCCGTCCCGGCGGAGGCGCACGCCGAATTCCCGAGCCCGGTCCAGCGCGCCGATCCCCTGACCCTGCTGGCCCGCCAGGACCGCGACCGGGTCCCGGAACTGCGGCCGCTGCGGTACGGCCGGATGGCGGCCTCGCCGCTGGCCTACTTCCGCGGGGCCGCGCTCCCGGCCGCGGCCGACCTCGCCCTGACCCCGCGGACCGGGTTCGGCGTCCAGGCGTGCGGGGACGCCCAGCTCGCCAACTTCGGCCTGTTCACCGCACAGGGCCGCCGGCTGGTGTTCGACTTCGCCGACTTCGGGGAGACCCTGCCCGCGCCGTGGGAATGGGACGTCAAGCGGCTGGCCGCGAGCTTCGAGGTCACCGGCCGGGAGAACGGCCACGCCGCGGCGGTGCGACGGCGCACCGTGCTCGCCGCGGTCGAGGCCTACCGCCTGGCCATGCACGACTTCGCGCGCCGCACCGCGCTCGACATCTTCTTCGCCCCGGCCGACGCCCGGACGCTGCGGACGGTCGCGGCCCACCGGCTCGGCCCCCGGAACGGGCGTGCCGCCGGCGTCCGGCGGTTCACCGAGATCCGCGACGGGCACCTGCGGCTGGCCGAGCGGCCGCCGTCCGTCGTCCCGGCGGGCCACCTGGCCGGGGACGGCGACCCGGCGACGCTGACCGACCGCCTCGGCGTCGTGCTGACGCACTACCGGCGCACGCTCGGTCCCGCGCGGCGGGCGCTGCTGGACCGCTACCGGCTCGCCGACGCGGCCCGCACGGTGACCGGGCCGGGTGACGTCGGCACGCGGTCGTGGGTGGTGCTGCTCGTCCGCACCGGCACCGGGGACCCGCTGTTCCTGCAGGTGCAGGAGGCCCGGCCGTCGGTGCTGCAGGAGTACACCGGCACCACCGTGGCGGGCGGCCCGGCCCGGCGGGTGGTCACCGGCCAGCGGCGGATCCAGGCCACCGGCGACGTCTTCCTCGGCTGGGCCCGCGCCGGGCTCGACGGCCGGACCGCCGACTTCCACGTCCGCCGGCTGCGGGACGAGCAGCCCGCCGCCGACGTCACCACGATGGGCCCGGACGTGCTGCGCGCGCACGCGCGGCTGTGCGGGTGGACGCTGGCCCGGGCGCACGCCCGCACCGGGGATGCCCTCGCCATCGCCGCCTACCTGGGCTCCGGCCCGGCGTTCGCCGAAGCCGTCCGGCAGTTCGCGACGGCCTGCGCCGACCAGAACGAACGCGACCACGCCGCGCTGCGGCAGGCGATCCGGGCCGGGCACGTCACGGCGACCGCCGCGCCGTGAGCGGGTCAGCCCGCGCGCTGCACCACCGGCAGCTCCCGGACCCGGTGCACCGATTGCACGTGCATTCCGAGCGCCTCGAGCCGCCGCAGGATCACCGGAAGGCTTCCCGGATCGGCGACGGTCCCGAAAACTATCGTTTCCGGCGGCACCGGCACCACGAGCACGCCACGGAAATCCTCGACGCCTTCGGCGGCCCGTTCCGGAATGGCACCGGCGCCGCGGAAGACGTAATTGGCGCCCGCGGCGAGACCGAGGAGCCCCATCCCGCTCACCGGGCACCCCGGTCGCGGCGGGGCGGCCCGCCGAGAACCACGCGCGGGCGACGATCGCCGCGTCCAGCAGGATCACCGCCGCCGACCAGCCGCGGGCCGGCAGGAAGATCAGCCGGGCGACCAGGTCGGCACCGGCGCGGACGCCGGTGCGCAGCTCGGTCACCGGGATGAAGGCGGACAGGGCGACGGCCAGCCCGAGCAGCACCGAACCGGCGCTGATCCGGCCGGTCCGCACCACGTCGAGGACCACGACCTCACCCGGGCCGAGCCAGCAGAACTGGGAAACGGCGAATCGCCGCGGACGTTTCCCCGGGGCATCTCCACGATTTTTCACCCGGCACACCATTGTGCCGCTCGCCGTTGTTCTCTTCGCCCGCAGCGGGTGAGCCTGCCCAATTGCGTGACAGGATCCGCGAGTAATTATCCGCAACCGATCGCGAAGGAGGAACCGACATGCGGCAGTGCCACGACGTCGGAGTCCGAAGACGGGTACCGAGGACCAAGATCACCGTGCCCGGGCCGCCCGCGGACTTCGTGTCGCGCCCGCGGCTGCTCGGCGTCCTCGACGAGGCGGGCGAAGCCGCCCTGGTGTTCGTCGGCGCCCCGGCCGGGTTCGGCAAGACCGTGCTGCTGGCCGAGTGGGCCCGGTACCGGGACGGCGAAACGGTCGCCTGGCTGTCGGCCGACGCCGACGACAACGATGACCGGCTCTTCTGGTCCGCGGTCCTCGAAGCCTTCGGCCGCTGCGGCCGGATCCCCCGGGACAACCCGCTGCGGTGGCTGGCGGTGCCCGCCGCACCGAGCACCGACCTCGCCTTCCTGGCCCAGGTCGCCGACGCGCTCGACACGCTGCCCGAACCGGTCGTGCTCGTCCTCGACAGCGCTCAGGAGATCACCGCACCCGGTCCGTGGCAGGGGTTGCGCTCGCTGGTCCGCCACCAGCCGGCGGGCCTGTGCCTGGCGGTCGCGAGCCGTCGGGAACCGCCGCTGCCGCTCGGCCGGGCCCGGCTCGCCGACCGGCTCGTCGAGATCGGTGCGTCCCGGCTGCGGTTCACCGCCGAAGAGGCGACCGTCCTGCTGGCCACGGCCGGCCCGGCGATCCCGCGGGACCAGGTCGCCGGGCTGGTCGCCCGGACCGGCGGCTGGCCGGCCGGGTTGCGGCTCGCCACGGCCTCCGCGACCCGGCACGGCAGCCTGCGGGACTTCGCCACCGGCCGGGACGGCGCCGTGCTGGCCTACCTGACCGACGAGGTGCTCGCCGCGCTGAGCGCGGCGCAGCGGGAGCTGCTGCGGACGATCAGCATCTGCGACGACGTGCCGGCCGGGCTGGCGCCGGTGCTCTCCGGCCGGGCGGACGCCGAGGCGGCGCTGCGCGAGCTCGGCGGCCCGGCCACCCAGGTGGTCGAGTCCGTGGGCGCTCCCCCGAACCACCGCGTGCTGCCGTTGCTGCGCACGTACCTGCGCGCGGAGCAGCAGCGGCGCGCGCCGGACCGGACGCGGGCCCTGCACGCGAAGGCGGCCCGCTGGTTCGCCGGGCAGGACCGGCCCGCGCCGGCGTTGCTCCACAGCGTCCGGTCGGGACATCCCGGCCGGGTCGGCGAGCTGCTGAGCGAGCACGCCGTGACGCTGTTCCTCGCGGGCGAGCACCAGGTCCTGCGGCTGGCGCTGTCCCTGCTGGAGGACCGCCGGATCCCGGCCGCAGCACCGGCCGCGCTGATCTCGGCCGGGCTGTGCCTGGAGGCGGCCGAGACGTCGGCGGCGGCCCTGCAGCTGGCCCGCGCGGAGGCGTCGTGGCCGGAGCAACCGGCGCCGGAGCTGCTCGTCCTGCGGCAGCTGATGTACGCGTGGCTCGCCCAGCTCGACCACGCCGCGGCCCCGGCGGCACCGGCAGGCGAGGAGCCGTCCGGTGACTCCGGGCTGGCCGGACTCGCGACCGTGCACCACGCCGGGGTGCTGATCGCCCGTGACGAGCGGGAGGCCGCACGGGAAGCCCTGCTGCGGGTCCTCGGCGCGGCCGAACGGGCCCGCGAGGACTTCACCGTCGCCCAGTGCCTCACCACGCTGGCCGAGCTGGCCTGCCACGACGGCGACTACCGGGCGACCGAGACGCTGGCCCGCCGGGCCGCCGCCCGCCTGGATCCCCCGCGCTCGCTCCAGGGCGCCAGGGCCGGGGCCCTGCTGGCCTACGGCGCCCTGCTGCGCGGCGAACCGGCGGACTGCCTCAAGCACGCGAAACGGATCGCCCAGCTGCTCGGGGACGCGCCCGCGCGGGCGACCGGGGAGCTGCGGCTGTTCGCCGAAACCCTGCGCGGCGCGGCGGAGTTCGAGCTGGGAGCCTGGCACGCGGGCCTGCGGCGGATGCGCCGGGCCCGCACCCGCCTCGGCGCGGGACGCGCGTGCCCGCCCGGGCACGCGGCGCTGTGCGCGGTGCTGGAACAGCGCGCGGCGCTCCGGCTGGGTGCGGCGGGGCAGGCCAGGGAGACGGTCCGCTGGGCCTCCCCATCCTCACCGGTTCGGGCGAGCTGCTGCTGATGCGCGCCCGGACCCAGCTGCGGCTCGGCCGCCACCACGCGGCGGGTTCGCTCCTGCGGTCGTTGCCGGACGAGGAGGCCCCGATGCAACTGCGGTGGGCGGCGATCGAAGCGGCACTGCTCGGGGTGCAGGCGGCGCTGGCGTCCGGGGCTCCGGACCGCGCGGCCCGGTTGCTGGACGAAGCCCTGCGCGCCGCCGAACCCACCGGCGTCCGGTTCCCGTTCGTGTTCGGTCCACCGGAGCTGATCGCGTTCCTGACCAGCAGGCTCGGCGGGCTGGGCGCGGGAGAGCGGTTCGCGGGCGAGATCCTCGCCGTCCGGCGCCGGTTGCGGACGCCGCCGATGCCGGCACCGCTGACCGAACGCGAGCGCAGCGTCCTGCGCCTGCTGCCGACGCAGCGGTCGATCGACGAGATCGCCCAGGACCTGACGGTCTCGCCGAACACCGTGAAGACGCACGTCCGCGGGATCTACACGAAGCTGGACGTCCGCAGCAGGCGCGAGGCCGTGGCGATCGCGCGGGAGCGGGGGCTGCTTGACGCGGAGGTCGCCGACTTCTCGGTGTGAGCGGGCGGGTCCGGGCTGCGCGGGGTGGGCGCAGCGCGGACCCGCCCGCGGCGGCCGGGAAAGCGCGGGCCGGCCTCCGCGTGCGCTCGCCCCACCCGCCGCGGGTGAGGCGGGCACCTCCGGGATCCGGTCGAGTTGAGCCGGGCGCGTTCCGCACGTGCCCGGCCCGATTCCCCGGACGAGGAGTTTCGATGACACTGGCGAGCGCGGAGTACCCGTTCCTGAACCTCATGTGGACCATGCTGGTGTTCTTCTGCTGGATCGCCTGGTTCTGGCTGCTGTTCGTGGCCTTCGGCGACCTCTACCGCCGCGACGACGTCTCCGGCTGGGCCAAGGCGGGCTGGACCGTCCTGCTCATCCTGCTCCCCTTCTTCGGCATCCTGCTCTACCTGCTCACCCAGGGCAGGCACATCCTCGATCGGCAGCGGGCGCGCGAAGCGGCCACCCGGCGGCGGTTCGACGACTACGTGCGCTCGGTGTCCACATCGGACACCGGCGGCGCCGCGCAGATCGCCGAAGCCCGGCGGCTGCTGGAGGAGGGCGTCATCGACGACGCGGAATACCAGGCGCTCAAGCGGAAGGCACTGGCGCGTTGACCCGCCGGTGGCGGTTCGCCCACCTCGCGGTGCTCCGGCCGCTGCTCACGGTCACCGCACTGGTCTGCCTCTACTACCTGCTCCCGGTGGACCAGGCCCTGCGGCCGTGGACGGCGGTCGCGTTCACCGCCGGGCTCGCGCTCGTGGTGCTGCTCGTCGCCGGCGAGGTGCGGATGATCCTGCGCTCGCCGTTCCCGGCCTGGCAGGGCGTGCAGGCACTGGCCCTCATCGTCCCGCTGTTCCTCCTGCTGTTCGCCGACGGCTACTACGTGCTCGCCCACGACAGCGCGGGCTCGTTCGGCACCGCGCTGACGCGGACCGACGCGCTGTACTTCGCGGTCACCGTGTTCACCACCGTCGGCTTCGGGGACATCGCCCCGGTCGCCACCGGCGCCCGGGTGCTGGTGACCCTCCAGATGATCGGCGACCTGGTGGTGCTGGGCGTGGTGCTGCGGGTGATCGTCACCGCGGTCCGGCGCTCGGCCACCGGGGGCGGCTCACTCGGGCAGCAGCAGGGCGGCGACCAGCCCGGCCACCGCGGCGACGGCCAGCGTCGCGAGAGCCAGCGCGAAGGAACGCCCGCCGAGGTGGGGCGTGCCGGCCAGGACGGAGCCGGCCAGCGCCGTCCCCACCGACGAGCCGAGGTTCGACACACTGCGCGACACCCCCGAAATGTCGCCCTGCGCGGCGTCCGGGAAGCGGGACTGCACCAGGTTCACCGAGGCCGTCAGCATGATCCCGACGCCGGCGCCGAGCAGGAACAGGCCGGGCACCGCGCTCGCCACCCCGGAATCGGCGCGGACCAGCAGCAGCACCAGGAGAAGACCGGCGACGGTGACGACGAAACCGGCGCGGACGAGGCCACGCTGCGGATGCCGGCGCGCCATCCGGCCGGCGGCCGCCGAGGCGATCAGGATGCCGATCGTCGCGGGGGTCAGCATCAGCCCCGTCTCGATGGCGTCGTACCCGCGGACCTCCTGGAGGAACACCGCCACCACGAAGAACGACCCCTGCAGCACCAGCCACTGCACGTGCTGGGTCAGCAGGCCGAGCCGGGTGCCGCGGTCGCGGAAGAGGCCCGACGGCACGAGCGGCTCGCGGCCCCGCCGCTCCCGCGCCCGGACGTGCGCGAAGAACGCGACCAGGAAGGCGGCGCCGATCCCGGCGAACAGCCACACCGGTGACGCCAGCCAGCCGTAGGTGCCCGCCTGCAGCACACCGAAGACGACGAAGAACAGCCCGGCCGCCGAAAGCACCGCGCCGGTGACGTCGAACCGCCGCTCGCGTGGCGGCGACGGCGGTTCGACGATCCGCAGCGCCAGCACGACGATCAGGCCGACCAGCAGCACCTGCAGGAGGAAGGACGCGCGCCAGCCGAGCCACGTCGTCACCAGGCCGCCGAGGAGCGGCCCGGCCGCGGCACCCAGCGCGCCCGCGCCGCTGACCACGCCGAAAGCCCGCGCGCGGGCGGTGAGGTCGCGGCTGGTCACCGTGACCAGGATGTAGATCGGCGGGATCATCAGTGCCGACCCGATGCCTTCGAGCAGCGAGTAGCCGGCGATCAGCAGGCCCGGCCCGGTCGCGGCCGAGGCGAGCAGCGCGCCGGCGCCGTAGACACCCAGCCCGGCCAGGAAGCAGCGCTTGCGGCCGAGGAGGTCGCTCAGCTTGCTGCCCGGCACCATCAGCGACGCCATCGTCAGGGTGAACACCGTGATCGCCGTCTGCACCCCGATCACGGTGGTGCCGAGATCGGCGGCGATGGCGCTGACCGCCACGGTCATGGTGGTGGCCGCGTAGCTCGCGACGAACTGGGCGAGGGCCAGTGGCAGCACGATCATCGGCGGGCCTTCCTGTTCGGGTGGCGCCCACAGTGGCGTGCGCGGCGGCCGGGCCACCTCACCCCGCGGGGATGAGGCAGCACCGTCCCGCCCGGGCGACGGTGCACCGAGAGATCCCGGTGCCCCTGGAGGAACGATGACCGAGACCACGATCGCCGAGCACGGGCTGATCGGTGACCTGCAGACCGCCGCGCTGGTGACGACCGACGGGTCGATCGACTGGTTCTGCGCCCCGCGCTTCGACTCGCCGTCGGTCTTCGGCGCCCTGCTCGACGACGAGCGCGGCGGCCGGTTCCGGATCCGCCCGGCGGCCGCCACCGCGAGCTCCCAGATGTACCACCCGGACACCGCGGTGCTGATCACCCGGTTCGCCGGCCCGGACGGCCTCGGCGAGGTGGTCGACTTCATGCCGCCGTGCGAAGGCGGGGCCACCACCCGGCACCGGATCGCCCGGCTCGTGCGCTGCGTCCGCGGCCGGATGACGTTCGACGTCGTGGTCGCGCCCCGGTTCGACTACGGGCGGCGGCCGCACCAGGCGATGCTCGTGGCGAACGGGGCCGTGTTCATCGCCCGCGAGACTTCACTGGCGCTGCACGCGGTCCGCGAGCCCGGCGACGAGCACCTGGCCGAAGTGCGCGTCGAAGGCGCGGACGTGCACATGACGCTCACCCTGACGGCGGGCCAGGTCTGCGGGGTCGTGCTGGAGACCGATGCCGCCGAACCGCCGCGCGAGATCCGCGTCGCCGAGTTCGAAGCCCTGTTCCGGTCCACTGTGGAGTGGTGGCGCACCTGGCTGGCCCGGTCCACCTACCGCGGCCGCTGGCGGGAGATCGTGGCCCGCTCGGCGATCACCCTCAAGCTGCTGACCTACGCGCCCACCGGCGGCCTGGTCGCCGCGCCCACCCTCGGGCTGCCCGAGCAGCTCGGCGGCGAGCGCAACTGGGACTACCGCTACACGTGGGTGCGGGACGCGTCGTTCTCGGTTTCGGCGTTGCTGTCACTGGGGTTCGCCGAGGAGGCGGCCCGGTTCGGCAGCTGGCTCGGCGACCGCATCCGCGAAGGCGGCGACGGGAGCAGCGGGCCGCTCGCCGTGCTGTACCGCGTGGACGGCACGGCGGACCTGCGGGAGGAGAGCCTCGCGCACTGGTCGGGCTACCGCGGGTCGAGCCCGGTCCGGATCGGCAACGACGCGGCCGGGCAGCTGCAGCTGGACATCTACGGCGAGGCCCTCGACAGCGTCTTCGCCGCCGAACACGCCGGGTTCGAGCTCCCGCACCAGGGGTGGGAGGCCCTGCGCGCGGCGCTCGACTGGCTCGGCGAGCACTGGGACCAGCCCGAGGAAGGCATCTGGGAGACCCGCGGCGGCCGCAAGCGCTTCACCTACGGCCGCCTGATGAGCTGGGTCGCCTTCGACCGCGGCATCCGGCTGGCCACCGCCCACGGCAGGCCCGCGCCGGTCGAGGACTGGACGTGGCAGCGCGACAGCATCCACGGCCAGATCCTGGCCCGCGGCTGGCACCGGACGCGCAACGCCTTCGTCCAGCACGACACGGGTGAGGAGCTGGACGCGGCCCTGCTCCGCATGCCCCGCACCGGTTTCCTCCCGCCCCAGGACCCGCTGTGGCTCTCGACGCTCGACGCGATCAAGGCCGAGCTGGTGACCGACAGCCTGGTCTACCGCTACGACCCGGCCGCGTCCCCGGACGGCCTGGCCGGCTCCGAAGGCACGTTTTCGTTGTGCAGCTTCGCCTACGTCGACGCGCTGGCCCGCGCTGGACGGCTGGAGGAGGCCCGCACGGCGTTCGAGAAGATGCTGACCTACGCCAACCACGTCGGGCTGTACGCCGAGGAGATCGCCCCGACCGGCGAGCAGCTGGGCAACTTCCCGCAGGCGTTCACCCACCTTTCGCTCATCGACGCGGCGGTCACGCTCGACACCGCCCTCGGCTGAGGAAGCCGGTCTCGCCCGCCGCGGGTGACCCGGCGGCGAGGCGCCAGGAACACGATGAGGCACCCGTCGAGGCGAGCCCTGGAGGCCGACTGCCATGACCACCACCAACAGACCGCGCCGGTCACCGGAATCCGCGGGGCCGCCACCCGCCGAGGGGAGCAGGCACGCCCGGCCACCCGCGGCCGCGTGGATCTCCTGGGTCGCGCTCGCGCTGATGACCACCGGGTCGGTCGCGAGCCTGCGTCCCGCGCCGACGATGGCCGGGTACGGCCTGGCGGCGGTGTTCCTCTACCTCGTCCCGGCGCTGGTGTTCCTGCTGCCGACTTCGCTGGTCTCGGCCGAACTCGCGTCCGGCTGGCCGGCGGGGTCTACAACTGGGTCTCGCTCGGGATCTCCAAGCCGGCCGGCTTCCTGGCCGTCTGGTGCCAGTTCGCGATGACGATCTTCTACTACCCCAGCCTGCTCGGGTACGTCGCCGGCACGCTGGCGTACGTGTTCGACCCGGACCTGGCGAGCAGCGGGTGGTGGACGGCCGCGGTGATCGTCGTCGCCTACTGGTCGGGCGTCTGGGTCTCCTCACGCGGCACGAAGGGCGTGGCCGGGCTCGCCGGCGGCGGCCTCGTGCTCGGCACGCTGCTGCCCGGCGCGCTGCTGGTGATCCTCGGCTTCGTGTTCCTCGGGCAGGGGCACCCGTCCGCGGCGCCGATGTCGGCGAGCCACCTGCTGCCGGCGTGGGCCGGCCTGGCGAGCCTCGTGCTGATCGTCAACAACTTCCTGTCCTACTCGGGGATGGAGATGAACGCGGTACACGTGTCTTCACTGCGCAAGCCGGGCAAGGAGTTCCCCCGCGCGATGTTCCTGGCGATGGGGCTGGTGCTGGTCATCTTCATCCTGCCGGCGCTGGCGATCAGCTGGGTGGTCCCGGCCGACCAGCTCTCGCTGACGGCCGGGGTGATGCAGGCCTTCGACGCCGTCTTCGCCGGCTTCGGCATCCAGTGGCTGACCCCGGTGATCGGCGTCCTGCTCGTGCTGGCCTCCCTCGGCGGGATGCTCACCTGGCTGGCCGGCCCGTCGAAGGGGCTGCTGCTGATCGCCCGGCAGGAGGGCTACCTGCCGCCGTTCCTGCAGCGGCTCAACGGGCGGGGCGTGCAGCAGAACATCCTCGTCGCGCAGGGCGCGCTCACCACGCTGATCGCCCTGCTCTACGCGTTCATCCCGGACGTGTCGAGCGCGTACTGGATCTTTTCGGTGATCACCACCCAGGTGTACCTGATCATGTACCTGCTGATGTTCGTCGCGGCGGTCCGGCTGCGGCGCCGGTTCCCCGGCCACGCCCGCGGGTTCCGCACGCCGCTGTTGCGCAGCCTCTGCGGCGTCGGGTTCTGCGCCTCGCTGGCCGCGCTGCTGGTCGGGTTCGTCCCGCCGTCGCAGTTCGGCTCGGGCAGCCCCTGGGTGTACCTGGCCATCGTCGCGGGCGGCGCGCTCGGGCTCGGGCTCGTGGTGCCGTTCCTGTTCTACCGCCTGCGCAAACCGTCGTGGCGGCAGCCGGAGGTGAACCCGTCATGACCACTGTGGACGAACAGTCGACCCGGGCGCAGCGGATGCTGGTCTACTTCGCCGTGGGGATCGCGGTGATCGGGCTGCTCGGCGCCGGGTACCTGCACTCGCGGGCCGCGCGGGCGGCGACCGAGACCGCGGAGGCGAAAGCCGACCACCTCGCCGTCCGGCTCGCCCAGGAGGGCGCGTGGTCGCCGTCGCGCGACCGGCTCGTCCAGTTGCTCGGCAAGGACGGCGGGGCCATCTGCGCCGATCCGGAGGCGGCGCTCGCGCGGGCGAACAGCCCGGCGGCCCGGCCGGCCCTTCCCCCGGAGACGCTGGTCCGCGTGCAGCAGCTCGTGGTCGAGGTCTACTGCCCCGAGAAGGCCGGGTGAGCGCCGTGGAGCTCCGGAAGCGGATCGACGCGCTGATGCCGCGGGCGCGCGCCGAACTCGCGGACCTGGTGGCGATCCGGTCGGTCGCTGACCCGCGGCAGTTCCCGCCCGAGGAGTGCCACCGCGCCGCGGCCTGGGTGGCAGGGGCGTTCACCGAAGCCGGGTTCGACACCCACCTGGCCGACACCCCGGACGGCAGCCGGTCGGTCATCGGGACCCGGCTGTGCGGCCGGGAAGACGCTCCGACCGTGCTGCTGTACGCGCACTACGACGTCCAGCCGCCACTGGCGGACGCCGAATGGCGGACACCGCCGTTCCGGCTGTCCGAAGTGGACGGCCGCTGGTACGGCCGCGGCGCGGCCGACTGCAAGGGCAACATCCTGATGCACCTCACCGCGCTGCGGGCGCTCGGCACCGACGTGCCGGTGCACCTCAAGCTGGTCGTCGAGGGGTCCGAGGAGCAGGGCACGGGCGGGCTGGAGGCGTACGTCCCCGAGCACGCCGACCTGCTGCGCGCCGACGCGATCGTGGTGGCCGACACCGGGAACGCGGCCGTCGGGCACCCCGCGGTGACGGTCAGCCTCCGCGGACTGGCCGACGTCGTCGTCCATGTCGACGCGCTGCCGTCCGAGCTGCACTCCGGCATGTTCGGCGGTCCGGCCCCGGACGCGCTCGCCGCGCTGGTGACGGTGCTCGCCACCCTGCGCGACGAGGCGGGCGACACCACCGTCCACGGCCTGCCCGCCGGCGGCCGCTGGCCCGGTGCCCCGTACCCGGCGGCGCGGTTCCGGGCCGACGCCGGCCTGTCCCCCGGCGCCGTCCTGCTCGGCAGCGGCGAGGTGGCGGACACGCTGTGGGCGCGGCCCGCGGTGACGGTGCTCGGCATCGACTGCCCGCCGGTCGTCGGCTCCACGGCGGCGCTCACCCCGCGGGCCAGCGCCCGGCTGAACCTGCGTGTCCCGCCGGGCACCGATCCCTACCGCGCGGCGTCCGCGTTGAGCGAGCACCTGATGGCCGCCGCTCCTTGGGGCGTCGACGTCTCGGTGGAGGTCGAAGGGGTCGGCGAGCCGTTCCTCGCCGACACCGGCGGGCCGGCCCACCGGGCGATGGACGACGCCATGCAGGCCGCGTACGGCCGGCCGGTGAGCCTGCTCGGCCAGGGCGGCTCGATCCCGCTGTGCACGGTCTTCGCCGAGACCTACCCCGACGCCGAGATCCTGCTCATCGGCGTCGAGGAACCGCAGGCCCGCATCCACGCGCCCAACGAGAGCGTGGACCCGCGCGAGATCGCGGCCATGGCCCTCACCGAGGCGTTGTTCCTGCGGAACTACGGCGCTCCCGCTGGGTGAGGTTACGGCCGGGGCCGCCGCAGCAGCCGCAGGGCGACGACGGCCGCGGCCAGCACGACCACGACGGCGACGAGGATCCACACCCAGGCCGGGACGCCACTGGCGACGTCGCTCGCCGGCGCCGGCGTCTGGGTCTGCGTCACGGACGGGGCGCCGGTCGGTACGGCCGCCGACGACGTCGCCGCCGCCGCGCTGGAGGAGACCGGCGCGGTGAGCGTGAAGTGCACCGCGGCCGTCACCTTGTCGCCGTCGTCGGAGACGACCTTGTAGGTGAGCGTGTAGGCACCGGCCGGGCCGGACGCGGTCACCGGGGCGGTGATCACCGCGTCGACGACCGTGGGCGTGCCGACGGACCACTTCGCCCCGTCCGGCCCGGTGACCGAGATCGGGTCCGGCTGCAGGGTGACCGGTTCTTCGAAGGTGAGCTCGACCTTGCGCGGCGGGGCGGCGAGACTCGCGCCCTCGGCGGGCGAGCTCGACTTGAGCTCGGTGTGGGCCGACGCGGGCCCGGCCACCAGCAGGACGCCGGACAGCGCGAGCAGGCAGGCTCCGAACAACCGGGCGATCTTCATACGGGTTCCTCGATCCGGTGGTGGCCGTCGTACCGGAGCAGTCTGGCAGGACACCCGGCCGGCGAGCGTCACCGGATCGGCTGACCCGGGAACCGGCGGCGGTCCCCGCCCGACTACTCGGTGGACGGCAGCCACCGGAAGAGGAGATCGGCCATGAGCGCACCTTGGCGGCACATCGCGACGTTCTGCGGGCAGTGCAACTGCGGCTGCCCGGAGCTCCACGTCGCCGACGACGCACCGGCCGAGCGCCGGATCGTCATCACCGACGACTTCGGCCAGAAGGTCGAGATGAGCGTCGAGCAGCTGGAAGTCCTGGTCGCCGACATCAAGGCCGGCGTGCTCGACCGGCTGCTGGCCCCGGCCTGAGCCTGGGGTCAGGGCGTCACCTCCAGCTCCATGCCCATGATCCGCGTGGTCCGGCGCCGCCGGAGCCAGCCGCGGGCCGGCGAGCCGTCCGGGACCTCGGAGAGGAACGCCTTGCGCTGCGCCGACGTCGCCGAACGCCAGCGCATGGCCAGCACCGGGCGGACGGGCGCGATGTAGGCCCGCACGCGTTCGTGGGCGCCGGCCACGCGCGTCTCGTACTCGCGGTCCGGCCGGTAGGCCAGTTCGAGGTCGATCAGCGGCGCGGCGCCGCCGGCGCGGTGGTGGCAGCGCGACAGCATCCGCGCGAGCTCGTCCATCGCACCCCGCACGCGGCACGGCATCTGGTCCTGCCACCGGCCGAGCCGCGGGACGGTCGACGGGGCGGCGGTCACCTCGTCCGCGAGCACGACGAGGGCCCGGATCGCCGAGCCGGCCAGCTCGACGCGGATCCGCCGCCCGCCGGCGTCGACGAAGAACCGCGGCACCCGGCCGGCCATGACACTGCCCGAACGCCGCCCGACCCAGTCCTCGACGGCGTCGGGCGACGGGCAGGACGACACGAACGTGAACGCCAGCTCGTCACCGGCGAGGTTCATCGTCACCGGGAACAGGGAACCGATGTCGTGCACGAACGCCGAGCCGATGACGAGTGCGGCGCGGGAGCCGCCTCCGGTCATCCCCGGCTATACCTGCAGGTCCGCTTCGATGCGCTTGAGGTAGTGCCGGGCGAGCGCCAGGTTCGCCCGGTCGCGGTCCAGCACGAGGTAGAGGAACAGCGAATTCCGTGAGCTCACCGTGTTCATCAGCCGGATCAGGTGGTATTGGCGGTGCAGCGTGATCAGGATGTCCTCGATGGAATCGTTGAGCGCGAGCGAGGACATCACCCGCAGTTTCGACCGGACGACCTCGGTGTTCCCGGCCGCGGCGACTTCCAGGTCGAGCCAGTCACCACCACCGCTGGTGCCGAGCGACATGCCGCTTTCGTAGTCGACCAGAGCGACGCCGACGGCGCCGCTGATGGACATGGCTTCCTTGAGCGCCGTATCGATGTTCATCATCGTGGGTGTTTTCCCTTTCGTGACGGTAGGTCGGCCGGCGTGCTACGCGGCCAGGATCGCGCCGATCCGCTCGATGACCGGCCGGGATTCGAACAACAGGCGCCCGACGTTCAGGCCCTTGTCCCCCAGCACGACCATCAGCGCCAGCCGCCCGATGGCGTAGACGGCCATGTAGCCTTCGCTGCCGAAAACGACGGTCTGGTTCAGCGTGCCTTTACCGGTGATTTCGGCGGCCTGCCGGGCGATCCCGAGATCAGCGGCGGCGAGCGCGGAGATCTTCGCCGGATCGATGTCGTCGGCGGCATCGGCGATGATCGGAATGCCGTCCACCGCGGCCAGCACCGTATCGGTCACCCCGGCAACGGTTTCCCGCAGGTGCCGCAGCTCGCCGGCCAGCGCTTCGAAATCCAAGACTTCTTTCTTTCTGCTCCGGAATCACGGAAGGCGAGTGGCGATAATCAACCATTCGGTTGCTACCCCCGGCCAGGAACCCTACCGCCACCATTACTTTTCTCCAACAAGCACGCGAGCCCGACTTTTAGCATCACACGATCGGGTGAATCAAATTCCCGACCGTAACAAAATTGCGTTACCGATGTCCATTGATCACGAACAGCGGGTTTTCGATGTTCGACATTTCCGCGCACACCCCCGGAAAGGCGACGACGCACCAGCCGGCACGACAGCCCGCCCCGTGGGCCACCTCCCCCACGAGCGGGCGGCGGCCGACGTCCCCCGCCCACCCGCCACGCTGAGCCACGAGCCCGAGCACGAGCCGCGTCGCCTGTTCGGCGGCTTGCACGACGGGGCCCGGCCGGCGGGACCGCGAATTCTCCGAGGGTGCGGTCTTCACCGGCCGGCCCGGCCGTCGACCGTTCCCCCACCCTGCCCGACTACCCCGGAGCCCCTCCTCCGCCACCACCCACCCGCCACTTTTTGTCGGTCCTGCCCGGTACCGTCCTTCCCGTGAACGCTCAGGAACGCATCCAGGAACTCGCCGACCGCATCACCGTGCTCCGTGACGCCTACTACCGCGGCTCCCCGCTGGTGGCGGACGCGGAGTACGACGCGGTGGAGGACGAGCTGCGCAGCCTGGTCGAGGAGCATCCGGAGCTCACCCCCGACCCGAACCCGCTCGACCAGGTGGGCGCCCCGGCGGTGCTGCACGCGCCGATCCGGCACTCCCGCCCGATGCTGTCGCTGGAGAAGGCGACCAAGCCCGAGCAGGTCGAGGCGTTCTTCGACCGCTTCCCGGGCCAGCCGGTGGTGGTCATGCCGAAGCTGGACGGCCTGTCGCTGGCGGTCGTCTACGAAAGCGGACGGCTGGCCAGGGCGGTCACCCGCGGGGACGGCACGACCGGCGACGACGTCACGGTGCTCGTGCGGGCCCTGACCGACGGGATCCCGGAGCAGGTCGAGGCGCCGGGCCGGGTCGAGGTCCGCGGCGAGGCCGTCATGCTGCGGTCCACCTTCGCCGCCTACAACGCCGCCCACCCGGACAAGCCGCTGATCAACCCGCGCAACGCCGCGGCCGGCACGCTGCGCGCGAAGGACCCGGCCACGGTGGCCGAGCGGCGGCTGCGGTTCTTCGCCTTCGACCTGTACACCGAACCGGACAGCGCGGAGACCGACCTCGGCAGCGCGCTGCACACGCTCGGCTTCACCGCGGCCGACATGCGGCGCTGCGCCGACGCCGCCGAGGCGCAGGGCGTGATCGGCGAGATCGAGCGGCAGCGCAACGACCTGGACTACGACCTCGACGGCGCCGTGCTGCGGCTGGCGAGCCGGGACGCGTACGCCGCGGCCGGCACCCGGTCGAGCTCGCCGCGGGGCGCGCTGGCGTTCAAGTTCGCCGCCGAGGAGAAGACGACCGTGCTGTCCGATGTGGTCTGGGACGTCGGCAAGACGGGCAAGATCGCCCCGGTCGCCTGGCTGGAGCCGGTGTTCGTGGGCGGCACCACGGTCACCCGCGCGACACTGGCGAACCAGGAGGTGATCCGCGCCCGCGGCATCAAGATCGGCGACACGGTGCTGGTGCGCCGCGCGGGTGACGTGATCCCGTTCGTCGCCGGCGTGCTCGACGAGTCCAAGCGCACCGGTGCCGAGCGCGAAATCGTCCCGCCGGACGCGTGCCCGTCGTGCGGGCAGCCGCTGACCGAGCAGGGCAACAGCCGGGAACTGTTCTGCACCAACGTGTCCTGCCCGGCGCAGACCGTGCGCCGGCTGATCCACTGGGCGTCGCGGGCGGCGGCGGACATCGACGCGATCGGCGGGGTGTGGATCGAACGGCTGGCCGAGGCGGGGATCCTGGAGCACCCGTCGGACTTCTACGGGCTGACGAAGGAGAAGCTGCTCGAGTTCGACCGCATCGGCGAGGTCTCGGCCACCCGGATGATCGAGTCGATCGACGCGAGCCGGGCGGTCGGCCTGCGGCGGGCGCTGATCGGCCTGGCGATCCCGATGGCGTCGGAGGGCACGGCCGCCCGCCTGTGCCGCGCTGGGTTCGGCTCGCTGGAAGCGGTCGTGGAGGCGGGGGTCGACGGGCTCGTGGCCGTGGACGACATCGGGCCGAAGGTCGCCGCGTCGCTGATCGAGCACCTCACCCGGCTGCGTCCCGAGCTGGAGCGCCTGCGGGAGGCGGGGGTTTCGCTGGACGTGCGCGAAGAGGACCTGCCACCGGTGGTCGCGGCGGGTGCGCCGCTGGCGGGCAAGACGGTGGTGGTCACCGGGTCGATCAGCGACCCCCGATCGGGCGAGAAGGTCCCCCGCCCGACGTTCCAGCGGCTCTGCGAGAAGGCGGGCGCGACCACGGCGACGTCGGTCTCGGCGAACACGGACATGCTGATCACCGGCGCGGACGTCGGGGCGAGCAAGCTGACGAAGGCCGAGAAGCACGGCGTCGAGGTCGTCGACCAGGGCGAGATCTGGCAGCAGCTGATCGCGGCGGGCATCGTGTAGCCGGCCGGGCGTCCCGCTTCCCGGACGCGGGTCACCCGGTCGTGAAAATCGGTCAGGCGCGACACTGAGCGTGAGTACCCGACTTCGTCCGAAGGACCGCGATGACCACGTCCGACCTCATGGTCGCCCGCCAGCTCGGCGTGCACGAGTTCCTCACCGCGCGGGGCTGGCTCCTCGACGGCGACAGCGACCCCGCACGGGTGTGGTTCGCCGACGACGTCCACGCCGGCTGGCACTACCCCCAGACGTACGGCGGCCACCGCATCAACGAGGTGGCCGACACGACCCCGGTCCAGCTGCAGAGCTACTTCACGTTCGACAACGAGGGCGACGAGGTCTTCGCGGTCGTCCCGGCGGGCAACCTGCGCGGCAGCGGCTGCGCGGAGCACGACACCCAGGAGCGGTTCTTCCCGTTGACCACGGGCGGGGTGGTGGACCTGGACGAGATCGCCGCCCTGCTCGACACCCTGGAGCCGCGGGCGCGGGCGCTCGACCCCGCGTGCTGATCGAATGCCGCTACTTCGGCCCCTGCCGGCGCTGAACGGGGGCGCGGAGACCGCTGCCTGAAGTGTCCGGGGAGCGACCGCCCCCGAGGACCGCCGGGCCCGCTGCCGCGGCGGCCGCGGCCGCGTTGCGCCATGCGGCTGCGCTCGGCCGCCCGAAGAGGTGCCTACTCTGCGTGCGTCGAATCGGTTGCATGTCGGTTACGCATCTCACCTCGACGCACCCGACTCACTCCTTCGACGTCCTTCCTGTGACGGTACGTAGCAGGGGGAGGCGTCCACAGATGAGCTCGGCACGACTGGCAACGCGGCCAGGCACGTGGTTCACCATCACGCTGGCCCTCGTCCTGGCCGTCGTCCTCATCCTCGCCCTCGACCACGGCCACGCCGGGTCCGAGCCGAGCGCCGGCAGCACTCCCCCGGCCACCACGAGCTCGCCCGCCGCCCAGGCTCCGGACTGGATGCGGCCGCTGCGGCCCGGCGAGAAGCCGCCGCAGTTCGTGCTCTTCTCCTTCGACGGCGCCGGGTCGCACGAGCACTGGACCCGCTACCTCGCCCTGGCCAAGTCGGTCAACGCCCACTTCAGCGGGTTCCTCTCCGGCATCTACCTGCTGACCGACGAGCAGCGCTCGCGCTACGCCGGTCCCGGCCACCGGCCCGGCTCGGCCTCGATCGGCTTCGGCGGCAGCGCCGCGGAGGTGGCCACGCGCGTCCAGGACCTCAACACCGCCGTCGCCGCGGGGCACCAGATCGGCACGCACTACAACGGCACTTCTGCGCCGGTGCCGAACCGAGCGTCGGGCGGTGGACCACGCAGGGCTGGACCGACGAGATCGGGCAGTTCAGCCGCTTCGTCGACGACGCCCGCGAGCACCTGGGGCTGCACCTGTCCGCCACGGACGTCACCGGCGGCCGGACGCCGTGCCTCGAAGGCAACTGGGCCGCCGCCTTCCCCGCCATGCGCGCGGCCGGCTACACCTTCGACTCCAGCCAGCCCTCCGACGGCGTCAAGTGGCCGACCCGGCTGGACGGGATCTGGGAGTTCTGGATGCCCTACGTGCAGGTGCCCGCCCTGCACAAGAAGGTCATCATGATGGACTACAACCTCTGGTACCAGCTCGGCCACGCCAAGAGCGACACCGGCAAGTACACCCAGGCCACGCTCGAGACCTACCGCGGCGCCTACCGCGCCGCCTTCGAGGGCAACCGGGCGCCGCTCGTGATCGGGAACCACTTCAACGACTGGGCCGGCGGTGCCTTCTCGCGGGCCGCGGAAGGCTTCATGGGCGAGGTGTGCGCCAAACCCGAGACCGTCTGCGCCACCTACGCCGAAGTCACGAAGTGGATGTCGCTGCAGGACCCCGCCGTCCTCGACAAGTACCGGTCGATGCCGCTCGCCCAGGCCCGCTGAGCGAGCGCGACACCGCTGTGACGTTGGCCACCGGCGTCCCCCGACGGCGGCGGCTTCCTCGGCAAACCGCGCCGGACCGGGCGCGGCCCCGGGAATCTGCGTACGTTGGCATCGCAACACGGGCCGCTGCCCGTATCGTCTGTGACCAACCGCTTAGTAGGCTCGCGGGCACGAGCCCGCTTTCTCAACGACGAGGAGGTCCCCCGTGACCGATTCCCCTTCCCGTGTCGCCGTGGTCACCGGTGCCGGCCGCGGCATCGGGGCCGCCGTGGCGGCCCGGCTGGCCGATGACGGCTTCGCCGTCGGGCTGCTCGACCTGGACGAGGCCGGTGTCAAGCAGGGCGCCGAGGCCATCGTCGCCAAGGGCGGCAAGGCCGTCGGGGTCGCCCTCGACGTCACCGACGCCGAGCAGGTCGAAGCCGCCGTCACGCGCGTCGCCGACGAGCTCGGCCCGCCCGTCGTGCTGATCAACAACGCCGGCATCACCCGGGACAACCTCATCTTCAAGATGACCGAGCAGGACTGGGACTCCGTCCTCGGCGTGCACCTCAAGGGCTCGTTCCTGATGACCCGCGCGGTGCAGAAGTACATGACGCAGGAGAAGTACGGCCGGATCGTCAACCTCTCCAGCACCTCGGCGCTCGGCAACCGCGGCCAGGTCAACTACTCCGCCGCCAAGGCAGGCATGCAGGGCTTCACCAAGACCCTCGCCATCGAGCTGGGCAAGTTCAACGTCACCGCGAACGCCATCGCGCCGGGCTTCATCGCCACCGACATGACCGCCGCGACGGCCGAGCGGATCGGCATGGGCTTCGAGGAGTTCAAGGCCGCCGCCGCGTCGCAGATCCCGGTGCAGCGCGTCGGCACGCCCGACGACATCGCGCACCTGGCCTCCTTCCTGGTCAGCGAGGGCGCGGGGTTCGTCTCCGGCCAGGTCATCTACGCCGCCGGCGGACCGAAGGACTGAGGCCGATGCGCGAGTTCGAGAACCTGGACGCCTTCGCCGCCGCGGTCGGCGAGCACCTCGGGTACAGCGAGTGGCTGAAGGTCACCCAGGACCGGGTGAACCTGTTCGCCGACGCCACCGACGACCACCAGTGGATCCACGTCGACGAGCCGATGGCCACCGCGGGCCCGTTCGGCGGCACCATCGCCCACGGCTTCCTGACGCTGTCGCTGCTCTCGGCGTTCGGCCCGAAGATCTACAAGGTCAACGGCATCAAGATGGGCATCAACTACGGCCTCAACAAGGTCCGCTTCCCGCAGCCGGTGAAGGTCGGCTCGAAGGTGCGTGCCGGCGCCGAGCTGGTGGAGGTCACCGACATTCCGGGCGGCAAGCAGGCGGTGTCGAAGTGGACGGTCGAGATCGACGGCGAAGCGAAGCCCGCGTGCGTCGCCGAATGGGTGACGCGGTTCCTCGCGTGACGTCGCGTGGCGAGCGGCGCTTTCCCGGGAAGGTGCCGCTCGCCACGCGCTCTATCCGTCATACCGACTAGTCGGTATGCTCCCCTCGACGAAGAGGAGGCTGCATGAATCCCCCCGGACTCGACCTGGACCGCCTGCGCGCGCACCTGGACGCGCACCGGCCCGGCCTGGTCGCCGGACAGCTGTCCGCGGACGTCGTGGAGGGCGGCCGGTCGAACCTCACCTACGTGGTCGGCGACGGCCGCTCCCGCTGGGTGGTGCGCCGTCCGCCGCTCGGGCACGTGCTGCCGACCGCGCACGACATGACCCGCGAGTTCCGGGTGATCTCCGGCCTGCGCGAGACCGCCGTGCCGGTGCCCGAGGCGATCCTGCTCTGCGAGGACGCCGACGTGATCGGCGCGCAGTTCTACGTCATGAGCTTCGTCGAGGGCACGCCGTACCGGACCGCGGGCGAACTCGCGGAGCTGGGCGAGACGCGCACCCGGGCCATCGCCGACGCGCTGGTCGACACGCTCGTCGACCTGCACGCCGTCGACCCGGCGGCGGTCGGGCTGGGCGGCTTCGGGCGGCCGGAAGGGTTCCTCGAGCGGCAGCTGCGGCGGTGGAAGAAGCAGCTCGACGCCTCGCGCAGCCGCGACCTCGACGGCATCGAAGAACTGCACGACCGGCTCGCCGCCGCGGTGCCGGTGTCCGGCGAGCCGTCGATCATCCACGGCGACTACCGCCTCGACAACGTCCTCGTCGACTCCGGCGACCGGATCTCCGCGGTGCTCGACTGGGAGATGTCGACGCTCGGCGATCCGCTCACCGACCTCGCGCTGCTGGTGGCCTACGCCGAGCGCGACAAGGTGTCCCTGCAGTTCGTCTCCAACGCCAGCTCCGCGCCCGGCTACCCGACGACCGACGAGGTCGTGCGGCGGTACGCCGAGCGCTCGGGCCGGGACGTCTCGCAGCTGAACTGGTACGTCAGCTTCGCGTTCTTCAAGCTCGCCGTAATCCTGGAGGGCATCCACTACCGCTACACGCAGGGCAAGACGGTCGGCGCGGGCTTCGAGGGCGTCGGGGCCGGTGTCCCGCTGCTCGTCTCGCACGGCAACGAGATTCTCAAAGAGGAGAAGTAATGGACTTCGCGTTCGACGAGAAGACCGAGGAGCTGCGCGGGAAGCTCCTCGAGTTCATGGATTCCCACGTCTACCCCGCCGAGCCGGTGTTCGAGCAGCAGCTCGCCGAACGCGACGACCCGTGGGCCATCCCGCCGGTCGTCGAGGAGCTCAAGGCCGAGGCGCGCCGGCGCGGGCTGTGGAACTTCTTCCTCCCCGGCGACCACGGCGCGGGCCTGACGAACCTGCAGTACGCGCCGCTGGCGGAGATCACCGGCCGCAGCATCCGGCTCGCGCCGACCGCGCTGAACTGCGCCGCGCCGGACACCGGGAACATGGAAGTGCTGGCCATGTTCGGCACCGACGAGCAGCAGAAGCAGTGGCTGGAACCGTTGCTGAACGGCGAAATCCGCTCGGCGTTCGCGATGACCGAGCCGGATGTCGCCTCCTCCGACGCCCGCAACATCGAGACCGCAATCGGGCGTGACGGCGACGAGTACGTCGTCAACGGCCGCAAGTGGTACATCTCCGGCGCGATGAACCCCGCGTGCAAGATCTTCATCGTCATGGGCAAGACCGACCCGGACGCCGCGCCGCACAAGCAGCAGAGCATGATCCTGGTCCCCCGCGACACCCCGGGTGTCACGGTCAAGCGCGGCATGCACGTCTTCGGCTACGACGACAGCGACCACGGCGGCCACGCCGAGGTGCTCTTCGAGGACGTCCGCGTGCCGGCCGAGAACCTCATCGCCGGCGAAGGCGACGGCTTCGCGATCGCCCAGGCCCGGCTCGGCCCCGGCCGGATCCACCACTGCATGCGCGCGATCGGCATGGCCGAGCGGGCCCTGGAGCTCATGTGCCGCCGCGCGATCTCGCGCGAGGCGTTCGGCAAGCCGATCGCCCAGCAGGGCGTGGTGCAGGACTGGATCGCCGAATCCCGCGTCCGGATCGAGCAGCAGCGCCTGCTGGTGCTCAAGACCGCGTGGCTGATGGACACCGTCGGCAACCAGGGCGCGCACACCGAAATCCAGGCCATCAAGATCTCCACGCCGGCCGCGGTCGAGTGGATCCTCGACAAGGCCGTGCAGGTGCACGGCGCGGGCGGGGTCAGCCAGGACTTCCCGCTGGCCGCGATGTGGGCCGGGAACCGCACGCTGCGGCTGGCCGACGGACCGGACGAGGTCCACAAGCGCTCGCTGGCCCGGCGCGAACTGAAGAAGTACCTCTCGGAAGGCGCGAAGTGACTGTCACCGCCGAAGACCTGACCCGCCAGGCGACCGAATTCCTGGCGAACCACGACCCGAAGACGACCGACCGGCTGGAGTTCCTCCGGGCCCGGTTCGACGCCGGGCTCGCCTGGATCCACTTCCCCGCCGGGCTCGGCGGGCAGAACGCCCCGCGGGCCCTGCAGTCCGTTGTGGACACGGTGTTCACCGAGGCGGGCGCGCCGGACAACAACCCGCGCCGGATCGGCATCGGCCTCGGCATGGCCGCGCCGACGATCCTCGCCTTCGGCACGCCGGAGCAGCGCGAGCGCTTCCTGCGTCCACTGTGGACCGGCGAGGAGGTGTGGTGCCAGCTGTTCTCCGAGCCCGGCGCCGGCTCCGACCTCGCCGCGCTCGGCACCCGCGCGGTCCGTGACGGCGACGACTGGGTCGTCACCGGCCAGAAGGTGTGGACGTCCGGCGCGCACGAGTCGCAGTGGGCGATCCTCGTCACGCGCACCGACCCGGACGTGCCCAAGCACCAGGGCATGACGTACTTCCTGTGCGACATGACCGCCCCCGGCGTCGAGGTCCGGCCGCTGCGCCAGATCACCGGCGAGGCCGAGTTCAACGAGGTGTTCCTGACCGACGTCCGCATCCCGGACACCCAGCGCCTCGGCGCGGTCGGCGAGGGCTGGAAGGTCGCGCAGACGACGCTGATGAACGAGCGCGTCGCGATCGGCGGCCACGTCCAGCCGCGCGAAGGCGGGCTGATCGGGATCGTCGCGAAGACGTGGCGCGAACGACCCGAGCTGCGCACGCCGGAGCTGCGAGACCGGCTGGTGAAGCACTGGGTCGAGGCCGAGACGCTGCGGCTGGCCGGCACCCGGCTGCGCCAGCAGCTCGCCGTCGGCGCGCCCGGGCCGGAGGGCTCGGCCATGAAGGTCGCCTTCTCCGAGCTCAACCAGGCGCTGACCGGCCTGGAGATCGAGCTGCTCGGCGAAGAAGGCCTCGCCTACGACGACTGGACGTTCCGACGACCGGCGATCGTCGACTTCAACGGCCGCG
Organism: Amycolatopsis sp. Hca4; assembly: GCF_013364075.1. Lineage (GTDB taxonomy): Bacteria > Actinomycetota > Actinomycetes > Mycobacteriales > Pseudonocardiaceae > Amycolatopsis. The sequence continues at coordinate 1,484,419 of NZ_CP054925.1, forward strand.
AAGCCGGCTACCGCTACCTGCGCGCGAAGGGCAACTCCATCGAGGGCGGCACCTCGGAGGTCCTGCGCAACATCATCGCCGAGCGCGTGCTGGGGCTGCCCTCGGAGCCGCGCGTCGACAAGGACGTCGCCTGGAAGGACCTCCCCCGATGACCGACCTTCTCTACTCAGACGTCGAAGAGGACCTGCGGGCTTCGGTCCGGGACCTGCTCAAGGCCAAGGCCGGCGCGGAAGCGCTGCTGGCGCGGGTGGAGACGGCCGAGCCGTACGACCTGAAGCTGTGGCACACGCTGGCCGACGAGGTGGGCGTGGCCGGGCTGGCCGTGCCGGAGGAACTGGGCGGCCACGGCGCATCCGCGCGCGAGGTCGCGGTCGTCGCCGAGGAGCTGGGCCGCAGCGTCGCGCCGGTGCCGTTCCTCGGCAGTGTGGTGCTGGCGACGACGGCGCTGGTGCACGTCGGCGCGCGGGACTTCGTCGAGAAGCTGGCGGCGGGGCAGGCGATCGGCGCGCTGGCCGTGCCGCTGTCGACCGCGCCGGGCGCGGGTTTCCCGTCGTCGGTGACGGCGTCCGCGGACGGCACGCTCTCCGGCCGGGTGGGCACGGTCGCCGACGCGTCGGTGGCGGACCTGCTGGTCGTCCCGGCCGCCGGCCCGGACGGCCCCGCGCTGTACGTCGTCTCGGCCGCCGACGCGACGGTGTCGGAGCTGGTGTCGTTCGACCTGACCCGGCGGGTGGCCGACGTGTCGCTCGAGAACGCCCCGGCCACGCTGGTCGCTTCGGGCCCCGAGGCGGCCGCGGCGCTGGAGCAGGCGCTGCTGTTCGGCGCGGGCATCCTCGCGTCCGAGCAGACGGGGGTCGCCGAGTGGGCGCTCACCGAGACGGTGACCTACCTCAAGGGCCGGTACCAGTTCGGCCGCCCGGTCGGCGGGTTCCAGTCGCTCAAGCACCGGCTGGCGAACCTGTACACGGACCTGGTCCTGGCCCGCGCGGCGGCCCGCAACGCGGCGGACGCGCTCGCCACGGGCACCGACGTGCCGATCTCGGTGGCGGTGGCCCAGGCCCGCAACGCGCCGATCGCCGTCCGCGCGACAGAGGAGGCGATCCAGCTGCACGGCGGCATCGGGATGACGTGGGAGCACCCCGCGCACCTGTACCTCAAGCGCGCCAAGGCCGACGAGCTCGCCCTCGGCACCCCGGGACGGCACCGGGCGCGGCTGGCGGAACTGATCGACCTGCCCGCCTGAGTTCCCGCCCGAACTCTGCGGAAACGGCCCGTTCCGGAGAACGGGCCGTTTCCGCGTTCCGCAACACATTCGGCCGTGCCGCCGGGGGTGGCGGCTGCCGTACGCTGGCGCTTGCGGTGACGCGGACAGCCGGGAGGTCGGCATGGCGCAGGCCATCCAGATGCACCTCAACCAGGCACTGATGCGCATTCCCCGGCGGGCCGAAAGCGCCGACCGTTCGACGCTGGCCGCCACCTACGTCGCCGCCGGCTCGCTTTCCGCGATGATCAATTCCGCCGACCACCAGATCCTGTTCGGGCGCCGCGGCACCGGCAAGACGCACGCCCTGCTGCACCTGCACGAACTCGTCGAGCGCACCGGCGACATCCCGATCTACCTCGACCTGCGGACGATCGGGTCCACGGGCGGCCTGTACGCCAACACCGCGTTGAGCCCCGCCCAGCGCGGCACGCAATTGCTGGTGGACACCCTCGAAGCCGTGCACGACCGGCTTTTCGCCTTCGCCGCCGAAAGCAGTTCCACGGACCAGGACGCTTTGCTGCGCGGTCTCGACGCCCTGGTTTCGGCCGCCACCGAAGTGGAGGTCGTCGGCGAAACCGAACAGGAGCAGACATTCGGCGGCAGCGTGGAACGGGAATACTCGGCGGAACTGTCGGTGGCGCCGAAAGGCGGAGCCAGAGCCGGCGCGCGGCACCGGAGCACGGCGGCGGCGTCGAACCGCCGGAAACGCACCGGCGTCGAGCAGCACCGGGTGCTCTTCGGCCCGCTGAGCCGGGCCGTGCAGGCCGTGGCCGACGGCATCCGGCCCGCTCGCCTGTGGCTGTTGCTCGACGAGTGGAGCAGTGTGCCCGCCGACCTGCAGCCGTTCCTGGCGGACCTGCTGCGCCGCAGCGTGCTGCCCGTCCACGGGATCACGGTCAAGATCGCCGCGATCGAGCACCGGGCCCGCTTCTCCGCCACCCTCGACGACGACTACCTCGGCATCGAGGTCGGCTCGGACGCGGCGTCCGCGGTCAGCCTCGACGACGCCCTCGTCTTCGACCAGTCGCCGGAGGAGGCCCAGGCGTTCTTCCGGCAGCTGTTCGGCAACCACGTCCGGCCGGTCCTCGGTGCGATGCTGCGGACGGAGGAGCCCGCCGACTTCGTCGACGCCACCTTCCACGGCGCGGCGTTCCCCGAGCTCGTCCGGGCCGCCGAGGGCGTCCCGCGCGACGCGATCAACATCGCGGCGCTGGCCGCCCAGCACGCCCACGGCGAGAAGATCACCCAGGCGCACGTGCGCCGGGCGGCCCGGGACTGGTACCTGCGGGACAAGCAGTCCGTGCTGAGCCGGGACGAGGACGCCGACCGCGTGCTCGGCCTGCTGGTCGACGAGGTGGTCGGGCGGCGCCGGAGCCGGACGTTCCTGCTGCCCACCCGCGACCGCACGGCGGCGATCGGCACCCTCTGCGATGCGCGGCTGCTCCACATCCTCCGACGCGGCGTGGTCGACCCGCGCCGCCCGGGACGGCTGTACGACGGGTACGCCATCGACTACGGCTGTTACGTCTCGCTGCTGACCGGCGGCGCGGCCGCGAAGAACCTCCCGGCCGACGTCTTCACGTTCGACAAGGCCGTGGTGGACCTGCAACGCCTGAGCCAGAATTCGTGAAGATCCTTCAGTTTTCTTCCGGATTTTCGCTCATCTGAGCGAGAACTTTGTGAGCCACGCCACGGCACGGGTAAAAGGGTGACAAAAATGCCCTTCTTCCCATGGTTCTCGCCGTCCGCCGGATCTAACCTGTGCGCCATGGAAACAGCCGTCGCGCCGGCCGATCCCGGCGCGCTGGAGCGACTGACCGTCACCGTGGGCGATCACCGCCACAGCGCGCTCGCGGCCGGGCCCGCGTCGGGTGAACTGGTCCTCCTGCTGCACGGCTGGCCCGAGTTCGCCGACGCCTGGACCGAGCAGCTGCACGCGCTCGGCGAGGCGGGCTATCGCGCGCTGGCCGTCGACCAGCGGGGGTTCGCGGCGGGCGCTCGCCCGGACGGCGTCGCGCACTACACGCTGGACCACCTGGTCGGGGACGCCTTGGCGTTCGCCGACGACCAGGGCGCGGACCGCTTCCACCTGGTGGCCCGCGACTGGGGCGGCATGGTGGCGTGGGCCCTCGCGGCGGCCCGCCCCGACCGCCTCCGGTCACTGACGGTGCTCTCGACACCCCACCCCTCGGCCCTCCAGCGGGCAATGGCCACCGACGACGGCCAGTTCCACGACCTGGGCTACATCCGCTTCTTCCGCCGCGCGGACGGCAAAGCCGAGAAATACCTCTTACGCGACGAAGCCGCGCAATTACGGGCTGTTTACAGCCGCCGCATTCCGGAAGCGGTCGTCGAGGGCACGGTGACCCGCCTTTCCGAACCGGGCGCACTGACGGCAACGCTGAACTGGTACCGCGGAGCGACGAACGACGAGTTCGACATCCCGGCGGGCCGCATCAAGGTCCCGACCCTGTACCTGTGGGGCCGCGAGGACCCGTACCTCGGCCAGAGCGCGGCGGAGCAGACGGTCCACCACATCGACGCGGAGTACCGCTTCCAGATCATCGAGGGCGCCAGCCAGTGGATGGCGATGGAGGTGCCGGACGAGGTGAGCGCCCTGCTGCTCGACCACGTCCAGCGCCACTAGGCCCCTGTGAGCGGTTCGGGCCGGCCATGCCGGCTTCGCCGAGCGCGCGGTAACGGGAGGCCCATCGCGCGGCGGTCGAGACCGACTCCGGGAACCGTTCCGCGGCTTGCCGTGGCGGCCGGGCCCTCGGCAACGAAACAGCGAGCCACGCGCAGTCTCCCGGCCAAGCCATAGGTGTGCGTAGGCGAGACTCGCTTCCCTACCGCCAGAGCATCCGATCGCGTGGCCCCACGACCGCTGCCCTCTCCGGACCGAACCGCTAGGCCGCCGGCGGGCGCAGTGCGTCCAGCAGCAGGTCCGCGTAGTGGTCCCCGATCTGCCGGGCCGTCAGCGAGCCGCTCCGCCGGTACCAGGACCCCAGGTGGTGCACCGACCCGAAGAAGAAGTCCACCACCACGTCGGCCGGCTTGTCGGTGCGGAACTCCCCCGATGCCTGCCCCTCCTCGACCAGCCCGCGGAAGCGCTCGTGGTACTTGCGCCGCTCCGCGCGGACCGCCTTCTGCTTGTCCGGGGACAGCTGGTGCATCGACTGCAGGAAGATCGTGTTGTCGTCGAGGTTGTCGATGCTCGACACCACCACGTCGGACGCCGCCGCCGCGAGGCGCTCGCGCAGCGGGGCACCCGAAGACGCCACGCTCTCCAGCTGCCTGGTCTGCTCGCGCAGGACGCGCGCGTAGATCTCGTACAGCAGGTCGTCCTTCGAGCCGAAGTAGTGGTACATCGCGCCCTTGGTGACGCCCGCCGCCTCGACGATCTCCTGGACCGATGTGCGGTCGAAGCCCTTCTTGGCGAACAGCTTCGTGGCGTGCTCCAGCAACCGCCGGGGCACGGCGGCCTGGTCGTCGCCGGTGGCCTCGCCCGGCTTGCGGGTGCTTGCTCGAGTCACGCAGGACCCCCTCTCAGGACGCACCAGGATAACGCCACGACAGGAACCGCCGCGGGTTGTCCACGAGCATCGTCGTGATGTCCGCTTCGGACACCCCGCGCTCCCGCAGCGCCGGCAGCACGTCCCGGGTGATGTGCAGGTAGTGCCAGTTCGGCGCGATCACCGGCAGCTGCGCCGCGGGCAGCCAGTCGATGTAGCAGGACGCGTCGTGCGAGAGCACCATGCTGCCCGCGTACCCGCGTTCGCACAGCGCGGCCACCGTGTTCACCCGCTCCTCGAACGGCAGCAGCAGGTCCAGGCCGAACCGGTCCATCCCCAGCAGCGAACCGGAGTCCGCGAGCTCGGTCAGGTAGCCCAGGTCCGCCGAGTCGCCCGAGTGCCCGATCAGCACCCGGGTCAGGTCGACGCCTTCGGCCGCGAAGATCTCCTGCTGCTCCAGCCCGCGCCGGGTGCCGGCGTGCGTGTGCGTCATGATCGGCGCACCCGTTTCGACGTGGGCCTGCGCCACCGCGCGCAGCACGCGCTCGACGCCCGGGGTCACCCCCGGTTCGTCGGTGGCGCACTTGAGCAGGCCGGCCTTGACACCGGTGCCGGTGATGCCGTCCCGGATGTCCCCGACGAACATCCCGACCAGCGGGTCCTCGCCCTGCAGCAGCGTTCCCGGCCCGCGGAAGTGCAGGTAGTGCGGCACATCGTTGTACGTGTACAGCCCGGTGGCGACGACGATGTTGACGTCGACCTCGGCCGCGACCCGTTGCACGCGCGGGATGTAGCGGCCCAGGCCGATCACCGTCGGGTCGACGATCGTGTCGATGCCGGCTTCCTTGAGCTCCTTCAGGCGCCGGATCGCTTCCGGGACGTGCTCGTCCTCGCGGAACCCTTCGTGCTCCGGGTAGTTGTCGGCGAATTCCGGGCTCAGCACGAAGAGGTGCTCGTGCATGAGCACCCGGCCCAGCGCCTCCGGCGCGATCGCGCCGCGGACCGTTTCGACCATCAGCCACGCGCCCGCAGCTCGCGGCGCAGGATCTTGCCGCTGGTGGTCTTCGGGAGCTCGTCGAGGACCTCGACGGTGCGCGGGTACTTGTAGGCGGCGAGCCGTTCCTTGCACCAGGCGACCAGTTCCGCGGGATCGGCGGTCGCCCCCGGCGCCGGGCTGACGTACGCCTTCACCGTCTCGCCGCGGTACTCGTCCGCGATCCCGACGACGGCGGCTTCCCGCACCGCCGGGTGCGTGTACAGCACGTCTTCGACCTCGCGCGGCCAGACCTTGAAGCCGGACGCGTTGATCATGTCCTTCTTGCGGTCCACGACGTAGACCCAGCCGCGTTCGTCCATGAACCCGATGTCGCCGGTGAGCAGCCGCCCGCCGGGCAGCGCTTCGGCGGTGGCGTCCGGGCGGTTCCAGTAGCCCGAAACGACCATCGGGCCCTCGACGGCGATCTCGCCCGCCTGGCCGGGCGGCAGTTCCTCGCCGTTCTCCCCGAGGATCCGGACGATCGTGTCCGGGACCGGCAGGCCGATCGAGATCGTGCCGGAGTCCGGGTCGATCGGCGCTTCGAGGGTGCCGGGGACGACGACGCAGCCCGCCGTGGTCTCGGTGAGGCCGTAGCCGTTGTGGATGTAGTGCCCGGTCTTCGCCCGGAAGGCCTCGACGACCGCGGGCGGCAGGGCGGCGCCGCCGGAGTACAGCAGCGCGAACGAGGCGAAGTGCTCGCGGCTGAACGACGGGTGCGCCATCAGCGCCATGTAGGCCGTGGACGGCCCGACCGTGTACGACGGCTGGTGCTCGAGGAAGGCGTCGAGCACGACACCGGGTTCGAAGCGGTAGGCCAGGGCGAGGGTGCCCTCGATGTCGATCGCGGACCCGAGCTCGCACACCATGCCGGTGATGTGGAACAGCGGCGCGAGCCCGAACAGCGTCGACCCGGCGGGCAGGCCGCTGAACGAGCCGAGCGCGGCGGCGTTGGTGCCGACGTTGCCGTGGGTGTTGGTGGCGCCCTTCGGCGTGCCGCTGGTGCCGGAGGTGTAGCTGATCAGCGCGGTGTCGTCGAGGGCGAACGCCGGTTCCGGCGGCTTCGGCCCCGGGGTCGCCGCGGCTTCCAGCAGCTCGGTCGCGCCCGGGGTCGCCTCCGGCTCGACCTTGGCCAGTACGCGCTCGTCGTCGCGGGTCTGGAACTCGAGTTCGCTGGTGGTGAGCCCGATGCCGACGCCGTTCGCGGCCGCCGTCTCGCCGATGTAGGCGTTCCAGCCGCGCTGCGAGCAGACGACCGCTTTCACGCCGGCGTCGGTGAACACGTGCGTGAGCTCGCGTTCGCGGTACATCGGGTTGACCGGCACCACGATCCCGCCCGCTTTCCAGGCGCCGAGCAGGGCGATCACGAACTGGGGGATGTTCTGCAGCACCAGGGCGAGCCGGTCGCCGCGGGCGAAGCCGTGTGCCGCCAGGTACCGGGCGACGCCGTCGGAGAGCTCGTCGACCTGGCGGTAGCTCAGCCGCCCGTCGAAGTACGCGATCGCGACCCGGTCCGGGACGTGGTCCACGGCCCGGCGGAACGACTCGGGCAGCGTCGTCCGGCGCACCGGCTCCGCGGCCCGGACCCGTTCGTCGTAGCTCGCGAGCCAGGGCTTCGCGTCGTACCAGCTCATCCAGTGACCTCCTTTGGACACCGACCGGTCGGTATGCCGACGCTAGGAGGCGGCGGCGGCCCGCGTCAAGTCCCGCACGGGTACGCCGAAATTGCGCACGACAATTCCTGTGCGCGAAAACAACGACAGAACAACGCGGCCAGAAGCCGCCGTCACAGGGGTACACGTACCACGGTTCGAATTGGTTCAGCTCTTCTTTTTCGCACCGGTCACACTGGACAAACCCCAGGTCCACCCGCCACCATGGTCGTCGGCGACCAGCTTGGACCGCCCCATCAGATAACCCCGCCGTATCCCCCGAACGCGGCGGAGTACCCATATGTTCACGCTAACCAACGCACGAAAACGGAGTCATTCATGCCTGCTTCCGGTGGACGACACCGCCTGTCCCGGCGGACGAAGATCGCGACCGGGGCCTTCGCCCTCGCGATCGCGGGCGGGGCGCTGGCGGTCGCCACGACCTTCGGCGACCCCGGCGCCGCCAACGCCGCCTCGGGCGGCCAGGCCGCCGTCGGCCAGATCAGCTGTCCCGACGTGGCGAGCAAGCTCCCGGCCATCCCGGCGCAAGCCCAGGCCGAGGTGCAGCGCAACCTCGAGCTGCTGAACACCCAGATCGACGAAGCCAACAACCGCCTGCGCACGACCGTCGGCCAGGGCGGCCCCAACTTCGTCCAGAACGCCATCCTCGGCCCGCTGGCGGACAAGCGGAAGTCCACGATCGACCGCATCGCCATCTCGATCGGGCGCCGGGCCGAGAAGCCGCAGGGCCTCGACAGCCTGGCCACCTGCTCGGTGGGCGGCCAGGCCGGCGCTCCGGCACCGGCCCAGGGCACCGGCAACGGCGGCCAGAGCGGCAACACCGGGAACACCGGCAACAGCGGCCAGAACGGGAACACCGGCAACGCCGGGGTCGGCCAGATCTCCTGCCCCGACGTGGCGAGCAAGCTCCCAGCCATCCCCGCCCAGGCCCAAGCGGAGGTGACCCGCAACCTCGAGCTGCTGAACACCCAGATCGACGAAGCCAACAACCGCCTGCGCACGACCGTCGGCCAGGGCGGCCCCGACTTCGTCCAGAACGCCATCCTCGGCCCGCTCGAGGACAAGCGGGTGGCGACGATCAACCGGATCGCCACCGCCATCGGCCGCACCGCGGCCAAGCCGCAGGGCCTCGACGCACTCGCGCCCTGCAGCCGGTGACCGCCCGGGTCCGGCGGGGGGTGCGCCCCGCCGGACCCGCGTCTCACCGGGCCAGCAGCGCGCTGATCCGCAGGAAACCCCGCGCGGTCATCGTCACCCGCACCTGCGTGGTGACGACCGGGTCGAATGCGAACGACGTCGGGTCGTTCGAGCCGGTCCCCCACGTGATCCGCAGGTTCCGCACCGGCTCGAAGCCCCGGGCCGTGCGGTACGCGACCTCGACCGCGACCGGCAGCGCGAGCTTGGCGTCCACCACGAAGTTCGCCGTCACGGCCGCGATCCGCTGGGCCGACGGCCAGGCGAGTGACACCCAGTCCTCGGCCCGGGGCCTGCTCACCGCGTTCAGCGTCGCCGTCGCCGGCTTCGAGTAGTGGTTCGACCAGCCGGTGGCCGGGTTCCCGTCCAGCATCGCCGACGGCAGCGTGTCCGGTGCGCCCGAGTAGCTCGCGTCCGCGGTCGAGACGACCGGGATGGGGACGACCTCGACCGCGCGCGCTCCCGGGCCGTGGCGCTGCCCGAGCGGCGTGCCGGGGAAGGTCAGCTTCCCCGGTGCCAGGCCCGGCGCGCTCGCGGTGACCGTGATCGGGCCGCGCCCGCCGGTCGCCGCGATCACGGCCACGGCCAGCCCGTGGAACGCCGGGATCGTGGGCTGCTGGTACCCCTGGGCGAGTTCCTGCCGTCCGTTGTCGACCCCGGCGACCCGGCCGGGCCCGGCGACGGTGAACCGCAACACCGGTTCGGCGCCGGGCACGACGACCCCGTTGGCGTCCACCACCGAAGCCGTCACGAACGTCATCGCGCCGGCCACCACCCCGCCACCGGGCGCGTCGACGCCGAGCCTGACCGCGCGCGGCGGGCCGGCCGTGACCAGCTCGTCTCGCGCCACCTCACGGCCGCCCGCGCGGGCGATCGCGGTCAGCGTGCCGGGTGCGAACGGCACGGTCCAGGTCAGGTGCAGCTTGCCGGTGCCGCCGTTCGGGCTGGTGTAGCTGCCGGATGGAGCGTTCTTGTCGTCACCGGCCGGTTCGCTCGTCTCCAGGTACCGCCGTCCGTCCACTGTGGTCTTGCGGTCGAACTTCCGCACGCCGAGCGACTTCCCGTTGAGCACCAGCTCCACGGTGTCCACGGTGGAGTAGACCCAGACCGCGACGGGCTCGCCGGGCCGGTGGTTCGTCCAGTCCATCGGGGTCAGGTGCACCATCGGCGCGGTCGTCCACTGGCTGCGGAACAGGTGGAAGGCGTCCTTGGGCAGGCCGGCGCTGTCGACCGCGCCGAAGAAGGACGTCTTGACCGGGAAGACGTCGTACGGGGTCGGTTCGCCGAGGTAGTCCTGCCCGGCCCAGAGGAACTGGCCCTGGCAGTACTTCCGGTCGCGGTCCTTCTTCAGCGAGTACTCGCCGCTCAGCGTCCACGGGGCCAGGTTGTTGTCGTAGGAGGACGTCGCCCGCTTGCCCGGGGTGTGGTTCTCACCGGTGTTGAGCAGCTCCGGTTCCTGGTAGAACCCGCGCGTCGAGGTCTCCGACGACGTCTCCGACTCGAAGAAGAACTTGCCCGGGTACCGCTGGTGCAGCCCGTCGACGGACTCGGCGTTGTTGTAGTTGACGCCGAGGCCGTCGAGCTGCTGCAGGATGAGGTCCTGCGGCGAGCCCGGCGCGGGCACACTGCGGTAGCGGTCGGTGCCCATGACGACCGGCCGGGTCGGATCGATCGCCCGGACGGCGGCGATCAGTCCCGCCGCGATCTCCGGGCCGCCCGCCATCGACGCGTCCGGCACCTCGTTGCCGATCGACCACAGCACCACCGCGGGCGAGTTCTTGGCCGCGTGCACCATTTCGGCGATGTCGCGCCCGCTCCACTCGTCGAAGTCACGGTGGTAGTCGTAGGCGAGCTTGCCGGTCCGCCAGCAGTCGAACGCCTCGACCATCAGGAGGATGCCGAGCCGCTCGCAGACCGTCACCAGCTGCGGGTCCGGCGGGTTGTGCGCGGTCCGCACCGCGTTGACGCCCATCGCGAGCATCAGGCGCAGCTGGTGCTCCAGCGCGGCCGGGTCGATCACCGCACCCAGCGCACCCTGGCTCGCGTGCAGGTTGACCCCACGCAGCTTCATCGGCTCGCCGTTGAGCGAAAAGCCGTTGTCCGGGTGGAATTCGGCGTGGCGGAAGCCGAAGTCGACCGTGGTGGTGTCGAGCACGCGGCCGCCCACGACGACCTCGGTGCGCAGCCGGTACAGCCGGGGTGCGCTCGTCGACCACAGCTGCGGTCGCTCGACCCGCGGCGTGGTCGTCGCCTTCGCCGTCCCACCGGCGGGGACCGCCACGCTCGTCACGCCGGTCGCCACCGCGCGGCCCGCCGGGTCGGTGACCGTCGTGCGCACCTCGGCGGTGACCGCGGCGCCGGAGTCGTTGGCGACGTCGGTGACCACCCGCACGGTGCCCCGGCCGGCCGCGATGTCCGGCGTGGTGACGAAGGTGCCGTGCCGGACGATGTGCACCGGGTCGGTGACGACCAGCCGGACGCGGCGGAAGATCCCGCTGCCGGAGTACCAGCGGCTGCTCGGCAGCGGGTTCGCCGCCCGCACGGCGAGCACGTCCGGCGTCCGCCCGTCGGTGTGCAGCGCCGCGGTGAGGTCGAAGGCGAACCCGGTGTAGGCGTACGGGTGGTGGCCGAGCAGCTCGCCGTTCAGGTACACGTGGGCATCCGAATAGACGCCGTCGAACTCCACCGACACCCGACGGCCGGCGAGCGACGGCGGCAGCGTGAACGCCTTGCGGTACCAGCCGAGGCCGCCGCGGAAGAAGCCGGAACCGCTGTCGGTGCCCTGCCCCGTCGGCGGGAGCTCGATGCTCCAGTCGTGCGGGACGTCGACGACCTGCCACGTCGAGTCGTCGAAACCGGGCTTCGCCGCGTCGGCGAAGCGGCCACCGGGATCGGTGATGCCGTCGGGATTGGCCAGTGCGAACCGCCAACCGGTCGTGAAATCGCTTTCTCGCGCTGCGGCCGGCGGCGCGATCGCTTCGGCGGCCCGCGCGACCGGCACGACGGCCGCCGTGGCGACGACGGCGCCGGCCCCACCCAGCACGACCCGTCTGCGGAGACCGCTCGGCTCTTCTTCCGACATCGGGTGAGCCCCTTCCAGCGCGGCGATGTGCGGGCGGAAAGCACTATGGCACAGGAGTTTCCGGACGGCCAACGGGTTCGATAATTTCGAACCCGGCCACTTCCGCTGAGCCAAGCGACCGCTTAGTATGGTGCCGACCCCAAGGAGGCGGTTATGTCCACAGTGGATGGAGTGCGGTACGAGGCGGACGGCGCGGTCGCGACGTGCACCTTCGACAGGCCGGACCGCAGCAACGCGATGGACATCCCGATGCAGGCTCGCTACGGCGCTCTGCTGCGGCAGGCGGACGCGGATCCGGACGTCCGCGCGGTGGTCGTCACCGGGGCCGGCCGGGCCTTCTGCCCCGGCGCCGACCTGGGCCTGCTGGAAACGGTCGCCTCCCGGCCGCCGGCCGAGGGCAACGTCCGCGACGTGCTGGCGGCGACCACGGTGGGCGTCCCGGTGGTGGCGGCGATCAACGGCGGCTGCGCCGGCCTGGGGTTCGTCATCGCGTGTTCGGCGGACGTCCGGTTCGCGGCCGCGGGTGCGAAGTTCACCACGGCGTTCGCCCGCCGGGGCCTGATCGCCGAATACGGCATCGCGAAGCTGCTCCCGGAGCTCGTCGGCCGGGGCCGGGCCCGCGACCTGCTGCTGTCGGGGCGGACGTTCACCGCGGAGCAGGCGCTGGAGTACGGCCTGGTCCAGGAGGTGGTCCCGGCCGGGGACCTGGCCGGGCACGCCCACGCGTACGCGACCGAGCTGGCGACCTACAGCGCTCCGCGGTCGATGGCGGTGATGAAGGAGCAGTTCGCCCGGGAAGCGCTGCTGCCGCTGCCCGAGGCGGCTCGCGAGGCGGCCGCGCTGATGCTCGAGTCGTTCGGTCATCCCGAGCTGGCCGAGGGGCTGGCCAGCTGGAACGAGCGCCGTGCACCGCGGTTCCCACCCCACCGATGAGTTCTCGGCGCCGCGGCCGTCAGTACCGGTATGGCCAAGTTGCTCTACGCGTTCAGCTGCTCGATCGACGGGTTCATCGCCGGCCCGGGCGGCGACATGTCCTGGTTGACCCCGTTCCTGGGGCCACCGCCGGCGGACCTCCTCCCCCGCATCGGCGCGCTGCTGGTGGGCCGCCGCACCTTCGACGGCGACGACCCGCACAAGGGCGGCCCGGGTGAAGGGAAGGCGTTCGGCGGCGGCTGGGAGGGGCCGCAGGTGGTGCTGACCCACCGCGCGCCCGGCCCGGTCCCCGGCGTGACGTTCGCCGCCGACCTGGCAACGGCGGTGTCCACGGCGAAGGCGGCGGCCGGCGACAAGTACGTCAACGTGCTCGGGGCGGAGGTGGCCCGGCAGTGCCTGGAGGCCGGCGTGCTGGACGAGATCCTGGCGTTGCCGGTGCCGGTGCTGCTCGGGAGCGGGGTGCGGGTCTTCTCGCGGACCGGCCCGCCGGTCCGCCTTTCCCCGGTGGGACCTTCCTGGTACCGCATCGAGTACTGACGAGCCGGCGGAATTCGTCGATTCGCCTGCTCCGGCGCGGTGCCCGGCGTTCGGGTGCTCGCCGCAGGGTTGCGATTTCCCGAGTGGTCCCCCGCCGGTACCGCCACTGACCGCCGGACTCTCAGAGATCTCCCAGGAACTCCCAGGAACCGGCCAGGCGGGTCGGCCACGCTCGCCGCATGACGATCGAAATCCGGGGCCTGACCAAGCGGTACGGGCCCGACACCGTGGTGGACGACCTGTCGTTCACCGTCGCACCCGGGCAGGTGACCGGGTTCCTCGGGCCCAACGGCGCCGGCAAGTCCACGACCATGAAGATGATCGTGGGCCTGGCCGCGCCGACGCGGGGCTCGGTCACCGTCGGCGGGCGGCGCTACCGGGACCTCCCGGTGCCGCTCACCGAGGTGGGCGCGTTGCTCGACGCGGGTGCCGTGCACGGCGGCCGGAAGGCCGCCGACCACCTGCTGGCCCTCGCGGTGAGCAACGGCCTCCCCCGGCGCCGGGTCGGCGAGGTGCTCGCCCGGACCGGGCTGGACGGCGTGGCGGGCAAGCGGGCAGGCGGGTTCTCGCTCGGCATGCGGCAGCGGCTCGGCATCGCCGCGGCGCTGCTCGGCGACCCGCGGGTGCTGATCTTCGACGAGCCGGTGAACGGACTCGACCCCGAAGGCATCCGCTGGATCCGGGGCCTCATGCGCTCCCTCGCCGCCGAGGGCCGGGCGGTGCTGGTGTCCAGCCACCTGATGGGCGAGATGGCACAGACCGCCGACCACCTGGTCGTCATCGGACGGGGGCGGCTCGTCGCCGACACCGCCGTGCGCGAGCTCGTGCGTGGCGAGGGCACCGTGCTGGTCCGCACGCCCGAGCCGGGCTTCGCGCGGCTGCTGGTCACCGCCGGGGCGGCCGTGCGGGAAGGGACCGAGGCCGCGCTCGTCGTGTCGGGCATGACGAGCGTGGAGATCGGCAAGCTGGCGGCCTACCACGGCGTCGCGCTCGCCGAGCTCACCCCGCAGCGCGTCTCGCTCGAGGACGCCTTCATGGAGCTGACCAAGGACAGCGTCGATTACCAGGAGAGTGCCGGATGAGCGTGCCGTTCACCCGTTCCGTCCGCGCGGAGTGGGTCAAGCTGCGCAGCCTGCGCTCCACCTGGTACACCCTGGCGTGCCTGTTCGCGGCCGGGCTCGGCATCACCGCCCTCGCCCTCAACGCCGCCGCGAAGGACTACCCCGGCGACGAGCCGTGGGATCCGACCAACCGCAGCCTGACGTCGTACGTCGTCGCGCAACTGATCCTGGGGGTGCTCGGCATCCTGGTCGTCACGGGCGAGCACGCGACCGGCCTGATGCAGACGTCGCTGCTGGCCACCCCGCGCCGGCACCGGCTGCTGGCGGCCAAGCTGGTCGTGGCGGTGGCGATCGCTCTGCTGTCCGGCCAGGTGCTGATGTTCGCCGCCTTCGGGCTCGGCCAGGCCGTCCTCGCCGCCCACGGCCTTCCGCACGCCGGGATCGGCGATCCGGGCGTGCTCTCCGCCGTGACCGGCGGCGGGGTCTACCTCGCGGCGATCGCGCTGCTGGCGGCCGGGCTCGGCACGATCATGCGCGCCACCGCGGGCGCGCTGGCCACCCTGGTCGGGATCGTCTTCCTGGTTCCCGCCCTCGCCGGCCTCTTCCCGGCGTGGCTGCGGGACCTCTTCCTGTACTGGCCGACACTCGGCGCGTCCGCGGTCCTGAAGACGGTGCCCGACCCGGACTTCCCGCACCCGTGGCTGAACCTGGCCGGGATGTGCGCCGGCGTTGCCGCCGTGCTGGCCGTGGCGTTCGTGGTCTTCCACCGCCGGGACGTGTGATGCGGGAAGTGGGCCGGGGCCTGCTGGCGGCCACCGCCGCGGTGCTCGCCATGGCGGCGGTCGCCGCGGCCGGGCTGGCCCTCCTGGGCGCCGGCCGCGTCGGGGACTTCGGTGCGCTGACGGCGGCAGTCGTCGCGCTGGCCGCCGGCGGCTCGGTCGAGGCCGGCGCGGTCCCGGCCGGTGGCCTCCCCGTCGCCGTGCGGGGCGGCCTCGACGTGCTGCCGCTGGGAGTTTCCCTGACGGGCGCTGTGGTGCTGGGGGCGCTGCTGCTGCGGCGGCGACGGGGGACCGAGGTGCTCGTCCGCGGTGCCGTGGCGGCGGTGGCGCTGCCGGCGGCACTCGCCGTGATCGCCCTGCTGGCACGGGGACCGCTGAGGATGCCGGACCGCTTGACGGCGGGTGGCATCGGAGGCTGCGGTCCCGCCGCCGCCGGTCCCGCGCGTCTCCCGCTCGCCGTCCGGTTCGAAGCCGGTTTCTCCGTGGCCGTCGGGCCGGTGGTGGTGGGTGCCGTGGCCGGCACACTGGTGGTCATCGGGTGCTGCTGGCTCGTCACCCGGTTCCCCGGAGCGGCCGCCGGTGCGCGGGCCCTGCGGTGGCCGGCCGCCGGCTCGGCCGTGGTGTGCCTGGCCGCGGCCTGGACCTTCGGCGGCGCCGCGGCGGCCGGGGGCGTCCTGCTGGTGCTCCCCCAGCTGGTCTGCGCGGCCGTGCTGTCAGGGCTCGGCGTGCCCTGGACGCTCAGTTCCTCGGGCGGGTTCGCGTGCGCACTGCCCGCCGCGCCGATCGCACCGGGCGGGCCGCTGCTCTGGCCGGCGGCCGTAGTGTTGCTGGGCGCCGGCCTCGCCTTCGCGGCCGGGAGCCGGCTGCCCGGCGGACCGCTGCGCCGGGCCGCGGCACGCACCGCGCGGTTCGCTCCGGCCACCGCTGCCGTACTCGCCGTCGTGGCGCTGCTGTCGCGGGTTTCCGCCGACGTCACCGTCGGCGCGTTCGGGTTGTCGCTGCCCGTTTTCGCCGCGCGGTTGACGGCGAACCCGCTGCACGCGCTGCTGGCCGGGCTCGTGGGCGGCGCGCTGGCCGGGTTCACGGGCTCCCTGCTGGTCGACGCGATCTCCGTATCCTCGCGGGCATGGAAGCGATGACGTCCCGCCTGCTGGTGGTGGACGACGAGGCCACCGTCCGCGAGCTGCTCTCCGCCGCGCTGCGGTTCGCCGGCTTCCGGGTGACCTCGGCGGCCACGGCCCGCGAAGCCGTCGCCGCGGCCACGGCGGAGCCGCCCGACCTGGTGCTGCTGGACGTCATGCTGCCGGACATGGACGGCTTCGAAGTGGTCCGGCGGCTGCGCGAGCGGCACCCGGGCCACGGCACGCCGGTGCCGGTGCTGTTCCTCACCGCGCGGGACCGCCCGTCCGACAAGGTCACCGGCCTGTCCCTCGGCGCCGACGACTAAGTGACGAAGCCGTTCGACCTGGCGGAGCTGATCGCGCGGATCCGCGCGATCCTCCGCCGGACCGCGGGCCACCCGGCGGGCGTGCTCGCCGTCGGCCCGCTCGCACTCGATGCCGAGGGCCACCAGGTGACGCGGGCAGGACAGGCGGTCCGGTTGTCCGCCACGGAATTCCGGTTGCTGCGCTACCTGATGGAGAACGCCGGGCGCGTGGTTTCGAAGGCGCAGATCCTCGACCGGGTGTGGCGTGAGGACTTCGGCGGCGACGCCGGCATCGTCGACACCTACATCTCCTACCTGCGCCGCAAGATCGACACCGGGGAGCCGAAGCTGCTCCACACCGTGCACGGCGTCGGCTACGTGCTGCGGGAGCCCCGGCGGTGAGGCGGCTTTCCCTGCGGACCCGGCTCCTGCTGTTCACCGCGGGCCTGCTCCTGGCCGGCCTGGCCCTGATCGGGACGCTGGTGTCCGATCAGCTGGAGCGCTTCCAGCTCGACCGCCTCGACGGCCAGCTGCGCTCGATGACCGAGCTCATCTCCCGGGCGGCGGGACCACCGCCGACCGCGAACCCGGCCGCGCGGCCCGACCTCGTCGACCCGGCGCTCGGGCTGTTCGGCACCCCCTACGTCGTGTACCTGGACGCGGGCGGCGCGGTGGCCGGTGGCCTCCGTTCGTCGAGAGTGGACGGTACGGCGCTCCCGCCGATCGACGCGCTGCGCGCGGTGCCGTCGGACGGCACCGCCGTCGACCTCGACGCCGCCGACGGGTCGCAGCGCTGGCGGGCCGTCGCCCGGCAGGCGGTGCGCTGGGGCGGGACGGTCGTTTCGGCCGCGCCGCTCGCCGAAGCCGACGCCACGATCGCCCAGCTGCGGACGAGCAGCCTGGTCACCGGCGGCGTGCTGCTGGTCATGCTGACCGCGGCCGGCTGGTTCGCGCTCGGCCGTGGCCTGCGCCCCCTGCGCCGCATCGAGCACACAGCGGCCGCGATCGCCGGTGGCGACCTCACCCGGCGCGTCCCGGACCTGACACCGCCCGGCACGGAGATCGGGCACCTGGCCACGTCGCTCAACACCATGTTGAGCCAGCTCGAGCGGGCCTTCGCCGACCGGGCCGCGTCCGAGGCGCGGATGCGGGCGTTCGTCTCGGACGTCAGCCACGAGCTGCGCACCCCGCTGTTCGGCATCAAGGGTTCCACGGAACTCTACCGGCTGGGAGCCCTGCCCGGACCGTCCGATGTGGACGAGACGATGCGCCGCATCGAGCGTGAAGCCACCCGGCTCACGGCGCTCACCGAGGACCTGCTGCTGCTCGCCCAGCTCGACGAAGCGCCCGAGGAGCAGCTCGACCGGACGCCGATGGACCTGCGCACCCTGGCCGGCGACGCTCGCCACGACCTGCGAGCCCTCGACCCGTCCCGCGAGGTGTCCCTGACCGGCCCGGGCGGCGCCGGAACACCCGGCCCGGCCCCGGTCGACGCCGACGAAGCCCGTCTGAGGCAGGTGGTGACCAACCTGGTGGGCAACGCGGCCGCCCACACCCCACCGGGCACCCGGGTCCGCATCGGCGTCGGCACCGTGTCCGGCCGCGCGGTGCTGGAGGTGGCCGACGAGGGCCCGGGGATGACAGCCGAGCAGGCGAGCCGCGTGTTCGACCGCTTCTACCGGGTGGACCGCTCGCGGACGCGGACACCCGGCGCGGACGCCGGCCTGGGTCTGGCGATCGCCCGTTCCCTGGCCCGCGCCCACGGCGGCGACGTCGGACTGGAGACCGCGGTCGGGGAAGGCGCGTGCTTCCGGCTCGAGTTGCCGTCGGCGGAGAACGAGGTTCCGTGATGACCCCGGCCGATCCGGCCCGGGTGCGCCGTGGCATCGCGAAACCGGCGCCACCCGGCTAGGCTCGAAAAGTCCGGTAGTTACGGTCACCGCGGCCCCAGGGGAGCCACCGACGTGGTCGAGACACACGACATCGTTCGCCCGCCCGCCGAGTTGAGCGCCGCGCTGGCCGCCATCGGCAGTGCGACCGCCAGCGGCGAGCTGAGCCGCATGGGCATCCGCAGCGCGTTCATCAGCGGCCCGGTCTCGGTCACCCCCGGCGTCCGCGTCGCCGGGCCCGCGCTGACGCTGCAGTTCCTGCCCAAGCGGGAGGACCTCTACCCCGTCGACGAGTACGAGGAACCGGAAAAGCAGCTGCACCGCCACGTCATGTACCACGCGCAGCCCGGCGACATGATCGTCGTCGACGCGCGGGGCGACATGAGCAGCGGCGTGTTCGGCGAGATGATGCTGACCTACTTCAAGGGCCGCGGCGGGGCCGGCGTCGTCGTCGACGGGTGCCTGCGGGACACCGGCGAGGCCAAGGAGCTCGGCCTCGGGCTGTGGATCCGCGGCGCCACCCCGAACTTCCACGCCCAGACCGGCATCGTCCCGGCGGCCGTCAACGTCCCGGTGGCCTGCGGCGGCACGCTGGTCGAGCCGGGCGACATCATCGTCGCCGACGACGACGGGGCCGTGGTCGTGCCGGTCAAGCTCGCTCCCGACCTGGTGGCCCACGCGCAGGAACACGCGGAGTGGGAGGAGTTTTCCCGGATCCGCCTGGCCGAAGGCGGCGACCTGCGCCGGTACTACCCGCTGTCGGACGAAGCCCGGCCGGAGTACGAGCAGTGGCGCGCCGACCGGGGCCGGGACTAGCTCCACAGGCGGTCGTGGCTCGACTCCGTGTCCCAGTGGGTCGTCTCGGCGAAGAACACCGGGTCGCGGGGGTCGAGGTGGCGGCGCAGCAGTTCCTCGTTGAGGTCGCCGAAACCCAGTCCCGGGGTGTCCGGCACCGGGATGTGGCCGTCCGCGATCAGCGGGCCGGAGACGAGGTCGCTCCAGAACTCGACGTCGGCCGCGTGGTGTTCGAGGGCCAGGAAGTTCTCCGTGGCCGCCGCCAGGTGCACGCACGCCATCGTCGCGATCGGTGAGGCCGCCAGGTGCAGGGCCATCGCGATCCCGCGCTCCTGCGCGTGGTCGCCGATCCGCTTGGTCTCCGCGATCCCGCCCGCGGTCGCCGGGTCGGGGTGCACGACGCGGATGGCGCCGGTGTCCAGCAGCGGCCGGAAGCCGTCGAGCAGGTAGATGTCCTCCCCCGTGCACGTCGGGACGGCGACCGATTCGGTGAGCCGGCGCCACTGCCCGGTCAGCTGCCACGGGATCAGGTCCTCGATCCACGCCAGGGTGAACGGCTCGAGTGCCCGGCCGATCCGGATGCCCGAGTCGAGGGCGATGTGGCCGAAGTGGTCGGCGGCCAGCGCGACGTCGTAGCCGACCACCGACCGGACGATGTCCACGTAGGACACCAGGTGGTCGATGCCCTTCGCGGTGACCTGGATGCCGGTGAACGGGTGCATCGTGGTGACGTCCGCGCGGGCGCCCGGCGGCGCGATCAGCGCCCCCGGCACGTCCCACAGCAGGTCGATGCCCACGTCCATCTTCAGCATCGTGAACCCGCGCCGCTTGCGGTCGGCCAGCCGGGCGCCCATCTCGTGCGGGTCCGGCAGCGACGGCGTGTCCGCGTAGCAGCGGACCTCGTCCCGGAACCGGCCGCCGATCAGCGCGTACGCGGGCACGCCGTAGGCCTTGCCCGCCAGGTCCATCAGCGCCATTTCGACCCCGGACACCCCGCCGCCCTGGCGGCCGTGGTGGCCGAACTGCTTGATCTTGCGGAAGATCTTGTCGACGTTGCAGGGGTTTTCGCCGACCAGCCTGCTCTTGAGCACGAGCGCGTAGGTGGCGCTGGCCTGGTCGCGCACCTCGCCGTAGCCGGCCAGCCCCTGGTTGGTGTCGATCCGGATGATCGACGAGCGGAACGGCACCCCGGTCAGGTTGGCCACCCGCAGGTCGGTGATGCGCAGGTCGCTCGGCCGGGACGCCGTCGGGACGTGCTCCTCGGTGATCATCCCTTCACGGCCCCCGCGGTGAGGCCCTCGGTCAGGAACCGCTGCCCGAACCCGTACATGAGCACGACCGGGACGCTGACCAGCAGCGAAGCCGCGGCCAGCTGCCCCTGCGGCACGACGTCGCCGAAGATCATCGACTGCATGCCGACCGGCAGCGTCTTGTACTCGTCCTTGGTGATGAACACGAAGGCGAACAGGAACTCGTTCCACGCGTTGGTGAGGGTGAACAGCGCGACCGCGAGCAGGCCCGGTTTGGCCAGCGGCAGCACGATCCGGCGGAACGCCCCGAGCCGCGTGCAGCCGTCGACCAGCGCGGCCTCCTCGAGGTCGGCCGGGATCGACTTGAAGTAGCCGACGAGCAGCCAGGTCGCGAACGGCAGGGTGAACGTCGGGTAGGCGAGCACCAGCGACCACAGCGAGTCGTTCAGCCCGATCCCGCTCATCAGCTGGTAGAGCGGGATGAACAGCAGCGCGCCCGGCATCACGTAGGTGAGCAGGATCGTCACCGTGAAGCTCTCCGAACCGCGGAACTTCAGCCGCGCCAGCGCGTAGCCGGCCAGCGCCGCGCAGACCAGGGCGATCACCGTGGACGCCACCGACACCAGCAGCGTGTTGACGTACCAGGTGCCGAACGCGTGGCCGGTGAACAGGTTGGTGAACTGCTCGGTGCTCCACGGCGTCGGCCACAGGTCGTCGGTGCGCGCGACGATCTGGTCGTCGGACTTGAAGGCCGTCACGGTCATCCAGTAGAGCGGCGCGAGCACGAAGACCAGCAACGCCACCAGCGCGACACCCGAACCGGTGCCGCCGACCAGGCGCGCGGCCACCCGGTTGCCCCGCGTCGCGAGCACCGAGACGCCCCGGCCGACGGCCGCGGCGAGCAGGACGAAGACGCCCAGCACGGCGGCGGCCTTCCACACGATGTGCGGTGACGCCCAGGCCAGCACGAGCGCCGACCCCCCGGCGATCACCCACGGCAGCGCCCGGCGCTGGCCGTCGGTCAGCCGCCGTCGCCCCAGGTCGGCGGCGCCGGGCTGGTCGCTGCGCCGCATGATCCGCACCAGGATGACCACGAGGATCGCGATGACCGGCAGCATCACCAGCGTCACCGCGGCGCCCGCGCCCAGCTGCAGCTGCTGGATGGCCTTCGAGTAGGCCACCATCACGTACGGCGCGGTGGCGTCCCCCGGGCCGCCTTGGGTCATCAGCCAGATCAGGTCGAAGTTGTTGAACGTCCAGATCGACGACAGCAGCACCGTCACGATCATCACCGGCCGCAGCCCCGGCAGCGTGATGTGCACGAAGCGCTGCCACGGCGAGGCGCCGTCCACCATGGCCGCCTCGTGGAGACCGCTGTCGATGGCCTTGAGCCCGGCCAGGAACGTCACCGTGAAGAACGGGATGCCCTTCCAGACGTTGACCAGGATGACCGCCGGCATCGCCAGCGCGGGATCGGACAGCCACTCCGCCGGCCACTTGTCGACCAGCCCGACCGCGGCCAGGCCGGGCCCGATCCCGGTGTCGGTGAGCAGGACGTTGACGCTGCCGAAGATCGGGTCGAGCAGCGACCGCCAGGTGAAGGCCGTGACGACCGTCGGGATCACCCACGGCAGCAGGATCACCCCGGCGAGAACGGCCCGGCCGCGGCGCATGTGGTGCAGCATCAACGCCGCGATCAGCCCGAGTGCCACCTTGAAGATCTCGGCGTAGGCGGTGAAGACGAACGAGTTCAGCACGCCCTGGTGGAACAGGCCGTCGCCGATCAGGGCCGTGTAGTTGTCCAGCCCGACGAAGACCGTCTCCGCGCCGTGGCGTTCGGTGGTGCTGGTGATGACCGAGCCGACGATCGGGACGAGGATCAGGCCGGCGACCAGCAGCAGCGTCGGCCCGATGAACACCGCGGCCAGGCGCCAGTCGCGGCCGAGCAGCCGCTGCGACGGGGTGAGCGAGGACGACCCGCGCGGCGCCGGGCGGGCCGGCGCCGGACGGGCCGTCTTCGGACGGAGGGTGGTCATTGCCGGTAGCCCTGTTGCTCGAAGATCTGCACGATCCGGCCGTGCGTCGCGGCGACGGCTTCGGCCGGGCGCGTGCCCTGGATGACCGACTGCATCATGTCGGTCAGCAGGTACGCGGCGGTGGCGGCCTGCTCGCCGGGGCTCGGGGCCTGCGGGAAGGCATAGCCCGTGCGGGTTTTCACCGGCAGCGGCGCGCGGGTCTGCTCCCGCAGCGCGGCGAAGGCCGGGTCACCGGTGGTGTAGTACGGGTCGGAGTCCCACACCTTGTCCCACGAGGGGTTCACCAGGCACGGTGCTTCTTTCGCGACGCCGAGCAGGGCGCTCCCGCCCACCATGAACTTCGCGACCAGCTTGGCCAGCTCGGGGTTCTTCGCGCCCTTGAACACGACGAACGAGTTGGACTCGCCGAACGCGAGCGGCCGGTCGAGCGCCGGCCCGGTGGCCCCGTTGAACACGTGCGTGTTGGCGTAGACCGGGTTCTTCTTGGTCTTCGAGTCGGCGTAGACGCTGAACTGGTTGAGCGTCAGCCCCAGGATCTGGGCGAGCCAGTTCTCGTTGTTGCTCGAGTCGGTCCAGCTGCCGACCCCCGGCGGCAGCATCGGCGCGTACTTCGGATTCGTGTAGATGTCTCCGATGAACGAGACGGCGGCGACGGTTTCCGGCGAGTTGAACACCACTTTCGTGCCGGTGTTGTCCGCGATCGCCCCGCCGTAGCAGTTGATGACGTTGGCGATGAAGCCGTTGGCATCGCCCGAGCGGTTCACCGTGAGCCCCCAGCCGAAGCGCCGCTTCGCCGGGTCGGAGACCGCCAAGGCGTTGTCGCGCAGCTCTTCCCACGAGTAGTAGGGCTTGAGCGGCAGCCCCTTCTCCGCGTACCAGTCCTTGCGCAGGTACATCCCGGTCGCGATGAAGTGGTACGGGATCGCGAACCAGCGGCCGTCGAACACGCAGTAGTTGTTCGCCTCCGTCGCGGGTTCCCCGTACAGCGCCTTCATTTCCGTGACCACGTCGGTGACGTCGGTGAGGGCGCCGAGGTTGTGGAGCTGGCCGACGAACCGCCGGTCGCTCACGAAGGCCAGGTCGCGGTTGGTGCCCGCCTTCACTTCGGCGTCCATCTTCGCGACCATGTCGCCGGCGTCGCCGGACACCAGGTCGTTGCGGACCGTGGTGCCGGTGGCCTGGGCGAACACCTGCAGCGACTTGTCCAGTGCCTTGTTGGCCGCTTCGGCGTACAGCTTCTGCGAGAGCATCCCGACCGACCCGCCGCGGAGCGAGGCCGCCTGGTCGAGCAGCGCCTTGGGCACCTGGACGTCGACTTTGGGCGCGGGTGCCGGGTCGCTCCCGCAGCCGGCCAGGCCGAGCACGCCCAGCGCGCTCAGCCCGAGGAAGCTGCGCCTCGACCAGTCCGTTTTCTCTGCCATGACCACTCCTTTCGCGTCCGATCGGGCGGACGCGTACCGACGGGGCGACGGTGCAACCGGCGGGACAGCACGACGAGTGCCGCGCTGTGGGTCGTGCATGCGGTGAGTGATGCGAATACTGGTGTGGGGAAGGGGAATCGGTGGTGAAGTGCGCCTAACGCCGCCGAGCGGCCCGCTTGCGTCGCTGTTCGTTTTCCGAGAGGAGCGTGGAGTAGTTGTTGCTCAGGTGCCGGCGCATCGCCGCGCGCGCCGCCTCCGCGTCGCGCGCCAGGAGCGCTTCGTAGATCTCCGTGTGCTGGGCGGTGGCGCGGTGCAACCCGGACGGCGCCTCGTTGGTCACGCGCCGGCTGGCCGTGCCGAGCCAGCGGGCGGAGTACATGATCCGGTCGAGGATCCGGTTGTCGGCCGCGCGGCAGATCTCCATGTGGAATTCGTGGTCGACCTCGAGGTAGGCCTCGGGATCGGCTTCGAGCGCGGCCATCCGGCCGATCTCGTCCTTGAGCCGGTTCAGCGTCTCGTCGGTGACGCTGGCCGCGGCCATCGCGGCGAGTTCGGGCTCGAGCAGCGCGCGCATCTGGTGCAGTTCCCGCAGCAGCTCGTCGACGGTCTCGGGGGGCAGCCACTCGATCAGCAACGGGCTCAGGTAATCCCACTCCGCGCGGGGGCGCACGACGACGCGGCGGCCCTGCGCGACGTCGACGATGTCGAGCGAGGCGAGGATCTTGAGCGTCTCCCGGGCGACCACACGGGACACACCGAACTCTTGGGAGATCTCGGTTTCCGACGGCGCCCGGCCCTCGTCGATTTCGCCGCGGACGATCCGCCGGGTCAGGTGAGCGGCCACCTGCACCGGGAGGGTCCGGACCTTGACAGCGTCCGGAGACTCTTGTCTCCTTGGCATGTCATCAGCTTATCGGACAAGTTGGACGTCGCATTAGTCCGTTCAGACGCACCACCCGGCGGCGGGAGAGCAATGCGGATCGTGAACGTCACGACGGCGGTGGTGGCCTACCACGGCGAGGCCACCCTGGTCCGGATCGACACCGACGAGGGGCTCAGCGGGTTCGGTGAAGCCAACCCCGACGCCGGCGCGGCCGCGGTGGTCGGGATGATCGGCTCCCTGGCCCCGCTGCTGATCGGCGAGGACCCGCGCAACGTCGAGCGGTGCTGGGAGAAACTGCGCCGCAGCAAGGTTTTCGCGGGCCCG
Organism: Amycolatopsis sp. Hca4; assembly: GCF_013364075.1. Lineage (GTDB taxonomy): Bacteria > Actinomycetota > Actinomycetes > Mycobacteriales > Pseudonocardiaceae > Amycolatopsis. The sequence goes on from NZ_CP054925.1 coordinate 1,509,511, forward strand.
CAGGGCGGCGTGTTCGTGATCGCGCTGTCCGGCATCGAGCTCGCGCTGTGGGACCTCGCCGGCAAGGCGGCCGGCCAGCCGGTGTACCGGTTGCTCGGCGGCAAGTTCCGCGACCGGATCCGCCTCTACGCCGACTGCGGCGACGGCGACGACCCGGCGGGCTCGGTCAGCGGCTGCGTCGACCGGGCCCAGCGGATGGTCGCCGAAGGCTTCACCGCCCTCAAGTTCGACATCGACGACCTGAGCCACCCGGCGAAGTTCGACGTCTTCAACCACACGATCAACGCGGCCGAGCTGCACTCGATGGTCTCCCGCGTGGCGGCGGTCCGGGAGGCGATCGGCCCGGACGTCGACCTGGCGATCGACCTGCACGCCCGCTACGACGTGCCGAGCGCGTGCCGGATTTCGTGGGAGCTCGAGCCGTTCGGCCTGATGTGGCTGGAGGAACCGCTGCCGGCGGAGAACGTCGACGCGCTGGTGCGGGTCCGCGCGCAGACCCGCACGCCGATCTGCGCCGGCGAAAACCTGTACCTGCGCTGGGGTTTCCGCGAGCTGCTCGAACGCGGCGCGGTGGACGTGATCGAGCCGGACGTCCCGAAGTGCGGCGGCCTGGCCGAGGCCAAGAAGATCGCCAACCTCGCGGAGCTGCACTACGTCCCGTTCGCACCGCACCTGGTGTCGACCCCGCTGGGCACGATGGCCACGTCCCACCAGTGCGCGGCGATCCCCAACTTCTACGTCCAGGAGTGGCACGCGTTGGAGGAGCGGGCGGTGTGGGACAGCTACGTCCACGCCCCGGACGGAAGCGGCTCGATCGTCAAGGACGGCTACATCACGCTCCCCGACTCGCCGGGCATCGGGGTGGAGCTGGACCTGGACGGCGTCCGGGCGCACGCTGTTGCGGGGTACGGCGTGTTCGAGTAGCGGTTTTCCTTGGCTGGCAGGGCATTCACTCCCCCGAGTAGTTCTCGGGCCTTCGGCTGGCGGCGCCGGGTACCGGTCGCGAAGATCATCTTCGTTCCCGTCCCGACCTCCGAGGTGCGCCGCCGTGACCGAAGCGACGTTCGACCCCATCGCCGAGCTCTACGACAAGTTCGCCGAGCTCAGCCACGCCCGCTACCGGCAGTGGCTGGAACGGGTGCTGCCCGCCCGCGGCGGGCGGGCGATCGACCTGGGCTGCGGCGCCGGCCGCTTCCTCGGGCTGCTCGCCGAACGCTACGACGACGTCCTGGCCGTCGACGCCGCTCCCCGCATGATCGAGCTGGCCCGCGAACGGCACCCGCAGGTCCGGTACCGGGTCGGCGACCTGTGGGAGATCACGCCCGAGGCGGAGGGGACGTTCGACCTCGTCGTCAGCGTCAACACCCTGCACCACCTCGGCCCGGACCCGGCCGCGTACCTGGCGCACGTCCGCAGGCTGCTGCGCCCGGGCGGCCGGATCGCCGTCGTCGACTGCGTCCGGCACACCCCCGGCTGGGCGTCGACCCCGCCGGCCTACGGGCTGTACCGGTTTTCCCGCACGATGTCCGGTGCGATCCGGGCCGGAGTCGCCGGCCGCTCGCTGGCCGACGCGCTGGCCAGCTACCGGCTCCGCCGCCACCCGCAGTGGCGCAGCCTCGCGGCCCAGGCCCCGACGCTCACCCGCGCGGAGTTCCACCACCACTACACGGCAGCGTTCCCCGGCGCCGCCGTCAGCGACGCCCTCGACCCGTCCGTGTGCGCGATCGCGGGCGAAGTGAGCGGGCTGCGGCAGGCGCGCAACGCCGAGCCGCGGCGGACCGCCTGAAAACAGCCGCGGCCTCCCCCGGTTTATTCCCGGTGCGCCCGCTCGTCCCAGCAGTTGGCCGGTCCGGCCCGGCGCGTCCCGTCCGGCGCACACTACGGGCAGGAGCCGAGCAGGAAGGGACTTCGGGATGGCATCAGGAACCGGACCGCGGATCGCCGTCGCGCTGGACGGGGCGGGGTGGCACCCCGCCGCCTGGCGGGAAGCCGGGGCACGGCCGCGTGAGCTGTTCACCGCCGGTTACTGGGCCGGCCTCGTGCAGGAGGCCGAGGCGGGCAAGCTGGACTTCGTCACCTTCGAAGACTCCCTCGCGCTGCAGAGCGTGAGCCCCATCGGGCGGCCCGGCGAGCGGACCGACATCGTCCAGGGCCGCCTCGACGCCGTGCTGGTCGCCGCGCGGGTCGCGCCGCTGACCTCGCGGATCGGGCTCGTGCCGACCGCGGTGGTCACCCACACCGAGCCGTTCCACCTGTCCAAGGCCATCGCCACGCTCGACTACGTCAGCAGCGGCCGGGCCGGGGTCCGCGTCCAGGTCGCCGGCCGCCCCGACGACAACCGGCACTTCGGCCGCCGGGAGTTCGGCGAGTTCCGGCTCGAGGACTCGGCCGAGCCGGACAAGCCCAGCCCGCTGGCCGACCTGTTCGACGAGGCCGCGGACTACGTCGAGGTGCTGCGCCGTCTCTGGGACAGCTGGGAGGACGACGCCGAGATCCGCGACGTCGCCACCGGCCGGTTCGTCGACCGCGAGAAGCTGCACTACATCGACTTCGAGGGCCGCTGGTTCTCGGTCAAGGGCCCGTCGATCACCCCGCGGCCGCCCCAGGGCCAGCCGCTGGTCAGCGCGCTCGCCCACGCCGCCATCCCGTACCGGCTCGCCGCCCGTTCGGCCGACGTCGTCTACGTCACGCCGTTCGACCGCGGGCAAGCCGGCGCGATCGTCGCCGCCGTGCGCGAGGAGCAGGAGAAAGCGGGCCGCGGTGGCGAGACCCTGCACGTCTTCGGCGACGTCGTGGTGTTCCTCGACGAGACCGAGCAGGCCGCCGCCGACCGCAAGGCCCGGCTCGACGACCGGTTCGGCGCCCCGTTCACCTCCGACGCCCACGTCTTCACCGGCACCCCGGCCGGCCTGGCCGACCTGCTGCTCGACTGGCAGCAGGCCGGGCTTTCCGGCTTCCGCCTGCGCCCGGGTGCCGTGCCGCACGACCTCACCGCCGTCACCCGCGGCCTGGTCCCGGAGCTGCGGTCACGGGGCGCCTTCCGCACCGAGTACGAAGCGAGCACCCTGCGGGGCCTGCTCGGCCTGTCCCGGCCCGCCAACCGCTACGCAGCTGTCTGAGGAGGCTCCGAGATGACCCGCAAGCAGATCCACCTCGCGGCGCACTTCCCCGGCGTCAACAACACGACCGTGTGGAGCGACCCGGAGGCCGGCAGCCACATCGAGTTCAGCTCCTTCGTCAAGCTCGCCCAGACCGCCGAACGTGCGAAGTTCGACTTCTTCTTCCTGGCCGAAGGGCTGCGGCTGCGCGAGCAGGGCGGGCAGATCTACGACCTCGACGTGGTCGGCCGCCCGGACACCTTCACCGTGCTGTCCGCGCTGGCCGCGGTCACCGAGCGGCTCGGGCTGGCCGGCACGATCAACTCGACGTTCAACGAGCCGTTCGAGGTGGCGCGGCAGTTCGCCTCGCTCGACCACCTCTCCGCCGGGCGCGCGGCCTGGAACGTCGTCACGTCGTGGGACGCCTTCACCGGCGAGAACTTCCGCCGCGGCGGGTTCCTCCCGAACGACCAGCGCTACGAGCGCGCGGAGACGTTCCTGCGCACGGCGTGGGAGCTGTTCGACTCCTGGCGCGGCGACGAAGTCGTCGCGGACGCCGACGCCGGCGTGTTCCTGCGCGACCCCGAGGCCGGCGCGTTCGCCCACCACGACGCCCACTTCGACATCGAAGGCCGGTTCCCGGTCCCCCGCAGCCCCCAGGGCCGTCCGGTGATCATCCAGGCGGGAGACTCCGACGAGGGCCGCGAGTTCGCCGCGGCCACCGCCGACGCGATCTTCAGCCGCTACGGCACGCTCGAAGCCGGCCAGGCGTTCTACTCCGACGTCAAGGGCCGCCTGGCGAAGTACGGCCGCAAGCCGGAGCAGCTGGTGATCCTCCCGGCGGCGACGTTCGTCCTCGGCGACACCGACGCCGACGCCCACGAACGCGCCCACGTGGTCCGCCGCCAGCAGGTCAGCGGCCAGACGGCGATCAAGTTCCTCGAGCAGGTCTGGAACACCGACCTGTCCGCCCACGACCCCGACGGCCCGCTGCCCTCGACGGACCCGGTGGTCGACGGCTCGACGATCGCCCCCGGCCGCGCCAGCGTCCGCATGTACCGCGACCCGATCGCCACCGCCCGCGAGTGGCGGCAGCTGGCGGAGGCGAAGAACCTGTCGACCCGCGACCTGATCATCGAGGTGACGGGCAGGCAGACGTTCATCGGCTCCCCGTCAACGGTAGCGGCGGCGATCGACGACCTGGTCCAGGCCGACGCGAGCGACGGCTTCATCCTGGTCCCGCACGTCACGCCGGGCGGGCTGGACGAGTTCGCCGACACGGTGGTGCCCCTGCTGCAGGAGCGCGGCTCGTTCCGGACGGAGTACACCGGCACGACGTTGCGGGAGCACCTCGGCCTGGAGGCCTGAAGCGCAGGCCGACCGCCGGCATGTCCACAACGGAACGAAGTCCCGGTGGCTCGCTCGGACGCGACGGCGGGGTTCTGGTTTCGGCCACATTTCCGAACGGCATCGAAACGCCGTGAAATTGCATCATCCGGGTGAACTCCACTCGGGACAATAACACGCCGCGCACAAGCCGCCGACTTCCGGACGACTCCGTTCGTCCGGAAGTCGGGAGGCATCATGCTGGAACGACGACGATCGACCGCCGCCGAACGCGGCTTGTGGGATGCGGTCAGCCGGGGTGATCGCGTCGATTTCGACGCCGCCGACCAGCCGCTGCGAGCCGAACTGGTCCGGCAGGTGCTGTTGCGGCAGGACGCCTACCCCGGCTGCCGGATGCTGGTGATCAGGAACGCCGAAATCACCGGAGATCTGGATCTCGAAGCGGCGGTGCTGAAGGTCGCGGTCGAATTCGCCCGGTGCCGCTTCCCGAATCCGGTCAACCTGCAACAGACCCGGGCGCTGATTCTCTGCTTCACCCGGTGCGAGCTGAACGGATTGCACGCGGACCAGGTGCGCACCGAGTTCGGTCTCACCGTCGAGGATTGCCGGTGCACCGGGGAAATCCGGTTGACCGGTGGTCACATCCGCGGCCAGGCCGATTTTTCCGGCAGTCACCTGCGCAACCCGGGTGCCGTCGTGCTGCTCGCGGACGGCCTGCGGGTGGACCAGGACGTGCGGTGCTCCGGCGGGTTCCGCGCCAAGGGCATCGTCCGCCTGGTCGGCGCCCACATCGGTGGCCAGCTCCAATGCGGTGACAGCGAGTTCTCCAACCCGGGCGGGGTGGCGATCGAGGCGTCCGACCTGCTGGTCGAGGAGAACGTCTACCTGGACGCCGGATTCCGCTCCACCGGCGCGGTCCAGCTGATCGGCGCGCACATCGAAGGCGAGCTCAACTGCGCCGGGGGCCGGTTCCGCAATCGGGGTGGGAGCGCGCTGGAGTTCAGCCAGCTGGCCGTCGACCAGGACGCCATCTTCACCGCAGGCTCCCACGTGGACGGTGGAGCGGATCTCACGGGCTGCCGGATCCGCGGTCAGCTCGACCTGTCCGGCGGCTCGTTCCACAACGTCGGCGGCACCGCACTGGACCTGGCCAGGGCCGAGCTCAAGCAGAACATGATCTGCCGCAGCGGCTTCGAGCTCAACGGCAAGCTCCTGCTCGCCGGAGCGGAGATCGACGGCAACCTCTGGTGGGAAGGAGGCCAGTTCGAGAACAAGGCCGACGTGGCGATCGACGCGACCGGCGCCACGGTCGGCCGGGACGTCGCCTTGTGCCGGGAGACGACCGGGGCGGCCTTCCGCGCGACGGGAAAGGTCGTGTTCAACGACGCCGCGATCGGCGGCAGCCTCCGCTGCACCGGCGGGCACTTCGGCAATCCCGGCGACGTGGTGCTGACGGCCAAGGCCCTGGGTATCACGCGGGACGCGCTGTTCTGCGGCGGCTTCGTGGCCGACGGCGAAGTCGACCTGACCGACGCGAAGATCGGCGGCAGGCTCAGCTGTACCGGCGGACGGTTCGAGCAACACGGCGCCGCGCTGAGCGGCGACCGGATCACCGTCGCGCAGTCCGCCGAGTTCGGCAAGGACTTCCACGCCGACGGGACCGTGTTCCTGCGCGACGCGAACATCACCGGCGATCTCGACTTCACCGGCGCGGCGTTCGCCTCGGCCTCGAACGGGCCTGCGCTGACGTTGGCGGGTGCGACGATCGGGCGGACGCTCGCCCTGCACATCGGGGAACGGCCCACCGGGGAGATCGACCTGTCCGGTGCGACGGCCGGGCACCTGGACGACTGCGAGGCCAACTGGCCCGCCAAAGTGCTCCTGCACGACTTCGACTACCGGAGCCTGCCTCATGACGGGACGGGAGTCCCCAGCGTCGACGACCGGTTGCGCTGGCTGCAGCTGAACAAGCGGTACGTCCCCCAGATCTACGCACAGCTCGCGGCCGTCTACCAGAAGGCGGGGTTCGACGACGAGGCAGCGAAAGTGGCAGTCGCGGGTGAGACCGCGAGGCGGAAGTCGCTGCCGGGTTTCGCCGGCCGGGCCTCGCGCCTGTCCGGGCTGCTGCTGCGGTGGACCGTGCGCTACGGGTACCGGCCGCTCCAGGTCCTGTGGTGGTGGCTGGTGCTGCAGGTCACCGGGTCCTTGATCTTCACCTTCGCCGGTGACCGGCTCGTCCCCACCCGCGACAAGGTGCCGGAGTTCAACTCGTTCCTCTACACCTTGGACCTGCTCCTGCCGGTGGTGAACTTGAAGCAGCGGGACTTCTGGGCCGCGAGCGGCTGGGCGGGCTGGGTCGCCGCGGCGTTTACCGTGGCCGGCTGGGGGCTGGCGCTGTGCCTCGCCGTCGGCGTGGGCCGGATCTTCAAAGCCCGATGATCCATTCGACGGCAGGAAGACGCGGCGATCAGGGGTTGAGCACGATGATCGCCGCGTTGAGGGCTGTGGCGAACAGGGTCCAGGCCAGGTACGGCAGCTGGAGCGCCGCCGCGGTCTTCGAACGCCTGCGGAACACCGCCACCGTGCCCGCGATGACGATGTCGAGGAGCACGATCTCGGCCAGGGCGAGCGTGTAGGCGCCGGCGGCGAAGAACAGCGGTGTCCACGCCGCGTTGAGGACCAGGCCCGCCGCGTACCAGGCGAAGCCGGCCCGGGTGCCCGGGGCGCGCCAGAACAGCCAGCCGGACACCGCGATCAGGATGTACAACACCGTCCACACCGGACCGAACAGCCACGACGGCGGTGCCCACGGCGGCTGGGCCAGCGCGGCGTAGACGTCCCTCGAGCGGGTGGCCGCCAGGCTGCCCACGACGGCGACCGCGGCCACCGCGGCGAAGAAGCCGGCCAAGGCCAGCGGGGCCGGGGCCGAACGGTGCACCGTCGTCATGCCGTTCCTTCCGCCATCGAGTCCTCGAACACCGGGGCCGTCGCCGTGCCCAGCAGGTGGCCGAGCGCGTCCGCCAGGCGCCGGTGCCGGAAGTCGTGGCCCAGGTCGGTCAGCAGGCGGGGCACCACGCGCTGGTCGGCGAACGCGAGCTCGCGGGCGCCGTCCTCCCCCAGCAGCAGCCGCGGGCCGAACGACGGCACCTTGAGCAGCGCCGGCCTCTTGAGCACCGCGGCCAGCGTGCGCGTGTATTCGGCGTTGCGCACCGGTTCCGGGCCCACCGCGTTGACCGGTCCACTGAGGACGGTGTCGGTCACGGCCCGCAGGTAGATCTCGGCCAGGTCGTCGAGGCCGATCCACGGCATCCACTGCCGTCCGGCGCCGAGCGGGCCGCCGAGCCCGGCGGCGAACAGCGGGTACTGCAGCCGCAGCAGGCCGCCGCGCGGGCTCAGCACCAGGCCCGTGCGCACCCGGACCACCCGCAGCCCCGCCGCCGACGCCGGTTCGGTGGCCGCCTCCCAGTCGGCGACGACGTCGGCCAGGAACCCCTGTCCCCGCTCGCTTTCCTCGTCGAGGACCTCATCACCCCGGTCCGGTCCGTAGTAGCCGACCGCGGACGCCGAGACGAACACCCCCGGTCCGCCGGGCGTGCGCGCGGCCAGCTCCGCGAGCGCCCGCGTCGGTCCGATCCGGCTGTCCCGCACCGCCCGCCGGTGCCGCTCGTCGAAGCGGCCGGCCACCGAGGCGCCGGCCAGGTGCACGACCGCGTCGACGCCGGTGAGCAGGTCGGCGGCGGGGTCGTCCGGCTGCCACGTCCGTTCGTCCGCCGTCTCCGCCGGGCGCCGCACCAGCCGGACGACCCGGTGTCCCCCGGTGGTCAGCATCGCCGTCAGCGCCGTGCCGACCAGCCCGCGCGCCCCGGTCACCGCGACCGTCAGCGGCTCGTGCCGGTACCGCTGGTGCGCGGCCAGGTCCGCCGCCAGCTGCCGGTGGCGGTAGGCGAACATCGACCGCAGGAGCGCCTCCGGCACCGGGGTGTCGACGTGGTCGGTGACCAGGGTCCGGTCCGGACCGGCCGCCTCGAACCGGTGCGTGTGCCGCCACCGCAGCACGGGATTGGCGAGCCGGTCGACGAACTGGTGGGGTGGCTCGTAGCCGCCGGCGTCGTGCGCGGCCACCCACGGCACGCAGCCGGCCAGGACGAGTTTCGCCGTGCCGTCGCGCAGCGAACCCGCCTCGGCGCCGACGCGCACCGGCTGCCACGGCGGGGTGAGCCGCGCGATCGCCCCGGGCCGGGCGTGCCAGGCGAAGACATCGTCGACGGCCGAGCGGACTACCGACCGAAAGATCCTGGCCACGATCACCCTTTCGCTGCGCTGACGATGCAACGATGCCGACATTACGAGTCCGGTGTCGTTTCTGCGCGACGAAGAGGCGTCATACCGATGCAAAGTCGATCCAAATCGCGCTGTCTCGTTGCAGCGCCGATCTCCCGGTGTCACGGTCGCAGGGAGGGACGGCCGGGAGGAGCGGGTGCCGATGAGTTCACTCACCACGCCGACCAAGGGCACCAGCCCGGTCGGGAAGGCGCTGGGCGAGGCCGCGAACAACGCCGACCAGCGCTACCGGCTGGCCAAGGGCCTGCGGCACCAGATGAACAAGGTGTTCCCGACCCACTGGTCGTTCCTGCTGGGCGAGATCGCGCTCTACAGCTTCATCATCCTGCTGCTGACCGGGGTCTACCTGACGCTGTTCTTCGACCCCTCGATGCAGGAGGTCGTCTACCACGGCAGCTTCAAGAACATGCAGGGCCTGGAGATGTCCCAGGCGTTCCGCACGACGCTGGACATCTCCTTCGACGTGCGCGGCGGCCTGTTCATGCGCCAGCTGCACCACTGGGCCGCGCTGATCTTCGTCGCGTCCATGGCCGTGCACATGCTGCGCATCTTCTTCACCGGCGCGTTCCGGCGCCCGCGTGAGGCGAACTGGGTGATCGGCGGGCTGCTGCTGATCCTGGGCTGCTTCGAAGGCTTCTTCGGCTACTCGCTGCCGGACGACCTGCTCTCCGGGACCGGTATCCGGGCGACGCTGTCGGGCATCGTGCTGTCGGTGCCGGTGGCCGGGACCTGGATCCACTGGGCGCTGTTCGGCGGGGAGTTCCCGGGCGATCAGATCATCCCGCGGCTGTACACGCTGCACATCCTGCTCATCCCGGGCATCATGCTCGCGCTGGTCGGGGCGCACCTGGCGCTGGTCTGGTACCAGAAGCACACCCAGTTCCCGGGCGTGCGCCGCAAGGAGACCAACGTGGTCGGGGTGCGGATCATGCCGTACTTCGCGCTCAAGGGCGGGGCGTTCTTCACCCTGGTCGTCGGGGTGCTGGCGCTGATGTCGGGGCTGTTCCAGATCAACCCGGTGTGGAACTTCGGGCCGTACAACCCGTCCCAGGTCTCCGCCGGGTCCCAGCCGGACTGGTACATGGGGTGGGCGGACGGCTTGCTGCGCGTGTGGCCACCGTGGGAGCTGTACCTCGGCGACCACACCGTGCCGCCGGTGTTCTTCGCCGGCGCGATCGGCATCGCCGTGCTGGTGACGGCGCTGCTGAGCTACCCGTTCATCGAGCGGAGGCTCACCGGCGACACCGCGCACCACAACCTGCTGCAGCGGCCGCGCGACGTCCCGGTCCGCACGGCCATCGGGGCGATGGCGCTGACGTTCTTCCTCGTGCTCACCCTTTCCAGCTTCAACGACATCATCGCCGTGCAGTTCGACCTGTCCCTCAACGCGATGACGTGGGCGGGCCGGATCGGGCTGCTCGTCGGGCCGCCGCTGGCCTACTTCGTCAGCTACCGGCTCTGCGTCGGCCTGCAGCGGAGTGACCGCGAGGTGCTGGAGCACGGCATCGAGACCGGCATCATCAAGCGGCTGCCGCACGGGGAGTTCATCGAGATCCACCAGCCGCTCGCGCCGATCCCGCTCGAATACCAGGGCGCGCCGGTGCCGAAGAAGATGAACAAGCTGGGCTCGGCCGGGCACGCACTCCCCGGTTCGCTGCTGACGCCGGACCCGCCCGCGGAGACCCGGGCCCTGGACCGGGAACGCCGGTGACCGCGGCCCCGGTGGCGGCCGTCGCCCGGGCCCGGCTCGCCGGGACCTGCGCGGCCGCCACCGCCGTCGTGTCCGCGGCCGCCACGGCGACCAGCTTCACCTGGCTGCCCTTCGACTGGCCGGCGCTCGGCGCGGTGGTCGCCGTCGTCGTGCACGCCACGCTGGCCCTGACCATCGCCGACCTCCGGGACGAGCGGCTGCGGCGCACCGCGATCACCGTGGCCGCGCTGCTCGCCGGGCTGCTGGTCGCCGGAAGCGCCTGGGCGGCTGCCGTGCACCTGCCCGGGCACCCGGCCGCGGTGGCACTGGCCGTGCTGCAGAACGGCGTCGGGCCACTGGCCGTGCTGTCCGTCCGCACCGGCGCGCTCAGCCGCTGAAGGCCGCCAAGGCGTCCGCGAAGGACGGCGGCAGCGGCTCCCCGACCGTCGGCAGGCCACGCCAGCCCGGGCCGGCCGGGCGCACCGGGATGCCCTCGGCGTGCAGGGCGCGCAGGGTCCGCACGTCCGCGGACGGCGACGTCATCGACCACACCACCACGGCGCTCGGGGAGTACCGGCCGGACACCACCCGCAGCACGTCCATCGACACCAGCCCGCTCAGGAACATCGACGGTGCGCCGTCGTCGCCCAGCGCCGCGCTGAGCATCTTCACCGGCAGCTCGTGGCGCTCGGCCGGCCCGCACACGAACAGCACGGGCCCCCGCCCGGCCCGCAGCGGCGTCGGGGCCCGCAGCCGGTCCAGCGCCGCCGAGGCCGCCGCGGCCAGCGCCCACTCCGCCGCCATCGCGGTGCGGTCGCCCGCCTGCGCCCAGCGTTCCCCGATGACCCGCAGGACCGGCGCGACGACTTCGGTCCACGCCTGCGCCACCCCCAGGCTCGCGAGCGCGTCGTCGACCAGATCGCCCATGGTGGGCACGTCGAACTGTTCGGCGGCTTCGGCGATCCGCCGACGGCGCAGCTCGACGGTGGTGCCCGCCGCCGTCCGGGAGAGCACCAGCCGGGCGGCTTCCCGCGCCCGGGTGCCCTGCGCCTGCAGCGCCCGCATCCGCCGCAGCCGGTCGACGTCTTCGGGCGTGTACCGGCGGCGGCCGTTCTCCTCGCGGACCGAGGCGCCGATGCCGTAGCGCTGTTCCCACGTCCGCAGCGTCACCTGGGAGACGCCGAGTGTCCTGGCGACCTCGTTCGAGCTGAGGGCGCGGCCCTCGGGTGTGCTGCTCACGCGGTCTCCCGTGCGCCGGTTGAACGGGTTTTGCGACACGGTACCGCGCCGGCCGCCCGCTTTCAGCGCGGAAACCGCGCGGTCGCGTATCGGATGGATCGGCGTTGCATCGCTACCAGGCGGTCCCGGGCCGGTAGGTGCCGGCGCTCCACTCCTTGCCTTCCGGGTCGAGCACCCGCGCGCGGCGCGAGCCCCACGCGGTGTCTTCGGGCGCGATCACCGGGCGCGCGCCCGCGGCCACCGCGCGCCCGAACCACCCGTCGACGAGCTCGCTCCGGTCGAACCCCAGGTACAGCCCGTCGCCCGTGCTCAGCCCGAGCAGCCGCGGCCGGTCGTAGTCCGCGTCCGCGGTGGCGACCATCAGCACGATCGACCCGAGCCGGACCTCGGCGTGGACGACGGCACCGTCGTCGCCGTCCTGGCGCGTCACGACCTCGAAGCCCACCGCGGTGAGCCAGCCGAGTGCGGCGGAGGCGTCCCGGTAGCTGAGGTAGGCGTGCAAGCCCGCGGCCTCCATGACGGCTCCTCTCCGAGGACGCAGCTGTGATATTTCGATGCAATTACGATGCAAATCGGACGAGTTTTTGCACCTTCACCGAGCCGTCAGCTGACACCCGCGACGGACCGGCTAGCAGCGACTATACCGCCAGATCGGCATTTCGAACCCTCAGGAGCGAGCGCATGCGAACCGAAGCCGCACGCGCTCAACGGGCAGCGCGACACCTGGACCGGCTAGCTTTGCATCGATCCTGCAACCCTATCGGGGAGACCGATCCATCGCCGTGAGCAACCGCCGAGCCGCCAACCCGGGCCCACCCGCCGCCGACAGCCGGGCCGCGGCCTCGCGTACGCGTGGCCCCGATGCCAGCACCGCGGCGACGGCTTCCGTGACCGTCTCCGGCGTCAGCCGGTGCGGATCGAGCGCTCGGCCCGCCGGAATGCGCTCCAGATCATGAGCGACCGCGAACTGGTCGCTGGAAAACGGCAACGCGACCGCGGGCACCCCGGCCGCCAGGCATTCGGTGAACGAGTTGTTGCCGCCGTGGTGCACGACCGCCGACGCCTCGGGCAGGAGCGCCCGCTGGGGCACGTGGTCGGCGACCTCGATCCGGTCGCGGCCCGCGAAGGCCGTCCGCAGCGATCCGGCCCGGTCCCCGGCCGCCACCAGCACCGAGACGCCCTCGAGCGCGGCCACCCCGTGGACCACGGTGGCGAGCACGTCGTCACGGGCGGACAGGAACGTCCCGAACGAGACCAGGACGAGCCGGCGGCCGCCGTCGGTCAGCCTTCCGACGCGGTCACGCCAGTCCGCGGGCAGCCCGGCCGTCCCGACGTCGCTGCAGTGCCCGGCGAAGATCCGTGCCGGGGCGGACGGCAACGACGGCAGCCACGGCAGCTCCGGGTAGTTGAACAGCACCGCTTCGGGCGAGGTCAGGCCGAACGCGCTGCGCGGCGCCGGCCTGCCGGGCGCGTGCTCGGCGACGAACCGCGTGAACAGCTCGGTGAAGAGGCGGTCGTTGGCTTCGGCCTCGGCCCGCAGTTCCGCCAGCTCGGCCGACGGCGGCCGGATCGCGTCCGGCCAGTAGGGCGGCAGCCCGAAGAACCGGTCCGGGCCGTCGAGGACGTAGCCGGGGTGCCCGGGGCAGAACGCCGCCCACCGGCGGCCGAGCGTGTACAGCGCGAGCGTGACCGCGTAGGCCAGCTGGTCGACGAGGTACCAGTCCGGGCGCAGCCGGTCGTCCAGCCGCCGCACCGCGCGGTACACGCCCTCGGGATCGGGCAGCATGTCCGCCCGTCGGTGCCGCGCCTGGGCCAGCAGCGCCGGCACCGCACCCGCGCGGGTGGCCTCGAGGAACTCGGTCAGCCGCTGCGCGCCGGCCTCCTGCTGGCGGGTGCGCTCGGCGATCCCGGTGTTGGCGTTGTCGCCGAATGCCAGCGGCTCGAACCGCAGCCCAGCCTGCTCGGCCAGCTCCGCGAACGCGGGAGCACAGGCGAACGTCACGTCCGCGCCGCCGTCCGCGAGCGCGGCCGCCACCGTCGCGAGCGGCCTCGCGTGCGAAGCGAACGGCGGGCTCACCACCACGATCCGCGGTTCCGGCATCCGGCTCTCCTCGTCGTCGCCGTCCTGGCGGCCCTACCGCAAGGAGTTCTGCTGTGATCATCCACGACTCCGCCACCACCGTTCCGGCCGACGCCGTGACGGCGTTGCGGGACCTGCGGCCCGGCGCCGATCCCGCTCGCGTCGAGGAGCTCCGGCGCGCCTTTCACCCCGCTTTCGCCGTCCCGGCCCTGGTCGAATACGCCGGCGCGGAAGCGATGCCGGAGGACGCGGACTCCGCCGTGGCCGCGGTACGGGCCCTCTCCCGGGCGCCGGCTCCCCCGGCGCCCGCCGACGTCCTGGCGGCGGTCCCCGACGACATCGAGGGCCCGCTCGGCGACATGGGCACGTCGGTGGCACTGGATCTCTTCGCCGCTTCGGCCGCCGCGCACGGCCGGGCCGCCGCGGGCGGGGCGATCCGCGCGGCCTTCGGCACGGCCTCGCCACGCCGTCGCGTGCTGCTGCTGGACCTGGCCGAGCGGCACACCGACGGGGGCATCCCGGCCGCCGCGGTGGTCGAGGGTGCCGACCGTGACCGCGCGTTGCGGCACGCCGGCTGGCGGTACCTCACCCGGCACAGCGGGGCCATCACGCGCGAACGCGACAACGACCCGTACGAGCGGGTGCTGGCGGCGCTGTGCCGGGCCCGGCCGGCCGACGCGGCACTGTGGACGGTCCCGCCCGCCGAGCGCGGCGGGCTGGTCGTCGCCCAGTCGATGCTGCTGGGCTCGTTCGACCGGCCCGGCGCCGGGGCGAGCGGCGGGCTGACCGTGTTCCTGCGGCACCTCGGCACGGCCCTGCCGCGCCAGGACGGCATCGCCCGCGTCGTCACCCTGACCCTGGCCGGGCACGAGGAGCTCGCCGAGCGCACGTCCCTGGCCGAGGTCGACGGCGCCGGGCACGTCGTGCTGCGGATCCCGGTCGACGCGCCCACCGCGCCTGCCCAGCCGCAGCTGGCCCGCCACCGCGCGGCGATCACGTTCCTGGCCCGGCGGCTGCTGCGGCTGACCGGCTGCCGCCCCGACGTCGTGCACGTCCGCTACGCCGACGACGGGTCGCTCGCGATCGCCGACGCCGCCGCCGCGCTCGGTGCCCCGACGGTCTTCACGCTGACCGCCGACCCCCACCGCTCGCTCGCCGAGCGGCACCGGCCCGGCAGTGCCGAGCCGCCGTCGAGCGCGCGTGCGGACCTGCACCGCATGTACGCGGCCGACCGGCTGGTGGCCACCGCCGGCACGGTGATCGGCCTGCCGGGACGGCCGGAAGGTGAGCTGCCCGGCTACTTCCCCGCGCTGCGCGGCCGTCCGGCGCCGGAATCCCCGCCCGAAGGGATCACGGTGCTCCCGCGGGTCTCCGTCGGCGAGGCCCGGCAGCGGCAGCTCATCGACTCGCTGTCCGCGCCCGACCCCGAACTGCCCCGGCTCGGCCCGGACGCGCGGGGGCTGCCGATCGTGCTGTCGGTGGGCCGGCTCCACCCGGTCAAGCAGCAGGACCTGCTGGTCGAGGCCTGGCTGACGCGCGGCCTGCACCGCCGGACCGCCCTGGTGCTCGTCGGCGGGGACCTCAGCCGCCCCACCGAGGACGAAACCCGGATGCTGGACCGCATCCTGGCCCGGCACCGGGCCCACCCGGCGGCCGCGGGGCGGCTGGCCGTGCTCCCGGCCCTCGGCAACGACGACGTCCGGCTGCTCGAGCACGGACTCAGCCGGCTCCTGCCCGCGCCGTCACCCCACCTCTACGTCTGCCCCAGCCACAAGGAGGAGTTCGGCATCGCGGTCCTCGAAGCCATGGAAGCCGGCCTGCTCGTGCTCGGCCCGCGCCGCGGCGGGCTGCGGTACTACGTCGACCACGGGCGCAACGGCCTGCTGGCCGACACGTCCGGTATCGCGCCGTTCGGCGACGCCCTGACGGCCTTCGTCCGCGCCGCGACGGACGACCCGGCACGAGCCAGGGCCGCCGCGGCCGCCGGCCGGGACACCGTCCGCGAACGGTTCGGGATCACGCAGGTCGCCGCCCGGTTCGCCGACGTCTACCGGCGGACGTGCCTGGAGGCCCACACTCCCTGATCCGGTGCAGCCGCCGGCGCCGGCGCCGGTCGCCGCAGGGAAGCGGCCTGCAGGCCCACACCGGCGTCGACCGCTGAGGTCGTTCGCGGCGGTGGCCGGTTAGCCACCACCGCCAAACCTGTTGCCCGGCGGCCCGGTGGTCCCCGGCTCCGTCACCCGGCGAAGGGCACCGCGGCGGCGAACGTCCACGGGCCGCCGACGTACCGCCAGACGGCCAGGCCGGTCGCGGTCGCCGTGGGCGGCCCGGGATCGCGCTGGACCTCGTGAAGCGTCTCCGCCGCGGTCTCCGGGCGCACCTTGTTCTGCACCGTCACGTGCGGCTTCAGCGGCTGGGCGTCCTGCGGGGTGAGCCACGATGCCCACCGCGCCCGCAACGCGGCGTGCAGCCGCAGCAGGGCCGGCGACCCCACGTCGAGCGCCACACCCCGGCCGAGCGACCGGACACCGGCCACCGTCAGCTCGAACGGCGTCATCCCGCCTGCCACTTCCGTGCTGTCCGCGAGGATCGCGGGCAGGTGCTCGCCGGGCAGGGCGTGGAACAGCGTGAGGTGGGCGTCGACTTTCAGCCGCTCCGGCGGGAACCAGCGGCGGCGCAGGGTGTTCCACGCGGCCTGGGCGCGCTCGTCGACCGCCAGGGTGATCACGATCGGCTCCGCCACCGGCCCATCATCGCACTCACTTCGCGAGCAGCGTCAGCAGCCGGGCCACCTCGTCGCGGACCGCCGCCCGGCCCGGGGCCAGGTAGCGGCGGGGGTCGGTGAGCGTCTCCTGCTCCCCGAGCGTCGAGCGGACCGCCTCGGTGAGCACCTGGTTCAGCCGCGTGCCGATGTTGACCTTGACGATGCCGCTCGCCACCGCGCCGCGCAGGCCCTCGTCCGGCACGCCGGAGGACCCGTGCAGCACCAGGGGTACCGGCACGCGGTGCGCGAGCGCCGCGATCAGGGATTCGTCGAGCACGGCGCTGCGGTCGGCCATGGCGTGCGACGAGCCCACGGCCACCGCGAGCGAGTCCACGCCGGTCGCGGCGACGAACTCACGGGCCTGGCCCGGGTCCGTGCGCACGCCGGGGGCGTGGGCGCCGTCCTTGCCGCCGATCTCGCCGAGTTCCGCCTCGACGCGGCAGCCCGCGGCGTGGCAGCGGTCGGCGACCGCCTTCGTCCGGGCCACGTTCTCTTCGTAGGGCAGCGCGGCGGCGTCGAACATGACCGACGTGATGCCCAGATCGAGCCCCTCCCGGATCAGGTCCTCGTCCTCGATGTGGTCGAGGTGGACCAGCACCGGCACGGTCGCGGCCTCGGCCAGCCGCAGGCAGGCGAGCGCGAACGGCGCGAGCGAGCCGTGGTAGCGGACGGCGTTCTGCGAGATCTGCAGGATCACCGGGAGCCCGCTGTGCTCCGCGCCGGCCACGACGGCTTCGGCGTGTTCGATCAGGATCGCGTTGAACGCCCCGATCGCGCGCCGCTGCGCGCGCAGGTCGTCCAACAGGGCGGGCCAGTTCATCGCATCCTCTCCACCTGCACGGCACGGACCCAGCGGGCCCTGGCCGCGACGTCGATCTCACCGGCGACCGGGCGCAGCACCGCGGCGGCCGACGTGGCCACCACGTCCGCGAGCGCGGCCCGCCAGTCCACTTCGGACACCGCGCCGGCCGCGGCGAGCCGCAGGGCCAGCGCGGCGGCTCCGGCGTCGCCGGCCCCGGCCGGGTTGCCGGTGACCACTTCGGCGGGCCGGGCCCGCCAGGCGTCCCTGGCGGTGACGGCGATCGCGCCGTCCGAACCGCAGGTGGCCACCACCGCCGGGGCGCCCGCGGCCACGAGGTCCCGGCACGCCTCGACGCCTGCCCCGGCCAGTTCCTTCAGTTCGTCTTCGTTCGGCATCAGCACCGCGCCGCTGCCGGCGGCCTCGCGCAGCGCCGCGCCGGAGACGTCGGCGATCACCGGAACGCCGTACCGCCCGCACAGCCCGACGAGCTTCGCGGGGACGTCGGCACCCAGTCCCCCGGGCACGCTGCCGGAGATCACCACGGCTCCCGCGCCGGCCGACAGCTCGGCCTCCAGTGCGGCGGCGACATCCGCCTCCGCTGTGACCGCCGCCGGGGAACCGTTCTCCTGCAACATGGTCGTGCCGTCGGCGCGGGTCACCACCGCCACGGTCCGCCGCACCGCGGGCAGCGCGGGGACGAGCCGGTGGGTGAGGCCCAGCCGGTCCAGGCCGTCGCGGAACTCGTCCGGCGCCCGGGTGGTGGTCAGCGCCAGCACCACGCTCTCGCCGCCCAGTTCGCGGACCACGGCCGCCACGTTGACGCCCTTGCCGCCGGCCCGCGACCGGACGTCCGGCACCCGCACGGTCTCCCCCGGGCGCAGCACGTCCACCCGGTAGGTGACGTCGACGGCGGGGTTGAGCGTGACCGTGACGATCGGACCGGTCACGGCTCGCCGGTCTTTTCCGCTCGGTAGACCATCAGGGTCGAGCCGGCCAGTGCCAGCACGATGCCCGCGAGCTGGAACCCGGTCGGGGTGGCGCCGAACAGCAGCAGCGACAGGACGATGGTCAGCACCGGGGCGAGCGCGTTGGTCACCGGCGCCACGATCGACGCCTTGCCCCGGCTCATCGCCATCACGAGGAACAGCGCGCCGACCGCGTTGAGCAGCTGGGTGCCCGCGGTGAGCGCGGGCGCCTGCCACGGGAACCCCAGCGGCAGCCCGCCCATCATCAGCACGGCGACCGGGATCAGCAGCAGCCCGCTGATGGTCATCCAGCCGAACGTCGAAGCGTCGTCCACGCCGGCGAGCGCGGCCTTGCGCATGAAGAACGCCTGCACGCCCCACGCCACGCAGATCAGCACGGCCAGCACCAGGTAGAGCCACCCGCTGTCCCCGCCGTCCCCGGTGGAGACGGAGAACAGGACGACGGCCACGAGCGCGAGCAGCACGCCGGCCCACGACCACCCGCCGAGCCGCTCCCGCAGCGCGACGAAGGCCAGCAGCACGGTGATGGCGGGCGAGAGCGCGACGATCGGGAAGATGATGTACGCCGGGCCGATCGTGAGGGCCTTGAACAGCACCAGCTGCCCGCCCGCGCCGGTGAGCCCGATCAGCAGGCCGTACCCGGCGGCGGTCCGGCCGCGGTCGAACTTCTTGCCGCGCAGCGAAACCCACGCGGGCACGAGCATGGTGAGGGCCCAGACGACGTACACCATCGGGTCGGGATAGGCGTAGAGCTTGGTGGGCAGGCTGGAGATGGCTCCCCAGACGCCCCAGAACACCACCAGCAGGCCGGCGTAGGTGATCCAGCTGCGGGTGGACGACGTGAGTACCCCTGATCCGGTCATCTCGGCTCCTCAGTGCGGCAGGGACGCGGCCGGGTGGACTTGCCCGGCCCGCAACGGGTGTCCGTGCAGGCGTGCCGCGTACAGCGCGGCACCGATGTGCGGTTCCAGCAGCGGCTCGCGCAGGTCGTACTCGAGGGCGAGCGCGTCGCGGAAGGACGAGAGCACGTGGGCCGACCCGAACATGCCGCCGGAGTACGACACCGGAACCCGTTGCGCGGCTTCGAACCCGAGCGCGGTCCGGCCGACGTCCACCAGCAGCGCGAGCTCGCGCCCGGCCTCCCGGAGCACCCCGGTGGCGACCGCGTCGCCGGCTTCGGCGGCCCGGACCACGACCTTGCTGAGGTCGGCGATCCGGGCCCGGTCGCCGTGCCACCGGTTCACCACGACGTCGATCGCGTCGAAGTCGACGGTGAGCCCCAGCGTCCGGCGCATCTCCCCGACGAGCGGGCCGGCGGGGAGGCGGCCGTCCACCATCCGGCTGAACGCGTTGAGGCCCTGGACCGCGACCCAGTAGCCGGAGCCTTCGTCGCCGAACAGCTCGCTCCAGCCACCGCCGCGCCACTGCCTGCCGTCGTGCTCGCCGTAGGCGATCGAGCCGGTGCCGGCGACGACGTTGATGCCGTCGACCGCGCCGAGCGACCCGGCCCAGCCGCAGATCATGTCGTTGCCGCAGCGGTAGTTCCCGGTCCCGAGTATCCGGGCGGGCACCGCGTCGAGCACCGGGACGTCGGCGCTGATCTCCCCGTAGGCGGGCAGGCCGAAGAAGGCGTAGGTGATGTCCGGGACCTCGACCCCGGCGGCCCGGCAGACTTCGCCGATCCCTTCGCGCAGCAGGGGTTCCACGATCTGCAGGCCCTCGCTCAGGTAGTACACGCTCGCGGTCCTGGCCTCCGCGACCACCCGGCCGCCGGGGTCCACCAGGCAGAAGGCCGTCTTCGTACCGCCGCCGTCGACTCCGAGGAACACGTCAGCTCACCTCCGAAGGAACGAATTCGTGGATGACCACGCCCTGCACGACGCGGTTCACCTCGCCGCCGGGGAACGGGTTGTCCGGGGTGACGCCCAGCGCGAGCGAACAAGCGAGCGCGGTGGTCTGCGCCGCGAGGACGGCGAGCAGCGCGTAACCGGCCACGGGCAGGCCGGGCGGCGCGGGCACGGGCCAGCTCCGCGCGCCGTCGCCGCCCACCACGACCACCCGCTCTTCGCCGAGTGACTGCACCAGTTCCCGCGCGATGTCCTCGTCGTATCGCCGTGTGTGCGGATCGGGGGAACGGAAGACCACGGCGATCGTGCGCTCGTCCAGCACGGACTTCGGCCCGTGCCGGAAGCCCAGCGCGGACTCGGCGAGGCCGACGACCTCGCCGCGGGTCAGTTCGAGGCACTTGAGCGCGGCTTCCCTGGCCAGCCCGCGCAGCGGCCCGGAGCCGAGGAACACCAGCCGGGACGGCTTGGCGCCGGCGATCGCCGACGCGTGCTCGAAAGCGCCGTCGAGCACCGCCGATCCGGCCTCCGCGAGCGCTTCGACGTCGATGTCCATCCCGAAGGCGAGCAGGGCCGCCAGCGTCATCCCGGTGAACGAGGAGGTCATCGCGAACCCGCGGTCGTTGACCTCGTCGGGCAGCGCCACCACGACGGCGTTCTCCGCGCCGGACCACCGCCGCGCCAGCTGCCCGCCGGGGTCGCACGTGATCACCAGGTGCCGCAGCCCGGGCGCCAGCCGCTGCAGCAGGTCCGCCGCCGCGCTCGACTCGGGGCTGTTGCCGCTGCGGGCGAAGGACACCAGGAGGATCGGCCGGTCGTCGACGACCACGGCGGTCGGGTCGGCGACGATCTCCGTGGTCGCGATCGCCTCGACCGGCCGGCCGAGGTGGCGCGCGAGATCGCGGGCGACGACCTCGCCGATGAACGCCGACGTGCCCGCGCCGGTGAGCACGATTCGCCGCGGCTCGTCGCCGATCAGCTCGGCGATCTCCGGCCGGGCCCGGCGCACGGCGTCCGCCACCCGGGTCCAGGTGGCGGGCTGCTGCCCGATCTCCCGTGCGGTCCGGCTGTGGCCGGGCCACGGCCCGCTGTTGTGCATGGGTGCTGCCTCCGATTTCCGGGTCGTCCGTCGGGAGATTCATCCGCGCCCGGCGCCGGGGGCAAGGTCCGGTGTCCAAATGCGCATTCCGATTGAGCGTTTCGCCGGCTGTCGTAGGCTCGGCGCATGTCCACGCGGAAGCGGCGCACCACCCGGGCCGAGCGGCTCTCGGAGCTGTTGCGGGTGCTCGCGGACACCGGTGCGCTGCACGTGGGCGAGCTCAGCGCCCGGTTCGGCGTCTCGGCCGCCACGCTGCGGCGCGATCTGGCCAAACTGGAGGAACAGCGGCTGCTGACCCGCACCCACGGCGGCGCGCGGCCCCGGGGTCGCACGAACGAGGTGCCACCGCCGTACCGGGTGGGCCGGTCGCGGGACGCCAAGCGCGCCATCGTGCAGGCGGCGATCCGCACGTTGCCGACCGGCCCGCACGTGATCGCGCTGACCGGTGGGTCCACCACCAGTGAGCTGGCCAGGGAGCTGCCGGGCCGGGCGGACCTGACGGTGGTCACCAACGCGCTGAACATCGCGATGGACCTGGCCATGCACCCCCGCCTGAAGCTGGTCGTGGTCGGCGGCGTCGCCCGGCCCCAGTCCTACGAGCTGGTCGGGCCGTGGGCCGAGCACGTGCTGGCCTCGATCACCGTCGGCACCGCGTTCGTCGGGGTGGACGGCATCGACGCGGCGGCGGGCATCACCACCCACGACGAGAACGAGGCCAGGACCAACCGCGCGATGCTCGGCCGCGCCCGGCGCGTGGTGGTCCTGGCCGACGGCAGCAAGCTCGGCCGCACCACCCTCGCCCGCATGGGTGACATCCAGGACGTGCACGAGGTGATCACCGACTCCTCGGCGGCACCGGACGCGGTCGCGGCGATCCGCAAGGCGGGCGTCCGGGTCACGGTGGTCGAGGCCGGCTCCGCGAAGGACCGCTGAAACGCTCATCGTGATTGCGCGTTTCGTTGACCGCGGTGATCACCCTGCCTACCTTTCGCCGTCACACCCCCGACGAAGATGGAGTCCGGATGAAGCGTCCCCTCCCCATCCACGGCAAGCGAATTGCTTCTCTCACGGCGGCGGGAGCACTGGCCGTCGGCACGCTCACCGCACTCGCGGCCCCGGCGACGGCGGCGATCACGCTGCCCCGCAGGCGGCCGGCTTCGACTACCAGATCGGCGGCGCGTACACCCCACCGGCGGGCGTGCAGATCGTCAGCCGCGACGTGTCCGCGTCCCCGGCGAGCGGCAAGTACAACATCTGCTACCTGAACGCGTTCCAGGCCCAGGAGGGCCAGGACGCCGACTGGCCGAGCGACCTCCTCCTCCGCGATTCGTCGGGCAAGAAGGTGGTCGACCCGGACTGGAACGAGACCCTCCTCGACCTGAGGACGGCCGACAAGCGCACCCGGGTGGCGCAGAAGGTCTCCGGCTGGATCGACACGTGCGCGGCCAAGGGCTACCAGGCCATCGAGCCGGACAACTTCGACAGCTATTCCCGCTCGAAGAACCTCCTGACCACCACGCACGCCCAGGAGTACATCAAGCTCCTGTCGGCCTACGCCCACGGCAAGAACCTGGCCATCGCCCAGAAGAACACCCCGGAGCTGGCCGGGAACCGCGTGGCCAACGGCCTCGACTTCGCGGTGACGGAGGAGTGCGGCGAATACGAGGAGTGCGCCGACTACGCGGGCCCGTTCAACAACCGCGTGGTCGACGTGGAGTACACGGCATCGGGCATGAGCAAGGGCTGCCCGGACTGGAAGAACAAGATCAGCATGGTCCGCCGCGACTTGTACGTGGTACCGCAGGGAATAAGCGGTTACGTCCGCAAGACATGCTGACCTGACCGACCCCTCGGGGCGCAGCCCCAAGAAGCCCAGACCCCCGGCAACCCCGATCCGAAGCCGAAACACGGCAGGCGACTGTTTGTCAAGGCACGCTTTCCCGCCTTGACAAACAGTCGCCTGCCGTAGTCACAATGCCCGCTTCGGGGTTGCGAAAACATCTGGTCCACTAAGGACAGCAGACCGGAGTACTTGACACCCCAGCACCACCTCGCTTTACTGCTCTCCACGCCGGGAACCCCGACGTCAGAGGTACGCCCAGCCGGTATGCCGGTCCCCACCGCGAGCCCGGACTGAGTCGCCAGGACCAAGATCCGAGGCGGGGTCGTGCCCACCATCATCCGGAGCATCGATGATGTCCTCACCCCGCATTCCCCGCCACACCCCCCAGACCCGCTGATGGACCGCCGCGAATTCCTCCGCGGCGCCGGCGCTCTGGCCCTGGGCGCGACCATCGCCGGCTGCAGCCCGGCCAGGTCCGCCGGCGGCCCGGTCACCGTCGAGGTCTGGCACGGCCAGACCGACACCGGCAAGAAGGTCCTGGACGAGCTCGTCGCGGACTTCCACCGGTCCCACCCCGGGATCCGGATCGACCTCGGCGGCGGTGTCCTCGCCGACGCGATGCTCCAGAAGATCACCGCGGCGCTCGCGTCGGGCTCGTTCCCGGACGTCGCCTACGTCTTCGGTTCCGACCTCGCCAGCGTGGCGCGCAGCCCGAGCGTCGTCGACGTCACCGACCTCGTCGACGCGGGTCCCGGCTTCTGGGCGCCGGCCAGGGCAGCGGTCACCGTCAACGGCCGCGTCCGCGCGGTCCCGGCGCTGCTGGACTCGCTGGCCGTGGTGTGCAACAAGGAGCTGTTCGCCACCGCCGGGATCCCGCTGCCCGCCGCGGGCTGGACGTGGGCCGAATTCGTCGAGACGGCGAAGAAGCTCACCGACCCAGGCAACGGCACCTTCGGCACCGCCTGGCCTGCCACCGGCGACGAGGACACCGTGTGGCGGCTGTGGCCGCTGGTCTGGGACCTCGGCGGCGACGTCGTCGGCCCGGACGGCCGCGGCATCGGCTTCGCCGACCAGGGCGTCCGCGCCCTGGAGGTGGTCCGCGACCTCGCCGCGGCGAAGGCGGTCTACCTCGACCCGAAGACCGGCAGCGAGCAGATGTACCAGGCGTTCGAGGCCGGGCACATCGGGATGGTCGCCACCGGCCCGTGGCAGCTGCCCGACATCGCCGACGCCGGGATCGACTACGCGGTCGTGCCGTTGCCGAGCTTCAGCGGCCGGGCCGTCACCATCTCCGGCCCGGACACCTGGACGCTGTTCGACAACGGCGAAGAACGCGTGGCGGCGGCCCGCACCTTCCTGTCCTGGCTGGCGGACCCGGCCCAGGACGTCCGCTGGGACGACGGCGCGGGCAGCCTCCCGCTCAGCCGCCGGACGCAGCAACTGCCCGCGTGGCAGCAGAAGACCGCCGAGACGCCGGGCCTGCCGGTCTTCGTCGACGCGCTGGAGAACGCCCGGGTCCGGCCCGTGCACCCCGCCTACCCCAGGTGTCGGCGGCGCTCGGCACCGCGATCGTCGCCGTCCTGCTGGGCCGGGCGACGCCGGCCGACGCGCTGCGCGACTGCGCCGCGGCCGCGAACGCCGCCCTGATCATTCCGCGATAGGGAGCCGCCATGCCCGGACTGCCGAGGCCCGTCACCGTCCACCGCAGGCAGCGCCGCGAAACCGCGGCCGCCTGGGCCTACATCTCCCCCGCCGTGCTCATCATCCTCGGCCTCGGCGTGGTGCCGGTGGCCTGGTCGCTCGTGCTGTCCTTCCAGGCCGACGACCTCGTCACGCCCAGCCGCTGGGTCGGCGTGGACAACTACGCCGCGCTGGCCCAGGACCCGCACTTCGCCCAGGCAGTCGGGAACACCGTGCTGTACACGGTGTTGTACGTCCCGCTCAGCATCGGGTTCGGGTTCATGCTGGCGCAGGCGCTGAACCGGCGCATCCGCCTGGTCGGCGTCTACCGGACCCTCGTGTTCGTCCCGTTCGTGCTGTCGGCGACGGCTCAGGGCGTGTTGTTCTCCTTCATCCTCGACCCGCAGTTCGGCGCGGCCAACTCGGTGCTGCACCACCTCGGCGTGTCGCCGCAGGGCTTCCTGACCGACCCGGCGCAGGCGCTGCTGGTGCTGGTCGCCATCACGTTGTGGAGCGGCACCGGCTTCTGCGTCGTGGTGTACCTGGCCGCGCTGCAGGACGTGCCGCCGTCGCTGGTCGAGGCCGCGCGGCTGGACGGCGCCGGGACGTGGCGCGTGCTCCGGCACGTGACACTGCCCGCGGTCACCCCGGTGACCGCGTTCCTCGTGCTGTGGCAGCTGATCACCTCGCTGCAGGTGTTCGACCTGGTGTACGTGACGACCAAGGGCGGCCCGCTCGGCTCGACCACGGTCATCGTCTACTTCGTCTGGGAACAGGCGTTCAAGAACTTCACCGCCGGCTACGGCGCGGCGTCGGCCTACGTGCTCGCGCTGGCCCTGCTCGCCGTCGTGGTCGTCCTCCGCGTGCTGCGCCGGCCAGGGAAGGCGCTGCGATGAAGACACAGCCCATCCGCCTCGAAGTCCCCGCGACCCGCGCGGAGCAGCCCGTGCTGCGCCGGCCCCGGCTGCCGTTCAGCCCGTGGCACCTGCTGCTCGTGCCATTGGCGCTGGTGTTCGCGGCCCCGCTGGTCTGGCTGCTGCTCAGTTCGGTGATGAGCAACGCCGAGATCAACCGGTTCCCGCCCGCGCTGTGGCCGTCCCACGTGGACATTTCGGGCTACCGCTATGTCCTCGACAACGCATTGTTCGTGCGCTGGTTCACCAACTCGCTGATCGTCTCGGCGGTCACCGTGGTGTCCAACCTGCTCTTCGGCACGCTGGGCGGGTACGCGTTCGCGCGCATGCGGTTCGGCGGCTCGCGGGCGCTGCTCGCCCTGATGGTCGCGACCATGGCGATCCCCTTCCAGCTCACCATGATCCCGACGTTCCTGGTGATGAAGGAACTCGGCCTGATCGACACCCTCGGCGCGCTCATCGTGCCGTCGCTGGTGACGCCGTTCGCGGTGTTCCTGCTGCGCCAGTTCTTCCTGTCGCTGCCGCGCGAGCTCGAAGAGGCGGCGTGGATCGACGGCTGCTCGCGGTTGCGCGTGCTGTTCACCATCGTCGTCCCGCTGTCACGGCCCGCGCTGAGCACGGTGGCCGTGCTGACGTTCCTCAGCACCTGGAACGACCTGACCTGGCCCCTGATCGCGGTCAACCACGACACGACGTACACGCTGCAGCTGGGGCTCACCACGTTCCAGGGCCAGCACCACACGAACTGGGCCGCGGTGATGGCGGGCAACGTCATCACCGTGCTGCCGGTGCTGCTGGCCTTCCTCGGCGCGCAGAAGACGTTCATCCAGTCGGTCACTTCCAGTGGCCTCAAGGGCTGACCCGCCCCATCCCGGATCGGATTTCCATGACTGCCAAGATCACCTTCGTCGGCGCGGGCAGCGTCGTGTTCACCCAGGGCCTGCTCGCGGACCTGTTCGCCTACCCGGAGCTGGCCGGCGTGCACGTCGCCCTGCACGACATCGACCCGGACCGGCTGGCCACCGCGCTGGCCGCGGCCGAGCGGATCGCCGCCGTGCGCGGCGCCAAGCCCGTGCTGACCGCGCACGCGGACCGCCGGGAAGCGCTGGCGGACGCGGACTTCGTCGTCAACATCGTCCAGATCGGGATGGCGGCGGCGACCCGCACAGACTTCGAAGTCCCGGAACGCTTCGGCCTGCACCAGACCATCGGGGACACCCTCGGCATCGGCGGGATCTTCCGCGCGCTGCGGACGTTCCCGTTCCTGAAGGAACTCGGGGCCGACATCGCCGACGTCTGCCCGGACGCGTGGCTCCTGAACTACACGAACCCGATGGCGATGAACGTCCAGTACCTGAGCGAGGCCACCGGGCTGACCAAGGTCGTCGGGCTCTGCCACTCGGTGTACTGGACGGTGCACGGGCTCGCGGAGCTCGTCGGGGTGCCGTTCGGCGAGGTCACCTACGTGGCGGCCGGCGTCAACCACCAGGCGTGGGTGCTGCGGTTCGAGCACGCGGGCGCCGAC
Organism: Amycolatopsis sp. Hca4; assembly: GCF_013364075.1. Classification (GTDB taxonomy): domain Bacteria; phylum Actinomycetota; class Actinomycetes; order Mycobacteriales; family Pseudonocardiaceae; genus Amycolatopsis. The sequence continues at coordinate 1,536,763 of NZ_CP054925.1, forward strand.
CTCTACCCGCGGCTGCGCGAGCTGGCCGAGTCCGACGCGCAGCTGCGGCGGCGCGTCCGGTTCGACATGCTGCGGCGGCTCGGCTACTACCCGACGGAGACCAGCGAGCACTCCGCCGAGTACGTGCCCTGGTACCTGAAGCACGACAGCGAGGTCGAACGCCTGCGGTTGCCGGTCGGCGCCTACCTCGGCATCGTCGCGGAGAACGAGGCCGAGTACGAGCGGACCCGCCGGGCGATCGCGGCCGGGGAGCCGTTGCCCGTCGAAGGCACCGGCGAGTACGCGCCGCAGATCGTCCACAGCCTGGTCACCGGCACCCCGCGGACCGTGTACGGCAACGTCGTCAACCGCGGCCTGATCGAGAACCTGCCCGCCGGCGGCGTGGTGGAGGTGCCGTGCCTGGTCGACGGAACCGGCGTCCGGCCGACCCGGATCGGCGCGCTGCCGCCGCAGCTCGCCGCGCTCAACCGGACGTACCTGAGCGTCGACGACCTGGTCGTGCGCGCGGCCGTCGAGGACGACCCCTGCCACATCCGCCACGCGGCGATGACCGACCCGGCCACGGCGGCCACCCTGCCGGTGCCGAAGATCTTCGAGCTGTGCGACGAGCTGGTCCGCGCCCACGGCGACCGGCTGCAGCCCGCTTTGCGGGCCGTTCTCGGAAGCTGACGCGGTTTGCTGCGCGCCTGCCGGTGCGCAGCGAACCTGTCACATGAGAGCGCTCCCAGAAGGCCACGGCTTAACCGGTTCACCGTCCGGGCGCGCCGAGCAGTTCCCTACGCCGGACAGCCTTCGGCAGTAGGCCGAACCGCGTACCTCGGTCACCGACGCTTTACACCCGGCGTCCCGCTCTTTAACCTTCGCTCTGGAAGCGCTCCCAGTTGCGAGGAGGCGGTGTGCGTTCTTCAACGGCGAAGGCGACAGCCCGGGCGATCGTGGCCTTGCTCGTGCTCGGCCTGACTCTGGTCGTCCCGGGGCCGCCGGCCGGCGCCGCGGGGAAGTTCAACTACGGCGAGGCACTGCAGAAGGCCGTCTGGTTCTACGACGCCCAGCGCTCCGGCGCCCTGCCCGCCGACAACCGCGTCTCGTGGCGCGGCCCGTCCGCCCTCGACGACGGCAAGGACGCCGGCCTCGACCTCACCGGCGGCTTCTACGACGCCGGCGACCACGTCAAGTTCGGGTTGCCGTTCGAGTTCAGCATGACCATGCTCGCCTGGGGCGCGCTGGAGAACCGCACCGCCTACCAGAACTCCGGCCAGTGGCCGTACCTGCTGTCGAACCTGCGCTGGGGTGCCGACTGGCTGATCAAGGCGCATCCGCAGCCCGACGTGCTCTACGGCCAGGTCGGCAAGGGCGACGACGACCACAAGTGGTGGGGTCCCGCCGAGACGATGACCATGGCGCGGCCGGCGTACCGCATCGACGACGCCTGCCCCGGCTCGGACCTCGCCGGCGAGGCCGCCGCGCAGCTGGCCGCCGGCTCGATGGTGTTCCAGACCGGCGACCCGGGCTACGCGGCCACCCTGCTCACCCACGCCAAGCAGCTGTACTCGTTCGCCGACAACCACCGCGGCGTCTACTCCAACTGCATCACCGACGCCCAGAGCTTCTACAAGTCCTGGAGCGGCTACCAGGACGAGCTCGTGTGGGGCGCGATCTGGCTCTACAAGGCCACCGGCGACAGCACGTACCTGGCGAAGGCGCGTGCCGAGTACGAAAAGCTCGGTACCGAGCCGCAGACCACCACCCGGTCCTACCGCTGGACGCTGGCCTGGGACGACAAGTCCTACGGCGCCTACGTCCTGCTCGCCCAGCTCACCCGCGACCCCGAATACGTCGCCGACGCCAACCGCTGGCTGGACTGGTGGACCACCGGCGTCAACGGCCAGCGCGTGCCCTACTCCCCGGGCGGCCAGGCCGTGCTCGACCAGTGGGGCTCGCTGCGCTACGCGGCGAACACCGCGTTCGTGGCGCTCACCTACTCGGACTGGTTGCGCAGCAGCGATCCCACGCGCGCCACGACGTACCACGACTTCGGTGTCCGGCAGATCGACTACGCGCTCGGCGACAACCCGCGTGGCGCGAGCTTCGAGGTCGGCTTCGGCGTCAACCCGCCCCGGAACCCGCACCACCGCACCGCGCACGGCTCGTGGGCGGACAACATCAACGAGCCGGCGCAGAGCAGGCACACCCTCTACGGCGCGCTCGTCGGCGGCCCGAGCTCGGCCAACGACTCCTACACCGACGACCGCACCAACTACACGATGAACGAGGTGGCCCTCGACTACAACGCCGGGTTCACCGGCGCGCTGGCCCGCCTCTACGGCGAGTACGGCGGCACCCCACTGGCTTCCTTCCCACCGAAGGAAACCCCGGACGGCCCGGAGCTCTCGGCGCAGGGCGCGCTCAACCAGCCGGACGGCAGCACGTTCACCGAGGTCAAGGCATACGTGCTCAACAAGTCGGCGTGGCCGGCCCGCACTTTCACCGGCTCGCTGCGTTACTACTTCACCCTCGACGGCGCCACCACGCCCGGCCAGATCTCGGTCACCTCGGCCTACAACCAGTGCGACGCACCCGTGGTGCGCCCGTTCTCCGGCGCGGTCCACTACGTCGAGGTGACGTGCTCGGGCGGCGTCGCGCCGGGCGGACAGTCCCGCTACCGCAAGGAAGTGCAGTTCCGGATCACCAGCGCCGGTACCTGGAACCCGGCCGACGACTGGTCGCACACCGGCCTCGCCCCCAGCGGATCAGCGCCCGCGGACGCGGCGCGGCTGGTGCTCGCCCAGGGCTCGACCGTGCTGTGGGGCACGCCGCCGGGACCGTCCACAGCGGACACCACGCCGCCGTCCGCACCCACGGGCGTCACCGCCACCGCCGGCAGCACGAGTGTCGGTCTGGTGTGGACGGCCGCCACCGACGACGTCGGCGTCGCCGGTTACGACGTGCTCAACGCGGCCGGGGCGGCGATAGGCAGCACGACCGCAACCGGCTACCAGGTCACCGGCCTCACCCCGGGCACGGCGTACACGTTCTCGGTCCGGGCCCGCGACGCGGCGGGCAACCAGTCCGCGGCCAGTAGCCCGGTCTCGGTCACCACCACGACCGGCGGCGACCCGGGCACCGGTTCGCTCGCGGTGCAGCAGCGGTCCGGCAGTGCAGCGACGGACAACCAGATCCGCACCAGCCTGCAGATCGTCAACCGGAGCAGCACGGCGGTCGCGTTGAGCGGTGTCACGGCCCGCTACTGGTTCACCGGCGACGCCACCAGCCCGGGCTACCAGATCTGGTGCGACTACGCGGTGGCCGGCTGCGGCAACGTCAGCTTGCGGGTGGTGAAGCTCGGCGCGCCCCGGCCGGGCGCGGACGCGTACGTGGAGCTCGCCTTCACCGGCGGCAGCCTGGCCGCCGGCGCGAACACGGGCGAGGTCCAGATCCGGGTGGCCAAGGCGGACTGGTCGGGGTTCAACCAGGCCGACGACTACAGCTACCGGGCGGCGGGGTCGTTCAGCGACCTGGCGACTGTTACGGCGTACCGGTCGGGTGCGCTCGCCTGGGGCACCGAGCCGTGAGCTTCGCGGCTCAGGACGTGAGCCGCGAACACCGCCGAGCCGGACTTGGTACGGGCGCGGGTGCCGGAAACTCCCGGTGTCCGGCACCCGATCGCCCGTCTTCGCAGCACCGGGATTGCGGCCACCGGCGAGCATACCGGCCCCTCCTCCGGCGCGGAACCTGTAACTTTCAGCGGAAAAACCGCTTCCCCCGCCGCCTGTGTTAGCGTTCACATTCCACCGTCACCGTCGATGGGGGTTCCGTTGCCGCAAGCACGCCGAATCACGCTGAGTCCTCTGTGGACAGTATGCGCCCTGATCGCCGCCTTCTTCACCCTCGCGGCGCCGTCGAACGCCACCGCCGCTCCGGCGCCCATCACCAAACCGCCGATGGGCTGGAACTCCTGGAACTCCTTCGCCGGGGCGATCGACCACACCGTCATCGAACAACAGGCGGACGCGATCGTGTCCTCCGGCATGAAGGACGCCGGCTACGAGTACGTCAACATCGACGACGGCTGGTGGACCGGGAGCCGGGACGCAGGCGGGAACATCACCGTCGACACCGCGAAGTGGCCCGGCGGGATGGCCGCCATCACCGCCTACATCCACAGCAAGGGCCTGAAAGCCGGCATCTACACCGACGCCGGCCGCAACGGCTGCGGCTACTACTACCCCACCGGGCACCCCGCCTACCCCGGCACTGGCGCGGAAGGCCACTACGACCAGGACTTCCTCCAGTTCTCGCGGTGGGGCTTCGACTACGTGAAGGTCGACTGGTGCGGCGGCCAGGCCGAAGGGCTGAACGCGCGCACGGCCTACACCCAGATCAGCGACTCCATCTCGCGCGCCACCGCCCAGACCGGCCGGCCGATGACGTTCTCCGTCTGCGAATGGGGCAGCAGCCAGCCGTGGAACTGGGCGCCGGGCATCTCGAACCTGTGGCGGACCAGCGGCGACATCATCTACTGGGGCGAGAAGCCGTCGATGTCGCGGATGCTGGCCAACTTCGACGCCGCGCAGCACGCCGCCGCGCAGAGTCCCGGCCACTACAACGATCCCGACATGCTCATCGCCGGCCTGTCCGGGTTCTCCGACGCGCAGAACCGCACCCACCTGAGCCTGTGGGCCATCTCGGGTGCCCCGCTGATCGCCGGGAACAAGCCCAGCGACATGAGCGCGGCCACCCGCGCCACCCTGACCAACCGCGAGATGATCGCCATCGACCAGGACTCGCTCGGGCGGCAGGGCACGAAGGTCGCCGAGGACGCCACCGGCCTGCAGGTCTACCAGAAGGTGCTGTCCGGCACCGGCCGCCGGGCCGTCGTCCTGCTCAACCGCACCGGCTCGGCCGCCACCATCACCGCCCGGTGGTCCGCCCTCGGCCTGTCGGGTCCGGCGGCCGTCCGGGACGTCTGGGCCGGCGCCGACCGCGGGACGTTCGCCTCGAGCTACGCCACTTCGGTCCCGGCCGGGGAAGCGGTCCTGCTCACCGTCACCGGCACCGACGGCACGCCCCCGGCGGGCGGCGGCCCGATCACCGGCAAGCAGTCCGGCCGCTGCCTCGACGTGCCGAACGCGACCACCGCCAACGGCACCCAGCTGCAGCTGCTGGACTGCCAGGGCGGCCCGGGCCAGACCTGGACCCGCACCGCGAGCCGCCAGCTCACCGTCTACGGCACCAAGTGCCTCGACGCCTCCGGCCAGGGCACGGCCAACGGGACACCGGTGGTGATCTGGGACTGCAACGGCCAGGCCAACCAGCAGTGGACGGTGAACGCGAACGGCACGATCACCGGCGTCCAGTCCAACCTCTGCCTGGACGCGAGCGGCCAGGGCACCGCGAACGGGACCAAGGTGCTCCTCTGGGCGTGCAACGGCCAGCCGAACCAGCAGTGGACCGCCCCCACGGCGTGAACCGCAGCCGGGCGCTACACCGGCAGGCCCTGCCCGTCGCGGACGGCGTCGGCGACCGACCTCAGCGTGCCGATCGGGTCCTCGCCCAGCACGTGCAGGCCGACGTGGTCCGCGCCGGCCGCCAGCTCCGCGCGGATGCCCGCCGCGATGGCCGGCTCGTCGCCGTGCAGGACGAGGGCGTCGAGCAGCCGGTCGGCGAACGGGTCGGTCAGCTCGTCGTCGGTGTACCCGATCCGGCGGAGGTTGGCGGCGTAGCTGGAGATGCCGAGGATCGGCCGCAGCCCGGCGCGGCCGGTCTCCCGGGCGCGCTCGACGTCGGTGTCCCGCACGACGCCGTGGCCGGGGATCACCAGCTTGCCCGGGCCGAGGGCTTCCCGGGCGCGGCGGGTGTGCTCGGGCGTCACCTGGAGCGTGAGCGTGCCGGCCGCCCGTTCGGCCGCCAGCCGGAGCATCCGGGGACCGAGGGCGGCCAGCAGCACGCGGTCGGCGGGGACGCCGGCCGCCACCAGGAAGTCCAGGTAGCTCTCGACCTTCGCCACCGGGGAGGTGTAGCCGGCGTCGATTTCGCGGTGGCCGGCCCCGATGCCGACGAGGAGCCGGCCGTCGTGCTTCGCCGTGATCCGGTGGTAGGCGTCGGCGACCGTGCCCGCGTCGGCCTGCCACACGTTGAGCACGCTGGTGCCCACCACGATCCGGCTGGTGGCGTCGAGCAGCCGCTCCGCCGCGAGGAGGTCGGCGGCCGGGGACGCGGCCAGCCAGATCGCGCCGTACCCGGCTTGTTCCAGCGCGACGGCGTCGGCCGCGGTCGCCTCGGCGGTGGTCAGGTAGGCGCCGACGGGGCCCAGTTCGATGGTCATGATCACCACTCCAGCAGCGGACGGCGGCGCCTGCCACCACCAACCGCCACGTGCTGCGATAAGCTCGGCTTATCATGGAATTGCGGACCCTGCGATATTTCGTCACGGTCGCCGACGAGCTGCACTTCGGCCGGGCCGCCGAGCGGCTGCACATCGCGCAGCCCGCGGTCAGCCAGCAGATCGCCCGGCTGGAGCGGGAACTCGGGGTCCGGCTCCTCGACCGGTCGCCCCGGCGCGTCCGGCTCACCGCCGCCGGGCAGCGGGTGCTCGAGGCCGCGCGCAGCACGCTGGCCGCGGCCAGTCAGGTGGAGCTCGCGGCGAAGCAGGTCGTGACGACCGTGCGCATCGGCACCGCGGCCGGCCTGACCGCCCGCCTGGAACGCGGGATCGACGCCCTCCGCGAGCGGGCGCCGGAGTTCGACGTGGTCCTGGTCGACCTGCCCGTCGAAGCCCGGCTCAACGCGCTCCGGCAGGGTGACCTCGACCTGGCGCTGACCAGGGGCGTGCGTTCGGTGCCCGGGTTGGAGGTGCTGCCGGCCTGGACCGAACGGCTGTACGCGGTGGTGTCCCGCCACCACCCGGCCGCGGCTCGCCCCGCCGCCGGCCTGACCGAGCTGGCGGACGACGCGCTGCGCCTGCCCGCCCGCGAGCACGACCCGGCGCTCTACGACGCCGTGGCCGTGGCCCTGCACGAAACCGGTCTGTGCGCGAAGCCGGGCCGGCCGACCGGCACGCTGCAGGACACGATCGTCGAAGTCGGCTCGGATCCCCGGACCTGGACGGTCCTGCCCGCCGACCAGGCCGCCGAGATCCGCTCGACCCGGGTGCGCGCGATCCCCCTCGAACCGCCGATCACCATCGCGGGCAGTGTCGTGGTGGCCCAGCACCAGGCCGGCAGCGGCGCCGAGTGCGCGGCAGCCGCCTTCCGCGACGACCCGGTCTGATCACCCGAAGCGACGCAGGCCCCGGTAGAAGACCCGATGCGCTTCCGCGGCCGCCGCCCACGTGTACCGCCGGGCCAGCGCCCGCCCCGGCGCCGGATCCACCCCGCCCAGCGCCACCCGCAGCTCCCGGGCGAACCCAGGCGGGTCCACGGCGAACCGCGCCACCCCGCCGAAGACCTCCCGCAGCACCGGCAGGTCCCGGGTCACCACCGGCACCCCGGCGGCGAGCGCCTCCATCGCCGCCAGCCCGAAACCCTCCTTCGTGGACGGGAAAGCGAACGCCGCGGCGGACGCCACCAGTGAAGGCAGCGAGTCGTGCGGGACCGGGCCGAGCACCACCGGCGAGACGCCCAGCTCCGCGGCGCGCTTCTCCCAGCGCGTGCGGTAGTCGCGGTAGTCGAAGAGGGTCTCGCCGCCGGCGATGAGCAGGCGGAGGTCCGGGTCGGCCAGCAGGGCGTACGCCTCCAGCAGGTCCAGCGAGCCCTTCCGCGGCTCGATCCCGCCGACCGCCAGCACGTACCGCCCCCGCTCCGGCGTGCGCGGGGCGGTCGCGAAGCGGTCGTAGTCGACGCCGTTGGGGATCACCGTCGCCTCGATGCCCCAGCCGGCGCGGACCTCCGCGGCGACCGAGGCGGACACGCAGAGGTGGGCGTACGGCCGGACGATCGCGCGTTCGTGGCAGGCCGCCAGTTCCGGCGTGGTGAAGGTGTCGAGGTGGTGGATCGTCCGGACGCACCGGTCGACGGCGTTCGCGCTGATGCAGTCCTGCGCGTGCACGACGTCGTAGGCGTCCGGGGTGAACGCCGCGCGCAGCACCGCGATCGACCGCAGGATCCGCTCGCCCACCGACTCGCCCGGGACATCGGGGAACGGGACGACCGCCAGCCGCACCCGCGGGTCGACCGGCCGGAAGAACCCCGCGTCGCCGCCGCGGCCGAGGGTCCACACGGTGACCTCTTCGCCGAGTTCGGCCAGCGCCTCGGCCAGCGCGAGCGTGTGCACGACGCCGCCGCGGGGCTTGGTCGAGTAGCTCAGCAGGGCGATCCGCATCAGGCCTCCCGGTACACCGACGGTTTCCGCTCCCCCAGGTGGTGCAGCACGCGGCGGGCGTTGGCGATCTCCTGGCCGATGTCGAGCTCGGCCACCGCGATCCCGGCCTTCGACCAGGTGCGGGCCAGGATTTCGCCGCCGGGCCCGACGACCTTGGCCTGGCCCAGGAACCGCATCCCGCCCATCGCGCCGGTCTGGTTGGACGAGACCAGCACGACCTGGTTCTCCGCCGCCCGCGCCTGGTCGTAGAGGTCGAACAGGCGGGACTGGCGGTCCTGGGCCATCCGCGGCGCGCGGTTGGTGATGCTGGTCGGCCACGCGCTCAGGCAGGCCACGACGTCCGCGCCGTCGAGGGCGAGGGACCGGGCCGACTCGGGGAAGGTCTTGTCGTAGTCGATCAGCATGCCCAGCCGCCCGACCGGGGTGTCGAACGCGGCGAACCGGTCACCCGGCTGGTAGGCGACGCTCTCCCCCGGCGGCTGGTGGACCTTGCGGTGCCGCCCGAGCACGCCGTCCCCGGTCACGCAGACCGCCGCGTTGTACCGCCGCGGCCCGTCGGCCTCGCAGTAGCCGACGCAGACGACCATCTCCGCGGCGAGCGAGGCGATGGTCTTCAGCTCCGCGCAGTCCGGGTCGAGGGCAGGCGGGAGCGCGTCCGGGTCCGGGTGGCGCAGGTCGGCGAGGTAGCCGCCGAGGGCCGCGTCCGGCAGCACCAGCAGCGCGGCGCCTGCCGAGCGGGCGTGGTCGATCAGCGTCGTGATGCGCTGGAGGTCGAAGTCGAGGTCGCGGCCGAAGTGCGCGGCCACGGCGGCGATCCGGGTCTGCCCCATTCACGGGACACTAACCGGGTAGGCGTCGGGCCGTCTGTCCGCCAGGTGTCCCATCGACCGCCGCGCGGTTTCCAGCGCCGCCCGGACGTCGAGTTCGGCGACGGCCATGCCCTCGGCGACACCGGTGTCGGCGACGACCTCGCCGCCCGGGTCGACGACCTTGGCGCTCGCGACGAACCGCAGGTCGCCGAAGGTGCCGGACTGGTTGGCCGAGAGCCAGACGATCTGGTTCTCCAGCGCACGGGCCCGGTCGAACAGGTCGAACCGGCGTTTCCAGCGGTCTTCGGCGAGGTCGGCGGCCGGGTTGGTCCGGCTGCCGGGCCAGGCCGACATGCAGACGACGATCTCGGCACCGTCGAGGGCCAGTGCCCGCGCGGACTCGGGGAACGCCTTGTCGTAGCAGATGAGCATGCCCAGCCGCCCGACCGGCGTGTCGAACGCGGCGAACTCGCCGCCCGCGCCGTAGCTGGCGTTCTCGGCCAGCGGCTGGTGGACCTTGCGGTGGTGCCCGAGGACGCCGTCGCCGCTGACGCAGACCGCGGAGTTGTACCGGCGGCCGTCGTCGAGTTCGCAGTACCCGGCGGTCACCACCAGGTCCCCGGCGAGCGCGGCCAGCCGGCGCAGCTCCGGGCCGTCGGCGGCCAGCGCCGGCGGGCCCTCGGCCCCGCCGTCGAGGTTGGCCAGGTAGCCGCCGAGGGCCGCCTCGGGCAGGGCCAGCAGCCGGACGCCCTCGGCCTTCGCCTCGCCGATCAGCTTCTCGATGCGGGCGAAGTCGGCCTCGAGGTCGCGGTCGAACGGCGCGGCGACCGCGGCCATTCTCAGTGTCGTCATGAGTTCCCCAATCCGGTGACGCCGCCGTCGATGGCGGTCGTCCGTTCGCCGTCGGGCCAGCGCAGCGTGACGCGGGTGCCCGCCACCAGCTCGCCGCACGCCGCGGTGACCGCAGGCCCGGCCGGTGCCGGTGCGCCCGCGGTGAGCATCGCGAAGCCCGGGAAGCAGGTCAGCCAGTCCCCTGTGGACGCTGCCCGCGGTCGCGGCACCTTGGCGACGTCCAGCACCGCGCCGCAGCCGGACGCCTCGGCGAGCATGCCGAGCGTGCCCACGATGCCGGCCATCGAGACGTCCTTGGCCGCGGCCGGTCGCGCCTTCGCGACCGAGCCGAGCAGTTCGCGCAGCTCCGGCGTGCGGCGGAAGCTCGTCGAGTCCCATTGCCGCCCGGTGTAGCCGGGCCGCCAGCCGCCGCCGAGGTCGGCGGTGAGCCAGACGCGCTGCCCCGGCTTCCCGCCCCCGCCGGGCACCGGGTCGGTGGTCCGGCCCAGTGCGGTGACCGAGAGCGACGCCGGGACGCCGAACTGCGTGTGCCCGCCGAGCACCGGCACGCCGTACGCCTCGCTCGCCTTCCGGAGTCCACTGAGGACACGGGCGGCGAAGGACGCGTCGCGGGCGCCGAGCGCGTCGAGCAGCCCGGTCGGGGTGGCGCCCATCGCGGCCAGATCGTTGAGGTTGACCAGCACCGAGCACCAGCCCGCCCACTCCGGGTCGCGCTCGACCATGGCCGGGATGATCGCGTCGCAGGCCGCGACGACGTCGGTGCCCGGCAGCGGGACACCGTCGTCGCCGACGAAGCCGGGCACGCCGGTCAGCCCGCGCAGCAGCGGGCCGAGCGCGGCCTTCGTCGCGCGGGCGAGCGCGGCGATCCGGCCGATCGGCCACCGCATCAGCACGTGGTCGTGGCCGGCCACGGTCACCGGCCGCACCCGCTGCCAGCCGAGACGGGCGAACAGCTTTTCGGTGCGGGTCTGGACGGTCGCCTCGAACCGCAGCGCCCCATCGGCCTCGGCCCGCGCGCAGGCCGCGCGGACCAGCGCCGAGCCGATGCCGGCCGGCGAGCCGGGGGCGACGACCAGGCGGCCGCCCCGCCACCAGCCGAGGTCGGGACCGTCGGTGGCCGGGCCGAGCCGGACCCCGCCGAGCACCACTCCCGCGGTGTCACTGGCGAGCAGCACGATCGTTCGCGAATCGATGTCGTGGTCGTCGAGGTCGTGCCCGGTGAAGAGCCCTTGCCGCGCCACGAACGCTTCGTGGCGCAACGCGCGGTAGGCAGCCAGCCCGTCGTGATCGGCTTCGGAGATCCGGACCGCCGGGCGGGCGGCGACGCTGCGGACGTCGCCGAGCAGCGCGAGGATGTCGTGGTCCACGTCAGCCGCCCACCGCGCTGAGCAGCCCGCAGGCACCGCACGCGGCACAGCCCGCGCCCTGGTCGGCGCCGGTCATCCCGGCGGCCCGCAGCAGGGCGGCGACCCGGCTGGTGACCTCGGCGACCAGCGACGGCGAAGGCGCGGTGGCGCCGTCGCGGCGGGCCAGCGTGCCGAGCATCGGCCGCATCGGGACGACGAACGGGTAGACGCCCATGCCGATCAGCCGCCCGGCCCCCTCGACCAGCTCGTCCGGGTCCTCGCCGAGCCCGATCAGCAGGTAGGTCGAGACGCGGTTGGGGCCGAACACCCGGACCGCCTCGGCCCACGCGGCTTCGTACTCGGCCAGCGGGACGGTGGACTTGCCCGGCATCCAGCGCCGCCGCACGTCGTCGTCGAGCGACTCGACGTGGATGCCGATCGACGTCGCCCCGGCGTCCCGCAGGTCCTGCAGCACGCCGAGGTCGCCCGGCGGCTCGATCTGCACCTGGATCGGCAGGCCCGGCACGGCGTCGAGCACCGCGCGGACGCACCGGAGGAGGTGCCGGGCGCCGCGGTCGGGCCCGGCCGTGGTGCCGGTCGTCATCACCATCTGCCGGACGCCGTCGAGCCGCACGGCCGCTTCGGCGACTTCCGCCAGCTGCTGCGGGGTCTTCGCGGCCACGGTGGACCCCGCCCGCAGCGACTCCTCGATGGTGCAGAACCGGCAGCGCTGGTCCTCGGCGTACCGGATGCAGGTCTGCACGACGGTGGTCGCGAGGACGTCCTTGCCGTGCAGCAGCGCGATCTTCCGGTACGGGATCCCGTCCGAAGTGGACAGGTCGTAGAACCGCGGCCGCGCCACCGGGGTCACGCTCAACCCGAGGTCGACGGCGCCCCGGTGGATCCGGCCGTCGCGGACCTCGTAGGGGCTCTCGGGGTTCAGCGGCAGCGTCGCGTTGGCACCGTCGACGACCAGGTGGCCGTCGTCGCTCGGCCCGGCGCCCTTGCTGCGTTGTACGGGTGCGTCCACTCGCACCCCGCGGACGGCGATGTCGGCGCGGGTGTCCAGGTCTTCTTCGATGCCAACGCGCACGAACCGCTCCTAGAACATGTAGGTGGAGTTGATGATCGCGCCCTTGCGCGCGTAGTGGATCAGCGCGTCCTGGACGTCGAGGGGGTGCGTCGGGATGACGCCCTCGATGAGGTCCTCCTCGCGGGCACCGTGCAGCGACAGGCCGAAGCGGCAGCAGTAGGCCTTGCCGCCTTCGGAGATGAACGTCTTGAGCTGGTCGTTGATGTTCAGCTCGCCGGGGAACGCGGCGTTGCCGGTGGTCGGGAAGCCGCGGGTGGCCAGGCAGTTCAGCGAACCCGGGCCGTAGAAGTAGATCGCGGCCTCGAAGCCCTTCCGCAGGGCGCGGGTCGCCTGCAGGATCGCCACGAAGCTCACCGACGACTCGTGTGCGATGCCGTGCACGAGGGTGAAGTAGCTCTGGCCGGGTTCGGCCTGGTAGTCCGGGAAGACCTTCGTCCCGCCGTAGAGGCTGGACCCCTGCGGCAGCGACGGGTGCGGGATCTCGTCGAGGCTGGTCTTCTCGGTCTCGGTCAGCTCTGCCATCGGTCTATTTCCCTTTCGTCGATCCGTACAGCACGTCGAACGTGCCGCGGAAAACCAGGTCGGCGAGCTCGCCGTCGCCGGCCGCGGCGGCCAGCTTCGCGAGTTCGCCCTCGTGATCGCCCCACGGCTGGTCGGAGGCGAACAGCACGCGGTCGTGGCCGATGCCGCGCCGCGAGATTTCGTCGACCAGCCACCGCGGGGTGAAACCGATCGCCCAGGACAGGTCGGTGTAGACCTGCTTGCCGGCGGCGATCCAGTCGAAGAAGCGGCCGCCGACGAGCTTGATGTGCCCGCTCATCCCGCCGCCGAAGTGGACGAGGTGCAGCTTGACGTCGCCAGCGTAGGTGTCGACGAGCTTGCCGACCTCGTCGATGTCCGACGCCGCGCCGGGCGAGGTGTGGACGTGCACGACGAGGTCGTGCTCCTTCGCGGTGGCGAAGATCCGGTCCAGCTGCGGCTTGCAGGCGGGATCGGATGCCCTGCCGCCCAGCAGGAAGCTGAGTTTCAGGGCCCGCACGCCTCGTTCGCCGGCCAGTGCCAGTGCTTCGCCGGTCCGGCCGGCGTCCTCGGCGCGGGGGGACACCCAGAGCGCGGCGCTGATCCGTTCGTCCTTGCCCGCCGCCTCGACGCAGAGCTCGTTGAAGGAGAACGCGATCGCCGGGTCCGGGACGCCGTAGTTCGGGATCACCAGCGCGCGTTCGGTCCCTTCCCGGTCCATGTCGGACAGCAGCTCGCCGATCGTCGCGCGGCTGCCGATCGCCGGGGCGACCGGCGGCCCGCCGTAGAACGGGTACGCGGGCAGCACGCCGAGGTGCCGGTGGGCGTCGTGGGTCCAGCGCATCACGCCACCGTCCGGGGCGCGACCCAGTCGTCGTCGGCCGGGTAGGTGCTCACCGGCGTGCCGGAGATCCACCGGACGTCGGCACCCCGCCCCTCACCGGTGATCCGCCGGGTCAGGTACGCCGCGTCCGCGGCGACACCGCAGAACCGCCCCGAACCCCAGGTGTGCTGCCACGGCAGCCCGAGGAAGTACAGCCCGGGGCAGCTGGTGACGCCGCGGTGGTGGGTCGGGTAGCCCTTGCCGTCGAACACCGGGACGTCGATCCAGCGGTGGTCGCGGCCGAAGCCCGTGCTCCAGACGACGGCCGAAAGCGCTTCCGCGTCGAGGGTCCGGGGTTCGTCCGCCGGTTCCCACACCGGCCGGTAGCGAGCTTCCGGCGGCGCCGCGATCCCGCGTTGCGCGATGAAGGCGTCGATGGAGTCCTTGATGCCCTCGGACACCGCGTCGGCCGCGTCGAGATTGCGCCGCAGGTCGCCGGCGAACGTCATCCGTCCTCTTCGGACATCGGTGAGCCTGCCGTAGAGCTGCATGCCCTCCACGGCGAACGCGCGCAGGTCGATGTCGTGCCCGCCGTCGCGGCCGGTCACGTAGTGGTTGGCCCGGAACCGCACGGCGTCCGCGTCGGCGAACTCCTCGATCCCTCTGGCGTAGTACCCCATTTCGTCGAGCCACGCGACGACGTCCCGCCCGCGGTAGCGCCGCGCGACCCGCGGCGCCGACCCGACGGCCAGGTGCACCCGGCGCCCGGCCAGGTGCAGGTCCTCGGCGATCTGGCAGCCGGACTGCCCGGTGCCGACGACCAGCACCTCGCCGTCCGGCAGCTGGGCGGGGTTGCGGTACTCGGCCGAGTGCAGCTGGACGACGTGCTCGGGCAGCCGTTCGGCGAGCCGCGGCTTCAGCGGCACCTGGTACGGGCCGGTGGCCAGCACGACGTGGTCGGCGGTGAGCTCACCGGCCGACGTCGTGAGCCGGAACCCGCCCTCGGGCAGCGGCCGCAGCCGCGTCGCTTCGACGCCCTCGTACAGCGGGACGTCGAACTCCTTCACGTACGCCTCGAGGTAGGCGACGATCTCGTCCCGGACCATGAACCCGTCCGGATCGTCGCCCGGGTAGGGGAACCCGGGCAGCCGGCATTGCCAGTTCGGCGTGACCAGGCAGAAACTGTCCCAGCGGCGGGTCCGCCATTCGTGCCCCGCGCGCTCGCGTTCGAGCACCACGTGCCCGACTCCGGCGGTGGTGAGGCAGTGGGACATCGAGAGTCCCGCCTGGCCGCCGCCGACCACGATCACCGGCCGGTGCAGGCCGTCGAGCTGGAAGGTCATGCCGATCAGTGCACCGGCGAACCATTTCCGGACGGTTTCCCCCGGAACACCGGCGTGTTACCAGGCCGCCCCCGTGTGACGACTTTTCCGGCCGCCGCTTAACACCGGCCCGGCGGCCGGATCACCCGTCGACCAGCTGCCACTGCTGGTTGGTGCCGGTGGTGACGGGCCAGCCGAGCACGCGGGCGCCGTCGGTACCCGAGCCGCCCTCGACGTCCGCGCACAGGCCGGTGCGGACGTTGACGAGCCGGTAGTAGCCGTCGCTGGTGCCGGTGAGCTGCCACCACTGGTTGTCCCCGCCGGTGTCCTGCGCCTGGTCCAGCTGGGTGCCTTGACCGGCGCCAGCGGGGCTCTCCAGCAGCCGGCCGCTGTTGCGGTTGACCAACCGGACCGAGCCGTCCGGGTTGGCCCGGACCTGCCACTGCTGGTTGGCGCCGCCGGACCAGGTCCACTGGACGACCTTGACGCCGTCGGCCGTTCCGCCGCCGGTGACGTCGAGGACCTTCCCGCTGCGCCGGTTGACCAGCCGCACGTACCCGGCGTCCAGTGCGACGGTGAGATCGACGCGCTGGTCCGCCACCAGGGAGACGACTCGGGCGTGCGAACCCAGCGGCGACGGGCTCACGGGCGCCGTCGTGGTCAGCGAAGTCAGGCCCCGGCGGCTGATCAGCGTGACGGCCTGGTCGATCGCCGAGGTGACGGAGAGCGTGACCGTGCGCGCGGGCAGGTCCCAGCCGAGGCGGTGGACCCGGATCCGGCCGCGCGCCCGGACGCCGGTGATCGACCCCTTGGCCAGCTGCCCGGGCAGGGCGGGCAGGATTTCCAGCACCCCCGGCCGGGAGTACAGCACCGCCTCGGCCAGCACGGCGGGGATCGTGTGGGCCGCGTCGGCGTTGTAGGTCTGCAGGTTGGGGTTGTGCGACGTCATCAGCGACCGGAAGACCATGGTGTTGCCGAGGATCTTGCGGAGGTTGGCGTAGACCTTCCCGCCGTCCTTCAGCCGGGCTGCGGCCAGCGCGCGGTGGAGGTTCCCGTGTGCGGACAGGTTTTCGTCGCCGCGCAGTTCCAGGGCCCGCAGCGCGGGCGCGATCAGCTCCGGCCGGGTCTCCGGGTTGAGCTCGTGCAGCGGCCAGGCGCCGTACAGGTGGTGGACGTGCCGGTGGTCGTAGTTGTCGGCGAGGCTCGGCCAGGACCACTCCGCCAGTGCGTTGTCCCCGTTGATCCGGTACGCGGGCAGTTTGCCGAGCAGAGCGGTCCAGCGCTGGACGCCCTGGCCGCTGCCCTGCTCCACGCCGAGCCCGTCGGCCGCGGTGATGGCGGCCTGCAGGGCGTGCTTGCCGGCCATGATGTCGCCGGTGGCGTTGACCGACAGGAGGACGTGGGTGTTGCCCGGCGCGTTCTCCATCGAGAAGGACGGGACGAAGACGACCTTGCCGCCCGTGTCGGTCCGGGTCAGGAAGTCCTCGTAGAACAACGCCAGCTCCATCAGCGCCGGACCCAGCTTGTCCCGCAGGAACGCCTGGTCGCCGGTCACTTCCCAGTACTCGAGG
Organism: Amycolatopsis sp. Hca4; assembly: GCF_013364075.1. Classification (GTDB taxonomy): domain Bacteria; phylum Actinomycetota; class Actinomycetes; order Mycobacteriales; family Pseudonocardiaceae; genus Amycolatopsis. The sequence goes on from NZ_CP054925.1 coordinate 1,553,417, forward strand.
AGCGGGTGCAGCAGCCAGTCGGCCCCGCCGGTCCAGGTCTGGCCGGGGAAGCCGGCGTCGAAGTGGAGCATGTGCCCGTACTCGCCGTCGGTCCGGGACGGGGCGAGGAAGCCCCGGGCGCCGTAGAGGTTCCGCGCGTTGGTGCGCCACTGGGCGAGCTGCCCGAGGATGAGGGCGAAGTACCCCTGCATGGCTTCGGGGGTGTCCAGGATGTTTCCCCCGGCGACCTGGAGGTTGACGTTGGCGTCGGTGGTGAAGTCGTCGGCCCAGGCACCGGTCCAGGTCCCGGTCCAGATCCCGGTCAGCCGCGGTGGCAGGACTCCGCTGGAGCTGATGAACAGGTACCGCCCCGAGTCGTAGAGGCGCTCCAGCAGGGCGAGGTCGATGACGCCCTGGTTGCCGTTCTGCCGGGCGATCAGCTGACCGACCGGTAGGGCCCGGTCGGCGGCGGAGACGTTCAGGTCCAGCCGGGAGCGGTCGTACCAGGCGGTGTGGACCGCGGTGTGCCGGGCCAGCAGGGCGGCGTAGTCGGTGTCGGTGGCGGCCAGCGCCGCGTGCAGCGGCTGGGCGTCCCACGCGTTCGGCGTCTCGTACCGGTCGAGCTTGGTGAGCAGCAGTAACCGCGTCGCGCCGGAGACGACGATGGTGCTCCCGGCCGCCGAGACGCTACCGCCGGCCGGGAAGACGCGGGCGACGCCTTCGTAGCCGAACGCGCCCTGCCCGCTGGGGTACGTGCCGCGCAGGTTCAGGTAGCCGGATCCGCCGGCGACGGTGGCGCGGGTCGTGAAGCCCACGTTCCCGGGCGTGCCCTCCAACGCGGTGTACACGCTCAAGGTCGCGTCGATCGTCCGGCCGGGGGCCGGCGTCAGCTCGTGCACGACCACGCGGTCGGCGCGCGAGACGAACGCTCGCCGGGTCCAGGTGCCGGAGCCATCGGTCCAGCCGGTGGCGACCTCGCCGGTGCGGAAGTCGGTCGTGCGGAGGTAACCGTCGGCGGTGGTCATGGCCGGCGTCGCGATCCGGAGTTCGTAGGCCGGGTGGTAGGTCTGGGTCCACCGCAGCGACCAGCCGGCCGCGAAGTCGCGGTTCGCCCCGGCGTAGTCACCGGCGAGCGCCTTGTCCCGGACCCCCGGCAGGCGGCTCGCGAGCACCGGCGGGGTGACCGTCCGGGTGCCGTTGGGCAGGACGAAGCGGTGGTGGTTGAAGATCACCTTTTCCAGGGTGGGCGCACCGTGGAAAGTGGCACCGTATTCACCGTTGCCGCTCAGGAAACCGTCCGTCCAGGACGTGGCGGGGGCGGTGTCGTTGACACCCCGCTCGGGGAGGGCGAGCGACGGCCCCGCGGCGCGGGAAAGCAGTCCACCGGGCAGCGCCGCGGCCCCGGCGGCCAGCGCGGCGACGGTGAGAAAACCCCGGCGGTCGAACGGCAGGTCCGGCACGTGGACTCCTTTGGCGCGGGGCAGTTTCGCCGCAATTTTCGCGCTTTCTAGGAGCCATTGTCGATGTAATTACCATTCGATTGTTTCGAACTCACTCTTCGCGAAACAGTTCGCTTTCGAGAATGTCCTCGAGCCGGGCGACGGCCCGGACCCAGCGGGCGCGCAGCGCGGCGAGCACCGCGACCGCCCCGAGCACGATCGCGCCGATCAGGGTGTCCGCGACGCCGATGACGACCGCGGTGGCGACGAGCACCGTCGCGGTCCGCCACCGCAGCGGCGGACGGGCGTACCGCGCGTGGTGGACGGGCTTGCCGAAAATGGTTCGCGACGCAGTGCTGTCATCCATACCCCGGTCGAGGGGGCTCACCCCGTCGCCCTGACGCTTCAGCCGGGCGATCACACCTCAGTGTCACGACGATCACCCGAACGAACCAAGCCGCCACGCAACGCCCCACGTCCGGGTGGTCCGAGCGAGATCTCGTCGTGTCCGGGAGCTCGGCCCGGCGCGTCACCCGAACCGGTGAGTTCGGGCCCGGCCCGTCATTCCGGCCCCGCCGTGCCCTCTCCCCCGGTGCCGATCCGATCGGTCCGGCACACCCCCCGACCGGCCCGATCGCCGGCAGGGTGAGCTCGGCGGCAGAACGCCCCCCGTCTGCCGCCGAGCCCGCACCCACCCCGGCGCGGGCTCAGGTCGCGTCGGTGTCGATCGGTGCCCGCTCCCCCGGGCGCAGTCCGGTCGGGCGCGGGAGCGGTTCGTCGTCGAGCAGGTGGCGGCGCAACGCGGCCCGCGGATCGAACTCACGCAGCGCCTGCAGGTCCTGCAGCGGCTTGCGCAACTGCCCGAGCTCCGGGCCCAGCTCGGCCTCCAGCTGCTGCTGGGCACCCGCGGCGAACCCCCGGAGCCGTCGCATCGCGCGGGTCACCTGGCTCACCGCACCGGGCAGCCGTTCGGGCCCGAGAACGAACAGGGCCGCCACGAGGAGGATCGCCAGGTGCTCCAGGCTGAGACCGAACACCGCGCGGACGCTACCCGCCGCTCGCTGTGCGGACCCTGAGGACGGCGGCCGACCTGTGGATCGGCTTAAGAAACCCCGGCCGACCTCGTCACCCGCCGGGTCCGGACAGCAGCATCGACACATGGTGGTGCTCTCCGAACGGGCCGCCGTCCGGCGGCTGCACGACCGGCTCGGCTTCGGGCCGCGGCCCGGTGACCTCGACCGCGGGTTCGCCGAGACCCGCGATCGGCTCCTGGGCGGCGGCCCGGATCCCGGCGCCGCCGCGACGCCGCCGCCCGACTTCGGGCCGCCACCGGACGATCACGGCACGGACCCGGCCGCGAAGCAGCAGGCACGCCAGGCGGTCCAGGCCCAGGCCACGCAGGCCGTCGGCTGGTGGCTCGACCGGATGGTGGCCACCGATCTCGCGTCCGTGGAACGGCTGACCTGGTTCTGGCACGGCCACTTCGCCACCGGCGAGCAGAAGGTGCGCAGCCCGCGGCTGATGCTCGCGCAGAACCGGACGCAGCGCGAACACGCGCTCGGCAGCTTCACCGACCTGGCCCGCGCGATGGTCGTCGACCCGGCGATGCTGCTGTGGCTCGACGGGAACAGCAACAAGGCGGGCAAGCCGAACGAAAACCTCTCCCGCGAGTTCATGGAACTGTTCACCCTCGCATCGGGCACTACACCGAAGACGACGTCCGCGAGGCCGCCCGCGCGCTCACCGGCTGGACCGCCAAGCGTGACGCCACCGGCGCGCAGCTGGTCGCCAAGCGGCACGACGACGGGGTGAAACGGATACTGGGCGCCAGCGGCGACTTCACCGCGGAGTCCTTTGTGGACCTCGTGCTGGGCCGGCCGGATTCGGCCCCGTTCGTGGTCGGGCGGATCTGGGCCCGGCTGGTGTCCGCGACCCCGCCGCCGCCGGACACGCTCGGCCGGCTCGTGGCCGCCTACGGCAGCCGGCGTGACATCACCGCCCTGCTGCGCGCGATCACCGGCGAAGCGGCGTTCCACGACAGCGGGACGTCACTGGTCAAGCAACCGGTCGAATGGCTGGCCGGGCTGCTGCGCGCACTCGGCGTCCGGCCGGGCAGGCTCGACGAGAAGACCCGCGGGCAGCTGCTCGCCGCGTTGCGCGGGATGGGCCAGGTGCCGTTCCAGCCGCCGAGCGTCGGGGGCTGGGCCGCGGGCGGGGCGTGGCTGACGACGTCGGCGGGGTCGCCCGGCTGCACGCCGCCCAGCTGGTGGCCGCGCACGCGGATCTCGGCGTGGTGGCGAAGGCGCGGGACAAGGTCGCCGCGGTCGGCGACCTGCTCGGCGTCGACGCCTGGCCGGACCGCACGCGTACCGCGCTGGCCGGCGTGGCAGGCAACGTCCGTCAACTGTCCGCAGTGGCCGCTTGTGCCCCGAGTACGTAGTGAGCGGGTGACTTTTCGTGCAGCAGGTGAACCGTCGCAGGTTCCTCACCGCGACCGGCGTCACGGCCGCCGCGGCCCTGGCCGCCGGCGCCACGCAGGTCGACTGGGGCCGGCTGATGTCGGCCGCGCAGGAGAACCCCTCGATCCCGGCGCGGGGGTGCTGGTGGTCGTCACCCTCTACGGCGGCAACGACGGCCTCAACACCGTCGTCCCGGCGGCCGATCCCGCCTACCGGGCCGCTCGCCCGGAACTCGCCTACCGGCCGGAAGAGGTCCTGGACCTCGGCGAAGGGCTGGGGCTGAACCCCGGGATGAAGGGCTTCAAGAGCCTCTGGGACGACGGCAGGCTCGCCGTGCTGCGCGGCGTCGGCTACCCCAAGCCCGACCACAGCCACTTCCGGTCGATGGCGATCTGGCAGACGGCTTCGCCCGGGACGCCGGTCCCGACCGGCTGGCTCGGCCGGTGGCTCGACGCCACGGGTGACGACCCGCTGCGCGCGGTCTCGGTCGACCCGGTGCTGCCGCCGCTGCTCGCCGGGGAGCGCACCGCCGCCGCGTCCCTGCCGGTCGGCGGGCTGAAGCTGCCGGAGGGCGCGCTCGGCAAAGCGTTCGCCGCCCTCGGCGCGGCACAGCCCGGCGAAGGGTTCTGGCAGGCCCGCGCCGCGCGCTCGGTGACCGACCTGCACCGGGCCGTGCAGACGCTCGGGCAGCCCGCGAAGGACGGGAAGAAGGCCAAGGGCGAGCTGGCCGCCCAGCTCGACGTGGTCGCCGGGCTGATCGAGGCGGGCGTGCCGACGCGGGCGTACTCGGTGTCGCTGGGCGGGTTCGACACCCACGCCGACGAGCGCGGCACCCAGCAGCGGCTGCTGACCGAACTGGACGGCGCGCTGACGCCGTTCGTGCGGCGGCTGGGGAAGACCGACCGCGGCAAGCAGGCGACGGTGCTGGTCTACTCGGAGTTCGGCAGGCGCGTGACGGCGAACGCCAGCCAGGGCACCGACCACGGCACGGCGGGCCCGGTCTTCGTCCTCGGCGCGCGGGTCAAGGGCGGCTTCCACGGCGCCGAACCCAGCCTGACCGACCTCGACGACGGCGACCTGAAGCTCAGCACGGACTTCCGCGACGTCTACGCGTCGCTCGTCGAGAACGTCCTCGGCACGGACGCGGGCCGGGTGCTGCCCGGGCACCGCGGCCGACTGGACGGGCTGTTCGCCTGAGCGTCACGGCACGGACGGCAGGCCCGTCAGGCGGAACCGCGCGCCCCCGCCCGGCGCCGCCTCGCACCACAGGTCGCCGCCGTGCGCCCGGGCGAAGCCGCGGGCGATGGGCAGGCCAAGACCCGAGCCGGCCTGGCTGCGGGCCGCGTCGAGGCGGACGAGCCGGTCGAAGATCCGTTCGCGTTCCCCCGCCGGGACGCCCGGGCCGGTGTCGGTCACCGTCACCCCGTCGCCGGTGACCTCCAGGGTCAGCGTGCCCCGGCCGTCCATCGCGCGGACGGCGTTGCCGGTCAGGTTGGCGAGGACCTGGGTCAGCCGGGCCCGGTCGCCGAGCACCGTCGTGTCCGGCCCGGTCACCTCGACCGTGACACCGGGCGCGGTCAGCCGGACCTGCTCGGCCTGGGCCACGGCCAGCTCCCGCAGCGGCACCGGGGCCCGTTCGAGCTCGGCGCCCGCGTCGAGCCGGGCCAGGTCCAGCAGGTCGGCGACGAGCCTGCCGGCCCGCTGCGATTCGCGCACCACCAGCAGCTGCAGGCGTTCCCGCTGCTCGTGCGGCGCGTCCGGGGGCTGCTGCAGCAACGCCTCGGCCGCCGCCTGCACACCGGCCAAGGGGGTCCGCAGCTCGTGGGCCGCGTCGGCGACGAACCGCCGCGTCCGCTCTTCGGACGCCCGCGCCGCGCCCTCGGCACCTTCGAGCGCGTCGAGCGCGGAGTCGAACGCGGCCGCCGCGCGCCCCAGCTCGGTGCCGGTCCGCTCGGGCGCGAGCCGGCCGCCGCGCTCGCCGGTCACGATCGAGCGGGCCAGCCGGGTCATCGCGTCGAGCGGGGCGAGCGCGAACCGGACGGCCAGCAGCAGCGCGACCGCGGCGACGGCCAGCGCGGCAAGGCCGGTGGCCACCAGCACCCACCGCAGGCTCCGCTCGGCGGCCGCGATCAGGGACTCGTCGGCGGTGAGCGTCAGCTTCGCGCCGTCGATCCGCGGCGGCCCGGACAGCGTCGCGCGGACCTGACGGATCCGGGCGCCCGCCGGCAGCGGCGGGGAGCCGAAGACCGAGCCGTCCGGCAGGGTCAGCGAGCCCACCACGCCGCGCGTCTCGATGCGCCGCACCAGGGTCCGCGGGGACACGTTCTGCTTGGCGAGCTGCTGCGCGAGCTGGACCCGGGTGGTGAGCACCGCGTTGACGTCCCGCTCGGCCTGCGCGCGGAACACCGCGTCCACGACGAACCCGACGGCGACCAGCACCACCGCCAGCACCACGAGCACGGTCACGGTGACCCGGCGGCGCAGCGACGCCGTCCGCAGGCTCACGGCTCGCCGCGCAGGACGTACCCCTGGCCGCGCACGGTGTGCAGCACGCGCGGGCCGTGCGCTTCGAGCTTGCGGCGCAGGGTGCTGACGTTGACTTCGACGAGGTTCGGGGCGGAGTCGCCGTAGCCCCAGACCGCCGTGAGGACCTGGGTCTTGGACACCACCCGGTCCCGGTGCTGGGCGAAGTAGACGAGCACCTTCCACTCGGTCGAGGTCAGCTCGACGTCGGTGCCGCCGTAGCGGGCGCGCCCGCCCTCGACGTCGATCACGAGGTCCCCCACCTCGACGGCCGGCCGGGTGCGCCCGGTCCGGCGCAGCACGGCGGTCACCCGCGCGACCAGTTCGGCGAGCACGAACGGCTTCACGACGTAGTCGTCGGCCCCTTCGCCGAGCCCGCGCAGCCGGTCCTCGACGCCGTCCCGCGCGGTGAGCATCACGACACCGGCGGCGGAGTTCCGCCGGATCACCCGCAGCAGCTCGAACCCGTCCCGGCCGGGCAGCAGCACGTCGAGCACCACCAGGTCCGGACGGCTGCGGGTGAGCTCCGCCTCCAGCTGGGCGCCATCGGGCCGCGACCGCACCGAGAAACCGGCGTCGGCCAGCGCCGCCTCGACCGGCACGCGGATCGCTTCGGCGTCCTCGATCACCAAGACGCGCGGCGGGGTCGGCTCGTCCACCCCGTCAGCTTAGAGGCAGCCGGTCACCCGATGCCGTTGACGGGAACCTGACGAGCGCGCGACGGACACTGACGATTTCCCTACGCCGATCCACACATCTTGACGATTTCCCTACGCCGCTCGCCGGAGCCGGCAGGCACGCTGCGGTACGTGCCGGCACCCACCTCATGGCTGAAGCGGCTGGTCGTCGGCCGCCCGTTCCGCAGCGACACCCTCGGCGAGACCCTGCTGCCGAAGTGGCTCGCGCTGCCCATCTTCGCCAGCGACCCGCTCTCCTCGGTCGCCTACGCCACCCAGGAAATCCTGCTCATCCTCTCCATCGGCGGCCTCGCCTGCTTCACCCTCGCCCCGTGGGTCGGCCTGGGCGTGGCCGTGCTGCTGACCGTGGTGGTGATCTCCTACCGGCAGGTCGTGAAGGCCTACCCCAGCGGCGGCGGCTCCTACGAAGTCGCTTCCCGCAACCTCGGGTCGCACGCCGGGCTCGTCGTGGCCGGGGCGCTGATGGTCGACTACATCATGACCGTCGCCGTCTCGGTGGCGTCCGGAGTGGACAACATCATCTCCGCCGTCCCCGAGCTGAACGACCACCGGATCCTGCTCGACATCGGCTTCATCGTGCTGCTGGCGGCGATGAACCTGCGCGGCATCCGCGAATCCGGCCGCGCCTTCGCCGCGCCGACCTACCTGTTCATCGCCACGGTCGTGCTGATGATCGCGGCCGGCTTCGCCCGCGTCGCCACCGGCCACCCGCCGGTCTCCGAAAGCGCTGGTTACACCGTCCGGCCCGAACAGGCCGGGTTGACCGGTTTCGCCCTCGTTTTCCTGTTGCTGCGGTCGTTCTCCTCCGGCTGCACCGCGCTCACCGGCGTCGAGGCCATCTCCAACGGCGTCCCCGCGTTCCGCAAACCGAAGGCGCTCAACGCCGCCCGCACGATGACCGCCATGGGCGTCACCGCCGTGGTCATGTTCGGCGGCATCACCGCGCTGGCGCTGATCACCAAGGTGCACATCGCCGAGAACACCTGCGACCTGGCCGGCTTCCGCGGCGACTGCACCACCGACCCCCAGCGCACCGTGATCAGCCAGATCGGCGCGGCCGTCTTCGGCGGCGACCACGCGGTGCTGTTCTACGTCCTGCAGGCCGCCACCGCGCTGATCCTGATCCTGGCCGCCAACACCGCGTTCAACGGTTTCCCGCTGCTGGCCTCGATCCTGGCCCAGGACCGCTACCTGCCCCGCCAGCTGCACACCCGCGGCGACCGGCTCGCCTTCTCCAACGGGATCATCGCCCTCTCACTGGTCGCCGGGATCCTGATCTTCGCCTTCGACGGCTCCACCACCCGCCTCATCCAGCTCTACATCCTCGGCGTGTTCACCTCGTTCACCCTCTGCCAGGCCGGGATGGTCCGGCACTGGAACCGCGAGCTGGCCACCGCCACCACCGGCCGCGCCGCCATCCGGCGCTCCCGGCTCAGCAACGCCGTCGGCGCGTTCCTCACCGCGATCGTGCTCGTGGTCGTGCTGGTCACCAAGTTCAGCCACGGCGCGTACCTGGTCGTCATCGCCATCCCGCTGCTCTACGGCCTGATGCGCGCCATCCACCGCCACTACACCCACGTCCGCGAAGAACTCCAGCCCGACGAGGAAAGCGAGCTGCTGCCCAGCCGCGTCCACGCGATCGTCCTGGTGTCCACATTGCACAAACCGAGCCAGCGCGCGATCGCCTTCGCCCGCGCCACCCGGTCGGACACGCTGAGCGCCATCACCGTCAACGTCGACGACGCCGACACGCGCGAACTGCGGCGCCAGTGGGAAGCACGCGGGATGAAACTCCCGCTCAAGGTGATCGAGTCCCCGTACCGCGAGATCACCCGGCCGGTCGTGCAGTACGTCAAGAACCTCCGCCGCGGCAGCCCCCGCGACGTCGTCTGCATCTACATCCCCGAATACGTAGTCGGCCGCTGGTGGGAAAACGTGCTCCACAACCAGAGTTCCCTGCGCCTCAAGGGCCGCCTGCTGTTCGAGCCCGGCGTGATGGTGACCAGCGTGCCGTGGCAGCTGCACTCCACCACCCGCCGCGACCTGCACCGGGTCCGCCCCCTCCCGGGCGACATCCGCCGCGGCGTCACCACCACCCGGCGGCCGGGCTGAGGGCGTCAGGCGGATTTCGCCTCGTGGACGACCGCGGCCGCGGCGTGCGGGTCGGGGACGGTGATCGTCACGGTGCGGCCGGTGTGCAGGGTCAGCCTCAGGGCGGTGCCGGCGCGGAGCGTGTAGTAGGTGTGCTGCGGGGTCCACCAGAAGCCGAGGGGCAGGCGCCACAGCGACGAGCGCAGGTCGGTCACCTCGGCCCGGTCGATCTCGGCCAGGCGGTACGTGCGGCGCGGCCAGCCGAACGCTCCACAGTGGACCGATACCCCGTTCGGCCCCGCCGCCGTCCTGACCCGCAGCCCGGCCAGCACCGTGACGAGCACGGCGGCCACGGCCACGGCGAGCGGGACGGCGGGGCCGTCGGGGTCGAGCCAGCCGCCGTGCGACAGCCCGCCCAGTGACAGCAGCGGTACCAGCAGGGCGGCGCTCAGCACGACCAGCAACGGCCAGTTCGTCACCCGGCCGGTGTAGACCGAGTACCGGCCCGGGCCGGGCACTGCGGATGCCGTCATCGGGCACCGTCCTCTCGACTGTCAGGTCATCTTCTCGATGAGGCGAAGCAGTTCGGCGCGTCCGAGGCCGTGCCGCCGGGCGACCGCCACGAGCGCCCGCGCGGCCTCGGTGACCGGAGCCGGCTCGGTGACGGCGGCCGCGACCCGCGCGCCGCGGCCTCGCCGGAACTCCAGGACACCCTCGTCACGCAGCTTCCGGTAGGCGGCCAGCACGGTGTTGCGGTCGACGGACAAGGCCGCCCCCAGCTCAGCCGCCGGCGGCAGCTGAACCCCGACGGCGAGCTCGCCCGAAGCGATGCCCCGCCGCACGCAAGCCACGATCTGCAGCGGCAGCGCTTCCCCCGAAGAATGATCCACTTCCCATCTCATGGTGCTAGTATTATTAGCACCATCCGAGCACTCGGTCAACGCGCCGGCCCGTTCGTCGCGACCAGCGCCGGCGAATAGGTCGTCATACGCCGGCAATGGTTGCCCGCCGGCTGCCGGACTCCGTAGGTTCGACACGAACGAGGAGGTCCGGAATGACCCACCTGGTGCGATTCGCCGGCGGAACCGGCGACATCCGCGTCGGCCTGCTCACCGGCGACGAACTGCGGCCGCTCGCGGTCACGTCGATGAGCGACCTGCTCCGCCGCCCCGTGGCGGAGATCCGTGAACTCGCCGAAGCCGCCGGGGAACCCGTCGCCGGCGCCCGCCTGCTGCCGCCGCTCGACGGGCGGATGGAGGTGTGGGCCGCCGGGGTGACCTACCTGCGGTCCGAGGAAGCCCGTCGCGAGGAGAGCGTCGACGAGGATGTCTACGCGCGGGTGTACCGGGCGGAACGGCCGGAGCTGTTCTTCAAGTCGGCCGCCTGGCGGGTGGTCACCGACGGCGAGCCGATCGCGGTCCGCGCCGACTCGGCCAACAACGTGCCGGAGCCGGAACTCGGCCTGCTGCTGACCGCCGGCGGGGAGATCGCCGGGTACCTGGTGGTCGACGACGTCAGTTCCCGCAGCATCGAAGGCGAAAACCCGCTGTACCTGCCGCAGGCCAAGATCTACACCGGCTCGTGCGCGGTGTCGGCCCGGGTGCGCCCGGCGTGGGAGGTGCCGGACGTGCTCGCCCTCGCCCTGCGCATGCGCATCCGGCGCGACGGCGCCGAGGTGTTCGCCGGCGAAGCGAACACCGCCCAGCTGAACCGCAAACCCGCCGAACTGGTCGAATACCTGTGGCGGGACAACGACTTCCCGGACGGCGCCGTGCTCTCGACCGGCACCTCCGTCGTGCCGGGGCTCGACCAGGGGCTGCAACCGGGAGACGTGGTCGAGATCGAGATCAACGAGGTCGGCTCGCTGCACTCCCCCGTCGTGCTGGGCGCGGAGGAGGTGCGCCGGGCGCTCGCCGAGCGCTGAACGGCCGCCGTCAGGCCCGCTCGTTCACCCACACCGCGACCTGCGTCCGGTTCGCCAGGTCCAGTTTGTTGAGGATGTGCTGGAGGTGGGTCTCCGCGGTCCGCTGGGCGATGACCAGCCGGACGGCGATCTCGCGGTTGCTCAGCCCGGTCGCGACCAGCCGGGCGATCTCCGACTCGCGGGGCGTCAGCGGCGGCAGCACCGCGCTCCCGGTGGGCTCACCGCATTTCGCGGCCGACGCCGGGGCGAGGATGTCGTGCGGGTTCTGCCCGCGCCCTTCGGCGAACGCCTCCTCGAACCGGGCCTCGCCGAGCGCGCCACGGGTCGCCGCGAGCAGCTGCCGGTGGGCCAGCGACACGGCGATGTCCGGCTCGGCTCCGCAGCGATCCCACACCGTCGCCGCCGTGCCGAACAGCCGCGCCGCGCGTGGCCAGTCTTCGCGCCGGGCCGACGCCCAGGCCAGCCCGTCCACCCGGTAGGCCACCGACAGCACGTCGAGCCCGCGCAGGTCGATCTCCAGCGCGTCACGCATCGCGTGTTCACCGACGTCGAGGTCCCCGCCGAAGAAGATCTCGACCGTGCCCAGCCCGAACAGGGCCATCGACCGGTAGGCCTCGTCCCCCGCCTCCGCGCACAGGCGCAGCATCTCCTCCAGCAGCCGCCGGGCGCCGGGCAGGTCGCCGCGGAAGGCCGTGGCCACCGCCTGGATGAACATCGGGTGCAGCTGCTTGCGCGGCGCGCCCTGCTCCCCGAAGATCCGCACGGCCTCGGCGGCGTTCTCCAGCGCGTACGGCTCGACCGCGATCATCGCCACGAACGCCTCGGCGTGGCGGAGGTAGGGCACCGCGTCCTCGTCGACGGCGGCTTCGGCGAGCTTCAGCCGCTGCCGGGCCCCGTCCAGATCCGCGTGCAAGGCGGCGCACAGGGCGGCCCGGGCCTGCGCCGTCGCGCGGCCAGGAGCGTCCTCGGCGGCGACGGCGAGCGCGCGGTCCAGCCACTCCCGGAGCTCCCCCGCCGCGCCCCGGGCCGTCCAGTATTCGAGGACCGCGACCGCCATCCGGAGCGCGACCGCCGCCTCGTCCGGGGTGCGCAGCGACCACGACAGCGCCGCCCGGACGTCCGCGTGCCGTTCGGACAGGCGGGTGAACCAGTCCTCGCGCCGGGGGCCGAACCACTCGGCGTCGGCTTGCGCCAGCAGCCGCGCGTGGTGGTCGCGGTGCCGCCGGGCCACCTCCTCGGCGGTCCCGGTGGCGGCCAGCCGTTCCTGGCCGAACTCACGCAACGCCTCCAGCATCCGGTACCGGACGCCGGTCGCGCCGTCGACGCGCAGCAGTACCGATTTGTCGACCAGGCCGTCGACCGCGTCCAGCACCGCGAAGCCGTCGAGCCCCGCGACCGCGCAGACGTCCTCGGCGGCGGACAGGTCGAACGCGCCCGCGAACACCGCGCAGCACTCCCAGGCCGCGCGTTCGCCTTCGGTGCACAGGGAATGGCTCCACTCGATGGTGGCGCGCAGGCTGCGGTGCCGCTCGGGCCGGGACCGCGCCCCGGTGGTCAGCAGCGCCAGGCTGTCGCCCATGCGCTCGGCGATCTGGCCGGGCGAGAGCGCGCGGATGCGGGCGGCGGCCAGCTCGACGGCCAGCGGCAGGCCGTCGAGCTGGCGGCACACCCCCACGACGGACGCCACGTCGTCCTCGAGCCGGAACGAGGGCAGCACTTCGGCGGCGCGGTCGGCGAACAGCCGCACGGCGTCGTAGGCGATCGCGTCCTCGGCGGTCCGGGCGTCCTCCGGCGGCACGGCCAGTGGCGCGATCGGCGTGATCCGCTCGCCCGCGACCCCGAGCGAACACCGGCTGGTCGCCAGGACCACCAGGTCCGGGCAGTGCCGCAGCAGCGCGTCGACCAGCTCGGCGCAGTCGGCGACGAGGTGCTCGCAGTTGTCGAGCAGCAGGAGCGCCCGCCGGTCGCGCAGGTGGGCCAGCACGGTCTCCCGCGCGGTCCGGGCGGTGGTGTCGTGCAGGCCGAGGCAGTCGGCGAGGGCGCGGGTGACCAGGGTGCCGTCGCGCAGTCCGGCCAGGCCGGCGACGACCACGCCGCCCGGGAACGCCCGGGTCACCGAGCCGGCGACCCGGCCGGCGAGCCGGGTCTTGCCCACGCCGCCGGGCCCGGTCAGCGTGACCAGGCGCGCCTCGCCCAGCAGCCGCCGCACGCGGGCTTCGTCCTCGGCGCGGCCCACGTAACTCGTCAGGTCCCGTCGCGTGGCCACGCCGCCGTCATCGCTCACCGGCCGTTCCTCCGGCCCCCATCTTGATCGGTCGCCGCCCCGGTGTCCATGTGGCCCAACGTCCGCTGCGCCGATCGGCCGACGCGGGTACGTAGCCGCGAATACGTCTTTTCCTCGATGCGACCGGCGGCGCCCGGCGGCCAGACTCGGCGCGCCAGCGATGCCCGCCCGCTCCGGAGGTCGACGATGACCGTCTCCCAGCCCCTGCACACCGGCGCCGGGGTGGTGCTGGCCCGCGCGATCGTGGCCGGCATCCGGCACGCCGTCCCCGAGCACGCCGCGCTGTTCGACGCGGGCGCGACCGAGTTCGTGGCCGCGCTGCTCGGCGGCTCGCGGGCCGGGACCGGCGCGGACGCCTTCCGCCGCGCGGGCGCCGCGGCGGGCGCCGACCTCGACCGGCTTTCCCGCGCCTACCAGGCGGGCGGCCGGTGCGCCCTCCCGCTGCTGGCCGAGCTGGACCGCCGGACGCCCCGGGGTGTGGTCGCCGCCGGGGTGGACGCGGTGTTCCGGTGCGTCGACGTCCTGATCCGCCTGTCCACCGAGGCCTTCCGGGCCGTCTCCCCGCCTTCGGCCACCGACCTGCGCCGTGAGCTGTTGCGCGCGCTGCTGGCCGGCCGTCCGTGGACCGAACTGGCCGAGCGGGTGGACTGGACCCCGCCGGAGCGCGTGGTGGCCGCCGTCGGGGCCGTCCCCCGGCCCGGCGCCGGGTTGCTCGCCGACCCCACCGCCGAACCGCCGTACGCGCTGCTGCCGTCGGACGCCGACCCGGCCCGGTTCCTGGGCGACGGCCCGGCCGCGACCGGACCGGCCGTCGCCCCGGCCGAGGCGGCCACCTCGCTGCGCTGGGCCCGGCGGACGTGGGAGCTGCGCGGCCGCGGCATCCTCCCCCGCGACCGCCTCCTCCGCTGGCCCGACCACCTGACCACGCACTGGCTGGCCGCCGACGAGCTGCTGACCGGCGCCCTCGCCGCGCACAGCCTCGAACCGTTGTCGGACCTGCCCGGGAACCGGCGCGGCAAGCTCGCCGAAACCCTCGCCGCGGTGCTCGACGCCCGCGGCGGCGCCCCCGAAGTCGCGGCCCGGCTGGGCATCCACCCGCAGACCGCGCGCAACCGCCTTCGCCGGCTGCGCGCGCTGTTCGGGACACGCCTGGACGACCCCGGGGAACGGCTCACCCTGCGCATCGCGCTGCGCGCCGAGCGGGTGCTGGCCGGACCGGCCGCCTGAGCGCGCGCCGAGCGGGTCCCCGAACCAGCCACCCCGACGCACCCCGCACCCGAACAGGACCCGGCCGAATCAGCCCGTACCGAACAAGAGCCGGCCGGACCGGCCACCTCAGCGGCGGCGGTCCGGCCGGCCCGCTCGTCACCAGCCGACGGCGACCACCAGCCACTGCGGGTCCCCGTGCGAGACGAACGAGGACTGACCCGCCACGTCGTCGTACGGGAAGCCGTACGCGAGGCGGTTGATGCCGTGGTCGTGCCAGAACTTCGCGTAGTAGTTGGCCGGCGCGGCCTGGTAGTACCGCGACACGTCCTGCCACTGCGACTGCGGCAGGTGGGCCGTGTGCCGGTTCAGCGCCGCGCACATGTCCGGGTTGCCCGCGAGCGATCCGGCGCAGCCGGTGATGTTCGACGTGGGCTCGTTGACCCCCACCGACTGGGCGTAGGAGGTGAAGTAGTTCGCGTACTTGCCGCCGCTGCGGAAGTCCGGGGCGCTGCCCGGGGCCGGGATCCGGTACGGCGCGTTCACCGTCGCCAGGCCCTTGAACTCGGTCGGCACCTCGCTCTGGAACCGGGCGAAGGTGGCCGAGCGGTCCTCCTGGAACAGCTCGTAGGCGTCGCCGACCTGCACGTCGTAGCCGTCGTGGGCGTGCAGCCGCATGGCCAGCTTCAGCGCGAAGGCGTCCACCCGGGTGGTGTTTCCGTTGAACACGTCCGGGCCGACGGTGAACTCGATGAAGTCGGCGTACTGGCCGTTCGGGGTGCCCAGGTAGAAGTACATCCGCCCGGCCGAGTTGGCGGGCATGTCGAGGTAGGGCTGCTCGGCGATCGAGTGGGTCTGGCCGCCGAAGGACCAGTACACCTGGCTGTCCGGGTACTTGCCGTTGGTGCGGTTGAGCACCTTGACCGTGAGCACGTTGCGCGCGGCCGGGATGCCGGCGGTGTCGCCCCAGAACGAGTCGGGCGGTGTCCCCGCGCCGGGCGGCGTCGTCCCGCCGCCGGTGCCGTGGACCTCGAACTCCCACAGCGAGACACCGTAGGGCGTGGCCCGCGCGGTCGCGTACAGCCGCACGTACCGCCCGGAACCGGTCACCCCCAGCGTCTGCGTGCCGCCGGTGCCGGTCGTCGTCTGGTACACAGTGGACCAGCTGGAACCGTTGTCGGACAGCTGGATCTGGTAGGCCGTGGCGTAGGCGGCCTCCCAGCGCAGCACGACCTGGCTGACCGTCGCGGCGCCGCCGAGGTCGATCTGGATCCACTGTGGATCGCTGAACTGCGAGGACCACCGGGTACCGGTGTTGCCGTCCACCGCGGCGGCCGCGGGCGTGCCGGCGTTCTCCACCGAAGACGCGGTGGCGGTTTTCCCTTGGGAGATCACCGGGTCGGCGGCGTGCGCCGCCGGGACGGCGACCCCGAGCGCGGCGACCGCGAGAGCTGCCGCCAGTATCACCGAGCGGGCACCGGATCCGCGGCGACGGTGCCGCGGGGCGTACGTGAGCATGGATTCCTCCCAGGCCGGGAAACGGACGGACCGGCCGCCCGTGCGGGCGCGGCGTGGTCCGGCTCGTCCCTGAGCGCCGGGCGGATGCCCTCGCGGGCCGGCGGGAACGATCGGTAGAAAGGTTCATACCACGGCACCCGCCCTGTCAACCCTTGACAGATCGGGACCGGCCGTGCAGCTGCGTTCGCTACCCCGGCCGCACGTCCGCGGCGGTGCTGCTCAACCGGACGACTTCGCGGTGCAGATCGGGGACCTGCGCTTCGTTCTCCGGCTTCATCAGGACGCTCCGCAGGATCCGGCCGCGGGGGACGTCGTCGCGCACGGTGTGGCCACGGCGGGCGAGGTCGGCCCCGGTGACGGTGTAGGTCGCGACGAACACCGCCTCCTCCGGCGGGCGGCGCATCCCGGCGTCGAGTACGTGGGCGCTGACGCGGTCGATCTCGGAAAGGCTTTCGCGCACCGGGAAACAGCTGACGATGTCGAGCTGCGGCGGCTGGAACAGCGCCAGCTCGGCGCTGCCGCCGATCAGGCCGGCCCAGGCGAGCGCGGCCCGGCGCCCGGGCCGGAGCACCGCACCGAGCCCATCCGGGGTCAGGGGCAGGACCTGCGACGTCAGCCACAGCGCGGCGGCCGCGGCGCCGGCCCGCGAACATTCCAGGGAGATCTCGCCGAGGTGCAGTTCATCGGAGGTGAAGTAGGTGTAGGGCGAGTCGTGCAGGTAGTGGCGGGCGACCGACGGGTCGCGGAAGAGCACCGCACCGCAGCCGTAGGGCTGCAGCCCGTGCTTGTGCGGGTCGATCACCACCGAGTCGGCGTCGGCGATCGCGCGGAACGGTGCCGAAGCCACGCCGTCGGCGGTGTCGTCGGCGATGAGCCGGAAGAAGCCGCCGTAGGCGGCGTCCACGTGCACCCGGGCCCCGTACCGGCGGGCGAGGGCGACGATCTCGCCGACCGGGTCGACGGCACCGAGGCCGGTCGTGCCGGTGGCCGCGACCACGGTGCCGACGCGACCGGTGCGGAGCAGGTCTTCGAGCGCGGTCAGGTCGAGGGTCCCGGCGGGGGTGGTGGCGACCGGAACGGCCTCGACGCCGAGCAGGTGGCTCATCCGCCCGTGGGTGTAGTGCGCGTCGGCGCTGTGCGCGATCGCCTTGCCCGGGTGCGTCTCGCGGGCGACGAACAGCGCTTCCAGGTTCGCGATCGTCCCGCTGCTGGTCAGGTGCCCCAGGTGCTGCGGGAGGCCGAACATCGCCGCGAGGTCCGCGACGACCTCCTTTTCCATGGCCGCGGTGGCGGGACCGCCGTCGAGGGCGTGGTTGTTCGGGTTGATCAGCATCGCGCTCAGGTACCCGGCGACGGCCGCCGGGTGCGGCGGCTTGAGCATCTGCCCGGCGTAGCGGGGGTGGAAGAACGGGTAGTTGTCCCGCAGGCGCCGGTGCAGGTCCGCGGTCGCCTCCCGGAACCGCGCGAGCGGCACGTCCTGCGAGGGGTGCGGGTGGTAGCCGCCGTACTCCGCCATCCAGGCCCCGACCTCGCGGACGGCGTCGCCGAGCACGGCGGCCAGCTCCGCGAACCCGGCCGGCCCCGCGTGCAGGACACCTTCGTTCCGGTCCATCGGCCTTCCCCTCGGCTATCGATCCATAATTATGTGCCGATAACCATAGGGTAGTGTCGCAGGCGTGTCACGCCCCCAGCCCGCGGATCCGTACGCCGACCTGGCCGACCTCGTGCTCAACGTCGCCCGCCTGATCCGCCTGCGCACCCCGGCCGAGCCGGCCGTCGTCCGGCTCACCGCCACCGAGCGCCAGGTCATGCGGATGGTGGACCTGGACCCGGGCTGCACGCCGAGCCGCATCGCCGAGCGCACCGGGCTGCAGCGCACGAACGTCAGCACCGCACTCCGCGGCCTCGAAGCCAAGGGCATGCTGACCCGCGCGGGCCACGGCCGGCGGGTGGAGGTGCACCCGACCGAGCTGGCCCAGCGCAACCTCGAAGTCCTCCGCGGCGCGTGGTCGGAACTGCTGGCGGACCTGCTGGGCGACGTCGACCCGGAGACGATCCGGCGGTGCAACCGGACGCTCGCCGACCTCGAGGAACGCTTCGCGGCCGGCTAGGGCGACTTTCGCTCAGCCGGCCTCGAAGGTGTCGGCCACCCAGTCGGCGATGAACGTGCTGACGTGGGGCAGGTGGTCGAGTCCGATGTGCTCGGTCGCCCCTTCCTCCGCGGTGAAGACGCGCAACTCGCGCCGAGGCGAGTTGACCGCCTGGTCGTAGGAGCGGTGGGCGTACTCCAACGGGATCTGCCGGTCGTTCTCGCCGTGCGCGACGAGGAACGGCACCGTGATCTTCTCGACCACGCCGTCCAGGTGCACGTCGTCGGCGAAGGTGATGAACTCGTCCAGGTCGTCGTGGCCCCACACCCACAGCACGTGTTCCCAGTAGTGCGGGACGGGCCGCTCCCCCTCGCGCTCCAAACGACGTCGTTGCACCGCGCCCCAGTTGTGGTTGGCGCCCCAGGCGACGCAGAGCGCGAACCGCTTCTCGAACGCCGCCGCACGGGGTGCGTAGTAGCCGCCGAGGGACCAGCCGACGATCCCGATCCGGCTGGTGTCCACTTCGGACCGTGTCTCGAGCCAGTCCACGGCCGCGCCCGCCCAGGCTTCGGCGTCGACGCGGGCGGTGAGTCCCTGCAGGCGCAGGGCTTCGCCGGTGCCGGGCTGGTCGAGCATCAGGCACGAGATCCCGCGCTCGGCGAGCTCTCGCCAGTGGCCCGAGGTGTACATGTGCTCCTTGGTCGAGTCCAGGCCGTTGACCAGGACGATCACCGGCGCCGGTCCGGCTTCGGTGGCGGGGGCGAGGGAGAAGTACGCCGGCAGGGTCGTGCCCTCGTACGGGATCGCCACCCGGGAGATCCGCCGGTCGCGCAGGTCGAAGGCCTTCTGCGCGAGGGCGAGCACCCGCCGGTAGGACGGCAGCCGGTCCGGGTCGGAGTGGGCGAGCATGCGCTCGGCCTGGCACAGGTAGTTCGTGGCCCGGAAGTACAGTTCGCCCGCCGTGCGGGCGTGCCCGGCTTTCTCGGCCTGGGCCACGAGCTGGTCGGTGAGCGCGGTCCAGGCCCGCAGGAAGTCCGGTGTCCCGGCGTCCGAGCCTTGGGCGGCGGCGTCGCGGATGGGCCGGCAGGCGCGGTCGACCTCGTCGATCAGGCCGCCGCTGTTGAGCGCGGCGACCACGCCGAGGTTCCAGACGTAGTTGCCGGGGAAGTATTCGAACACGGGGTTCCTCTCAAGTTCGGGCGGCTTCGCTGATCGACTTGACGCCGCCGTGCGCGGTCAGGCCGCCGTCGACGGGGATCTCGGCGCCGGAGACGTAGGAGGCCGCGTCGCCGATCAGGAACGCGACGACGGCGGCGACCTCGCCGGCGGTGCCGGTGCGGCCGAGCGGGGTCTCGGCGACGTTCGCGGCCCGGAACCCGGGCGGCGCCGAGGCGGTCATCGGGGTTTCGACGTACCCGGGGTGCACGGCGTTGACGCGGATGCCCCGGCCGCCCAGCTCCAGGCAGGCGGCCTTGACGAAGCCGCGCAGCGCCCACTTGCTCGCGGTGTAGGCGAGCGGGTAGTGGCCGGTCAGCGCCGCGGCCGAGCCGGTCACGACGATCGACCCGCCGGACGGCATCAGCGGCAGCACCGCCTGCACGGCCCGCAGCACACCGCCGACGTTGACGTCCTGCACGCGCGCCAGGTCGGCCGCGGCCAGGTCGCCGAGCCGGGCCCGCCAGGTGACACCGGCCGCCGCGACGAGGCCGTCGACCCGCTCGAGCCCCGCGGTGAGCCCGGCCCAGCCGGCGTCGTCGGTGACGTCGAGCCGGTGGTGCTCGACGCCGGGCAGTCCGGGGTCTTCGGCGCGGTCGACCCCGATCACGCGTGCGCCCTGCGCGGCGAGCAGCCGCGCGGCCGCCGCGCCGATGCCCTGGGCCGCACCGGTGACGACCACGACCTTCCCGGTCACCGCGACCGCCGCCGGGGCCGGGGCCGCGCCGGGCGGACCGGCGGCAGCTCGACCCCGGCGACGACGGTGTTGCGGATCGTCCCGAGGCCTTCGACCGACATCTCCACGACGTCACCGGGCCGCAGCGGCTCCTGCGTGCCGCCGCGGCCCCACAGCTCGGCCAGGCAACCGCCGTTGCCGCAGGTCCCGGACCCCAGGACGTCCCCCGCGCGCAGCCGCGTCCCCCGGCCGGCGTAGGCGGCCAGTTCCTCGAACGGCCAGCCCATGTTGGACAGCAGGTCCTGCCCCACTCCGACGTCGTTGACCGCGACTCGCATGTCGAGCGCCAGGAAGCCGTCCGCGTCGCGGTACGGCTCGAGTTCGTCGGCCGTGACGAGCCACGGCCCGAGCGTCGTGGCGGAGTCCTTGCCCTTGGCGGGCCCGAGGTTCACCTTCATCTCGCGGCGCTGCAGGTCGCGAGCGGACCAGTCGTTGAGGATCGTGTAGCCGAAGATCCCGTCGGGGCCCATAACGGCGGCGACCTCGAGCTCGAAGTCGAACAGCCGCGAACCCGGCGGGATCGGCACGTCGTCGTGCGCGCCGACCAGCGCGCAGGGATTGGTGAAGTAGAACGTCGGCGCCTCGTACCACTCCGGCGGCACGGATCCCGGGGCGACCATGCCTTCGACGTGTTCCTCGAACGCCACGAAGTCCCGGACGCTCGGAGGGTCGAGCGGCGGCAGCAGCCGCACCTCGGCCAGCGGGACCGAGGGTCCGCCGGGGACGGCGGGTGCGCCGCGGACCACGTCCAGCACGGTCACCCCGGCCGGGAACGCGCGGACGCCGTCGCCGGTGACGACGCCCGCGTGCACGGTTCCGCCGTGCTCGTAGGTGGCGAAGCGCATCAGACCGGCGGGGCCACGAACAGGCCCTTGTCCGGGTCGTTGAAGGACTTGCGCGCGACGAACTCGTTCATCGCGTTCGCCGTCCCCCACTGGTCGGACACCTCGGGGTCGCTGAAGTCGTAGAGGTGCGGGTGCCAGGTGTCCTCGTCGACGAGCTCCAGCTCGGTCGTGTACTCCACCGTGTTGCCGTGCGGGTCGAGGAAGTAGCTGAAGGTGTTGTTGCCCGCGAGGTGCCGTCCGGGACCCCAGACCTTTTCGACACCCGCGCGCAGCAGCCGTCCGGTGCCGCGCATGTACTCGTCCAGCCCGCGCATCTCGAACGACACGTGGTGCAGCGACGGGTGCGGGCACCGGGCGATGGCCATGCTGTGGTGCCAGGAGTTCACCCGCAGGAACCACATCATCTCGCCCATCCGCGGGTGCATCAGGATGTCCGACAGCCGGAAGCCCAGGTGCTTCTCGTAGAACGCCCGGGTCGCCTCGGGGTTCGCCGAGTTGATCACCACGTGCGACAGGCGGACCGGGACGGCCTCGCCCGCCTCGATCCGGCGGTGGGCGCGGACGGCGACCTCGGCGCTGATCTCGATGGTCCGGCCCTCGTTGTCGAAGAACCGGAACCCGTAACCACCGCCCGGGGTGTGCAGGGTCCGCGGCTCGTGGACGAGGGTCACGCCCCCGGTGGCCAGGCGGGCCGCGAGTGTGTCCACATCGGACACGGTGGCGACGCCGAAGGCGATCAGGTCGATGCGCTTGTCAGCGGCTTCGCGCAGCCGAACCACGTAGTGCTCGGGTGAGCCTTCCGCGGCCAGGAACGCGACGCCGGTGTCGGTGTGCTCGGTCTTGAGGCCCCAGGCACCGGTGTAGAAGTCCCGCTGGCGGACCAGGTCCGGCACGGCGAGGTCGACGTGCCGCAGGTGGGTGATCATCTCGTTCTCCTCCGGGGGGGTTCAGGCGGGCTCGGCGACGAGGGCGGCGATCCGGCCGATCAGCCCGGGCACGTCGCCCTGCTCACCGTCCAGAAGCCACTGTCCGAGCTGGACGGACGCCTCGACGACCGTGGCCGCTCGCGCGCAGCGACGCTCGGCGAACTCGGTCCAGAGGCGGTCGTCGAGGGTTTCCGCGGCCAGCAGCAGTTCGGTCAGCACCCCGGCGTCTTCGAGCGCTTGGGCGCCGCCCTGGGCCAGGGTGGGCGGGCAGGAGTGCGCCGCGTCGCCGATCAGCACCACGCGCCCCCGGTGCCACGGCGCCGGCAGGACGTGGGTCTCGAACAGGGTGTAGTTGACCCGCGACGCGTCGGTCAGCGTGGCGCGGACGTCGTCCCACGGGCCGTGGTACGCCGAGGCCAGTTCGCGCATCGTCGTGAGCCGTTCGGCCGGGGACAGGCCGCTGCGGTCCTGCGCGGCCTCGACGACGTAGGCGTAGAGGGTGTCCTCGCTGGTCGGGCAGTAGCCGGCGATGTAGGACGGCCCGCCGTAGAACAGGTCGGTCCGGGTCACCGAGGCCGGACGCGGGCCGAACGCGCGCCAGATGCCCATGCCCGTCGCCCGGATCCCCGGGTCGATGCCCAGCAGGCGGCGGACCGACGAGCGGATCCCGTCGGCGCCGGCGACGAGGTCGTAGCGGCCGGTCGAGCCGTCGGAGAAGGTGACGTCGACGCCGCTCGCGTCCTGGGCCAGCTCGGTGACCGTGAGCCCGAAGCGGACCTTGACCCCGGCCGAACCGGCGCGCTCGCGCAGGAGGCGCGCCAGGTCCGGCCGGGGCATCCCCAGCGTGGCCGGCAGGTCGGGGCCGCCGGTCCGGACGTCGGGGAATTCGGCGAGCAGCGTCCCGGCGGGGTCCGGGGCACGCAGGCCGAGACTGTCGAAGCTGTATCCGTGTGCCTGCACGGCTTCCCAGAGACCGAGCTTGCGCAGCTCGCGCAGGGCGTTGCCCTGCAGGGTGATGCCGGAGCCGATGGCGGCGATGTCCGGCTTCAGCTCGATCAGGTCGACCGCGACGCCGTGGTCGGCGAGGTGGATCGCGGCGGCGGTGCCGGCGAGGCCGCTGCCGACCACGAGGACGGTGTGCACGGCGGGCATGGGGACTCCTTTGTCCGGTGCGGGAGCTACTTGACGGCGACGGGCGCGACCGGCGCCCCGACCGCGCCGGTCACCGGCAGCGGGTCGGCGGTCAGCCAGAACTCGTACCGGCCGTCGGCGGCGCAGTCCGCGGCCAGTGCGTCGAGGTCCCACATCTCCCCGAGGAACAGCCCGATGTGCGGGATGGCGACCTGGTGCAGCGGCTGGAAGGCGTCGTCGAACTCGTTGGGCCGGACCTCGAAGCCCCAGGTGTCGGTGGCGATCGCGGCGATTTCGGTGTCGTGGAGCCACTCCGCCGTGGTGAACGACAGCCCCGGCGCGGGCCCGCCCGCGTAGTCGCCCCAGCCTTCGCGCCGCGCCCGTGCGAGCCGCCCGGTCCGCACCAGGAGCACATCGCCGCGGCCGACGTGCGCGGTTTCCCCTTGCGCGGCCATGGTTTCCTCGAGGTGCGCCACGGTGATCGCGAACCCGTCCGGGAGCTCGCCGTCCGTGCCGAGCGCGCGGCCGACGTCGAGCAGGACCCCGCGCCCGGCGATCCGGCCCGACGCGGTCTCGATCCCGGTGACGCGGTCGCCTTCGCTGGTCACGACGTCCCCGGCCCGGCGGCCGTTCCAGGCCACGCCGTGGTCGAAGATGTGCCCGAGCCCGTCCCACTGCGTCGACGCCTGCAGCGGCATGAACACGACGTCGTCGGCGCCGCCGATCCCGTGCGGGAAACCCTGCGTGCCGCGTTCGGCGTCCAGGCCGGTGTCCAGCATGGTGTGCACCGGGTTCGTGCGGCGGCGCCAGCCCTTCTGGGGGCCGTCCGCGTCGAACCGCTGTGCCAGCGGAAAACCGACGCCCCGGCGGACCAGGGCCGCGCCTTCGCGGCGCTTGCCGTCGTCGAGGAAGTTGAGGGTGCCGAGGACGTCGTCGGCACCCCAGCGGCCCCAGTTGGAACAGCGCTTGGCGGCGGCGGCGATCGCGGCTTCGGGATCGGTGCGGTCCATGCCGCTCACTGTGCGGGGACCACAGCATCAGGGAAGACGAAATAGGTGATGCACGTTATCCATGCGGTGGATAACCTGAGGTGGTGAACCTGGCGAGTCTGGACCTGAACCTGCTCGTGACGCTCGACGCGCTGCTCGAACACCGCAGCGTGAGCCGCGCGGCCGAGCAGGTCGGCCTCAGCCAGCCCGCGGTTTCGGCCCAGCTGGCGCGGCTGCGCCGCCACTTCGGTGACGAACTGCTGGCCCGCTTCGGCAACCAGTACCGCCTCACGCCGCTGGCCGTCCAGCTGCGCGGCCGCGTGCGCACCGCGGTCAACGGCGTCGAGCGCGTGTTCGCCGCCGAGCCGGACTTCAACGCGGCGACCACCGCCCGGGAGTTCTCCCTCGCCATGAGCGACTACGGCGTCGCGGTCCTCGGTGCCCCGCTGGCCGCCGCACTGGCGCAGGAGGCGCCCGGCGCCCGCGTGCGGTTCATCGCCAACACCCCGGCGATCGTCGACAACGCCCGCCAGGCCCTCACCGGCATCGACCTGCTGGTGCTGCCGCACGGGTTCCTCCACGGCCTGCCGCACCGCGACCTGCACCGCGACGACTGGGTCTGCCTGGTCGACGCCGGGCACCCGGCGGTGGCGCACGGGCTGACGGTCGAGCAGTTGCGGACCATGCCGTGGGTGGTCTCCTACCACGGGCCCACCGCGTCGACCCCGGCCGCGCTGCAGATGCGGATCCTCGGCATCGAGCCGCACGTCCAGGTGGTCACGGAGAATTTCCTGACCGTCCCGGGCCTCGTGGCGGGCACCGACCGGGTGGCCCTGCTGCAGCGGCGGCTCGCCGAGCGCATCCCGGCCGAGGAGAACGTGCGGGCGCTGCCCTGCCCGTTCGAAGCCGGTCCCCTGGTCGAGGCGGTCTGGTGGCACCCGATGTACGAGCACGATCCGGAACACCAGTACCTGCGCGACCTGCTGGCCCGGATCGCCGCCGAGGTCGCCGAGCATCCACCGCGCTGATACCGCGGTTCAGCAGAAGTGATTTCCGCTTCCCGCACCGCGGAACCCACACTTTCGGCACTTCCCTGACCCAACGACGGAACTCAGGTGCCGACATGCCCGAAACCCCAGCCGTGAACCTGTCACCGGCCGCCACCGCCACCGGCCGACGGGCGACCGCCGGGCCGGTCCAGCTCCTCCTGCTGCTCGCCGGGAGCTGCCTGTCGGTGCTCGGCGCCGTGCTCATCGCCCCCGTCCTGCCGCAGCTGAGCAAGGCGTTCGCGGACACGCCCGGCGCCGACGTCCTCGTGCCGATCGTGCTGACCGCGCCGGCCCTGCTGATCGGGCTGACCGCGCCGTTCGCCGGCGTCGTCGCCGACCGGATCGACCGGAAACGGTTGCTGCTGCTGGCAATGCTGGCCTACGCGGTGTTCGGCACAGCTCCGCTCTACCTGGACTCCCTCGCCACGATCCTCGCGAGCCGGGTGCTCGTCGGGCTGTGCGAGGGCGCGATCATGACCTGCTGCACCACCCTCATCGGCGACTACTGGTCCGGCGCGCGCCGGGCGCGTTACCTGAGCCTGCAGACCCTGGTCGCCACGTTGTCGGCCACCGTGTTCCTCGCTCTCGGCGGGGTGCTCGGCGCTTCGGGCTGGCGCACGCCGTTCTGGTTGTACGCCGTCGCCGCGCCGCTGGCGATCCCGATGGCGCTCAAGCTGTGGCAGCCCCACCGCCGCACCGCCGGGCGGCCGGCGAGCCTGCCCTGGCGCCGGCTGGCCGCACCTTGCCTCATCACCTTGTTCGGCGGCATCGTCTTCTACGCCCTGATCGTCGAACTGTCCTTTGTGCTCACGAGTGTCGGCGTGACCGCGACCGGGACGATCGGCGCGGTCTCCGCGGTGATGTCACTGGCGACGGCCGCGGGAGCGATCGCGTTCAGCCGCCTGTCCGGCCGGACGCCTCGGGTGCTGCTGCCGGTCGAGTTCGGGCTCGCCGCCGTGGGGCTCCTCCTGGTGTTCGCCACGACCTCGCCGGCGGTCATCACCATCGGCGCGGTGTGCACCGGCTTCGGCACGGGCATGCTCCTGCCGACCCTGCTGACGTGGGCGGTCAACCGGCTCACGTTCGACCAGCGAGGCCGCGGCACCGGCCTGTGGACGGGCACGCTGTTCATCGGCGAATTCGCCTGCCCGCTGGCCCTGGCCGCCATCGGCACCGGCACGGGCGGCCTGCAGGGAGCGCTCGCGGTGCTCGGCATCGCGTCCGCGATCGCCGCGGTCCTGACGGCGTTCCTGCTGCGGCGGAACAACCAGCCGCTCGACGTCACCGAAGGCTGACGGGAGGGGCGACACGGGTGATCAGGGTGATGCCCCTCCGGACACACGTGATGCCCCGGGGCGCCCGCGTGATGCCTGTCGGCGCACGCGCGGCGGTGCCCACCGGAGGTGGTGGTTCAGCCTCCGACGGCGCGTCCGGCCTTCGCCCAGTTCTCCCGCAGCGTGGTCACGTACTCCTGCGCCCGCGCGCCCGGTTCGGTCCCCTTCGCGAAGGCTTTCATGTTCGCCGGGCCCGCGTTGTAGCCGAGGGCGAGCAGCTCGTCGGTCGTGTACGTGCCGCGCGGTGGTGGGCGCGGTGGTGGGCGTGGTGGTGGGCGGGGCGGGTGACCGGCTCGGCCGGTGCTGTCGCCGGGGCGGGGCGGGGTCGGCCGGGATGCTGCACCCGGCCACCGCGACCCCGACGACAGTAACCACGCACAATGTCTTCCACACGCGATCCACCATGCCCGCGGCGCGGGCTCAGATCCGGTAGAAGTCCGTGTAGTGGTTCGGCGAGAACCACACCACGCCCGTGGTCAGGTCGACGATGATCCGGTAGGCGTCGCGGGCCGCGCCGCACGCGCGGGGGTAGACGTCGAACTCGCGGAACGAGTGGCCGGCCGGCAGCTCGCCTTCACGGTTCTGGTAGGTGCCGCCCGCGTAGTTGCACTGGCCGCCCGGCCAGTCGTACCAGCCGCGCGTGCCGGGGTACCCCTTGCCCTGCCACGTCGTGTTGGCCGAGCGGGCGGCCGAGCAGCGGGTCTGGGTGCAGGAGCTGTACACGGTGGCGTCGGCGACCGCGGTGCAGACACCGAGCGTGGCCGCCACCGCGGTCACGGTCACGGCGAGCCGCCGCGCGGTCCGGGAAAGCATCGAAGCGGGCACGGAACCTCCTCGTCTCGTACGGGCTCCGGAATGGTGACCGCCGAGCGTCGCCGGAAGGCGACCGGGAACGTACCGATCCGGTGAACTTCCGGCGACCGGCGGGTGACCCGAGGTTTTTTCCGGGAGGCGGCAACCTTTCGCCGTCCGGCGGCAACCAGGTGGCGAAGCCCGCCCGACCCCGAGGAGTGCTGCGTTGAGACTGACCAGGTCCGCCGGTGCCCGGCACCGGATCCGCAAACCCCACCGCGGCCGCCCGGTGGCGATCGCGCTGGCGCTGGGCGTTCCCGCGTTCGCCGCGCCGCACCTGCTGTTCACGCGCGACGGCGCCGAGCCGGTGCGGGTGGACTCGGCCTCCTACTACCTGTTCCTCTCCGTGCGCGACGGCAGCGCGCTCGACGCGGCCGGTGGCGGCGCCACGAGCCGGCAGTGGCGGCTGGAACCGGTGGGCGGCGGCTACTGCCTGCTGGTCAACCGGGACAGCGGGAAGGTGCTGGCCGTGCGCGCGTCCGCCACCGAGGTGGCCGAGGTCGAGCAGCAGCCGGGCACCGGTGCCGCCGCCCAGCAGTGGCAGCTGCGCGACACCGGCGGTGGGGCGCTGAAGATCGTCTCGCGCAGCGGCGGGATGGTACTGGGCGTGACCGAGGGCACCGGACGGCGCGCGGTCGCCCGGTCCGCCGACCGGGGCGGCGCCGACCAGCGGTGGACCCTGGCGAAAGCCGCCGATCCGGGCGCGGCCACCCGGGTCGGCGCCGGGCCGGACGACCGCGGCGTACTGTACGCCGAACCGGCCACGGGCTCGTGACCGGCGGGCCGCCGCCCCGGGCGGGGCACGGGTAGGAAGAGGACAGCCGAGACCCATGTTCCTCGAGGACACATCGAGGGAGTTCCACGACTTCTTCGAACGGCACTACGCCGGATTGGCCCGGTTCGCCTTTCTCCTGACCGGCGAGCCCGACGCCGCCGACGACCTCGCCGCCGACGCCCTGATCGCCCTGTGGCAGCGCTGGGACCGGCTGCGCGGCGCCGAGCGCCCGGTCGCCTACGCCCGCGGGGTGGTCGCGAACCTGGCGCGGGAACGGGTCCGCAGCGCGACGCGCGAGCGCCGCCGGATCGCCCTGTTCTGGCCGCCGGGCGCGCAGCACGACCGGAGTCCCGACGTGGCCGCCGTGGTGGACGTGCGGGCGGCGCTGGACCGGCTGCCGTTCGGGAAGCGGGCCTGCGTCGTCCTCAGGCACGCCTTCGACCTGTCCGAAAAGGACACCGCGCGGGCACTGGGCATCTCGGTGGGCGCGGTGAAGAGCCAGACCTCGAAAGCGCTGGCCGAGCTGGAACGCCTGCTCGGCGCCGGCGCGGCCGGGCACCTGGCGACGGAACGGAGGAGCCGGTGAACGAAGAGATCGGCAGGCGGCTGCGCGAAGCCGCCGAAGCGCACCAGCCCGACCGCGAACGGATCCTGGCCCGCGTGCACCGCGGTGTGGCGGGCACCGCGGTGCGGCCGCGGCCGGGTATCGCCCGGTCGTGGCCGAAGGTGGTGCTCGCCGGCTCCGCCGCGGCCGGTGTCCTGGCCGTCGCCGGTTTCGCCGTCGCCGGGAGCGGCCAGACGACGCCGGCGCGCCCGGACGGGGACACCACGCTCTCCGTGCCGGCCACCACCGCGGCGCCCAGCGCCTCGCCCTCCCCCACCGGCCCGGCCTCGCCGCCCGCTCAGGGGCAGCCGAACCGGACGACCACCGGACGGCCGTCGCCGAGCACCCCGCCGCCGGCCACCCCGGCCGTCCCGGCGGGTGCCCGGGTCACCGACGGGCCGCTGTCGGGGCAGGGCGCCGTCGACCCGCACAGCACCGTGTTCTGGTCCCAGAGCAAGCTCACCGTGGACGCGGGCCGTCCGCTGACCGCGTTCGTCGTGGAGGTGCGCGTCGCGCAGACCGGCGGGGTGCAGAGCACCGGTCAGTGGCAGACCGCGCCCGCGGACGATTTCACCGTCACCGCCCAGGAAAGCGACGGTGCGGTGGTCTTCCGCTGGGTGCTCAAGCCGGGCCGGACCGTCCCGGCCGCGCAGCAGATCTTCGCGGTGCAGTACAACCACGCCGCCGGCCCCCGCGACGCCGGTCTCGACACCTACCGCGTCGAGGCCACGGCCCCCGACGGCAGCCACACGATCCGCGGCACCTACCGCTGAGGCCGCCGTCGGGGAGGTGGGCTCAGAGCCCGAGTTCGGCGCCGAGGGTGTCCAGGGCCTTGCTCACCAGGGCCTGGGCGTTGCTGTTGAGGGTGGCGTTGGTGCCGTTCACGACCCAGGACGCCCCGGAGAAGATCACCACCGTCACGCCGTTGTCGACGCCGCCGGTGGTGCCGCTGCTGGGGATGCCGAGCAGCGAGGCCGCCTTCACCGACGCCTCCCCCAGCTCGCGGGAGTCGTTGTCCGAAGTCGTCTGGCTGTTGCCGGTCTGCGTGTCGCCGAAGATGGCGCCGATGACCTTGCCCTTGTAGAACACCAGCGCGAACTGCCTGCCCTTGATGCCGTGTTCCTTGTAGAAGAAGTGCGGGCAGGGGCTCTTGCGGTCCCAGCAGTCGTCGCCCAGCACGTAGAACGGCACGTGGTGCGCGCCCAGCTGCTTGCCGTTGCTGTCCTGGAAGGTCGTCTGGCCCTGGTGGTCGGGATCGGGGTCGGGGTCGCTGCCGTCGGTGTCGACGGCCAGGCCGGAGCTGTAGGCGTAGACACCCGGCGTCACCTGGTACACGTTCACGTTCTTCGCCCGCGTCATGGTGTTGATGTGGGCCTTGGTGTTGACCTTGTTCGCGGTCGTGCTGTTCTTCTTGACGCCGGCCAGCACCTGGGCGGCGGTGTACGAGGGGGCGGCGTCCGCCGTGGCGGCGTCGGCGGTCTTGACCGCGAACGGTGCCACGAGCGTCAGAGCGGCGGCCACCACAGCGGAGCGGCTACGGGATGACATGAGCGGGACCCTCCTCCGATAGTTAGGAAAGTTACCTAACAGAGGGAACCACCCGGACGTCCGGCGACGGAACACTTTTACTCGGATTTTAGGCAATCGTCCCGGTGTCCGGGGCACCCCGGCTGCCCACCCCTGACCTGCGGCGGAATCCGGCGGCTGCCCGATAAGCCGCGAACCGTGGCCGTTCGGGCAGTCCGGCACGAACGGGAACACCCGCCGTGGCGGCATTGCTATCCTCCCGCCGGGTGAGCTCGGAGGGGGACGTGCACCGGGCGCCGACCCGGTCCACGAAGAGCTGCGGAAAGGTCGTCCGGTGAGCAACCCGCTGGTCGCGGAAACCAAGGACTCCACGAAAGCGTATTCGGGCATTTCGCTGCTGGAAACGGCGAACGACCTGAAATCGGCCATCGAAAGCGGCGACTGGGCGTCGGTCGCGATGGGAGCGGTCGGCACGGCGCTGGACGCGCTGTCGATGGCGATGGACCCCTTCGGGGCGATCCTCGCCGCCGGGGTCGGCTGGCTGATCGAGCACGTCGGCCCGCTCAAGGAAGCGCTCAACGGCCTCACCGGCAACGCCGACGAGATCGCCGCCCAGTCCGAGACCTGGAAGAACATCGCGACCGAGCTGGGCAGCGTCGGCGAGGACCTGACCAGCATGGTCGAGACCGACGTCTCGTCCTGGACCGGTGCCGCCGCGGACACCTACCGGCAGCGGGCGCAGGACACCGTGACGTTGCTGGAGACCGCGCAGAAGGGCTGCGAGGGCGCGTCCAGCGGGGTCAAGACGGCCGGTGAGGTCGTCGCGGCGGTGCGGGCGCTGGTGCGGGACATCATCGCGGAGCTGGTCGGGCACCTGATCAGCTGGGCGCTGCAGGTGGTGTTCACCCTCGGCATCGGGATGACCTGGGTGGTGCCGCAGGTGATCGGCGCGGTGGCGAAGACCGCGTCGAAGATCGCGGACCTGGTGAAGCGGCTGGTCACGGCGTTGAAGGCACTGATCCCGCTGTTGAAACGGGCCGGGGACCTGTTCGGGGACGCGGCGAAGGCCCTGCGGAAGATCAAGCCGGGCAAGACCGCGCCGCCACCCAAGCACGCGGACATCAAGGGCGGCCCGAAGGACATCGGTGGGCCCCACGGCAAGGGCGGCCCGGACGCGCCGCCGCCGAAGGGCGACGGCACCACGCCTTCGGGGGCGAAGGGCGACGGCACCAGCACTTCCGGCGCCAAGGGCGACCCGCCGCCGCCGAAGAACGACCCGCCGCCGGCGTCCAAGGGGCCCGACGACACGCCGTCTTCGAACGGCGGCACCACGCCTTCCGGCGGCGGCAAGGGCCCGGGCGGCGGCAAGCCGAGGGACGGCGGGGGCAAGCCGCGCGACGGCGGGCTGGCCGACCACAACGGCGCGCCCAAGGAGAACTCGACCCCGGTCGACTGCCGGCCGGGCAGCGGCGACCCGATCGACATGACGACCGGCCGGATGATGCTCGGCCAGACCGACGTCGAGATCGACGGCGTCCTGGCGCTCGTGCTGGAGCGCAGCCACTTCTCCGGCTACCGCAGCGGTGTCCACTTCGGACGATCCTGGGCGTCGACCGCCGACCAGCGCCTCGAACCCGGCGACGGCCGCGTCGACTTCGCCGCCGAGGACGGCACCCTGCTCGTCTACCCGGTCCCGGGCGCCACGGCCGTCACGCCGGTGGACGGCCCGTGGTGGCCGCTGCGGCGGCTCGGCGACGAGTACCTCCTCGACCAGCCGGACCTCGGCCGTTCCCTGCACTTCCCCGCCGGCGGCGACACCGGCTGGCTGACCGCGATCTCCGACGCCGACGGCCACCGGATCACCTTCGACCGCGACACCGGCGGCGTCCTGCGCGAGGTCCGGCACTCGGCCGGGCACCGGATCGCGGTCGCCACCGACGGCGGCCGGATCACCGAGCTCGCCTCCGTCGGCGCGGACGACGGCGACCGCGTCACCCTCGCCCGCTTCGCCTACGACGAGCGCGGGCACCTGACCGAGGTGGTCAACTCGTCGGGCCGGCCGTACCGGTTCGGCTATGACGACGCCGGCCGCATCACCGCCTGGCGGGACCGCAACGGGTGGGGCTACGAGTTCACCTACGACGAGCGCGACCGGTGCGTCCGCGGCACCGGGCCGCGCGGGGTGCTGAGCTACAGCTTCGCCTACGACCGGGAAAACCGCGTCAACCGCGCCACCGACTCGCTCGGGCACACCACCACCTTCGAGCTGAACGAGGAGTTCCAGCTCGTCCGGGAGACCGACCCGCTCGGTGGCGTCACGACCTACGAGTGGGACCGGCACGACCGCCTGCTCGCCACCACCGACCCGCTCGGCCGCGTCACCCGCTACGGCTACGACGAGCAGGGCAGGCGGACGTCCGAGACCCGCCCGGACGGCAGCGTGCGCAGTGTCCGCTTCGACTCGCGGGGCCGCCCGCGGGCGGCCGTCGAGCCCGACGGCGCGGTCTGGACCTACGACTACGACGACGCCGGCCGGCTCGTCGCGACCACCGACCCGATGGGCGGGGTCCGCCGCTACGGCCACGACGAGCGCGGTGCGCTCAGCTCGTTCACCGACGAGGAGGGCCGCACCACCGGGATCGAGTGCGACGCGCTGGGCAAGCCGCGGGTGGTCCTCGACCCGGCCGGCGGCCGGACGACCTACGGCTACGACCGGCTGGGCCGCGTCGAGTCGGTCACCGATCCGGCGGGGCACACGACGCAGTTCGCGTGGACGGTCGAGGGCGAGCTCTGGAAGCGCATCTCCCCCGACGGCGCGGTGGAGCGCTTCACCTACGACGGCGAGGTGAACGCGACCGAGCGGACCGACGCCACCGGGGCGGTCACCCGCACCGACTTCGGGCCGTTCGACCTGCCCGTCTGCGAGATCGCCCCGGACGGCAGCCGCACCCGGTTCGAGTACGACACCGAGCTGCGGCTCGTCGCGGTCACCAACGCCACCGGCGCGCAGTGGCGGATCCACCGCGACGCGGCGGGGCGGGTCATCGGGGAGACCGACTTCGACGGCCGGGTCGTCACCTACCGCCGCGACGCCGCCGGGCAGCTGCTGGAAAGCGTCCCCGGCACCGGAATCCCGACGACGTACACGTGGGACGCGCTGGGCCGGCTGACCGGCAAGCGCTGCGGGGACAGCGTCACCACGTACGCCTACGACGCCGCGGACCGGCTGGTGCGGGCGACGAACGCCGACGCCGACCTCACCCTGGCCTACGACCGCCTCGGCCGCGTGGTGGCGGAAAGCTGCAACGGCCGGGAAGTCCGGTCCCGGTACGACCGCAGCGGGTTGCGGACCGCGCGCCACACCGCCGGCGGCGTCACCAGCACCTGGACCTACGACGCGGCGGGCGCCCCGGCCGAGCTGGCCACCGCCGGCCGGTCCATCCGGTTCGCCCACGACGCCGCCGGGCGCGAGGTCGAGCGCGTCCTCGGCGGGGCGACGCTGGCCCAGCGCTGGGACGCCAACGACCGGCTGGTCGAACAGGTCGTGGCCGGCCCGGACGGGCAGCCGCGGCAGCGCCGCGCCTACCACCACCGGGCCGACGACGTGCTCGCCGGCGTCGACGACCTGCTGTCCGGCCGCCGGGACTTCGCGCTGGACCGGCTGGGCCGCGTCACCGGGCTGCGCCACCGGACGGGCGTCGAGCGCTACGCCTACGACGCGCTGGGCAACGTCACCACCGCCGACTGGACGACCCGCCACGCCACCGCGGGCTCCCGCGAGTACACCGGGACGCAGGTCCGCCGCGCCGGGGACGTCCACTACCGCTACGACGAACTGGGCCGCCTGACCGGGCGGCGGCAGCCGGGCGGCGAGTGGACGTTCGGGTGGAACGCCGACGACCGGCTCGAGCAGGTCCGGACGCCGGACGGCAGCGAGTGGCGCTACGCCTACGACGCGCTGGGCCGTCGCGTGGCGAAGCGGCTCCTCGGGCCCGGCGGCACGACGGCCGCCGAAACCACCTTCGTCTGGGACGGGCTCGTCCCGGCCGAGGAGATCGTCACGACGGCGGGTGCGCCGGCACGGGTCACGACGTGGGACTGGGAACCCGACCGGCCGGTGCCGGTGAGCGTGCTGGACCGCCGGTCGCGCGCGGACGGCGGCGTCGACGAGCAGTTCCACGCCGTCGTCGCCGACCTGATCGGCAGCCCGGCCGAGCTGGTGGACGAAACCGGCCGGATCACCTGGCACGCGACGCAGACGCTGTGGGGCGTGGAGACCACGGCCCCGGCGCCGACGCCGCTGCGGTTCCCCGGCCAGTACTTCGACGCCGAGACGGGTCTGCACTACAACGTGAACCGGTACTACGAACCGGAAACCGGCCGGTACATCAGCCCGGACCCGATCGGCCTCGGCGGTGGCACCAACCCGCACGCCTACGTCCGCAACCCGACCGGCTGGCTCGATCCGGTCGGGCTCAAGGGCGGGAAGGGCAAGTGCAAGGGCGGCAAGGCGAACAACCCGGTGCTGGCCAACAACCGCCCGGGCCAGCCGGTGTTCCACGGCAACGCGAACGTCCCGGTGACGGAGATCAGCGACAAGAAGTTCGTCGGCATCCTGCAGAACCTCGCCGCCGGCCGCGGCGAGGGAGCACGCCGGGCGAAGGAACTGCTGCGGCAGATGGAGGAAGGCCGCGGCTGGCAGCAGACGGCGGGCATCCACCAGGGCGGCCTCGGCGGCGCCGCGGGCCACGCGGACCCGAGACCGCACATCACGGTCAACGTCGGCGGCCGCGGGTACCACGTGCACGTCGGGAGTTCGAACGGGAACCTGTTCGCGCAGGACATCACGCCGAACCCGATCCGCTGAGGCAGGCGACTGGTCCAGACCAAACAACATACGTCTGATGCCCACTTTCGCCCGCGAAGTGGACAACTTGCCGGAGCCTGCCGACGACCTGGTGTAGACATCATACGTCTGCTACGGTCGTCGGCAGTTCCGCTCGGTCCGCTGCGACGATCGCGGGGTCAGATGACTGCTGAAACACGCGTCACACCAAGAAGAACCGTCCTCAAACACCTCGGCCTGGCCGGCGGCACGGCGGCCGCGAGCGCGCTGCTCGCCGCGTGCACCGGTGTCCAGGAAGCCCAGAACGGCGGCCGGTCCGGGCCGTTCCCGAGCACGCCCGGCTGGCGGTTCGTGTTCGTCAACCACGTCACCACGAACTCCTTCTTCGTCCCGACGCGGTCCGGGCTCGCCGACGCCGCGGCGCTGCTCGGGCTGCCCGAGCCGCAGTGGACCGGCTCGGAAAACGGGAACGTGGCCCAGATGGCGAGCGCCATGGAGACCGCGATCACCGGCAAGGCCGACGGGATCGCCGTCGCGCTGACCGACGACAACGCCTTCGTCGAGCTCACCAAGCGGGCGCTGGGCGCGGGCATCCCGGTGATCGCCTACAACGCGAGCGCGGCGGGCAACTACCCGCTCGCCTACGTCGGCCAGGACCTGTACCTGTCCGGATTCCGCATGGGGCAACGCATCGCGCAGAAGGTCACCGCCGGCGACATCCTGGTCGGCATTTCGCAGCCGGGCGGCAACAACGTCCAGCCGCGGCTCGACGGCATCACCGACGCGCTCAAGCAAGGCGCTCCCGGCGTGCAGGTCCGGTCCGTGAACACCGGTGCCGAGCAGGCCGGCGAGCTCAACGCGATGACCGCCGCCTACACCGGAAACACCGGGGCGAAAGGGATCTACGCGGTCGACGCCGGCAGCACGGCCGCGTGCGCGAAGCTCGTCGCCGACCGCGGATTGGCCGGCAAGATCGGCAGCGGCGGGTTCGACCTGCTCGACGACACCGTCACCGGCGTGAAGAGCGGCGCGCTCGACTTCACCATCGACCAGTCCCCGTACCTGCAGGGCTTCCTGTCGGTGCTGTACCTGTACCTGTTCCGGTTGTCCGGCACGCTCGTCGCGCCGCCGGCCACCGACACCGGCCTCACCTTCGTCACCAAGGAGAACGTCGGGCCGTACGCGACCGCCCGCAGCCGGTTCGAGGGCGGGGACAACAAGGACGTGATCGCCATGCCCGCCGCCATCCCGTTGCCGCCGGCGACGGTGCCGAGCCGGTAGCGGGGCGATGTCGTTGAGGCCGCTGCTGCTCGGCGTGATGCGCGTCAAGGAGCTGAGCATCCTGCTGGTCACGGTCGCCGCCGGGAGCTACTTCACGGCCACCAGCAGCGCGTTCAACTCCGCGGACAACTACCAGACGATCGCCCAGTACGTCGCACCGTGGTCGATCATCGCCGCGGGCCAGGTGATGCTGCTGATCTGCGGGGAAATCGACCTGTCCGCGGGTTTCGTGTTCACCCTGTCGCCGTTCGTGTTGATGCAGCTGTACGTCAACGGGTGGCCGCTGTGGCCGGCGCTGCTCGGCGCGCTCGTGGTGAGCGCGCTGGTCGGCCTGGTCAACGGGCTGGTCCGGACCGTGCTGGGCATCCCGTCGTTCATCA
Source organism: Amycolatopsis sp. Hca4 (assembly GCF_013364075.1). Classification (GTDB taxonomy): domain Bacteria; phylum Actinomycetota; class Actinomycetes; order Mycobacteriales; family Pseudonocardiaceae; genus Amycolatopsis. The sequence goes on from NZ_CP054925.1 coordinate 1,590,118, forward strand.
CCACCCTCGGCATGGCTTTCCTGTTGCAGGGCTTGGTCCTGATCATCTCGAACGCCCGCCCGGTCGGGGCGCCGAAGGGCAGCGGGCTGCTCGAGGTCTTCGGCGGGGCGCGCTGGAGCGAGTTCCTGTGGGCGCTCGCCGTGGTCCTCGTCATGCAGGTGGTCCTGTCCGCGACGCGGTTCGGCATCCACACCCAGGCCACCGGCGGCAACCCGGTGGGTGCCGCGGAGTCCGGGATCCCGGTCAACCGGGTGAAGGTGGTCAACTTCGCGATCACCAGCACCCTCGCCGGGCTCGCCGGGCTCCTGCAGGGCACCCGCGTCGGCTCCTACGACCCGACCAACGGCGGGTTCACCACGATGTTCTTCGCCGTCGCCTCGGCCGTGATCGGCGGCACGGCCCTGCTCGGCGGTTCCGGCACGGTGGCCGGCGCGTTCCTCGGCGCGCTGCTGCTGGGGATCGTGTTCGACGGCTTCAACCTGACCGGCGTCAGCGCGAACGCGTTCAACGTGGTGCTCGGCGCGGCCATCCTGGGCGCGATGGTGCTGAACGTGTCGCTGATCGTGGTGCGCAAGCGCGTCGGCGCCCGGGAGCGGACATGACCGGCGAGATCATCCGGGCCGAGGGCATCAGCAAGGTGTTCGGCCCGGTCACCGCCCTCGCCGACATCAACCTGCACGTCCGGCGGGGCGAGATCCTCGGGCTCATCGGGGACAACGGCGCCGGCAAGTCGACGCTGATCAAGATCCTCACCGGCTACCACCAGCCGGACGGCGGGCGCCTGCTGTTCGAGGGCGAGCCGGTGACGCTCAAGTCCGTGGTGCACGCGCGAGCGCTGGGCATCGAGACGGTGTTCCAGGACCTGGCGATGGTCGACGACCTGCCGGTGTACCTGAACCTGCACCTCAACCGCGAGCTGACGCACCGCCCGATCCCGTTCCTGCGGCGCCGCGAGATGAAGCGCCGGGCACGGGAGGCCCTGGATTCGATCGGCATCGCCATCCCGTCGGTGACCGCCGAAGTGGGCATGCTCTCCGGCGGCCAGCGCCAGGCGATCGCGGTGGCCCGCTCGGTGTATTCGAAGGCGAAGCTCCTGCTGCTGGACGAACCGCTCGCCGCGATGGGCGCCAAGGAGAGCGCGGTGATCCTGCGGCTGCTGCACGAGCTGAAGCAGCGCGGGGACATCGGGATCATCCTCATCGCCCACAACTACGGACAGGTGATCGACATCTGCGACCGGGTGAACCTGGTGCAGCACGGCGAAATCACCCTCGACCGCCAGTCGGCGGAGACGTCCGTGGCGGAACTGCTCGAGCTGGTGAACGCGGAGTACCGGCTCCTCGATCCGGCCCGCCGTCCCGGCCCGGCACCGGGGTGACACCTCGCGGCGCCACTCCGGTGTGCACCGGTTCGGGCTCAGGTTCCCTGCGGCACCCGGATCACATCACCCGGGTGGATGACGTTCGGGTTCGGGACGGTGACCGGGTTGGCGGCCACCAGCCGGTGGTAGAAGTTCCCCGAGCCGTAGTACTTCGTGGCAATGCTCCAGAGCGTCTCGCCGGCGACCACGACGTGCTCCAGGTAGGCCTGGTAGCCCGGGACGATCTTGGGGCCGAAGACCACCGGAACGACCACCTTGTCCAGCTCCGCACCGTTGTTCGGCGAAGCGTGGAACACGTCCACGTACAACCGGTCCAGCTGGAAGGCCGCACCGGTGACGTCGACGGTGAACTGGAACTGGCCGTGCCCGCCGGTGCCGTCGCCCGCCAGGAACGAGCCGGTGACCTCGTCGTGCCCGTCGTGGACGCGGTACCCGAAAGTCGCTTCGAACGCCCCGCCGGCCACGCCGGCCACCTGGATGATGTTGCCGACCAGGTCGTAGGCCGCAGGTTGCTCCACATGGATCGACACCGTTGACTCCTTCGCTTCCGAGCCGCCCGCGGTGCCGATCCTGGGCCGGAAACCGTTCTGCCGGTAGAGGAATTGGTCCTCGGCCGAGGAGTCGGGGCTGAGCCGATCGGCGGTGCTCCGGACCGGATTCCCCCGCCGCTGCACCCGAAGGGTGAGCGGTACCGAACTCCGGCTCCCTCTCAAACGGGCCAGAGCTGGATCAGCCAGCGTTCGACGCCCTCGGCCCAACTGCCTTCGCCCAGCCGACCCGCGTCGCGCTGGTTGCCGGCGTGGATTCGGGCGTGGTGGGCGCCCGGGTGGGTGATGGGAAGCGTGTGGTGGCCCGGCGTCGCGGTCACCGACTGCAGCCGGACGTCGGCGGCGAGGTCACACGTCAGGTCGAGGACCTCGTCCCACTCCGCGGTGTCCCCGGCCGGCGCGCCGTCCCAGAGTTCGATGCGGACGGCGGGCGCGTGATCGGTGGCGGCACTGTGCAGGAGCAGCCCCCCGGCGCCGCCGACGGCGGTCCAGGCCCCGGCCGGGACGGGCAAGGTGAGCGGGCTGCGGGTCATGGCGAGCTCCTGCAGCACGAACTGGCCGTATTCGACGTCGACGGTGTCGTCGACGGCGGCGATCAGTGGCATCCCTGCCCACGGTACTCGAGCGACCGCGTCACGCTGCCGCCGAACCCCGGCAACCGGCCCTTCGCATACCACCGTTCGGCGGTAGCCAGGAGTCCGATGTGTCTGATTGGATCCCCGAGAATCATTTTACAACGTTGTAAAAACGAAGGGTCCCCGCCCATGAGAAGAGCCGCTTCCGTACTCGTCGCGCTCCTGGTGGCGCTCGGCGTGACGTCCGGTGTGGCGTCCGGCGCGCCGCCCGCGGGGGGCGCCGAGCCCGTGCACGGCCTGAAAGCCGAGTACTTCACCACGTCCGCCCCCAGCGCGCACGACTTCGCGAACCTGGCCGGGACCGCGCTCGACTCGGAAATCGACCACGCGGACCTGACCTCGGTCTTCGGCCTGGTCGCCGGGCGCACGGAGGACACCACCGCCCGGTGGAGCGGGCAGCTCGCCGTGCCGCAGAGCGGCGACTACACCTTCTACGCCATCGGTGACAACGGGTTCCGGCTGTTCCTCGACGGCACACCGGTGATCGACCACTGGGTCGGCGACTGGGACAAGGAGCAGACCAGCGCCCCGGTCACGCTGACCGCCGGCCGGCAGTACGACTTCAAGCTCGAGATGTTCCAGGACACCGGTGGCGCGAACATGTTCCTGCGCTGGTCGAGCGCCGCCATAGCGAAGCAGATCGTGCCGCTGTCGGCGTTCACGCCGCCCGCCGGCTTCCAGGTCGTGCCGCGCACCGCCGAGGTGTCCCGGGACGGGCTGACGCTCGCCACCGGCTTCGACGGCCGGGTCTCGGGGACGAGCGACCTGAAGGACCACCTCCGCATCGAGGTCGACGCGACGCCGATGCCCGTCTCCTCGATCGCGGCCGGCCGCGATCGGGCCACCATCCGGCTGGCCGAACGGGTCCTGAAGGGCCAGCGGGTCACCCTCTACTACGACGGTGCCGGCGCGCTCGCGGTCAACGGCACGAAGATCGGCAAGTCCGGGCGCACGGTCTCGAACGCCTCCGCCGAACGGCTCCGGACGCCGTGGGGCGAGCACGTCGACACCCGCAACCCGCTGCCGGAGTACCCGCGGCCGCAGCTCGAACGCGACAAGTGGCTCAACCTCAACGGCCCGTGGGAGTTCTCGGCGGCCAAGGAGGGCCAGCAGCCGGCGTTCGGCAAGAAGCTGCCCGAGAAGGTCGTCGTGCCGTACCCGATCGAGTCGCAGCTCTCCGGGCTCGAACGGCACGAGGACCACATGTTCTACCGCCGCACGGTCACCGTCCCGCGCGACTGGAAGATCGGCGGCGGCCAGCGCCTCAAGCTCAACTTCGGCGCGGTCGACTACCAGGCCAAGGTCTGGGTGAACGGCAAGCCCGTCGCCGAGCACACCGGCGGCTACACGGCCTTCGGCGCCGACATCACCGACGCCCTCAAGCGCGGTGACGAGCAGGAGATCGTCGTCGCCGTCACCGACACGACCGGCCCGTACCAGCCCAAGGGCAAGCAGTCCGCCAACCCCGGCGGCATCTTCTACACGCCGTCGTCGGGCATCTGGCAGACCGTGTGGCTGGAACCGGTGGCGGACAAGGGCATCGACGAGATCAAGACGACGCCCGACCTCACCACCAGTTCGCTGGCGGTCAACGTCAAGTCCGCCGGCAACGCCGTCGCCACCGTGGTCGCCAAGGACGCTCGCGGCCGCCAGGTCGGCACGGTCAGCGGGCCGGCGAACGCCGATCTCAAGCTGCCCGTGCCGAACGCGCACCTGTGGACGCCGGACGACCCGTACCTGTACCAGCTGGAGATCAAGCTGGGCGGCGACCGGGTCAAGAGCTACTTCGGCATGCGCTCCACCGGCATCACGAACGTCGGCGGCACGCCGAAGCTGACGCTCAACGGCAAGCCGTTCTTCTCCCTGATGCAGCTGGACCAGGGCTTCTACCCGGACGGCCTGAACACCGCGCCGAGCGACGACGCCCTCGTCTTCGACCTGAAGGCGCAGAAGGACCTCGGCTTCAACGCCGTCCGCAAGCACATCAAGGTCGAGCCGGCCCGCTGGTACTACCACGCGGACCAGCTCGGGCTGCTGGTGTGGCAGGACTTCGTGTCCGTCGAGGACGGCAACAACCCGGCCGCGCAGCAGGCCTGGCTGAGCCAGGGCCTGGAAGAGATGCACCAGCTGCAGAACAACCCGTCCGTCTACGCCTGGGTCGTGTTCAACGAGGGCTGGGGCGAGTGGGACCGGGCCGCGACCGGCCGGATCACCGAGCAGGTCAAGGCGGCCGACCCGAGCCGGATCGTCAACGCCCACAGCGGGGTGAACTGCTGTGCCTCCAAGGGTGACTCGGGTGCGGGCGACGTCATCGACCACCACGACTACAACAACACCGACCCGGCCCGCTCGGACGGCAGGCGGGTCGCGGTGGACGGCGAGCACGGCGGCTTCACGCTGCGCACGCCGGGTCACCAGTGGCCGGGTGCGCCGATCGCGATCTACAGCGGCGTGGCGGACAAGGCGGCGCTGACGGCGAAGTACGTCGACAACACCCGCACGTTCTACCTCGGACAGGCCAGGGCCGAGCTGTCGGCTTCGGTCTACACGCAGGTCACCGACCTCGAGGGCGAGCTCAACGGGCTCTGGACCTACGACCGCAAGCGCATCAAGGTCGACCCGGGTCCCGTCCGCGAGATCAACCGGCGGGTCATCGAAGCCGGTGCCGACGCGGGCAAGCCCTATCCGTACGCGGGCCAGGGTGCGTGGCACTTCGACGAGCGCGGCGGAACCACCGCGAAGGACTCGAGCGGCGGCCGCAACCCGCTGACGCTCACCCCGACCGGGGCGGCGTTCAAGGACGGCGCGCTGCAGTTCTCCGACGGCTCCGCCGACACCTACGGTCCGGTCGTCGACACGACCGGTGACTACACCGTGTCCGCGAAGGTGCGGCTCGACGAGCTGCCCGGCAACTACGCGACCGCGGTGAGCCAGGACGGCCGGGACCGCGAGAACCCCTTCTACCTGCAGTACGGGCAGGGTGCGTTCGCGTTCAGCACGCCGGGCGGCAACCGGGCCCGGTACGAGGTCGTGCCGGAGATCGGCCGCTGGTACCAGGTCACCGGGGTGCGGGCCGGCAGCGAGATCCGGCTCTACGTGGACGGGGTGAAGGTCGCGACGGCCCCGGCCGGACCGGCGCTGCCGAGCACCGGGGCGTTCACGGTCGGGCGCGCCAAGTACGACGGCCGCAACGTCGACTTCTGGCACGGCGCGGTCGACGACGTCGTCGTGGCCGGCAAGGCGCTGTCGGACGCGGAGGTGGCTCAGCTCCCCTGATCCCGCCGCACCGGGGGCACCGGCCGGAACCGCTCCGGCCGGTGCCCCGCGACGGGCCGTTCCCTCAATCGTCGGGGGTGGCCGTCCGCCGGTCCCGGGTGGTCACCCGGCCGTCGAAGCCGAGCGGCCGCGGGACGGGGCCGATCTCCACGCTCGGCGTCGCCGCCTCCGGCAGCTCGATCCGGTAGGTGGTGCACAGCAGCCGGCACAGCAGCACGAGCTGGCACAGGCCGAGCCCGGCGCCCACGCACGCGGTCGGCGCCCACCCGAAGGGCACGTAGTGCCGGCCGCCTGCCGGGCCGTGGGGTGCGCCGGGCAGCCAGCGGTCGGGGTCGAACACCTCCGGGTCCCGCCAGTGCCGCGGGTCCTGGTGCACCATCGCCGGGCTGAGCACGAACTGCCTGCCGACGTCGAGGTCGTGCCCCGCCACCTCGATCGGGGTGCGCACGCTGCGGGTCAGCATCGTCGGGGACGTCCAGCGGCGCAGCACTTCCTTGACGAACCGGTGCGCCACCGGCGCGCACCGGGTGCCGGAGCGGTACAGCTCGGCGGTGCTCACCGAGGCGAACTCGGCGGCGAGGCGGTCCGCCCAATCCGGCCGGGTGACCAGTTCGTACAGCACGCAGCCCGCGGCCGCGCCCGGCGGGCCGGCGATGGCGGTCAGCACGGCGGTGACGGCGTCGACCGCCCGGTCCATGCCCAGCTCCCCGAGCAGCCCGGTGGCGATCGGCTGCGTCAGGTCCGCCCGTGCCGCCCCGGGGTCACGGGCGCGGCGGCGCAGTTCGCGGCGGACCACCAGCCCGGCCCGGACCTGGATCGACACCGGCCGCCACGACCGCCACCACGGCGGCTCCTCCTCGGCCTCCCCCAGCAGCCTGGCGAGCTTCGCGATCGCGTCCTCGCTGATCATCGCGCGGTCGGCCGGGGAAAGGCCGTCGAGCACGATCGGGAGCAGGGAACGGAAACTGACCTCGTGCGCGAGCCACGGCAGGTTGAGCAGGACGCCGGTCCGCGCGCCCAGCAGCGCGTCCATCCGGGCGTCCAGCGCCGCCAGGCCGGCTGCACCGGAGAGCGTGCGCAGCTGCGCCAGCCAGGCCGCCCGCACGCGCTTCCAGGACACCGGGGTGCTCGGACGGCGCAGCAGCAGGTCGCGCAGGCGGTCGGGCAGGGTGAGGTCGGCGTAGTTGTCGGCGTTGGCCTGCTCCGCGGCATCGGCGTCGAACACCATGAGCAGCCCGGCCCGCCAGAACACCCCGCCCGCGGCCGCACTCGGCCCGCGCAGGTCGCGCAGCACATCCCGGTTCATCGGCACTCCGGTCGGCGTGGGCGGGGAGCGGGCCGGACGCGGCCCGCTCCCGGCCGGTCGGTCAGATGTGGTGGTACACGTACCAGCGGTACTGGCGGTCGGATCTGCGGATGTTCAGCGCGGACAGTGCGGCGCGGAAGATCTTCGACACGGTGGGCTCACCTCCCCTCTGACCGGGAAACCGGGTCCAGCCGCAGGTGGAACCGCGGAGGCGCGAGCGCCGCCGAGACCTGGGGCCGGGGCGAGGGAGCGGCGACTTCGAGCCGGTGGGCCGCGGTGATCAGCCCGACCAGCGTCTCGGTGACCTGGGTCGCGACACCGGCGCCGGTGCAGGCGTGCGGCCCCCAGCCGAACGGGATGAACGCCTCCTGCCCCGCACCCGAGGCCCACCGCTCCGGCCGGAACTCGTCCGGTTCGCTCCAGTACGCGGGCTCCCGGTGCACGAGGTAGCTGCAGACGACGACCTCGTCCGCCGGCTTCGCGGTGACCCCGGCGAGCCGGTGCTCGCGGCTGGGTGTGCGGCCGAACTGCCACGCCACCGGCCAGAGCCGCAGCGCTTCGCGCACCACCCAGGCGGGGTGCACCGGCCCGGTGCCCGCGGTGCCGGCGAGGTAGAGCGACCAGCCGAGCAGGAACCCGACCGAACCGGCGACCGCGAACAGGCAGGAGAGGAACACCTCGGCGAGGTCGGCGTCCCGGGTGCGCCCGGTGGCCGCGTGCGCGACGACGTCCAGCAGGTCGGCGGGCTCGACGGCGGGCCGGGCCCGCCGGGCCGCGAGTTCGGCGCACAGCACCCGGGCGACCCTCCCGCGGAACCGGTGGCGGGCGAGCCGGGAGTGGCGCTCGCGCGCCCCGGCCAGCACCGCGCGTTCGACGACCTGGTCCACCGTCTCGCGCAGGGCGGCCGACGGGCGGTCCCGATCAGCGCCGGGCGGAAGTGTTCGTACACGAGCCGGTTGCCCGCGTCCGGCCAGCCGCTCCCGGACGCCAGGCCGGCGACGAGCACGGGGAGCTCGCCGGCGTGGTCGCGGGCGTACCGCCGCAGCAGCGCACGGGCCGCCCGCCGATTTCGACCTGCGCCGACCGCGGCGCGAACATTCCCGTCCGGATGCGGAAGAAATCGGAATGCTCCCGGAAAAGCCCTTCTCCGTTCGCCAGAATCGCTTTTGCGAGAACCGGGTCGGAAACGTAGATCTCGCCACCGCGCCCGGTGAACACGGCTCCGTGCGCACGCCGGAGTTTTTCGAGCGTGGCAAGCGGATCAGCATCCGGACCGAGCGCTGCCATGCACAGTCACCTCGAAGAAATCCAGCGGGGAGGCAGTCAGCTAACCGCCACCGCGAAGAGACTGTCAATACTCCGTCGCGGTGCCGCCGAATACCCGTCCGGCATTCGGTTGCGGTTATTTTCGACCGAACGGCGTCAGCCCCCGCGAGTCGTCTGCTCAGGAACGCGGACCCGCCTCGGCCGGCGCAGGCTCGAGGGTCTCTTCGGCGAACTCGCGGAAGGTGGTGGGCGTGGTGTTCCCGGCCGTGCGCGCCGTGCCGTGGTTGATGCCGCGCTCGGCGGCGACGTCCATGTCCACCACGGACCGGGCCATCGCCTCCGAGAAGCCGCGGTCGACGAGGAAGCGGCGGACGGCGGCGCGGTCCCCGCGCTCGTAGCGGATCGGCACCCCGGCGACCTCGGTCAGGATCCGCGCGATGTCCGAGTAGGACAGGTCGTCCCCGCCGAGGACCTCGACCGGCTCCTGCCCGGTCCAGCTCCGGTCGAGCAGCAGCCCGGCCGCGAGCGCGGCGATGTCCTTCGTCGCGATCCAGGGCATCGTGAACCCGGCGGGGAGCGTGCCGGAGACGACCCCCGCCCGGATCGTGGCCGCCTGTCGCAGGATGTTGTCCATGAAGGTGGGCAGCGCGAGCGCGCGCACGTGCGCGCCGGTGCTGCGGAAGAGGTCCTCCATCGCGTGCGACGCCGAGATGTGGCCCGCGTAGATCTGCGATCCCCGCCCGAGCGCGGACACGACCACGACCCGCGGCACCCCGTGGCGCACGACGGCGTCGGCGCCGGGGATCGAAGCGGTCACGTAGGCCTCGTAGGGGCTGCTCGCGGTCGCGGCGGCCGGCATGAGCCAGAACAGGGCGTCGGCGCCGTCGAGGGCGCGGTCGAGGACGGCGCGGTCCCGGTGCGACCCGGCGACGACCTCGGCTCGTTCCCGCACGCCGGCGGGCAGCTTGCCCGGGTCCCGGGCGACGAGGCGCACCGGTTCCCCCCGCTCGAGCAGCGCGGGCACGAGCTTGCTGCCGATCTGCCCGGTGGGGGCGGTCACGACGATCATGGATGATGGCTCCGTTCGCAGGGACGCGTAAGTAAACTACACCGTACCGTATACTTTGAGGTGGACGCCATGGCCCGACGCGGCGAAGCGCTGCGCGAGCACATCCTCGACACGGCGAAGGTCGCCTTCCTGGAAACCGGCTTCGAGCGGACTTCCATGGACGCGATCGCGGCCCGCGCGGAAACCTCGAAGCGGTCCCTGTACGCGCACTTCCCGACCAAGGACGCCTTGTTCGTCGCGGTCGTCGAACGCGTCCGCACCCTCTTCGGCGAGCGCATGGGCGCGCCCGCCGACTACGCCGAGCAGCCGGCGGAGGCGATCGTCCGGTACTGCGGGCGGTTCGCCCAGCTGCTGCGGTGGTCGTCGGTGGCCAGGATGCTCCGCCTCGGCATCGCCGAAGCCAACCGGCTCCCGGACCTGGCGGCGGGCCTGTACGACGTCCTCTTCGGCACCACCGCCCGGGACCTCGCGGCGCACCTGGAAAGCACTTCGGGGCTCACCCCCGCCGAGGCCGAAGCGGCGGCGACCGAGCTGATCGGCCTCGTCGTCCACCCGGCGCTGCCGCGCCTGCTGTTCGGCGTCGACCCCCTCGCCGAGGAGCTGCCGAAGGAAGACAGCCTGCCGGCCGACGTCGACCTCGACCGGATCCGGCGCCTGTGCCGCGTCGTGCTGCCGGAGGTCTCAGGTTAACGCCATCGTGTGACTATCGGTGAGCGGAGCTCGCGACTACGTTCGGAACTCCCCTCCCCAGAAGGCGATCACGATGCCCGACGCACATTCGCGTGCCGGTGTGCTGTCCAAGCGCGCCTTGGTGACGGCGTCCCACGCAGTGGAGCGTGCGGCCCTCGCCGACGGCACGGGCGAAGACACGGTCGTGTTCGCCCTGTTCCAGCGGTTGCCCTACTTCGAACGCGAACGCGAGGTCTACTCGCGGATCGCGCGCCGGGCCGCGGTCACGGTCGTCGGCATGGTCGACTCCGGGCGGCCCGATCTGCCGCACGGTGTCACGCCCGTGCTGCTGCGGCCCGACGAACCCATGGCGCGGGAGTGGTCGGTCGCCGTGCTGTCGCCGACGTTCGGCGCTTCCGTCGTCGCGCAGGACCTCGACGAGGTCGACCCGCAGGCGGCCACCGTCGAGCGCGCGCGGCTGTTCCACGGCCGCTGGGGCCTGCGTCGCGACGAGGCGTACGCCGAGGTCGTCCGGCTCCGCGACGCGATGGGCGACCGGCTGCCCCCGGCGGTGCGGCGAAGGGTCGACGAAGTGCTGGCCTCGGTCGAGACCCCGGCGGCGGTCGACGTCGAAAGCCGGGCCGAGGCGGCGTTGCGGCACGTGGCGGTCAAGCTGGACGAGGCCCGCGACCGCGCGCTCCCGCCGCCGGCCACCGGTCCCGCCGTCGATCCGGAGACCGGGCTCGACACCCCCGCCGGGATGGCCCCGTGGCTCGGCGACGCCACCGACACCGTGCCACTGGGACTGGTGCTGGTCGCGGTCGACGACCTCGCCGCGGTCGAACGCCGGCACGGCCCGCGGGTCCGCATGCACACCGAGCAGAACATCGCCGACCTCCTCCGCGAAGGCCTGCGCCCGCTCGACCGCGCGGTCCGGCTCGGCCCGCGGGAGTTCCTCGTGGTCCAGCCCGCGGTGCCGGCGGCCGACCTCACCGAGCGCAGCCGCCGCCTGGAGCGCCGGCTGGCGGCCCTGCACACGACCTACCCGTTCGTGGAACTCCATCCGCGCACCACGACGTTGCTGACCCGCCGCCGCCCGCTGCCGCTGCAGAGGCTGCGCGCCCAGCTGCGCGAAGTCCCCGAGGTGGCGCTGTGGCCACCGAGCCAGGGGTCGCTGCCGCTCCCGCCGAAACCACGTCCCGTGCCGATGCGATCGGGCGCGGGCCACTGGTTCCGCTGAGATCCCGCCGACAGCCTCGAAGCCGAGAACGCGACAGCGACCGGCCGGCACCGTCGCGAAGATGACCGGCTTCGCGTTCCGCGCCGCGGAGACCGCCGTGATCCTCTTCCGCGAGGACGAGGGCGCCGGCGAGCACGGCCAGGAAGGTGCGCTGTTCCTGTCAGCGCCCGCCGTTGAGCTCGCCGATGCTGTGCCGCACCGCGGTGCGCAACGCCGGATCACCGGCGGCGGCGCTGACCGTCGCGGTGTGGCTGCCGGTGACCGGGCCGGCGACCGGGAAGACGCGGTCCTCGCCCGGCAGCGGGACGCCCGGGCAGGTGGCCGAGCCCGGCCGGGAGTTCGCGACCAGGAAGACGTTGACCATGCCGTCGACGCACGGGTTGCCGCCCAGGGCGTACTGGCCGTGGAAGGCCGCGTCGTCGACCGAAACCAGCGGGACCCCGGCCGCGCGGACCGCCGAACGTGCCTGCTCGTACCCGGTTTGCGGGTCGAACTCGCCCTGGACCACCAGCACGTTCCCGGCGACCTCGGGCGGCAGCCCGGCCAGGGTCTGCCGCGGGCGGTCGGACCAGAACCCGCACGGCTCGGTCAGGCCGTAGGCCCAGCCGAAGATCGGGTACAGCGGGCCCTGCCGGTCGGACAGGCGCCGGTACCAGGCGGCGGTCCTGGTCGGCTGGTCGCCGCACGCCACCGCGTAGCGCGTCCCGGAAACCTTGCGGTAGTCCGGCTCCGCCGCCAGCCCGGCGGCGACGTCGGCGCCGGTCAGCTGGGCCAGCCGCTTGCCGAACACGGCCGTCGACTCCGTGTCCAGCGGCCCGGCGAGCGCCGCCGGGGCCTGGGCCGGCTCGCCGTCCAGCTCCCCCGCCCCGGCGACGAGCACGGCGGCCACCAGGATCCAGCGGATCTCGTTGCCGTTGCCGACGAACAGGGCGTCGAACTGGTCCGGTGCGACACCGAGCCCGGCGTAGAACCCGCGCAGCCGCTCGATCTTCTGCTTCACCTCGGCCGGCGACGCACCCAGCTGACCGGGGAACTGCCGGGCCAGCCACGGTACGAAGACCTCGTCGGTCTGCCGCTGCCCGATCTGCGGGAACGCCTCGAACGCGGCCTGGAGCCGGCCTTCGAAGTCGACGCTGGAGTCGAGCACCACCTTGCCCGCGTGCGAGGGGAACAGCGACGCGTACTTGGCGCCGAGCCAGGTTCCGTAGGAATAGCCGAGATAATTGAGCTTTTCGTCGCCGAGCAGCATCCGGATCAGGTCCATGTCGTGCGCGGTCTGCCACGTCGTGACGAACGGCGCGACCGCGTCGCTCTGGCACGCCTCGGCGATCGCCCGCGGCGTCTTCCGGTGCTCGGCGATGCTCGCCGCCGAGCGGTCACGCGCGTCGAGCGGGCCCTGCGGCAGCCGTCCCACCGGGACCTGGCAGGCGAACCCGGTGTCCGCGGTCCCTTCGTGCCCGGTGCCGCGGGGATCCATGCCGATGAAGTCGTACCGCTCGTTCACGCTCGGCTCGAGACCCGCCAGTGCACCCGCGAGGGAGCTGCCCTGCCCGCCGGGACCGCCCGGGTTCACCAGCAGCGCGCCGAGGCGTTCGCCCGTCGCCGCGACGCGGCTGACGGACACGCTCAGGTCCACCCCGGACTCCGGGTCCGCCCAGTCCCGCGGCACGGTGATCACCGCGCATTCGGCCGGTTTCGCCCCGGTGGCAACGGGAAACGGGCACGCTCCCCAGACCACCTGCTGGCCGGTGTAGCGGTCCGGGGTGGCCGCGGCGGCCGTTCCCGCGGGAACCGACGGCACCGCGAGCAGCACGGCGGTCACCAGAAACCGGCTCGCTGTCTTCTTTTTCACGTGACGCCCCTCGTCCGGGTGAATGATCACCCGGAGTATGGCGCGCATTCCCGGCGCCGGGATCAACCAAAAGTACGAGGAGCGGCCCGCACCACGAGGGTCCGCGCCACCAGGTCGCCGATCCGCTGCCGCCGCCGGGTCACCACGATGCTGACCACGGCCACCAGCCCGAACAGCAAGCCGTCGACCGTCATCAGCAACCACCGGAAGACGTAGGCGCGTGTCTTCGGCGGCCCGCCGCGCAGGGTGTCCACGCGCAGCCCCATGACCAGCATGCCCGGCGTGACCCCGCCGCGGCGCACCGGGATCCAGATCTGGATCACCGCGTCACAGGCGTAGTTCACCGCGAAGAACGTGATCGCCGGGCCCCACAGGATCGTTTTCGGCGGCACCCATCCCCACTGCAGCAGGGGAATGACGACGAGGCCGGCCGCGAGCGCGGCGAACACCCCCACGCCGGTGGCGAGCGCCTGGTCCAGCACCGCCTGCACCACCCGGCGTCCCGCCATCCGCAGCCGCTCCGGCCCTTCTCGCCGCCCGGCCGGGGTGGTCACCGCGCTGACCGCACACTCGGCGAGTCTCGCACACCCGTCAAGATCACCCCAGCAACCCGCGCTGCCACGCCCAGACGGCGATCTCCGTGCGGTTCCGGAGTTCGAGCTTGCGCTGCACGCTCGCCAGGTGCGTCTTGACCGTCGAAAGGGAGACGCGCAGGTCGTCGGCGATCTCCGCGTTGGTCCGGCCGCGGGCGACCGCGAGCACCACATCGGACTCGCGCTCGGTCAGCAGGCCCGGTGTGCCCTGCGCGCGCCGCCGCGCCTTTTCGGTGAACCGGGCGAGCAGGCGCACGGTCACCGACGGCGAAACCATCGCCTCCCCACCGGCCGCCGCGCGGACCGCGTCGACCAGCAGCTGCGGACCGGCGTCCTTGAGCAGGAACCCGCTGGCGCCACCGAGCAGGGCGGCGTAGACGTTCTCGTCCGCGTCGTAGGTCGTCACCACCACCACGCGCAGCGGGTGGGCGACGCCCGGCCCGGCCAGCAGCTCGGTGGCCCGCAGACCGTCCACTTTGGGCATTCTGATGTCCATCAGCGTGACGTCCGGCCGCAGCTGCCGCGCCAGCCGGACCGCGGCCTCGCCGTCGGCGGCTTCGGCGATCACTTCGATGTCCGGCGCGGCGTCCAGCACCAGCCGGAACCCGGTGCGCACCAGCACCTGGTCGTCGGCGACGAGCACCCGGATGGTCATCAGAGCCCCCTCGGCAAGGCGTCGAAGGGCGCGTCCTCGCCGCCGAGCGGGAGCCGCGCCACGACCGTCCAGCGCGCCCCCGGTCCCGGCCCCGCGGTCAGGCTGCCGCCGAGCATCTCCAGCCGCTCGGTCATGCCGATGATCCCGAACCCGCCCGGCGTGGCACGGGAGTTCGCGGCAACGCCGTCGTTGCTCACCTCGAGGACCAGGTCGTCGGCCTCGACGCGGACGGAGACGACCACCTCGGTCGCGTCCGGGGCGTGCCGCCGGGCGTTGGTCAGCGCTTCGGTCACGACGCGGTGGACGGTGGTGGCCACCTGGGACGGCACCGGCAGCTGGTCCAGTTCCTCGGCGACGGCCACCCGGGCGGCGGGCCCGGCGGCCGCGCGCACCGAGTCGCCGAGCACGGCACCGGACAGCGGAGGCACGTCCCGGGTCTCCCGCAGCATCCCGACCAGCCGGCGCGCGGCGGCCAGTGCCGCACCGCCGGCTTCCTCGATCTCGCGGTAGACCGCCGCGTGCCCGCCCACGTCCGCGTTCGCTTCGGCGATC
Source organism: Amycolatopsis sp. Hca4 (assembly GCF_013364075.1). Classification (GTDB taxonomy): domain Bacteria; phylum Actinomycetota; class Actinomycetes; order Mycobacteriales; family Pseudonocardiaceae; genus Amycolatopsis. The sequence continues at coordinate 1,605,160 of NZ_CP054925.1, forward strand.
GCCCGCGCGGCCTGCACGCGGACCACGATCCCGCTGACGTGGTGGGACACCAGGTCGTGCAGTTCCCTGGCCAGCTGCAGGCGTTCCTGGCTGCGGACCCGGTCCAGCGCGTCGCGCTGCCTGGCGTCCGCCGCACGCAGGATCAGCCCGACCCCGAGGCAGGCACCCCAATACGCCGCGGCGGCCACGGCCAGCAGCGTCTCCGGTTCGCCGCCGCCGTAGCGCAGCAGCGGCGCGGCGATCATCACCGCGCCGAGGACCGGCGCCAGCGCGGCCGCGTGCTTCGGCTCGAGCTTGCGGCCGGCCGCGGCCGTGAGCAGCCCGGCGGCCACGATCTCGGCGAACGGCGGCTGGCGCTGCGGGTGCGCGGTGACCGCGACGACCGTGCTGATCGCCGACAGCGCGGCGACGACGCTTCCCAGCACGCCGACGTGGCGGGGGAAGCGCCGCCGCAGCACGGCCAGCACCGGGATCGCCGTCCCGGTGGAAGCCAGCACCCCGGTCAGCGGCGCGGCCCAGCCACCACCCCCGCCGGGCACCTCCAGCACCAGCACCACGTCGGCGACGATCGCCGCGGCCAGCACCGCGAGCTCGGCGCCGAGCATGCCGCGCCGCACCCCCGCTCTGCGCATGGCCGTCATGATCCCGCGTCCCGGATCAGCCCGCGCGCCGGACCCGGGCGAAGTACCGGTTGGACGGCGGCAGGTAGCTGAGCACAGTCGCGACGACGGCCACCCCGCAGCTCAGGTAGCCCGCCCACGAAGGGTCGGTGGCGAGCAGCGAACCGGCCTGCAGCAGGGTGAAGACGGTCAGCGTGACGCGGGCCCAGTTGCGGCCGGCCTTGAGCCTGAACGACAGCCAGAGGTAGACCAGCGCGATGACCACGGCGATGGCGGCCGGGACGACCTGGGCGAGCACGGTGAGCCGATCGAGCCGCTCCGGCGTCAGCGTGGGGTTCGTCCGGCGCAGGGTCGCCGCGATTTCGTCGCGCGCGCTCAGGATGAGCAGCCCGCCGGCGATCGCCGAGACCGTGGACACCAGGAAGCCGAAGAAGGCGGCGATGATCGTGCTGGGCGGGTTGTCCCGCACTGTTTCGGTAGTCATACCGGGGAAGTTAGGACTCGCTGCGCGGGCGCACCCGCTGGAGCGAGCTCGTCTCGTACTTTCGGCCGAGGCCGCGGTTCAGGCTCCGGACGACCGCCCGTACGCGGCCATGAACATGTCCAGCAACGCGTCGACGGCCTGCTCGTCGACGAGCCGCGTCGACAGCAGAGAGCGGTAGTACAACGTGCCGCAGAGGACTTCGGCGGGGAACGCCAGGTCGGCGCCGGCCACGAGCTGCCCGGCCCGCTGGGCCCGGACGATCCGGGCGAGCGTGCGTTCCTCGACGGTGCGGAGGAACCGGTCGTGGAGGGTGGCCCGCAGGGTTTCGTCGGCCTGGGCTTCCGCGATCAGCGCGCGGTAGACGGGCCCGATCGGCGGCGCGGCGAGAGCGGGGGCCGACCGCAGGAACTGCTCGCGCAGGTCGGCGCGGACGTCCCCGGTGTCGTGGTAGTCGAGGTCGGTGGTCCAGACGCGGCTGAGCGCGTCCAGCAGCAGCGCCGCCATCGACGGCCAGCGCCGGTAGATCGTGTGCTTCCCGACGCCCGCCCGGCGCGCGACGGCCTCGATGCTCAGCCCGGCGTACCCCTCGTCTGCCGCGAGTTCGAGGGTCACCCGGAGCAGTTCCTCGGTGCGGACGGCGCCACGCCGCCGCGGTTCCTCGGCCATTCCCCGAGCTTATCGGCACACCCCGTGCCATTGACAGGCCGCCGGCTCGCCGACCATGCTGACGCACCAACGGCACGAACCGTGTCGATAGACGTCTGGGAGGAAGTTCCATGAGCGCATTCACCGCCGAAGAGCGCGCCGCGATGAAGGAGCACGCGCAGGAGGTCAAGACCGCGGCGCGCCGCGCGTCCCGGGCGGACAAGGCGGCCCAGGCGGCGCAGGACGTCCTCGCCAAGATCGCCGAGATGGCCCCGGCGGACCGGGTGCTGGCCGAGCGCGTCCACGCCGTCGTCACCACCCACGCCCCGGCTCTGGAGCCGAAGCTGTGGTACGGCATGCCGTCCTACGCACTCGACGGCAAGATCGTCTGCTTCTTCCAGAGCGCGGAGAAGTTCAAGGCGCGCTACGCCACCCTGGGCTTCAGCGACCAAGCCGCCCTCGACGACGGTCCGATGTGGCCGGCGGGCTTCGCGCTGACCGACGTGACACCCGACGTGGAGAAGAGGATCGCGGCGCTGGTGACGCAAGCCGTGCGCTGAGCGGGCGGCACGGCCCGATCGGGATTCCCGATCGGGCCGCAGCGCTCGGGTCAGGGCTTCTCGAAGTGCTGGTAGTCGATCGGGGTGTCCCAGGAGCCGCCCCAGGTCCAGCCGCGGCTGGTGAACGCCCGCTCGGTGACGTCCCCGCGTGGATCATGCCGGGCAGGGTCTGCGTCCGGTCGACGAAGGGCGCGCCGTTGGGCGGGTAGACCGCGCCGCTGCCGGAGACGTACGGGTTCTGCACGGTGTTGATGTCGATGGCCCGCCCGTAGGAGTGGTTGGACCAGGCGGTGCCCCCGGTGATCGCCCGGCAGTTGAACGCGGAGGTGTTGTTGGCCGCCATGGACGCGTCGTCGTCGGAGTCGTACTTCTCGACGGTGTCCATCCGCTCGATGGGGAACCGCCCGAAGTAGAGGTCGCCGAAGACCCGGGCCACCTCGAGCGCCCGGTCGGCGTGGACGACCAGCTCGCCCCGGTGCACGGCACCGTCGAAGCCCAGGAAGCTCAGGTTGACCAGCCGCAGCTGGTCCGGCCCGACCGGGCACCCCTCGTGCCAGCTGTTCCCCAGCCGCTCCGCGGAAACCGGCCTGATGACCGCGACATAGACCGGAAGCCCGCTCCCGGCCGGCGCGGCCACCTCCACGGTCTGGTCCGTGGCCGCCGGCGCCTGCGTGGCCCCGGCCAGCAGCACCGACAACACGAAGGTGAAGACAGCAAGAACTCTGGTTCTCGAATTCAAGGCGTTCGCTTTCTCTCGATTCTCCCGCAGCGGCGGGGAATACACCGCGGCGAGGAGTCAGGAAATGTGGTGCGGCCGGCGCGCCTTCAGTGCGTCACCCCTGCTATCCCCCAGCCGGGTGATCAACTCTTGCCCGGCCGACCGTGCCAGCGGCAGCTGACCAGCGTCAACCGGACCGAAGACGTTTCATCCAGGCGCGAAACATCAGCACGCGACGCGCTCGCGGCAACCTTTGCGGCGTCGCGCCGCAGCCTGCGAAAACGGTGGTGGGAAAAGAGATCAGGCGGAAATGCCGGCGATCATCAGCCGTGGAGTCCGGCGAGCAACTCCCGCACCAGGCGGTCGATCTCGTCCCGGATCGGCCGGACGTCCTCGACGCCCTTGCCCGCCGGGTCGTCCAGCTGCCAGTCCAGGTACCGCTTGCCGGGAAAGATCGGGCAGGCGTCGCCGCAGCCCATGGTGATCACGACGTCGGCCGCCTCGACCGCGGCGGTGGTCAGCTTCTTCGGGACCTCGCGGGAGAGGTCGAGCCCGATCTCGGCCATCGCCTCCCGCACGGCGGGGTTGATGCCGTCGGCGGGCGCGGAGCCGGCCGAGCGGACGTCGACCGCGCCACCGGCGTGGTGGGCGAGCAGCGCGGCGGCCATCTGGGAGCGGCCCGCGTTGTGCACGCAGACGAAGAGGACTTCAGGCTTGCCGGTCACGGGCGTTCTCCCTCAGCCGGTGGTCGTGAGCACGGCCGACAGCCGAGCGAGCACCTCGGGGTGCACGCGGTAGTAGACCCAGGTGCCGCGGCGGTCGCCGGTGATCAGGCCGGATTCGCGCAGCACCTTGAGGTGGTGGGAGATGGTCGGGCCGGTCAGGTCGAAGACCTCGGTCAGGTCGCACACGCACGCTTCCCCACCGTCGTGGGACGCGATCAGGGAAAGCAACCGCAGCCGGACGGGGTCGGCCATCGCCTTGAACAGGTGCGCGAGCTCCACCGCCTGACCCTGCGTCAGCGGCTCCCGAGCCAGCGGCGCGCAGCAGGTGTCCGCCGTGACGAGCGGCAGTTGCTTCGACATGTCTCTATCTTGACAGGCTTCTATACAACGGGCAATGCTGCTTAGACACACATCTATCCAAGGAGGCGGCGATGTCACGGGTACAGCTGGCCCTGCGGGTCGGGGACCTGGCCGGATCGATCGACTTCTACTCGAAGCTGTTCGGCACCGGGCCGGCGAAGCTCCGGCCGGGCTACGCGAACTTCGCGATCGAGGAGCCCGCGCTGAAGCTGGTGCTCCTGGAGGGCGAGCCGGGCCAGGAGACGGTGATGGACCACCTCGGCGTCGAAGTCGAGTCGACCGACCAGGTCGGCGCGGCGACCCGGCGGCTGACCGGCGAAGGCCTCGAGACGCTGACCGAGGACGACACCACGTGCTGCTACGCGGTGCAGGACAAGGTGTGGGTCCACGGACCGGGCAAGGAGCCGTGGGAGGTCTACACGGTCAAGGCCGACTCGAAGACGTACAGCACCGACAGGGCAGCGCCGGAGGGCTGCTGCCGCTGAAGCCCCGGAGCCGGTGCGTAATCGAGGGCGCACCGGCTCCGCGCCCCTGGGCTTCCGGGTCGACGTAGACGCTGTGCTCGACGACCCCGGCGTACACGCACCGCGAGGACACGGCCGAGACCGCGGCCCAGCCGATGGCCCGCCCGGCCGGGTCGAGCGCGACCAGCCGGTGCTCCGCAAGGTGGCCGGCGTCCCAGGCGGGAGCCGTGATTTCGAAGCCGGCCTGCCCGGTGTCCAGCCCGGCCTGGTAGATCGCCAGCACCTGGTCCGCGTGGTCGGCCGTCATGGCCACGACCTCGACCGCCAGGTCCGCGGCGGCGTCGCGATCGGGCGTGACGGTCCAGCACGGTCAGCCCTTCTATCGTTCATCGACGATAGAAGGGCTGGCCGGCAACTACCCCGTCTTCGCGAACTCCTGCACGATCCGCTCGCAGAACACCGGCAGGTCGTCCGGCGATCGGCTGGTCGTGATGTTGCCGTCGGTGACGACCGGCTCGTCCACCACCTCGGCCCCGGCGTTGCGCAGGTCCGTGCGCACGCTCGGCCACGAGGTCAGCCGGCGCCCGCGTGCGACGTCGGCCTCGACGAAGTTCCACGGGCCGTGGCAGATCGAGGCCACCGGCTTGCCCGAGCGGACGAAGTCCCGGACGAACTGCACCGCGGCGGGTTCCATCCGCAGCTTGTCCGGGTTCACCGTCCCACCCGGCAGGAGCAGTGCCTCGTAGTCGTCGACCGAGACGTCGCCGACCAGCTGATCCACCTTGAAAGTGCCGGCGTCCTCCAGGTCGTGGTCGCGCGCCTGGATCTCGCCCTCGGCGATGGAGACCACGGTGGTGCTGGCGCCGGCGTCGTCCAGCGCCTGCCGTGGCTGTTCCAGCTCGACCCGTTCCACCCCGTCGGCCGCGAGGATGGCGACCCGGCGTCCGTTCAGCTCTCCTGACATGTCAGGCACCCGCCATCGCCGGGTGCAGGACGACCTTCGTCCAGCCGTTTTCCCGCTTGTCGAAGTGCTCGTAGGCCTCCGGCGCGCGCTCGAGCGGCAGCTCGTGGCTGACGATGAACGACGGTTCGGCCTTGCCGCCGGCGATCAGGTCGCGCAGCTGCCGGTTGTACTTCTTGACCGGGGCCTGGCCGGTGCCGATGTGCTGGCCCTTGAACCAGAACATGCCGTAGTCGAAGGCGAGCTTGCCCTGCTTGGCCAGCTCGTCCTCGGCCCCGGGGTCCTGGGGCACGAAGACGCCGACGTTGCCGATCGTCCCGGTGAACCGGACCGAGGCGACCAGCCGGTTCATCGTCAGGTTGGCCCGCTCCCGGCCGTCGGGCTCGTGCGCCTGGTAGCCGACGCACTCGCAGCCGTTGTCCGCGCCCAGCCCCATCGTCTCGTCGAGCACGGCCTGCACCGGGTCGACCTTCGAGTCGTCGATGGCGATCGCGCCGATCGACTCCGCCAGCCGCAGCCGGTCGGCGTGCCGGTCGACGACCATCACCTTGCCCGCTCCGCGGATGGTCGCAGAGAGCGCGGCCATCAGCCCGACCGGGCCCGCGCCGTAGATGACCGTCTGGTCGCCGGGGCGCACGCCGGCCATCTCGGTGGCGTGGTAGCCGGTCGGGAAGATGTCGGCGAGCATCACGTAGTCGGTCTGGCGCTGCTCGGCGTCCTCGCCCAGCCGCAGGCAGTTGAAGTCGCCCCACGGCACGCGCAGCAGCTCGGCCTGCCCACCGGCGTACGGGCCCATGTCGGCGAAGCCGTACGCGGCACCGGCCATCTTCGGCTCGGGCTGGGCGGTCAGGCAGTAGTTCGTCAGCTGCCGCTCACAGTTCTTGCAGTGCCCGCAGGCGATGTTGAACGGCATGACGACCCAGTCGCCCACCTGGACCTTGTCGACCCCGGACCCGACCTCGACGACTTGTCCCAGGTTTTCGTGCCCGAACCAGCGTCCGGTCTCGAAATCGGTGCGGCCCTCGTACATGTGCAGGTCCGAGCCGCAGATGTTCGCCGACGTGATCCGCACCAGGACGTCGGTCGGCCGTTCGATCTTCGCGTCCGGTACGTCCTTGACGCTGACCTGCCGCGGCCCGTCGTACACCACTGCCTTCACAACAGCCTCCTCGCGTGGGTGTCCCCTCGGGCGGCGGATTTCCTCGGGGGAAACCGATAAACCGCGAACGGCCGCGGTCGTTCGAACGAGTCGGCCGGTTAGCCGGATCGCGCAGGGGTAGCCGCCGCAAGATGAGCCCGACAACGGAACGAAGAGCGCAAGAGAAAGTGCAGCGGCGGGGACGGCGGCTGGGCTGGTTGAGCCTGGGCCTTGGCGTCGCACAGCTGGCGGCCCCGCACACCGTGCGCCGGCTCAGCGGCGTGGACGACTCGGCGAAGTCGCGCGTGGTGGTGCCGGCCGTCGGCCTGCGGGAGCTGGTCCACGCGGCCGGGCTGCTGGCGAGCAGGCGGAAGGGCGTCTGGGCCTGGACCCGGGTCGCGGGCGACGCGATGGACCTGACCGCGCTCGGCGTGGCCCTCACCCACCGTGGCGGTGACCGACGGCGGCGGCTCGCCGGGGTCACCGGCGCCATCGCCGGCATCACCGCGCTGGACCTGCTGACCGCCGTGCAGGCCACCCGCGCAGAACACACCAGTCCCGCGCGGGCCGCGCGGGGCACACGCAAAGGAGATTCCGTGGAACTGACCGCAGCGACCACCATCCGCAAACCACCGCCGGACGTCTTCGCCTTCTGGCGCGACCTGGAGAACCTTCCCACCTTCATGGCGCACCTCGAGCAGGTCCGCACCACCGGCGACCGGACGAGCCACTGGACCGCCGCCGCCCCCTTCGGCCAGGACGTCGAATGGGACGCGGAAATCACCGAAGAGACCCCCGGCGAGCGGATCGCGTGGCGCTCGACCGGGAAAGCGACCGTCCCCAACGCCGGCACCGTCTGGTTCACCCCCGCCCCCGACGGCGAAAGCACCGAGGTGAACGTCGTCCTGGCTTACGAGCTGCCCGGCGGCGCGCTGGGCAAGGCCGTCGCCAAGTTCTACGGCGAGGAACCGCACCAGCAGCTCGACGACGACCTGCGCCGGCTCAAGCAGGTCCTGGAAACCGGCGAAGTCGTCCGGTCCGACGGCGCCCCGTGGGGCAAACGGGCCCGCAAGGAATTCCCCCAGCGCCCGGCCCAGCCGCTGTCGGACGCCGAACTCGAGAAGGGACCGGACGCATGAGGGCCAACACCTGGGCGGGCCGCAACAAGGTCGAGGTCCGCGAGGTCCCGGACCCCAAGATCCTCAACCACCGCGACGCGATCGTGCGGATCACCTCCACCGCCATCTGCGGCTCGGACCTGCACCTGGTCGACGGGTACATCCCGACCATGCAGGACGGCGACGTCATGGGCCACGAGTTCATGGGAGAAGTCGTCGAAGTCGGGTCCGGCGTCGACGCGAGCCGGTTGCGCGTCGGCGACCGGGTCGTCGTGCCGTTCCCGATCGCCTGCGGCGCGTGCGCCGCCTGCGCCGCGGAACTGTATTCCTGTTGCGAGAACACCAATCCCAACGCGGGGATCGCCGAAAAGATGTTCGGTCACCCAGTCGCCGGGATCTTCGGCTACTCCCACCTCACCGGCGGGTTCGCGGGCGGCCAGGCGCAGTACGCGCGCGTGCCGTTCGCCGACGTCGGCCCGATCAAGATCGAGTCGGACCTGACCGACGAACAGGTGCTGTTCCTGTCGGACATCCTGCCCACCGGCTTCATGGGCGCCGACATGTGCGACATCCGCTCCAGCGACGTTGTCGCGGTGTGGGGTGCCGGTCCGGTCGGCCAGTTCGCCATGGACAGCGCCCGGGTCCTGGGTGCGGCGAAGGTGATCGCCATCGACAAGGAGCCCTACCGGCTGCGGCTGGCGGAGCAGGCCGGCCACATCCCGGTGAACTTCGAGGAGGTCGACGTCCGGTCCCGGCTGCTGGAGCTGACCGGTGGCCGCGGTCCCGACAAGTGCATCGACGCGGTCGGGATGGAAGCCACCCACGGCAGCGCGCACGTCGCCGCCTACGACCGGGTCAAGCAGGCGGTGCGGTCGGAGACCGAACGCCCGCACGCGCTGCGCCAGGCGATCCTCTCCTGCCGCAGCGGCGGCGTGGTCTCGGTGATCGGCGTCTACGGCGGCCTGCTCGACAAGTTCCCGGCCGGTGCGTGGATGAACCGGTCGCTGACCCTGCGGACCGGGCAGTGCCACGTGCAGCGCTACATGGAACCGCTGCTGCGGCGCATCGAAAGCGGCGAGCTGGACCCGACCCGGATCATCACCCACACCCTGCCGCTGGAGGAGGCCGAGCGCGGTTTCGACCTGTTCAAGAACAAGAAGGACAACTGCGAGAAGGTCGTCCTCAAGCCGTGACGCCGGTCGCGTCCGGCCGCCGGTGAACCCGGTGGCCGGACGCGGCGGCCAGCAGCGCCGTCCCGACGGCCACGCCGATCATGGTCACCACACCGCGCGGCCAGAAGATGTGACTGTCGAGAAAGGACACACTCGCGGCGAGCAGGACGACCCCGCCGGGCACGGCCCGCCGGCCGGCTCGCGCGATCGAGGCGGCGGAGACCAGCGCGGACGCGGCCAGGAAGCACCCGGCACCGACGTGCCCGAGGAGGTCGCCGACCTCGAACAGGGAGCCGACCACCGGCGTGACACCGTGCTGGAAGCCGGTCACCGTGCCGGCGGCGATCCCGGCGACCGCGTCGAGCCCGCCGTAGAAAGTCGCGAAACCGTACGCCGCCACCCGGCCGGGCCGGCGCAGCCACGGCGACGCCGGCGCCAGCAGGAGCCAGAGCGCCGCGGCCGGCAACGGGAACACCGGCAGCAGGATGATGTGCAGCACGGTCCACCACCCGGCCGTGCCCGCGTCCAGCACCGCCGGGTGGGCCGCGCCGAACCCGGCCAGCAGCAGACCCGGCACCGCGAACAGCGCGGCTCGGAACCATCGTGAATCCGGCACCGGCCGAGCGTAGCGGCGGCCGGTGCCGGGTTCCGCCGGATCGGGCATTAGGGAACTCTTACGGCCGGTTCACTTCCGGGGCAGGCCCTGCGGGTTGATCTCGGACGCGGGCAGCGCCTCGGAGGTGAGGTTCCAGCGCTTGAGCACCTCGGCGTACTGGCCGTTCTTGATCACCGTGTCCAGCGCCTGCTGCAGGGCTTTGACCAGGCCGTTGTCCTTTTTGGTCATCGCGGCGATGTCGGCCGGGATGGTGCCGCCGCCGGAGACCGTGCCGACGATCTTGGTCTTGCCGTCCACGGCGACGTGGTAGGCCGAGGTCGGGTTCGGGCCGGCGTAGGCTTCGATGCGGCCGGACTGCAGCGCGAGGTAGTAGTCCGAGGTCGTCTGGTAGTACTGGAACTTCGCCGGTGCCAGCCCGGCCGCCTTGTTCTGCTGGTCCCAGCGCAGCAGGATCTGCTCCTGGTTGGTGCCGGCGCTGACGCCGACGGTGAGCCCGGCGATGTCCTTCGGCCCCTGCACCGCGAGGGTCTTCTCGTTCTTCACCTCGAACGCGATGGTGTCCTTGCGGTAGGTCGCGAAGTCGTACTTGTCCTTGCGCTCCTCGGTCACCGTGATGTTCGAGAACCCGGCGTCGAACTGCCGGTTCTCCACCGACAGGAACAGGTTTTCCCACGAGGAGGCCTGCAGGTCGAGCTTGAGGCCGAGGACGTCGGCGACCAGCTGTGCGAGGTCGGGCTCCACGCCGATGACGGTCTTGTCGTCGTCGGCGCGGAAGGACAGCGGCGGGGTGCCGTTGCCGGTGGTCCCGACGACCAGGGTGCCGCGGTCGCGGATGCCGGCGGGGACGAGCGCGGCGATCGGGTCGACCTTCTGCGCCCGGACGCGGTTCTGGTTCGCGGTGATGTTGACGCCGCCGGGCTGGGCCGCCGGGGCGGTGGCCGCTTCCGGGCTGCCGCACGCGGCGAGCACGAACACCGAAGCGAGCAATAGGGTTCTCAGTTTCATGGTTCTCCTCAAAGGACTTTGTCGACGAAGGCCCGGGTGCGGGCGTGACGGGGGTTGCCGAGGACCTCGGTGGGCGGGCCCTGTTCGACCACGCGGCCTTCGTCGAGGAAGACGACCGTGTCGGCGACTTCGCGGGCGAAGCCGAGTTCGTGGGTGACGACGATCATCGTCGTCCCGGTCCGCGCCAGGTCGCGGATGACCGCGAGGACCTCCCCGACCAGCTCGGGATCGAGCGCCGAGGTCGGTTCGTCGAAGAGCAGGACGCCGGGTTCGAGGGCCAGCGCCCTGGCGATCGCGACCCGCTGCTGCTGGCCGCCGGACAGCCGCCGCGGGTACTGGTCGGCCTTGTCGGCGAGCCCGACCCGGTCCAGCAGCTCGCGGGCCTTGGCCTCGGCTTCCGCGCGCGGACGGCGTTGCGCGGAGATCGGTGCCTCGACGACGTTCTCCAGCACGGTCAGGTGCCCGAACAGGTTGAAGTTCTGGAAGACGAACCCGATCTTCGTGCGCTGCTTGAGGATCTCGCGTTCCTTGAGCTCGTGCAGCCGGTTCCCGGACCGGCGGTAGCCCATCAGCTCGCCGTCGACGCTGATGAAGCCGCGGTCGGCGCGTTCGAGGTGGTTGATCAGCCGCAGCAGCGTCGACTTCCCGGAACCCGACGGTCCCAGCAGGACGGTGACTTCCCCTTGGCGGACCTGGAGGTCCACGCCGTCGAGGACGGTCAACGCCCCGAAGCTCTTGTGGACCCCGCGGACGTCCACTGTGTACTCGGCGGTCATGCCCGCGCCCCAGCCGGCGTTCGACGTAGTACTGCACGACCGACAGCACGCTGGTCAGGGCGAGGTACCAGGCGGTGGCCACCAGCAGCAGCGGGATCACCCGGCCGCTGCGCGTGTAGATCACCTGCACCTGGTAGAACAGCTCCGGCAGCGCCATGACGTACACCTGGGACGTCGCCTTCAGCAGCCCGACGATCTCGTTGGCCGCGGTGGGCACGATGGTGCGCAGCGCCTGCGGCAGCACGATCCGGCGGAACTGCCGCCCGGTCGGGATGCCCAGCGCCGCGGCCGCTTCGCGCTGTCCCGCGTCCACCGAAAGGAAACCCGCGCGCACGATCTCCGCGGCGTAGGCGCCCTGGTGCAGCGCGAGCCCCAGACCGGCGGCCAGGAACGGCGGATCAGGCTCATCGTCCCCACCGAGACGAAGGAGGGCCCGAACGGGATGCCGAAGGAGATCTCGTTGTAGAGGATGGCGAGGTTGTACCAGAACAGCAGCTGGAGAATCAGCGGCACCGACCGGAAGATCCACGTGTAGGTCCAGCTGACCGCCCGCAGCAGCGGGTTCCGGGAAATCCGCAGCAACGCCAGCACGGTCCCGAGCAGGAATCCGGCCACGACCCCGAACAACGTCAGTTCGAGGGTCAGCGCGACCGCTTCCAAGATCGATTTCTGGAAGACGAACTTCGCGAACGTCGGCCAGTCGAACGCGGTGTTCGTCACCAGGGCGTGCCCGGCCATCGCGACCAGGACCGCGACGACGACGGCGGCCACCCAGGTCAGCGGATGGCGGGCGGGAACGATCTTCAGCGCTTCTTCCGGTGGCGCGGCGGGAGCGGGCCGCGTGCCGAGATCGCTGGTCATCTCGCCCCCACCACGGCGGTGAGCGCTTTCGAAAAGGGCAGCGACGTGCGGGGCACGGCGTGGACGTCGAAGTGCGGGGTGTACCCGGTGGCCAGGTACAGCCCGCGCGCCTCGGGCTGGTTCGGGCCGGTGGTCAGGAAGATCCGCGCGTACCCGCGGCCGGCGGCTTCGGCTTCCAGCTCGGCGACGACCCGGCGGCCGAGACCACGGCCGCGGTGCGCGCGGTGCGTCCAGATGCGCTTGAGCTCCGCGGTTTCCCCGTCGTAGCGCTGGAAGGCGCCACCCGCGACCGCGACGCCGTCCGCGAGAAGCAGCAGCAAGCCACCGTGCGGTGGCGCGAACCGCTCCGGCGGGTATTCGCGGAGTTCGAAGTGGACATCGCTGAGCACGCGGTGGTAGCGCGCCGAATACTCGCGGGCGAGGTCGGCGAGCATGGGCCGGACCCGCGGATCAGACTGGGCGACCCAGACGGATTCGGGCATGAGGATACCTGTTCCGGAAAAGGGGAAAGGGAGGAAAAGCGCGGACGCCTTCCGGCTGACACGTCGAACTTTAAGAAGCACGCCGAGCCCGGTCAACGAGCCGGCCGCGGGTTCCAGATCCTGGACGAGGTACCCGGCTCCGCCGTCCACATCCTGAACGTGCGTGCGCCGCGGCCGCGCACCGGATAGCTGTGGAGGCATGACTTCTCGCAGCCTGCACGTCGCCGTGGAGCTGGACGGCGCCGAACCCGGCCGGTTGTCCCCCGGCGCCTTGGCCGGCGCCGTCACCACGGCCGAGCGCGCCGGGTTCACCTTCGCCACCTTCGACGACTCGCCCCTGCCGCCGCGCGGCGGGCTGCGGCTCGACGCGGGCACCCGCGCGGCCTACGTCACGACCCTGACCGACCGCCTCGGGCTCGCCGTGACCGCGAACGTCACCACGGCCGAGCCGTTCCACCTGGCCGCGCAGCTGGCGAGCCTCGACCACGCCTCGCGCGGACGGGCGGCCTGGGTGGTCGCCGCCGACGGCTCGGCCGCGGCACTGGCCACCGTCGGCGGCTCCCGGCTCGACCCGGACGCCCTGCACCACGAGGTCGCGGAAAGCGTCGAAGCCGTGCGCCGGCTGTGGGACTCCTGGGACGACGACGCCGTGATCAAGGACGTCGCCACCGGCCGGTACCTGGACCCGGACAAGGTCCACCACGTCGACTTCACGGGGACGCGGTTTTCGGTCAAGGGACCGCTGATCACGCCGCGGCCCCCGCAGGGCAGGCCGGTGGTGCTCGCCCCCGACACTCTCGCCGAAGCCGCCCGCCCGGACATCGTGCTCGTGGGCGGCACCGGCCTCGACGACGTCCGCGCCCGCGCCGCGCGGGCGCGGGAAACCGGCGCCCGCCTCGTCTTCGCCGAGGTCGAGGTCCGGCTCGGCGACGCCGGACGCCGGACGAACCCGGACCGCTTGCACTACACCGGGTCCCCGCTCGGCCTGACCGAACTGCTGGGCTGGCTCGCGACGAGCGTCGACGGCGTCCGCCTGCACCTCGCCGGCCAGGCCGCCGACCTGACGGCGCTGGCCGGCGAAGTACTGCCTTCGCTGCGCAGCGAAGGCCTGCTCGTCCCGCCGCGCCCCGGCGCCACGCTCCGTGCGTCGCTGGGCCTGCCGCGCGCGGAAAGCGTGTTCGCATGAGCGCGCGGCTGCACCTCGGCGTGTTCTACACCGGCGTCGGCCCGCAATTCCTGTGGGACGACCCGTCGAACGCCGACCACACGGCGATCGAGACGTACGTGTCGGTGGCGCGAACCCTCGAGCGCGGGCTGTTCGACGCGTTCTTCCTCGGCGAGGGCCTGCGGGTGCGGGAGAACCGCGGCCGCGTCCACGCCCTCGACGTCGCCGGCCGCCCGGACGCGATCACCCAGCTGAGCGCGCTCGCCGCCGCCACCACCCGGATCGGGCTGGTCGCCACTCAGAACACCACCTACAACTTCCCGGCCGACCTCGCCCGCCGGCTGTCCTCTTTGGACTTCCTGTCCGGCGGACGGGCCGGCTGGAACATCGTCACCACCGACAACGCCTGGACCGGCGAGAACTTCCGGCACGGCGGCTGGCTGGCCCACGAGCGCCGCTACGATCGGGCGGAGCAGTTCGTCGAAGCCGCGCTGGCCCTGTGGTCCGGTGCCGGGCTGGTGGACCGGCACACCGACCTGGTGAACGTGCGGGCGGTCCCGACCGTGCCGCCCAGCCCGCAGGGACGGCCGGTGCTGTTCCAGGCCGGCGACTCCCCCGGCGGCCGCGAACTGGCGGCGAAGTACGCCGACGTCGTCTTCTCCGCCAACACCGCCTACGACAAGGCGCTCGCCTACGCCGAAGACCTGCGCGCCCGTCTCGCCCGCCACGGCCGCCCGGCGGACGCCGTCCGGATCCTGCCCGGCGCCACCGTCGTCCTCGGCGACACCCCCGCCGACGCGGCCGAGCGCGCGGAGGACATCCGGCGGCGCCAGATCACCCCGCAGCGGGCACTGGCGTTCCTCGAGCAGTACTGGGGCCAGGACCTGTCGGCCTACGACCCGCACGGCCCGCTGCCGGACATCGAGCCCGTGGAGGGCGAGCTCGACCCGTCCCGCGGGACGATCTCCATCGCGGACCGGACCGGCAAGCTCGAGCGGATCCGGCGGTGGCGGGAGCTGGCCGAGGCGAAGAAGCTGTCGATCCACCAGCTGGTGCTGGAGGTCCAGCCGCGACAGCGCGGCTTCGTCGGGACACCGGGACAGGTCGCCGACGAGTGGGCGCACTACGTCCGCACGCGCGCGGTGGACGGGTTCAACCTCAGCCCGCACCTGGTCCCCGCCGCCCTCGACGACGTCGTCGACCGGCTGGTCCCCGAGCTGCAGGACCGCGGCGTCTACCGCACCGAGTACGAAGGGACGACGTTGCGGGAGCACCTGGACCTGCCGCCTCTCACGGCTTGAGGCCCGCGGCGATGCACCGAGTACCGCGCCGTCTCCGACGATTCACCGGTAGGTGCAGGACGCGTCGGCGGCCGGCCGAGCGATTCACGCGGAGAAGCCCGCCGGGGTGTGGACCTCGTCGGGGCGGCCAGGCGGACCGCGGTGCCGGTCACCGGAAGGCCGCCCGGTGCGCCGCGACGCACGGGGACGGGAGGTCGTCCGGGACGACGACGCTGCCGGTGATCGTCGTCGCCGGTTCGAGCGGGATCGCCCGCACGCGGCCGGGGCGGAGCTCGGCGACCTGATCGGCGGGCAGCACGGTCCAGCTGCGCGGATCGGAGCCGACCTCGACGAGCGTGTCCGCGACCGTGCCCGCGCGGTGCCCCGGCGGCACCGGCGCCCCCGCCTCGCGCAACGCGGTCACCACGGACCCGTCGTGCTCCTGGGAGATCCGGAACGGGCCGCCGGCCAGCTCGGCCACGCGGATGCCCTCGCGGCCGGCCGCGGGGTGCCGCGTGGACACGACCGCGAACAGGGACTCCGTCCACGTCGGCAGCACCCGCACCCCCGGCGCCGCCCGCACCCCGCGCGCCAGCACCAGGTCGAGCTCCCCCTGCCGCAGCGCGTTCAGGCGGGCGGGCAGCGGCAGGTCGACGAGCACGACGTCGAATCCCGGCGCCCGTTCGCGCAACGCGTCGATCCCGCGTTCCAGCCGGGCGGTGAACTGGCCGGTGCCGGTCCCGATGCGCATCACCCCCGCCCGCGGGCTCGCCGCGACCCGCACCCGGTCGGCGGCGGCCAGCGCCTCCCGCGCCGCGTCCAGCACCCGCAGGCCGTCCGCGGTGAGCCGGACACGCCGCGGCGACCGGTCGAACAGCCGCACCCCGAGCTCGCGCTCCAGCCGGGCGATCTGCCTGCTGACCGCGGGCTGGGCGATGTGCAGCCGGTCGGCCGCGCGGCCGAAGTGCAGCTCGTCGGCGACCGTGACGAAGTACCGCAACGCCCGTAGTTCCACCGGCCCTCCCCTGCGACGATGCCTCCAGGTTATCGCTGCGCGTGCACGCTGGCTCTGGTTCGCGGCGCGCCGCCGTGCTGGAGTCGGCACATGACCATCGATCTCGGCCTCTTGGGCGCCCACCTGCGCGAGCACGAAGTGAATCCGGCCGCCGCGGCGCAAGTCGAGCGGGCCGGCTACGGCACCCTGTGGCTGGATGCCTCGCCGCCCGCCGACCTCGGCCTCGCGGAGAAGCTGCTCGACGCGACCACCCGGCTGGTGCTCGGCACCAGCATCGTGAACGCCTGGACCGCCGACGCGGACACCGTCGCCGCCTCCTACCACCGCATCGAAGCCCGCCACCCCGGCCGGTTCCTGCTCGGCGTCGGCATCGGGCACCGCGAAGTCCACGCCGAATACGCTTCGCCGTATGACACGCTGGTGTCCTACCTGGACCGGCTCGCCGGTGCCGGTGTGCCGTCCGGCCGGACCGTGGTGGCCGCGCTCGGGCCGAGGATGCTGCGCCTGGCCCGCGACCGCGTGGCGGGCACCATCCCCGGCATGACCACCACCGAGCACACCCGGCGGGCGCGGGCGATCCTCGGGCCGGGAAGGCTGCTGCTGCCCGGGCACTTCGCGCTCATCGAGCCGGACGCCGGACGCGCCCGCGCGATCGCCCGGTCCGCCCCACCGGGGTTGGCGCTGGGCGTCACCAACTACGCCAACAACCTGCGGCGCCTCGGCTACACCGACGACGACCTCGCGGACGCGGGCAGCGACCGGCTCATCGACGACCTCGTCGCCCACGGAGAACCGGCAACGGTGGCAGACCGGCTGCTCGCCCACCGGGACGCGGGCGCCGACCAGATCGGCGTCTTCCCCCTCGGCGACGACCCGATCGCCACGCTGGTGGGCGTCGCCGAAGCGGTGCACGCCGCCACCGCCCGGTGAGCCCGGCACAGCAAGGACGGTCACGTGGGCCGGCCGTCCACATCCCGGCAGCAACCGCCAATCGACGCCTACGGCGACCGTGGCAACACGGCTGCTCGCCCACGGCGAGGGCGGCGCCCCGCTCTCAGTCGCCGAAGCGGTGGACGCCGTCGAATGCCGGTGGCCGGCCCGACGCATCCGGGCCGGCGACGGTGGCAGACCGGCTGCTCGCCCACCGGGACGCGGGCGCCGACCAGATCGGCGTCTTCCCCCTCGGCGACGACCCGATCGCCACGCTGGTGGGCGTCGCCGAAGCGGTGCACGCCACCACGGCCCGGTGAGCCCGGCACAGCAAGGACAGAACGTCGTCAACCGCTGTCCAACTCGCGGGAACCTCCTTTCGTAGGGCGGAAACCCGCCGCCACAGCGCCGCAAAACCGGCGCAAAAACGCAAAAACCCGCTCCTGCCGAGAAAACACGCGCGGGCCTAACTTCGGTGGCGAACGTCCCCTTCCCCCGAGGAGCAGGAAATGCGTGCAGCGAGACTCACCGGAGCCGCGGTCGCCGTGGCGGCGGCGGTCGTCTTCACCGGTGTCACCCCCGCCCAGGCCGCCGAAGGCGTCGTGCTCGGCACCGCCGATGCCGGGACCGTCGACGGCAGCTACATCGTCGTGCTGAAGGACAGCGCCAAGAACACGAACAGCGGCGACCTCGCCCGGCGGTACAGCGGGACCGTCGGGCGGGTCTACACGCAGAACCTCGCCGGGTTCTCCGTGCGCCTGGACGAGAAACACGCCAAGCGCCTCGCCGCCGACAACGCGGTGGCCTTCGTCGAACAGGACAAGACCGTCCACGCCGAAGCCGTCCAGCAGAACCCGCCGTCGTGGGGCCTGGACCGGGTCGACCAGCGGAACCTGCCGCTGAACAACCAGTACTCCTACACCACCACGGCGTCGAACGTGAACGTCTACGTGCTCGACACCGGCATCCGCGCGACGCACCAGACGTTCGGCGGGCGCGTGCACCAGGGTTACGACTTCGTCGACAACGACACGAACGCCGACGACGGCTACGGGCACGGCACGCACGTGGCCGCGACGATCGCCGGTTCGCAGTACGGGGTCGCGAAGGGCGCTCAGCTGTACCCGGTGCGGGTGCTCGGCTCCGACGGCAGCGGCACGATCTCCGGCGTGATCGCCGGCGTCAACTGGATCACCTCCAACGCCAAGAAGCCCGCCGTGGCCAACGCCAGCCTGGGCGGCGGGGTGTCGTCCGCCCTCGACACGGCGGTCCGGAACTCCGTCAACTCGGGCATCACCTGGGCCGTCGCCGCGGGCAACTCCAACGCCAACGCCTCGACCTCCTCGCCCGCCCGCGTCGCCGAAGCCATCACCGTCGCCGCCGCGGACAAGACCGACACCCGCGCGTCCTTCTCCAACTACGGTGCCGGTGTCGACCTGTTCGCCCCCGGCGTCGGCATCACCTCGGCCTGGAACACCAACGACACCGCCAGTTACACCGGCAACGGCACGTCGTTCGCCTCGCCGCACGTCGCCGGCGCGGCGGCGATCTACCTCGCCACGCACACCACCGCCACCGCGGCGCAGGTCAGCCAGGCGCTGATCGCGGCGGCGACGCCGAACCTGGTCAAGAACCCGGGCAGCGGCACCCCGAACCGGACCCTCTACATCGCCCCCTGACGCCGCACCGGAAAGGAGGGCGGGGCCCCGGCGATCGCGCCGGGGCCCCGCTTGCGTTTCACGGTTCCCACCGGATCCCGACCCGGCCGGCGGCGTCGGCTTCGGCGACGTGCACGGTCCCGCCGGAGTCCGGCCACAGCTCACGGACGGCGCCGTCGCCGGGCAGCCGCACGCACCGCGCCGGCAGCTCGGCGAAGCGGGCCTCCAGCAGGTAGTCGCGGACCGGGTGGTCGAAGACGCGCAGGAACTCGTGCGCGGCCGACCGGGCCGGGAACGTCGCCCCGTATTCGACGATGACGGACTCCCCGGGGGCGGGTGCGGCGTCCAGCACGAGGTCCGCGGTCAGCAGGCTCCGGTCGAGGTCGTGGCCGACGCTGCCGACGCGGCAGTTGCGGTCCGCGACGATCTTCGGCGTCACGCCGGGTGGCAGGTCCCACCGCACCGGCCAGCGCTCCGCCCCGGCCTCGACGGCACGCAGCACCACCCGGACGCGCACGGCGGCGAGCCGGCCGCGCTCGTCGATTTCCGCGCGGTCGTGCTGGCTGAGCACGACCAGCCGGCCGTGCCGCCGCGGCCGTGGCAGCCCCAGCAACGTGCCCAGCGAGCCGGACGGCAGGTCGAGCAGTTGTTCCAGCCCCGCGAGCACCCGCAGTGACTCGGCGCGCTCCGGGCGCCGCCGTCCGGACTGCCAGAGGCTCAGCGTCGGAACGCTGACCGTGAGACCGCGCCGTGCGAGGCGGTGGCGGATGCGGTCCAGCGACAACCCGCTCTCCCCGATGGCCGCCCGCAGCGCGTCGGGGAACGGACCCTGGGCGAGCAGGCGGTTCAGGTCGGCCGAGCGTGCGGCGACGGGGCGCATGGGAGCTCCTCGGGACGGATCGGTCGCGGAGTCACGCTCAGCGACTCCAGCTCCGGCTCACCGGCGCCGTCGTCCACGGTCGTGTGAGACTCCATCCCGTTGCCATGCACCGAAAGTAAGCAGGCGTACGTTAAGTGTCAACGTTGTCCGAATTCTGAGCTCCGCGCGGAGTTCAGGCCGGGATCGCGTTCAGCTCCCGGCTACCGGGTTCGCCACCGCAGCACCTTCCGTTCGAGCAGCCGCACCAGCGCGTCGGTGACCAGGCCGAGCAGCGCGTACAGGACCAGTCCGACGACCACGACGTCGGTGCGGAGGAATTCGCGGGCGTTGTTGATCAGGGAGCCGCGCCGGGCGGGACCACGTGCCAAAGCCGCTCCGCCCGGCTGAACCCCAGCGCCCGTGACGCTTCGACCAGCGCCGGGTCGGCGCCGCGGATTCCCGAATGGACGTTGAGGTAGAGCGGGAACGCCACGCCGAGCGCGACCAGCACGATCTTGGTCTCTTCGCCGATGCCGAACCACAGGATGAACAGCGGGATCAGGCCGAGGAACGGCAGCGTCCGCAGCATCTGCACCGGCGGGTCGACCAGGGCTTCGCCCCAGCGGGACAGCCCGGAGACGATGCCGAGCAGGACACCGGCGAGCGCGCCGAGGGCGAAGCCGGCACCGACGCGGCCGAGGGACACGGATTTCTCCCGAGGGCCGAGTTCAACCGAGGATGGACCGGCCCAGCCCGGTCAGCACGGCGTCGTCCTGCGGGGTGTGCACCCGGCTGCACAGCACGTCGCGGTAGTGCCGCTGCAGCGGGTTGGCCCGCGTCAGCCCCGGGTTCCCGGCCAGCGCGACGGCCTGTTCCACCGCCTCGATGAGCAGCCTGGTCGCGAGCACCTTCGCCACCCCCGCCTGCGCCGCCGCGGCCGGGTCGCCCTCGTCGGCCCGGCGGGCGATCCCGAACAGGATCTCCTCCGCTCCGGTGATCCGCGCCGCGATCTCCCCGACCCCGCTCTGGAACCGCGGCAGGGTGGCCAGTGGCTTGCCGAGCCCGCTGGGGACGCGGTCCCGCAGGAACCCGGTCAGCCAGTCGAGCGCGTTGCGCGCGACACCGAGGTAGATCGACGGCAGCGCCAGCGGAAAAGCAAGCACCGGCGCCCGCTGCGTGTCCGGTGTGGACAGTCCGGGCGGCGCCTCCGCCGGAACGTCGGTGAACACGACGTCGTGGCTCGCACTGGCGCGCAGCCCGAGGTGGTCCCAGGTCGGCTCGATCGCGATGCCCGGCGCGCCGGCCCGGACCAGGAACCCGCCCACCCGCGGCGACGGCTCGTCGGTGCGGGCCCAGACGACCATCCACCGCAGGCCCACCGAACCGGTCGAGTAGATCTTGCGGCCGGACAGGCGCCAGCCGTCCGCCGTCCGGCGGGCGGTCGTCGCGGGCAGGCCGCCGCGGGTCGGCGAGCCGAGCTCCGGTTCGACGCGCAACGCGTTGATCAGCACCGGCCGCTCGGCGGATTCGGCGAGCACGCGCCGGTAGACCTCGTCGGGCCAGGACGGCTCGGCGCCCTGCCCGGCGTGGACGAACAGCGTCATCGCGGTGACCAGCGCCACCGACGGATCCCCGCGCCCCAGCTCGGAAAGCAGCCGGGCGGTGTCGAGGACGCCGGCGCCCGGACCGCCGTAGCGCGGGTGCACGGTCGTGGTCAGCAAGCCGGCGGCGTGGACCAGCTCGACACCCTCGTGCGGGAACGTCGCTTCGCGGTCGTGCTCGCCGGCCCGTGCGGACAGCGCGCTGACGATCGACGGCAACGCGGCCAGGTCGGGCTGCGGCACGGTGGCGACGCTCGTGGTCACGGATCCTCCCGGGGAGTCGGCGAGCGGGTGCGACGATAAGCCGCCCGGTGCAGCCGGAGCCAGCGCCGTCCACCAATTGGACACCCGGAGATGCCCAATTGACAGTGCGGCCGCCCGTGTCGTTCGCTGGAGAAGCGTTTTGCTGCGGCGAAAGGAAAAGCAGATGCCCGTCGAGTTCGTCGGCATGATCGGCACCCAGGACGCGAGCGAAACCCGGCCCGCCAGAGGCCCGGTCATCGACCCCGCCTACGTCCGCCGGTTCGCCAGGGCGCACGAGGACGGCGGGTTCGACCGCGTGCTCATCGGCTACGGCGCGGGCTGGCCGGAGGGCCAGCAGGTCGCCGCCTACGCGGCTGCGCACACCGAGCGCCTCGGCCTGCTCGTGGCCCACCGCCCCGGGTTCGTCGCGCCGACGCTGGCCGCCCGCGCGTTCGCCACCCTCGACCACTTCAGCGGCGGCCGGGTCGCCGTGCACACCATCACCGGCGGCAGCGACGTCGAGCAGGCCCGCGACGGCGACTACCTGCCCAAGGACGAGCGCTACGAGCGCACCGGCGAGTACCTGGAGATCCTCAAGCGCGCCTGGACGTCCGGGTCCGCGTTCTCCCACCACGGCAAGCACTACCGGCTCGACGACTACACCCCGCAGGTGCGGCCGCTGCAGAACCCGCGGATCCCGCTGTACTTCGGCGGTTCCTCGGAGGCGGCCTACCGGGTCGGCGGCGAGCACGCCGACGTGTTCGCGCTCTGGGGCGAACCGCTGAAGGAGACCGCGGAGCAGATCGCCTCCGTCCGCGCTGCGGCGAAGGCGGCCGGACGGCTGACCCCGCCGCGGATCAGCGTGTCCTTCCGGCCCATCCTGGGCCCGACCGAGGAACTGGCCTGGGAACGGGCCGAGCGGATCCTCGACAAGATCACCGCGTCCGGCGCGGCCAAGGCCGCTCGCGAGTGGCGCGACGGCGGCGCGCCCACCAACGTCGGCAGCGTCCGGCTGCTGGCCGCGGCGGCGAAGGCCGATCGCCACGACCGTGCACTGTGGACACCCCTGGCCACGGCCACCGGAGCCGCCGGCAACTCCACCGCGCTGGTCGGCACCCCCGAGACGGTGGCCAGGGCCCTGCTGGACTACGTCGACATCGGCGTCACCACGCTGCTGATCCGCGGCTACGACCCGCTCGACGACGCGATCGACTACGGCAGGCACCTGCTGCCGCTCGTGCGCTCCGAGCTGGCCCGCCGCGAGCGGCAGCCGGCCACGGCGGCCGCCGTATGACCCGCGCTCCCGCCGCGGCCGCCCGCTGGGCCCCGCCGGAGGGCGTGGCGGTGCGCGGCACGGTCGTGCTCCTGCCCGGCCGGGGTGAGCACCCCGGGCTCTACGCCCGGCTGGGCACCCGGCTGGCCTTCGACGGCTACCGGGTCGTCGCCGTGGCCGCTCCGGACGACGCCGCGGGCGAGCTCCGCGGCACCCCGGTGCCGGTGGCCCTGCTCGGCAGTGACACCGGCGGCCTCGCCGCCCTCGCCCTCGCCGCCGAGCTGCCGGTGCACGCGGTCGTCGCGGCCGGTCTGCCGCTGTCGGCCGAGCACGTCGACGACTCCTCGTGGGAAAGC
Organism: Amycolatopsis sp. Hca4; assembly: GCF_013364075.1. Lineage (GTDB taxonomy): Bacteria > Actinomycetota > Actinomycetes > Mycobacteriales > Pseudonocardiaceae > Amycolatopsis. Next base: position 1,628,245 of record NZ_CP054925.1, read on the forward strand.
GAGCTCGACGCGCGGACGGCCTGCCCGGTGCACCGCGAACTGCTCGGCACCGACGACCGGCTCAGGCGCGGTGCCCTGCTCTCGGAGCCCGCGGACATCCCGGCGGTGCTCCCCCGCACCCCGGTGCTCGTCCTGCACGGCAGCGCGGACCGGGTCGCGGACCCGAAGGCCGCGCGCGCGTTCGCCGAGATGCTCCCGGCCGGCCGGTTCGCGCTGGTCGAGGGCGGCAGGCACGACGTCCTCAACGACGTCGCCCACCGCAGCGTGGCCGCCGAGATCGTCCAGTTCCTGGAGTGGCTGCGCGCCGGGACGCGCGGGCCGCTGCTGGTCCGGGGATGATGGCGGGCATGCGCATCTCGGCCAGGGCGGACTACGCGATCAGGGTGCTGCTGGAGCTCGCCGCGGACACCTCGCGGCCGATCACCTGCGAAGCCGTCGCCTCCACCCAGGACATCCCCGCCCGGTTCATCAAGGCGGTCATGCGGGACCTGCGCCAGGCGGGGCTGGTCCGCAGCCAGCGCGGCTGCGAAGGCGGCTACTGGCTGGCCAGGGCGGCCGGCGAGGTGACCGTGCGGGACGCCGTGGTGGCGGTCGACGGCGAGTTCCTCTCCGTCCGCGGCGAACCCCGCCCGGCGCTGGCCTACCACGGCACGGCCGCCGGGCTCACGCCGTTCTGGTCCGGCCTCGAGGCCGGGCTCGACGCGCTGCTGCGCGCCACGACCATCGCCGACCTGCTCGACGGCGCGGCGCCCGCCCGCGTCGCCACCTGAAAGGACTTCGCGTGAGCGACCTCTGGCACCAGCCCCTGCGGCACATCCGCGGCGCCGACCTCACCGGCGACACGAACCAGACGACCGGCATGACCCGCCTGGAGGCGATCTCCGGCAAGACGGTCGGGTCGTCGAAGGTCTGGATGGGCGAGACGCACGTCGCGCCGGTGACCAACTCGGGCGACCACCACCACGGCGAGGCGGAGACGGCCATCTACGTCAAGTCCGGCCACCCGGTCTTCGTCTTCGCCGACGGCGAGGAGGAGATCCGGATCGAAACCGGGCCGGGCGACTACATCTTCGTGCCGCCGTACGTGCCGCACCGCGAAGAGAACCCGACCGACGAAGAGGCGGTCGTGATCATCGCGCGCAGCAGCCAGGAAGGCATCGTGGTCAACCTGCCCAGTCTCTGGTCCCCGGTCGACGTCCCCGAGGACTGAGCCGTGCCGCTCGAAGTCGTCGAGTACACCGATCCCGCGTGCCCGTGGGCGTGGGGGTCGGAACCGAAGTTCCGCCTGCTGCGGGCGGAACTGCCGGACGTCCGGTGGCGCCGGGTGTTCGGCATCCTCTTCGACGACGACGAGGACCCGGCACCCGACCCGGCCGCCGAAGCCGCCTGGTACGCGAAGTTCATCGACGGTGTCACCGAGCACACGGGGGCACCCAAGCCACCGCACCTGGCGTGGGTGGCCCGCACGAGCTGGCCGGCGTCGCTGGCCGCGAAAGCCGCGGAGTCACAGGGGGAAACCGTCGCCGACCTGGTGCTGACCCGGCTGCGGGAGACCACGTTCGTGCACGGTACGCCCGCCGACGACACCGAGCGGGTGCTCGCCGCCGTCGCGGGCGTGCCGGGCCTCGACCTCCCCGCGCTGCGGGCGGCGATGGCGAGCGACGAGGTCCGGCAAGCCGTCCGCGACGACTGGCGCGAAACCCGCAACCCCTGCCCGGAAGTCCTCGACATCACCGCGCCCGGACCGCACAGCGGCCGGGCCAAGCACCTCGAGCACCACGTCCGCTACGCCCTGCCGACGCTGACCTTCACCGGTCCGGGCGGCCGGTTCGTCGTGCCCGGCTGGCGTCCGCTGCGCGAATACTTCGACGCCGCGCGTGCCGCGGCGGTCCACAGTGGATCTCTTCCCGGTTCGTGGGAACCCGCCCGGGAGCGTTGACTCCGCCCGGCCGCGGGGGAAAATAGACACACGCCGGTGACCATTTAGCCCGGCGCCGCAACCGAATCTCCGCGGCCGACACCGCATTGGGGAGTTCCGCATGCCCTCGAAACCCCGGCTCGCCCTGCTCGTGGCCACCCTGCTCGGTCTCACCACCCTGACCGCGTGCGGATCGTCCACATCGGACGCCTCCGGCCCGGTGGTGCTGCGGGTGGGCGACCAGACCGGCGCCACGCAGTCCCGGCTCAAGGCCGCCGGGCTGCTCGACAACCTGCCCTACAAGATCGAGTGGTCGCAGTTCGCCGCGGCGGTCAACCTGCACGAGGCCCTGCGCGCGGACGCGGTCGACATCGGCGGCGCCAACGACTCGCCGACGGTGACCGCGATCGCCGGCGGCTCCAAGATCAAGGTCGCCGCGGCCTGGAGCAACGGCGGCAAGGGCACCTACCTCCTGGTGCCGAAGGACAGTCCCGCGCACACCGTCGCCGACCTCAAGGGCAAGCGGATCTCCCCCACCACCCGGGGCAGCGTCGCGCACTTCCTGGTGATCGGGGCGCTGAAGCAGGCCGGGCTGACCGACAAGGACGTCACCCTGAACTTCCTCGCGCCGTCCGAGGCGAACGGCGCGTTCTCGACCGGCAGCATCGACGCCTGGGCCACCTGGAGCGTCTACGCGGCCCGTGCGCGCGGCGAACTGGGCGCGCGGGTGCTGTCCGACGGCGCGGGCATCAACTCCGGTCTGAACGTGCTGTCGGCCACCGACAAGGCGCTGGGCGACCCGCGCAAGCGGACGGCCATCCAGGACTTCGCGAGCCGCGTCGACAAGAGCTACGCGTGGTCGAAGGACAACCCCGACGCCTTCGACAAGTGGTACGCCGGTTTCGCGCACCAGCCGATCGAGATCGCCAAGCAGGTCCGTCCGGACGAGACGAACTACCAGCGCATCCCGGTCGACGCCGCGCTCGCCGCCCAGCTGCAGAAGACCTACGACACCTGGGTGCAGCAGGGGCTGTTCCCGGGCGGGAAGAAGCTCAGCGAGTACATCGACGCACGCCTCGATCCGCGATGACGCGCGCCGCAGCCCGGCCCGTCGCGGCCACGTTCCGGTTCCCGTACCGCGCGGTGTCGTGGCTGACCCCGGTCGCCGTGCTCGCGCTCTGGGAACTCCTGGCGCAGACCGGGATCCTGCCCAAGCAGGTGCTCCCGGCCCCGAGCAGCGTGCTCGCCAAGGCGGGCGACCTCGTCGCCGACGGCGAGCTGCCGTCGAACCTGCTGGCCAGCCTGCAGCGGTCGGCGACCGGGTTCGCCATCGGCGCGAGTCTCGGGCTCGGGCTGGGCCTGCTGGTCGGACTGTCCAAAGTGGCCGAAGCGCTGCTGGACCGCAGCATCCAGATGGTCCGCGCGGTGCCGTTCCTGGCCATCCTGCCGCTGGTGATCGTCTGGTTCGGGATCGGCGAGGCCGGGAAGATCTTCCTGATCGCGCTCGGCACCGCCGTCCCGCTCTACCTGACCACCGTGCTCGGCATCCGCCAGATCGACCCGAAGCTGCTGGAGATGACCGACGTCGTCGGTCTGGGCCGGGCCGCGCAGATCCGCTGGGTGGTCCTGCCGGGTGCGCTGCCCTCGATCCTCGGCGGGCTGCGGCTGTCGCTGACGGCGGCCTGGCTCGCGCTCGTCATCGCCGAAACCCTCGGCGCCGACGCGGGACTCGGGTTCATGGCCACCAACGCCCGCGAGTTCCTGCAGACCGACGTGATCGTGCTCGTCGTGCTCATCTACGCCGTGATCGGGATCCTCTGCGACCTCGTCACCCGTCTCCTCGAACGCCGGCTGCTGCGCTGGCACCCCACCTACGCCCGCCTGACCGCCTGAGGAACCGCCATGACACTCTCCCGCCGCACGTTCCTGACCGCAGCCGGGCTCACCGCCCTCGCCGCCCCGCTCGCCGCGTGCGCCACCGGCTCGGCCGGGGGCGCCACCCAGGGCAAGGTCCGGCTGACCTACAGCACGATCTCCGTCCCGAAGGCCCGTGGCGTGCTCGAGAAGACGCTCGAGGACCAGGGCATCGCCGTCGAGTGGGTGGGTCCGTTCCCCAACCACGCGCCGACGCTGCAGGCGGTCGTCGGCGGCACCGCCGACTTCAGCTTCGGCGGCAGCACCACCCCGGCCGACCAGGCGATCCTCTCGGGTGCCGACCTCGTCTACGTCGCCTGGGCGGCGTCCACCCCGCGGACCACCGCCATCGTCGCCGGGGCACACACCGGCATCGAGAAGGTCACCGACCTGGTGGGCAAGACGGTCGCGGTCAACAAGGCGGGGCTCGGCGAGTTCCTGCTGGTCGCCGCGCTGGAGAAGTACCAGGTACCGCGCGAGTCGGTGAAGGTCACCTACCTCAACCCGCCCGAGGCGTCCGCCGCGTTCGGCGCCGGGAAGATCGACGCCTGGGCCATCTGGCAGGGCTTCCGCGAGATCGCCGAAGTCCAGTACGGCGCCAAGCCCATCTTCGTCGACGGCGACGAGCTGGACTTCCAGATCGACTTCACCAGCTACCTGGTCCGCCGCGACTACGCCGAGAAGAACGCCGACACGATCCGCAAGGTGATCGCCGCGTTCCAGGCCGACTACGAGTGGCAGAACCAGCACTACAAGGAGTCCCTGGACATCGGCAACGCCGTTTCGCACTACCCGCAGGCGGTGCTGGACAAGATGGCCGCCAAGAACGTCCGGACGAAGCTGGCCCTGATCGACGACGACGGGATCGCGCAGCTCCAGCGCGGGGCCGACTGGCTCGCCAAGCGGAAGGTGCTCAGCGGCCCGATCACCATCGCCGACCACGCGGTCAAGCTGTGACCACCGCCGTGCGCGTGCGCGCGCTGACCAAGAGCTTCGGGCCGCGGACCGTCCTGGACGGGCTCGACCTCGACATCGCGCCCGGCGAGTTCGTCGCGCTCATCGGCGAAAGCGGCTGCGGCAAGACGACGTTGCTGCGGCTGCTCGCCGGGCTCGACACGCCCGACGGCGGCGAGCTGGCGGCGCCGGCCGAGCGGATGGTCGTGTTCCAGGAGCACCGGCTGCTGCCGTGGCGGCGGGTGTGGCAGAACGTCGCCGTCGGCCTGCCCCGCGAGGCCGCGGCCCGCGCGCTGACCGAGGTCGGCCTGGCCGGGCACCTCGACGCCTGGCCGGTCACGCTGTCGGGCGGCGAGGCCCAGCGCGTCGCCCTCGCCAGGGCGCTGGTGCGCGAACCCCGGCTGCTGCTGCTCGACGAGCCGTTCGCCGCCCTCGACGCGCTCACCCGGATCAAGATGCACGCTCTGGTCCGGCAGCTCGTCGACGCGCACCGCCCGGCGGTCCTGCTGGTCACCCACGACGTCGACGAGGCCATCCTGCTCGCCGACCGCGTGGTCGCGATGCGCTCCGGCCGGCTCGCGGCCGAGCACCGCGTCGCCTTCGACGGCGAACGCAGCCGCCGCAACCCGGAGTTCGACGAGCTGCGGCACCGGCTGCTGGCCGAGCTGGGGGTCGCCGAACTGGCGGAGTCCCGGTGAAGGCCGACGTGCTGGTCATCGGCGGCGGCCTCGCCGCGACCTGGACCGCCTTGGCCGCGGCCCAGGCCGGCGGGGACGTGGTGCTGGTGGACAAGGGCTACTGCGGCACCAGCGGCGTCACCGCCACGGCCGGGGTCACGCACTGGTTCGTCGAACCGCGGGACCACGAGCGCGCGGTGGCCGAGCGGCACGCGCACGCCGGTGGCCTCGCCGATCCCGAACAGGCGCTGCGGGTGCTGCGCACGACGTGGGAGCGGCTGCCCACGCTGGACCGGTACTACCCGTTCCCGGTGCGCGACGGCGAGCCCGACCGGACGAACAACGTGCGCGGGCCGGAGTACCTGCGGGCGATGCGGGGCCTGGTGCACCGCGCCGGGGTCCGGATCCTCGACCACCACCCGGCGCTGGAACTGCTGCTGCGCCCGGACGGTTCCGCCGGCGGCGCGGCCGGGGTCCGGCGGCAGGCGGGCGGGAACTGGCAGGTGCAGGCGGGTGCGGTCGTGCTGGCCACCGGCGGCACGGCGTTCCGCTCGCACCTGCTCGGCTCGCGCGGCAACACCGGCGACGGCCACCTGATGGCCGTCGAAGCCGGAGCGCGGCTGTCGGGCATGGAGTTCTCGAACTACTACACCCTCGCCCCGGCGTATTCGACGATGGCGCGGTCGATGACGTACCTGTTCGGCACCTACACCGACGCCGACGGCCGGGTCATCGAGCTGCCGTCCGGCCCGGACCGCAACCGCGTGCTCGGTGCGGCGATGCTGCGCGGCCCGGTGTTCACCACCCTGGACCGGGCACCGGACTGGGTGCGCCGGAAGATGCCGGTGGTCCAGCCCAACTTCCTGCTGCCGTTCACCCGCCGCGGGATCGACCCGTACACCGACCGGTTCGAAGTCACCCTGCTCGGCGAAGGCACCATCCGCGGGGTCGGCGGCCTGGTCGTGGCCCCGGACTGCGCCACGGACGTGCCCGGGCTCTTCGCCGCCGGGGACGTCGCCAGCCGGGTCCCGGTCGTGGGGGCGATCTCCGGCGGCGGCTCGCCGAACTCGGCGTGGGCGGTCTCGTCGGGCACCTGGGCCGGGCGCGCGGCGGTCCGGTACGCCCGCGGCACGAAAGCTTCGCCGGTGCGGCCGATCGGGCGGGCCGGGATCCGGCCGGGCGGCCGACCGGCCACAGTGGACACGACCGCGGTGATCGACGTGGTCCGGGAGGAGCTGAACGCCTACGACAAGAACATGTTCCGGGACGAGGCCGGTCTCCGCCGGTCCCTGGCCCTCCTGGATTCCCTCTGGACGGACGTCGAGGCGGGCTTGACCGGCACCGGCCGCGACGCCGTGACCGCGCGGGAGACCGCGTCACTGGTGGCCATGGGCCGCTGGGTCAAGGAAGCGGCGCTGCGGCGGCGGGAATCCCTCGGCATGCACTGGCGCACGGATCGGCAGGAGGCCGCCGCGTGATCGAACTCGTCCTCGCCGACCGCTGCATCGCCTGCGACAAGTGCGTGCGGGTGTGCCCCACCGACGTCTTCGACGCCGTCCCGGACGCCCCGCCCGTCATCGCCCGCCAGAGCGACTGCCAGACGTGCTTCCTCTGCGAGCTGTACTGCCCGGTCGACGCGCTGTTCGTCGACCCGGACTGCCGCCACTCCGTGGCCGTCGACGAAACCGCCGTCCGGGCGGGCGACTGGCCCGCGCAGTACCGGCGCGACTCCGGCTGGGGCCGGGCCCGCCGCACCCACACCAACGAAAGCTGGCGGATGAGCGACATCTTCGCCGCCGCCCGCGCCCTGGGACAGGAGACCCCGTGACACTCGAATTCATCGGTTACGCCGCCGGCCGCCAGGCCAGCGAGATCATCGCGCCGGAAGGCCCGGTCATCCAGCCCGGCTACCTGCGCGAGGTCGCCCGCACCCACGAAGAGGCCGGGTTCGACCGGGTGCTGATCGCCCAGTCGGCGAGCAGCCCGGACGGGTTCGTGCTCGCCGGCCAGGTGCTCGCGGCCACCGAGCGGCTCGGCGTGCTGCTCGCCCACCGCCCCGGGTTCGTCGCGCCCACCCAGCTGGCCCGCAAGTTCGCCACCCTCGACGCGTTCCACCCCGGCCGGGTCGCACTGCACGTGATCACCGGCGGCGACGACGCCGACCAGGCCCGCGACGGCGACTTCACCGACAAGCCCACCCGCTACCGCCGCACGGACGACTTCCTGACCGTGGTCCGCCGGACGTGGGACTCGGCCGCGCCGTTCGACCACGAAGGCGAGTTCTACCGGGTCCGCGGCGGGCTCTCCGACGTCCGCCCGGCCGCCGGGATCCCGGTGTACTTCGGCGGCGCGTCCGCCGACGCCATCCGGGTCGGTGCCAAGCACGCCGACGTCTACGCGTTCTGGGGCGAGCCACTGGCCGGGATCGCCGAGCGCATCGAGCAGGTCCGCGCGGCCGCCGGCCGGGACATCGCGTTCAGCGTCAGCCTGCGGCCGATCCCGGCGGCCACCGAGGCCGAGGCGTGGGAGCGGGCGCGGGAGATCCTGCGGCTCACCCAGGACCGCGTCGGCGAGTTCAAGGGCCGTCGCGATTCGAGCGAGGCCGTCGGCTCCCGGCGGCTCCTGGAGGCGGCGGCCACCGGCGAGGTGGTGGACGAGCGGCTGTGGACGGCGGTGGCGAAGACGACCGGGGCCGCCGGGAACTCGACCGCGCTGGTCGGCAGCTACGAGCAGGTCGCGGACTCGCTGCTGGACTACGTCCGGCTCGGCGTCGGCACGCTGCTGATCCGCGGGTTCTCGCCGCTGGCCGACGCCCGCGACTACGGCACCCTCGTGAAGCTGGTCCGGGAACGCGCGGACGCGGCTACCGTCGGCGCATGAAACCGAGCACGTCGCACTGGGGTGCCTTCTCCGCCGAGGTCGACGCCGACGGCCGGCTGCGCGTCGAGCCGCACCCGGCCGATCCGGCGCCGTCGCCGTTGCTGGGCAACCTGGCCGCCGCGCTGGACCACCCGAGCCGGGTGGCCCGGCCGGCGGTCCGCCGCGGCTGGCTCGAGGACGGCCCCGGCCCGGACGACCGCCGCGGCCGCGACGAGTTCGTCGAGGTGCACTGGGACGAGGTCCTCGACCGCCTCGCCGCCGAACTGGACCGGGTCCGGACCGAGCACGGCAACCAGGCGATCTTCGGCGGCTCGTACGGCTGGGCGAGCGCCGGGCGGTTCCACCACGCCCAGAGCCAGCTGCACCGGTTCCTGAACACGATCGGCGGCTTCACCGGGTCGCGGAACACCTACAGCAACGGGACGTCGTCGGTGCTGCTGCCGCACGTCGTCGGCGACACGCACGCGGTGCTGCGCCAGGCGTCGACCTGGCCGACGATCGCCGAGCACACCGAGCTGATCGTCGCCTTCGGCGGTGTGCCGGAGAAGAACGTGTTCGTCACGCCCGGCGGGGTCACCGTGCACGGCACGCCGGGGCACCTCGCGCGGCTGCGGGCCCGGGTCGCGCTCGTCAGCCCGCTGCGCGACGACCTGCCGTCCACTGTGGACGCCCGGTGGTACCCGGTCCGGCCCGCCACCGACACCGCGCTGATGCTCGCGCTGGCGCACACGCTCGTCGCCGAAGGGTTGCACGACGAGGAATTCCTCGCGCGCTACTGCGTCGGCTTCCCGGAGTTCGAGCGGTACCTGCGCGACAAGGACCCGGAGTGGGCGGCCGGGATCACCGGCGTCCCCGCCGCCGACATCGTCGCGCTCGCGCGGGAGATGGCCGCGCACCGGACGCTGATCACGGTGACGTGGTCCTTGCAGCGCACCGAACACGGCGAGCAACCGGTCTGGGCGGGTATCGCGCTGGCGGCGATGCTGGGCCAGATCGGGCTGCCGGGCGGCGGGTTCGGGCACGGCTACGGCTCGATGGGCGACGTCGGCGACACCGGCCCCGAGCTGCGCGTGCCGTACCTGCCGCAGGGCGTGAACCCGGTGGGCGAGTTCATCCCGGTGGCGCGGATCGCGGACCTGCTGCTGCACCCGGGTCGCGAGTACGACTACAACGGCGAAGTCCGCCGCTACCCCGGCACCCGGCTCGTCTACTGGGCCGGCGGCAACCCGTTCCACCACCACCAGGACCTCAACCGCCTCCGCCGCGCGTTCACCCGCCCGGACACGATCGTCGTCCACGAACCACACTGGACGGCGACCGCGCGGCACGCCGACATCGTCCTGCCCGCGACCACGGCGCTGGAGCGGGAAGACCTCGGGTCCGGCCGCCGTGACACCCACCTGATCGCGATGCACCGGATCGCGCCTCCCGCGGGAGAAGCGCGCGACGACTATGCGATCTTCGCGGCTCTGGCGGCCCGGCTCGGCGTCGCCGAGGTGTTCACCGAAGGCCGTTCCGCGCGGGAGTGGCTGGAGCACCTGTACCGCTCCTGGCGCGAAGAACCGGCGTTCGAACAGTTCTGGGCCGACGGCGAACTGAAGCTGCCGCCCGGCCGCGAGCACCACACGCTGTTCGCGGACTTCCGCGCCGACCCGGTCGCGCATCCCCTGCGCACGCCGAGCGGCCGCATCGAGATCACGTCGGCGACCGTCGCCGGGTTCGGCTACCCGGACTGCCCCGGCCACCCGGTCTGGCTGCCACCGACCGAGACCGGGCCGTTGTGGCTGGTCGCCAACCAGCCGCACACCCGCCTGCACAGCCAGCTCGACGCCGGTGACGTCAGCAGCGCGGGCAAGGTCGCGGGCCGCGAGCGGATCCGCCTCAACCCGGCCGACGCGGCGGCCCGCGGGATCACGACCGGCGACGTCGTCCGGGTGTTCAACACGCGGGGCGCCTGCCTGGCGGGCGCGGTCCTCGACGACGCCCTCCGCCCCGGCGTCGTCCAGCTCCCGACCGGCGCCTGGTTCGACCCGGTCGAGGACCACCCCACCGGCCCGCTGTGCGCCCACGGCAACCCGAACGTGCTGACGGCCGACATCCCGTCGTCACGGCTTTCGCAGGGCTGCGCCGGTCAGCACGCCGCGGTCGACGTCGAACGCTTCACCGGCCCGGCCCCGCGCGTGCGGGCCCTGCATCCCCCGCTTCGGAAAGGACGCTGATGATCGACCTCCAGTCCGTGACGTCCGAGAGCCATCTGCGCGAAGCCTTCGGCTGCTTCCCCTCCGGCGTCACCGCGGTGTGCGCCCTCGTCGACGGCACACCGCGCGGGCTGGCCGCCAGCTCGTTCACGTCGGTCTCGCTGGCGCCGCCACTGGTGTCGATCTGCATCCAGCGGACGTCGTCGACCTGGCCGCTCCTGCGGGACCGGCCGCGACTGGGCCTCAGCGTCCTCGCCGAAGGACAGGACGACGCCTGCCTCAGCCTCTCCGCCCGCCACGGCGACCGCTTCCGCGACGTCGGCTGGGAGCCCGGCCCGGACGACAGCGTGTTCATCACCGGATCGAGCGCCTGGCTGGAGTGCTCCCTGCACGACGAAGTCCCGGCCGGCGACCACGTGATCGCCCTGCTGGAGATCCACCGCCTGCGCACCGGCGGAACCCCGCCGCTGGTCTTCCACGGCAGCCGCTTCCGCCGGCTCGCCGCCGTCTGAGCCTCACGCCGGCCGCAGCCCGCCGATCAGCAGGTCGAGCTGGTACTCGAAGTCCTGCACGCAGTCACCGGCCTCCAACGCGGGCAGCACCCGGCGCAGGCTCGGCAGTTCCGCCGCGGTGGCCATCCGCCGGAAGTACGCCACCACGGGTTCGGCCCGGACCGCCGGGGTGCCGGTCCCGGCCGTGCCGGTGAGCACCGAGCCGAACAGCATCCCCAGCAGCGACCGGTAAGCACGCGCCGCGGCCTGCTCGGCCAGGCCCGCGTCGAGCAGGGCGCGGAGGATGGCGTCGATCACCCGCAACGCCCCGGCCGAGCGCGGGTTCGCGTCCTGCGCCGCCAGCGCCCGCACGACGACCGGATGCCGCGTGAAGCTCGCGTGCAGTCCTTCGGCCAGCTGCCGGAGCCGCGCGTCCCACGGCGACGCGGGATCCGGCAGGGGCACCTCCTCGAAGACCCGGGCGGTGAGCCCGTCCAGCAGGTCGCCCTTGTTCTCGACGTGGTTGTACAGCGACATCGCCTCGACGCCGGCCGCGGCGGCGACCTTGCGCATCGACAGCGCCGCCAACGTCCGCCGCAAGCTCGACCTCGACCGCGAAGTGCCCCAGCGGGTGCTCGACGACTGCCTCCGCATCGCCCAGCAGGCACCCGCGGCGGGCAGCATGGCCGCGCAGTTCCGCTGGCTGCTGGTCCGGGACGCCGGGATCAAAGCCAAGATCGCCGCGTACAACCGCGAGACCGCCGAGGCCGCGTGGGCGAAGTACGGTCACCTCGTCGAGGAACGCGCCCTCGCTTCCGCCCAGCACCTCGTCCGCAACCTCGAACGCATCCCCGTCCTGGCCATCCCCTGCATGATCGGCCGCCCACCGGCCGACGCGTTCGCGCAGTCCGCGTACTTCGGCTCCGCCTACCCCGCCGTGTGGAGCTTCCAGCTCGCCCTGCGCACCCGCGGCCTCGGCAGCTCCATCTGCGGCTACCACCTCCAGGACCACGAAGCCGACGTCGCGAAGCTGCTCGCCATCCCGGACGACGTGACGCAGATCAGCCTGCTCGCCGTCGCCCGCACGACCCAGCGCGACTTCCGGCCCGCCGCGCGCCCGGCCGTCGAGGACATCACCTACTTCGACACCTGGGGCTCGCGTCAGCCAGAAGAGTGATCACCGGGGCCCGTAGCCGGGGTCTGGGACACCTAGGTTGAGCGTGGCCTTCATGTCCCGGCTTCGCGCGGCGATGCTGGAACCACGCCACGGAGAGAAGGAGGTTGGCATGGCCGGCAACGAGCTCGGCGAGTTCCTTCGGCACCGGCGGGAACGGCTGCGGCCCGAGGATGTCGGGCTGCCCGTCGGTGGCCGGCGCCGCACGCCCGGCCTGCGCCGGGAGGAAGTCGCGAGCCTGGCGGCCCTGTCGCCCGACTACTATTCGCGGCTCGAGCAGGGCCGGGTGCGGACGCCGTCGGCCGCGGCGCTGGCGAGTCTGGCTCGCACCCTGCGGCTCACCGGTGACGAGCAGGACTACCTGTTCCGCCTGGCCGGGCAGCAGCCACCCGAGCCGCGGTCACCGCTGGCGCACGTCGACCCGGCCATGAGCTACCTGCTGGACGCGCTCGGGCACACGCCGGCCCAGGTGGCCGACGACCTGCTCACCGTGGTCGCGCAGAACCGGGCCGCCGAGCACCTGCTGGGTGTCTGGACCGGGCTGCCCGGTTACCGGTCGAACGTCACGTGGCGCTGGTTCGCCGATCCGGCGTCGCGGGACAGCAACGATCCGGCCGAACACGAACGCATCGGCCGGGCCTACGCCGCCGATCTGCGCGCCGGCATCGCCCAGCGCTCGCCGCGCGACCGGTTCGCGCACGGCCTGGTCGCCGATCTCCTGCAGCGCAGCGACGAGTTCGCCGAACTGTGGGCACAGCAGCACGTCGCGGCGCTCACCTCGGCACCCAAACGCCTCCGGCACCCGCTCGTCGGCGACCTCGACCTGCAGTGCGACGTCGTGCTCAGCCCGGCCACCGGGCACCGGCTCGTGCTCTTCCGGCCCCGCCCCGGATCGGACGCGCACGACCAGATCGCGTTCCTCGACGTCCTCGGCAACCAGAACTTCTCCTGAGTCATCTCCCGGCATTTCGGAAGGAATCCAGTGAACGTCACCGGTAACACCGTTTTCATACCCGGCGCGACCTCCGGCATCGGCCTCGGGCTGGCCCGGCGCCTGCAGGACAAGGGCAACACCGTCATCGTCGGCGGGCGCCGCACCGAACTGCTCGAGCGGATCCGCACCGAGCACGGCCTCGACACCGTCACCATCGACACCGCCGACCCCGCGTCGATCACCGCCGCCCGTGACGAGCTCGCCACCCGCCATCCCGGGCTGGACACCCTGATCACGATGGCCGGCATCATGGAGCCCGAGGACCTGCGCGACCCGGCCGCGCTGGACGTCGCCGAGCGCACCGTGGCGGTCAACCTGCTGGGCCCCATCCGGCTGGTCCACGCGTTCCTGCCCGGACTGCTGGCCCGGCCCGCCGCGACCGTCATGACGGTGACCTCCGGTCTGGCCTACGTGCCGCTGCCGGCCACGCCGACGTACAACGCGACCAAGGCGGCCGTCCACTCCTTCACCGAAAGCCTGCGGGTGCAGCTGACCGGCAGCGACGTCCAGGTGATCGAACTGGTGCCGCCCGCCATCCGCACCACGCTGATGAACCAGCAGGACTCCGAGGTGGCGATGCCCCTGGACGACTTCCTCGACGAGGTCATGGCCCTGCTCGAAGCCGGCCCGAAGGCCGAGCAGATCCTCGTCGAGCGCGTGAAGTGGCAGCGCAACGCCGAGGCGGAGGGCCGCTACGCCGAAGTCCTGGACGTGCTCAGCGGCCGCTACCGCTCCTGACCACCCGCCGCGGCCGGATCCGACGGGTGCGTGGCCAGCGGGGTGACCTCGATCTTCATGAACGGGTACAGGGGCAGGCCCGAGAGGATCCCGTGCAGCTCGTCGTTCGAAGCCACGTCGAAGACGCTGAAGTTGCTGTAGCGCCCCACGATCCGCCAGAGGTGCACCCACACGCCCGCGCGCTGGAGCTCCAGCGCGCGGGCCTTTTCGGCGGCCACCCGGTCGGTGACGTCCAGCCCCGGCGGGATCGCGACGTCCATCCGCACGTGGAACAGCATCTCAGCGCCTTTCCAGGCGGCGCACCGCCGCCAGGTCGAGTTCGATGCCCAGGCCCGGGCCGTCCGGCAGGTGCAGCTCGCCCTCGGCGTAGCGCAACGGCGTGGTCAGCAGCTCTTCGCTCATCAGCAGCGGCCCGAACAGCTCGCTCCCCCACGTCACGGCCGGGGTGGTGCAGGCCAGCTGCAGCGTCGCCGCCGTCCCGACCGGGCTTTCGATGGACGTGCCGGCGTGGCACGGGATCCCGGCCGCGGCGGCGACCTCGGCGATGGCCCGGGTCGCACGCAGGCCACCGGACTTGGTGGTCTTCAAGGAAAAGATGTCGGCCGCGCGGGCTCGGGCCAGCCGGAGCGCGTCGCCCGGGGTGCGCAGGCTTTCGTCGGCCATCACCGGGATCGGCAGGGCGCGGTTGATCTCGGCGAGTGCTTCGACCTCCGCCCCCGGCACCGGCTGCTCGACCAGGTCGACGCCCGCGTCCGCCAGCCGCGGCAGGTGCTTCAGCGACGTCAGCAGGTCCCACCGCGCGTTGAGGTCGACCCGCACACTGGCCACCCCGACGAGCTTTTCGGCCACCGCGCACACCCGCGCGACATCCTCGGCCGGGTCGAGCGCGCCCATCTTCAGCTTGAAGCTGCGGTGGCCGGCGTCCAGCTTCGCGAGGGCTTCGTCGGCGACGACCGGCGCCGGTTCGGTGCCCAGCGCCCAAGTGACCGGCACCGACCGCCGGGCGAGCCCGCCCAGCAGCGTGTGCACCGGCACCCCGAGCGCGCGGGCCCAGGCGTCGTGCAGGGCCACCTCCACCGCCGCTTTCGCGTAGAGGTTGGCCGCGACGACGTCGCCGAGATCGCGCAGGATCCCGGCGACGTCGTCCACCTCGCGGCCGAGCAGGACCGGCGTGAAGTAGCGCGCCACGACGAGCCGCATGGTTTCCGCGGACTCGCCGCCCCACCACGGGCCGCCCGGCACCACACCCTCGCCGACGCCGACGGCGCCGCCGCGGGTGTGGACGAACACCAGCAGCACCGGCTGCGCGGCCATGCCGGTGCGGGCGAAGCGGTGCGGACGGCGCAGCGGCACGTCCAGCAGCACCGTCTCGACACGCTCGATCCCCAGGTCGGTCATCGATCCTCGTTTCGGCAGCAGGGAGGCGGGACGTCAGGCGCGTTCGAGCACGAAGTCGTAGCTCGCGCGCAGCCGGCCGTCACCGGCAGGCTGCGGGTCGAGCACGAGCTCCGGCTTGGTGGCTTCGGCGACGTCGCTGTCGAGCCATTGCCCGCCCTGGAAGTACAGCTGGGTGGTGATGGTGCGGTGGCCCGGCGCGCGCACCATCAGGTGCAGGTGGGCCGGGCGCCACGCGTGCCACCCGGCGGCGGCGATGAGCTTGCCGGTCGGGCCGTCGGTCGGGATCTGGTACGGCGCCGGCTGGACGGTCGTGATCTCGAACCGGCCCTCGCCGTTGCTCACGACGACACCGCGCAGGTTGCCCGCCGGGATGTCCGGCGCGAAGCCCGAGTAGTAGCCGTCGTCGTCGGCGTGCCAGATGTCGAGCTCGGCGCCGGCGACCGGGGCGCCGTCGACGTCGCGGACCTGCCCGGCGAAGACCAGCGGAGTCCCCTTTTCGCTGGAGCGCATCGGCAGGCTCGCCTGCCACGGCAGCTTCTCCTGGTCCGGCAGGTAGTACGGGCCCTGGATGCTGCCCTTCGTGCCGTCCTGGGTCCGGGCGGCGACCTCCTCGACGACGTGCTCGACGAACACGTCGAGGAACAGCGGCCACTCACCGCCTTCGCCGACGTCCATCAGCCACTGCTTTGCGGCCTGGAACTCCGGGTAGGTGACGTCGTGGTCGCGGATCGCCTGGTGGACCCCGTGCAGCACGGCGCGGGCGACTTCGTCGACGCGTTCGGGCGGGACGTCCCGCGTGGTGCGGGCGGCCGCGCGGAAGGCGGCGCTGGCGGAGCTGCCCGAGCCCGCCGCGGTGGGTACGTGTTCGGTGGTGGTCATGCGCGGTCCTTCGTCAGCGGGAAAGGTCAGCGGGAAAGGGAGGTGGCGCCGGGGTTGTAGAGGTCGGGGACGGTCCAGCCGTCGAGGTCGTACTCGGCCATGCACTGCTCGGCGAAGCCCTTCATCGCCTCGGCCGAGCCGGACTGCTGGGCGGCGAACAGCAGCTCGGCGCGCACGCCTTCGTGGTTGCCGGAGTAGTTGCGCTCGTAGAGCTCGTGGCGCCCGCCGAACTCGCTGCCGATCGAGTCCCAGATCAGCTTCATCAGCTTGACCCGCTCGACGGCGCTGTAGCCGTGGGAGCCGCGCACGTACTGGTCGAGGTACGGGCGGATCTCCGGCGAGGAGAAGTCCTTCGCCGACGACGGCAGGTAGATCAGCGCGGACCCGAGGTCCTGCAGGATGATCTCGCGGATGCGCGGGTAGCCGAGCGTCATGAACCAGCGGTAGGCGAGGCCGTAGTCCAGGTGCGGCAGGACGGCGCCGTTCTTCCACTCGTCCGGGTTGGCGGCCATCGCGTCCGAGAGCGCCCAGAACATGTTGCGCCAGCCGACGACCTCGCCGACGCGGGTCTGGATGCCGCGGAAGTCCTTGGTGCCGGTGACTTCCACGCCCTTCATCAGCAGCCCGGCGATGAAGTCGAGCTTGACGGCCAGCCGCGCGACGCCGTGGAAGGTGAAGCGGTGCAGGAAGCCGGAACCGGGGAAGAACGTGCTCGCCTTCTCGGCGTCGCCGTAGATGAAGACGTTCTCCCACGGGATCTTCACCTTGTCGAGGATGAAGATCGTGTCGTTCTCGTCGAACCGGCTCGAGAGCGGGTAGTCGAACGGGCTCGACGTCGCGTCGGCGACGTTCGAGTAGGAGTTGCGGCAGATCAGCTTCATGCCCGGCGCGCCCATCGGCACCGTGCAGACCAGCGCGAACTCGCGCTTCTTGATCGGCAGGCCGTAGTGGGCGATGAAGTTGTAGTTGGTGATGGCCGAGCCGGTCGCGACGACCTTGGCGCCCGAGACGATCAGGCCGTCGTCACGCTCTTCTTCGACGTGGATGAACAGGTCCTTGACGTCGTCGGGGTTGCGGTCGCGGTCCACCGGCGGGTTGATGATCGCGTGGTTCCAGTAGAGGACCTTCTCCTGCGACTCGGCGTACCAGCGCCGGGCGTTGTCGGCGAAGGGCTCGTAGAAGTCGGAGTTCGCGCCGAGCGTGCCGAGGAAGGCGGCCTTGTAGTCCGGGCTGCGGCCCATCCAGCCGTAGGTCATCCGGGCCCAGGCGACGATCGCGTCCCGGTCGGCGAACAGGTCCTCTTTGGACTTCGGCGTGCGGAAGAACGGGTGGGTGAAGCCGCTGCTGCCGGTGTCGGTCGGCGCGGTGAGCACGGACTGCCGGTCCGGGTCGTGCAGGGCGTCGTAGAGCCGCGCGGTCATCCGCACCGAGTTGCGGAACGCGGGGTGCGTGGTGACGTCGTCGACCTTGTCCCCGTAGATGAACACCTCCCGGCCGTCGCGGATGGACTCGACGTACTCGTCGCCGGTCATCGGCCGGGTCGTGCGCACCTTGGCGGGTGCGTCGTGCTCTTGGATGGTCATCGGGCCAACCCTTCGTCGGTGAACGGGTTCAGGAAGCTGCTGCGGTGAGCGGGGCGAATTCGGCGGCCGAGCCGAACCAGCCGAGGTCGGGGCAGTCGACCGAGGCCGACCAGTGGGCGTGGCCGCGCGGGCCGAGTTCGCGGAACCCGCCGGCGAAGAACAGCAACGGGTCGGCGTCGCCGGTTTCGAGGTGGGCGACCTCGCCGATGACGATGAGGTGGTCACCGCCGTCGTAGGTCCGCCACGGACGGCACGAGATGGTGGCCGCGGTGCCGGTCAGCACCGGCGCCACCACGCCTTCGGCCCACGCCGGCGCCCGGTCCTGGGGCCGGCCGGCGAAGTGCCATGCCGTGTCGAGCTGGTCCGCGGCGAGGACGTTGACGGCGAACGGCGCGCCGTCGAGGTAGCGGCAGGCCTTCGACCGGCGCGTCAGCGTCACCTGGCACAGGGCCGGCTCCAGGGAGACGGCGGTGAAGGCGTTCACCGTCGCCCCGTGGGGTTCGCCCTGGTCGTTGCGGCAGGTCACGACCGTGACGCCGGTGGCGAAGCGGCCGAAGGCGTCGCGGATTGCACGCTGGTCGAGCGTCATTGCCCTTACCTCCTGTACGCTTTGCGTACATCATGAACGCTATGCGGACACGTTAAGGAGAGTCCCCCGGCGCGTCCGCGTTGTCAAGACGGCCGGTGCGGAAGGATGGGGCGATGGAGACCGACCGCGACTTCATCCAGAGCATCGAGCGGGGCTTCGCCGTGCTGATGGCGTTCGACGCCGAGCGCGCGAACCCGACGCTCGCCGAGCTGGCTTCGGCGACCGGCCTGTCCCGCCCGGCCGTGCGGCGGATCCTCCTCACCCTGCAACGGCTCGGGTACGTCCGCGGCGACGGGCCGCGCTGGTCGCTGACCCCGCGCGTGCTCAGCATCGGCCAGCACTACTCGGCTTCGCACGGCATGATCGAGACCGCCCAGCCGCGGCTGCTGAGCCTCGCCGAGGAGACCGGCGAATCGGCGTCACTGGCCGCATTGGACGGTGCCGAGGTCGTCTACGTCGCCCGCGTCCCGGTGCGGCGGATCATGAGCATCAACGTCTCGATCGGCACGCGCGTACCCGCCCACGCGACCTCGATGGGCCGGGTCCTGCTGGCCTGGGCGCCACCGGCGCTGGTGGACGAGGTCGTCGCGACCGGCCTGCCGAGGTTCACCGCGCGGACGATCACCGACGAAGACGGCTTCCGGAAGGCGCTGCGGACCGTGCAGGACCAGGGCTGGTCACTGGTGGCCGAGGAGCTGGAAGAGGGCCTGCTGTCGGTGTCCGCGCCGGTGCGCGACGCGAGCGGCGCGGTGGTGGCCGCCCTGGCGTCGTCGACGTCGAGCGGGCGCTCGGACGTGGAGAAGCTGCGCCAGGAGGTCGTGCCGCTGGTGGTCCGCACGGCGGCGCGGATCAGCGCCGACCTCGGGCATCGCGTCGCCCCCGGCTCCGGCCGCGAAGGGTTCTTCTAGGGCGTGTCTGACAAATATTTCGGTGGGTTGCTGGGATGCTGCTGGTCGTGTCGCGGTTTCAGTTGCTCTCGGATGATCAATGGGCGTTGATCGAGGACTTGCTGCCGGTCCGCACCGGTCAGCGTGGTCGTCCGTTCTCGGATGCGCGGGCGATGGTCGAGGGATCATCTACCGGTATCGGTGCGGGATCCCGTGGCGGGATGCGCCGGCGGTGTTCGGTCCGTGGCAGACGATCTGGACCTGGCATCGCCGGATGGCCGGTGACGGCACCTGGGACACCGTGCTGCAACGCCTGCTCACCCACGCGAACGCGGCCGGTCTGGTCGACTGGTCGGTGTCGATCGATTCCACGATCGCCCGGGCGCATCAGCACGCCACCAACATCACCCGCCCCACAGGGGGCTGGGTCGAACTACACGGAACTGCTGACCGAGTCGCCTGACCACGCCATCGGCCGTTCCCGCGGCGGGTGGAGCACCAAGGTGCATCATCTCGTCGACGGGCACGGCCGGCCACTGGTGGCTCTGGTCGGTCCTGGCCAGGCCGGGGACGCGCCGATGTTCCCGCATCTGATGCGGCATCTGCGCATCCGCCGGGCCGGGCGTGGTCGGGCCCGCACCCGGCCCGATCGGGTTCGCGGCGATAAGGCCTACTCCTCGAGAGCGATCCGCGGGCATCTGCGCGCCCGCGGCATCGTCGCAGTGATCCCCGAGCCGGCCGATCAGGCCGGGCACCGCAAACGCCGCGGTTCCCGCGGCGGCCGCCCACACGCGTTCGACCCGGTCGACTACCGCGGCCGCAACGTGGTCGAACGACAGTTCAACCTGCTCAAACAATGGCGTGGCTTGGCCACTCGCTACGACAAGTTGGCCATCGTCTACCGATCAGCGGTCGTCCTGCACGCCGCGATCACCTGGACCAAAGCATTGTCAGACACGCCCTAGCTGTATGTGGCCATTAGGTTGGTGGCAGTCGGCTGGTGGGTGGGTGGCCTCCGAGTGCGCTGTGGCGGCGTTGAGTGTTGTAGTGCTCGAGCCAGGGTGCAAGGGCTGCGGTGCGTTGGGTGTTGCTGGTGAAGGCTTGGCGGTAGGCCCATTCGGTTTGCAGGGTGCGGTTGAGGCGTTCGACTTTGCCGTTTTGCCAGGGACAGTGGGGTTTGATGAACTTCTGCCGGATGCCGTGCTCGGCGCAGACCGCACGCAGTGACCAGCGGTAGGCCCAGGCGTTGTCGGTCATCAGCCGTTCGATCCGGGTGATGCCGTGGCCGGCGAAGTAGGCGATCGCCCGGGTGAGGAAGCCGGCGCAGGTTGGCCCTTTCTCGTCGGGGTGGATCTCGGAGTAGGCCAGGCGGGAGTGGTCGTCGACCAGGGAGTGAACGTAGTCGTAGCCGATCTTGGTGCTGCGGTCGCGGGTGGCTTCCCGCTGGGCCCGGCCGTGGGCTCGCCAGCCTCCGCCGTCGGGGATGCGGCCGATCTTCTTGACATCCATGTGGACCAGCTCGCCCGGCTGCTCGCGCTCGTAGCGCACTGCCGTGGTCTTGCTGGCCCGGATCACCTGCCCGGTGATCGGGTCCAGCGCGGCCAGCCGCGGGATCTGGTGGCGGGCCAGTACCCGTGACACCGTCCGTGCCGGGACACCCAGTTCGCAGCCCAGCCAGGCCGGTCCGCGGCGTTCACGCTGCCGCAATGCGACGATCCGCGCTTCGAGCTCGTCGCTGGTCCGTCGTGGTGAGGTATGCGGGCGTGAGGATCGGTCCCGCAGACCGGGCTCGCCCTCGGTTGCGTAGCGGTCCAGCCAGGTCTTCACGCATTTGCGGGAGATCCCCATCGCGGTGGCGATGTGTGCTTGCGGCCATCCGGCTTGGTGACGCCGGACGATCAGCAACCGGCCCAGAAAGGTGGTCCGGGCGTTACGGTGAGACACGAGAGCCTCCGGTTGGCGTGGGTCCTAGACAAGCCACACCTCAACCGGAGGCTCTCCTCACGTCAACCACGACCCACCGCCACCAACGTCCTGGCCAAGTACACCTAGCCGCGTCCGGCCGTGCCGCGGATGCCGTCCCACAGGACGCGTTCGCCGCCCGCCGGATCGCCGACCTCCGGTGAGCACTCGCCCTTCGGTGCCGCGGGACGCCTTCCGTGGTCACGGGATCAGCAGCAGTTTCCCGGTCGTCGCCCGCGATTCGAGGTCCGCGTGGGCCTTCGCCGCTTCGGCCAGGGGGTAGCGGCCGCCGATCCGCACGGTCAGCTCGCCCTTCTCGACCAGCCCGAACAGCTCGGCCGCGTGCCCGACGAGCTCCTCGCGGGTCTCGATGTGGTCGGGCAGCGTGCCGTAGGTGAGGCGGGTGCTGCGCGGGATCTCGTTCATCGCGATGGTCGGCACGTCCCCGATCAGCGGCCCGTAGAACACCATCGTGCCGTGCGTCCGCAGCACCTTCAACGAGCCGGCGAACGTCGGGCCACCCGCGCCGTCGAACACCGCGTGCACGCCCGCACCACCGGTCAGGTCCAGCACCGGCTCGACGAACGCCTCCCCGGTGGAGATCAGGACGTGATCGGCGCCCGCGGCGGTGGCGACCGCGACCTTCTCCGGCCGTGAGACGAGGCCGATCACCGTGCCGCCACGCGCCTTGATCAGCTGGGTCAGCAGCAGCCCGACCCCGCCGGCGGCGGCGTGCACGAGCGTGATGTCCCCGGGCTGCACCGGGTGGCAGACCGTGCAGTGGTGGTGGGCGGTCAGGCCCTGCAACAGCACGGCGGCCGCGGTTTCGTCGTCGATGGCGTCCGGCACCGCGACGACCTGGGCCGCCGGGAGCACGATCTGCTCCGCGTAGCCGGCGTGGGTTTCGATCGCCAGCCACGCCACCCGGTCTCCCGGGGCGAACTCGCCGACCCCTTCGCCCACCGCCGCCACCACGCCGGTGCCTTCCATCCCCGGCACTTCGGCCAGCCGTCCCCGGCGGATCCCGACGTCGAAGAAGTTCACGCCCGCCACCCGGACGTCCACCAGGATCTCTCCCGGGCCCGGCCGAGGCGCCTGCCGCTCCTGCAGCCGCAACACTTCCGGGCCACCCGCTGCACTGATCACGATCGCTTTCATGCGGCCGAAGCTAGGCCGCGAAAAATGTACCTGCAAGTACACTTTTGCCATGACCACGAAGAAGGGCGCGGCCACCCGACGGCGCATCGTCGAAGCCGCCGCGGCCGAGATCCGGGAACGCGGCGTGAACGCCATCACCCTGGACGACGTGGGCCGGCGCAGCGGCACCGGGAAAGGCCAGATGTTCCACTACTTTCCGGAAGGGCGGGAGCAGCTCCTGCTGGCCGTCGCCGAACACGAAGCGGACCGCGTCTTCGAAGGACAGCAGCCGTACCTCGACGAACTCACCTCGCGCGCGGCCTGGGAGGCGTGGCGCGACCTGATCATCACCCAGTACCGCGACGAAGGGCTGTACTGCCCGCTCGGGGTGCTGATCTCCGACGTCGGCCGCTACAGCCCCGCGTCCCGAGCCATTGCCGCGCAACTGGTCCGGCGGTGGCAGGCGTGCGTCCGGGCCGGCATCGAGGCCACGCAGGCGGCCGGCGAGGCCGACCCGGAACTCGACGCCGACCACACCGCCGCGGCCCTGGTCGGCACCATCCAGGGCGGGGTCACCGTTCTGCTGTCCACCGGGTCCACCGAGCACCTGGAAGCCGGGCTGAACCTCTGCCTCGACCGCCTGCTGGTGTGAGCGCCCGGCGGCGGGAGAAGACCCGCCTCCGAGGGCGCCCGGAATTTCGAATTCGAAGCAGTAGACTGCGGCCATGGCCGCTTCGCTCGATCCCGTGCAGCTCGGTACCTACTTCGACCTGATCGAGGTGACCAGCCTGCTGCGCCACGCCGTCGAGCAGCAGCTGAAGGACGCCGGCGACCTCAGCTACGTCCAGTTCCAGCTCCTGGCCCGCCTCGGCGACTCCCCGACGGGCAGCCACCGCATGACCGACCTGGCCGACGGCGTCGTCTACAGCCGCAGCGGACTGACCTACCAGGCGAGCCTGCTCGAGAAGGCGGGCCTGGTCGTGCGCACCCCGTCGCCGGACGACGAGCGCAGCACGGAGGTCACCATCACCGAGGCCGGCCGCACCCGGCTCGCCCAAGTGCTGCCCGGGCACGTCGAGGTGGTCAGCGGCCTGCTGTTCGAGCCGCTCTCCGCCGCTGACGTCGAAACCCTGGCCGCCCTGCTGGCCCCGGTGCGCGACCACATGCGCTCGACCCCGCCCCGCTCGGCGACGTCCCGCCGCCGCGGCCGGCGGGCCTGACGGAAGGCGCGGATCAGCTGCCCGCCAGCAACTGCTCGACCAGCCGCGCCTTGGCGGCCGCGAGGTGACGCCGGTAAGTCCCGTAGGGCACCCCGAGCCGCCGGGCGGCCGCCTTCAACGTGCGGGGAGCCGCGATGTAAGTCGCCGTGAGCACTTCGTGTGCCTTCACCCCCGCCGGATCGACCGGCAGGGCGTCGAGGGCCGTCGTGATGGCCGCGCGCAGGTCCGCCGCTGGGTCGGCCGAGCCCGGCGGGACGAGGGACGACCGCAGCAGCGCGCTGGTCGCAAAGGCCCTCGGGGTGTGCCACATCCGCAGCGCCTCCAGCACGTCCTTCTCGAACGCCGCGCGGCGCCGGTGGTCCTCCGCCGCGCCGGACGGCGGCGTGGCCGGCCACGTGGCCACCGGCGTGGCCACCGTCTGGACCCGGTGCTCCACCCACTGCTCCACCGTCTGCCGCCGCCAGTCCCGGCCGAACACGTACTGGCGCCGGCCGCCGACGTCCACGGCCGCGATCTCGCGCAGACCGGCCTCGAAGAGGTAGTCCCGCCACCGGTCACCGTCTTCGAAGACGGTGAAGGCCACCGCGCGGCCGCGGGTCCGCATCTCCTTCGCGATGGTGCGCCGGCTGATCAGGTCCAGCATGGGCGACGGCCGCTGGTGCCGTCCCGGCTCGACGGCGAACCGCCGGATACCCAGGTGCTCACCCGGCCCCAGCGGCGCGACCGCCGCCACGGCGTCCCAGACCGCCGCGATCACCGGGTCCGCCGCCCGGTCCTCCGGCAGGGACGCAGTCAGCTGCAGGGTGGCCATGAACCCCGCCGGGGTGGCGGACCCGGCGGGGCGGTAGACGCGGAACCCCTCCGGCTGGCGGCGCACCCAATGGGCGACCGCGGCCGCGGAAGCCGGGCCCTCGGTCTCCGCCGCCATGCGCAGCACGGCGGGCACGTCGGCCGGGCGCAGCGGGGTGTCTTCGAGGTGCGGGTGCGCCCGCCAGTCGTACGGGTGCTCAGGGCCGTTCCGGGGGCGGCACAGGAACATCCACTCCGCGACCCGCAGCAGCGCGTCGTCCTCCGTGGCGGCGCGCACCGCCTGCAGGGCCGCGACCGAGATCCGGACGCGGATCTCGTCGTACCGCTCGGGGTCGCGCCAGCGCAGGTCGGCCGCGAGCGTGGCCCGCACGGCATCGTGCGGGTGCAGCCCTTCGGGCGTGGTCTCGATGTAGGGCTGCTGCCGCAGCCAGGAGAACACCGCCGGCGTTTCCCCCTCCCCCAGCACCGCGCGCACCAGCGATTCCCGCGTGACGTACGCCTGGGCGACGACTTCGAGAGCACGCTGGTGGGCCGCGGTGGGCACGTCGCCGACCAGCCGGTCGACCAACGTCGTCAGCACGTCTTCGGTCGGCTCCCACGGCGCGTCCGGCGCCGCGAGCGGCACCGACGCGGCGAGCGAGAGGGCCAGCGGGCTGCCTCCGGCGAACGCGACGAACGCCGGGCGCCGGTCGGCGGGGACACCACGGGCGGCGAGCAGCGCGTCGGACTGCGCGACGTCCAGCGGTGACAGGGCCAGCTCCGCGAACAGCGGCGCCCAGCCCGGGTCCAGCGACCACTCGGCGTCCGGCGCGATCCGGCTCGCCAGGACGACGAGCGCACCTTCGGCCAGCCGGAGCAGGAAGGTGTCGCGCAGCCACGGCTCGAGCGGCTGGCACCGCTCGAAGGTGTCGAGGAGCAGGACGGTGCCCGGCTCGGCACAGGCTGGAACGGCGGCCTCCTCGAGGCGACGCGGATCAGCGTCGAGGAACCGGGCGTCGACGTGCACCACCCGCCGCCCCGCGAGCTCCGCCTGCCGCGCGGCGTGGCGCAGCAGCGAGGACTTGCCGATGCCGCCGGGACCGTGCACGTACGCCACGAGCGGCGCGTCGGCGGCCCCCGACAGCATCCGGTCGAGCACCGCCCGTTCCGGCTCCCGGCCCACCAGCGCCCGGCTTCGCGCCTCGGCCAGGCGGCCCGCCAGACCCGTCGTACCCACCCGACCTTCCTCCACCCAGGCCCAGAAGAGCCGGCACTGTTCATCAGAGCTGACTCTGCTGAACAGTAGCAGCTATGATCAACGCTCGTGGAGGACGAGCGCGAGGCCAGTGCCCCGTCGAGCAGGCGGAGCGAGTACGCCCGGCTCACGCGCCAGGCCATCGTGGACGCGGCACGCGACCTCTTCGTCCGCAAGGGATACTTCGACACGAAGGTCGAAGAGATCGCCCGGGTGGCCCGGGTCGCTCCGGCCACCGTCTACGCGGTCGGCGGCGGGAAACACGGACTGCTCCGGACGCTGGTCGAGTCCGGCACCACGGGCGAGGACGTCGCGGCCATCCTCGCCCGGATCGCGTCGATCGACGAGCCACGGGAGCTGGTCGCCTTCGTCGTGCACGCCTCCCGGGTCGAGTTCGAGCGGTGGTCGGACCTGATGCGGCAGGTGGTCGCCGCCGCCCCGCAGGAACCGAGCGTGCGCGAGGTCCTCCGGATCGCGCACGACAGCATGCGCAGCGGACTGGCCTTGACCGCCCGCCGGCTGGCGGAGCTGGGCGCGCTCCGCGACGGCGTGGACGTCCGCCACGCCACCGATCTGCTCTGGCTGCACCTGTGCAACGCGGCCTACTTCATCCGCACCGACGACCTCGGGTGGCCGCTGGACACCTCCGAGGCCTGGCTCAACGAGACGTTGCCCCGCGCCCTGCTCGGCTGAGCGCGGGGAACCCCGGCGCCGGTCAAGCCGGCCGGACGGCCTCGACGTGCGCGGCCAGCCAGGCGCGGAACGTCTGCAGGCGCGGGTTGAGCGCCCGGACCGCGGCCAGGTCGCGCGCGGCGACGAAGTCACGCTCGCCTTCGACGTAGAACTGGAACATGTTGCCGAACTCGTCCCCGGCGGGCAGGCCGAGCGCGCGGAACTCCCCGGGCGTGAGCGGCCGGTAGCCGACCGGTTCGCCCAGTGCGTCGGCGAACGCGGCGGCGTACTGGGCGCCGGTCAGGTGCTCACCGGCGATGCTCACGGTCTTGCCCACGTACTCGTCGCCCGCGGCGAACACCCCGTCGGCGGTGCGGCCGATGTCCTCGGCCGCGATACCCGGCAGCCGGGCTTCGCCGATCGGCAGGGTGAGCACGAGCCTGCCGTCTTCGCCCCGCACCGGCCCGGAGCCCTGGGTGAAGCCCTCCCAGTAGAACGTGCTCCGCAGGTAGGTCGTCGGGACACCGGAGTCGCGGAAGAAGGCGTCCGCTTCGGCCTTGGCGTCGAAGTGCGGGACCGTGTAGCGGTCCTGCAGCACCGGAACCCGCCGGTCGGCCACGGGAATGACCTCGCGGGTGTCCTCGAGGGTCGACCAGACGACGTGGGCGACCCCGGCCCCTTTCGCGGCGCGGGCGGCGGTCGCGGCCTGGGCCAGTTCGACGTCGGCGGACATGGATTCCCAGAAGTTGGTGACCACGTAGGCGCCGTGCGCCCCCTCGAACGCCTTGCGCAGGGACTCCTCGTCGTCCAGGGTCGCCTCCACCACTTCGGCGCCGCGCTCGGCGAGCGCGCGGGCTTTCGGCGAGTCCGCGTTCCGGGTCACCGCCCGCGCGGCGAAGGGCCCGTCGGGGTCGTCCAGGATGGCCCGGACGAGTCCCCCGCCCTGCGCACCGGTCGAACCCAGTACCGCGATGATCTTCTTGTCGCTCATGACTTTTCCTTCGTGGTGCCGGGCGTTCAGATCGACTTCAGCACCCGGACGCGGTCGGCGACGGCCCGCCGGGCGACGTCGGCGCCGAAGGCGATCGAGTCGAACTCGTGCGGGACGCCCGGGTGCAGGTGGAATTCGACCGGCACCCCGGCGCGGCCGAGCTTGGCCGCGTAGGCGAGGTCCTCGTCGCGGAAGACGTCGAGCTGCCCGACTTCGATGTACGCGGCCGGGAGGCCGGTGGCGTCCTCGAGCCGGGCCGGCGCCGCGGTCGCCGGGACGTCGGGGCCACCGGCCGCGTCCCCCAGCAGCGCCGGCCACGCGGTGCGGCTGTCGTCGTAGGACCACAGCACGTAGGGCGCGATGTGCGGGTCGGGGTGGGCGCACGGTCGTCGAGCATCGGCATGACGAGGATCTGCCGGGCGATCCGCGGGCCGCCGCGCTCGCGGGCGAGGATCGCCAGCCCCGCGGCCATGCCCCCGCCGGCGCTGTCACCCATCACCCCGATCCGCCCGGGGTCGACCCCGAGTCCGTCGGCGTGCTCGTGCAACCAGCGCAACGCGGTGTAGGCGTCTTCGAGCGGCGCGGGGAACGGGTGCTCCGGAGCCCGGCGGTACTCGACCGACAGCATCGGCACCCCGCTGGCGGACACGTACCGGGAGACCGGCCCGTCGAACAGGTCGATGTGGCCGAAGATGTACCCGCCGCCGTGGAAGAACAGCACGGCGGAGCCCGGTGCCGCGCCTTCCTTGACGTACCAGCGCATCGTGATCCGAGCGCCGTCTTCGGTGATGGCGTGGTACTCGGTGGTCTTGACGTCGTCCGGGATCGGCTGGGCCGTTCCCGCGGCGCCGATGATCGGCTCCCACAGGGCGCGCCGTCCCGCGACGTCCCCCACCGCCGGCGGCGGTGTCTCGGCCATCGCGCCGGCCATCGGGGCCAGCGCCTCGGCCAGTTCGGGGTCCAAGCTCAGTGCCATGATCGCTGCTTTCTCAGGTTGTCGTGATCGGGATGCGGGCAGGCGTCAGGCGGCAGGCGGGACGACGACGACCTTGCCGTGCACCGCGGGCCGGGCGTGCAGGGCGGGCAGCTCGGCCAGCGCGACGCGCTCGGCGACCTCGACGCGCAGTTCCCCGGCGTCGACCAGTGCCACCAGCTGCGCCAGCTGACCGGCGTCACTGCGGACGAACAGGTCGATGCCCCGCACGCCGCGCTCGTCGTCGCCGGGCGCCGGCATCCACACGGTCGTGTTCACCAGTGCACCGCCCGGCCGGACCAGGGTGAGCAGCGCGGCCAGCTCCGCCGGGTCGACCGGCGCGAGGTTGAGCACCAGGTCCACGGGCTCGGACACGGCGGCGGTCACGGAGCCGGCGGTGTGGTCGACCACCTCGTCCGCGCCGGCCGCCTCGACCGCGGCGCGGCTGCGCGGGCTCGCCATGGCGACGACGTGGGCGCCGGCGCCCTTGGCCAGCTGCACCGCGTAGCTCCCGACCGCGCCGCCGGCGCCGTTGATCAGCACCCGCTGGCCGGTGGTCAGCTTGCCGTGGTCGAACAGGGCCTGCCGCGCGGTGAGACCCACCAGCGGCAGCGCGGCGGCGTCGGCCAGCGGGACGCTCTTCGGCGCCGGCGTCAGCACCTCGGCCGGGGCGAGCACGTACTCGGCCGCCGCGCCGGGCTTGTCCATCGGCAGGAAGCCGATCACCTCGTCGCCGACCGCGACGTTGCCGACGCCCTCGCCCAGCGCGTCGACCGTGCCGGCGACGTCGAGGCCGGGGGTGTGCGGCAGGGCGACGGGGATCGGTCCCTGCATGAACCCGCCGCGGATGTTGCCGTCGACCGAGTTGAAGCTCGTCGCGGCCACCCGGACCCGCACCTGCCCGGCGGCGGGCACCGGGAGGGCGACGTCTTCGTAGCGCAGGACTTCGGGCGTGCCGTACTCGTGGAAACGCACTGCCTTCATCGGACTCTCACTCTCGTCTACTGCTTCGAATTCGAAGCATCTGTGAAGGACAGTACCTCTGCTTCGAATTCGAAGCAAGTGAGGTGGGTCATAGCCCGCCGCGCTCCCGCAGCCTGCCCGGCGCCCCTGCCCGGTCTCCACGTCCGGCCGTGCTCACCCGGGCCCAGCACTGCCCACGTGGGCACTCCGGAGCCTCGGCCGCCACCGCACGAAGCCGGAGCGGTGCCCGCAGCCCGGGACAGCTACCCAGTTACCCCTTCAACCGGTAACGTCGAAGCCATGGCACTCAAGATCGCAGTGATCGGCGCCGGTGGCGTCGGCGGGTACTTCGGAGGCCGCCTCGCGGCGGCCGGGCACGACGTCGGTTTCGTGGCGCGCGGAACGCACCTCGCCGCGCTGAAGCAGGACGGTCTGACCGTCACGAGCGTGGCCGGGGACTTCACGATCGCCCCCGTTCAGGCCACCGACGACCCCGGGGAAATCGGCGAGGTCGACTTCGTCCTGCTGGCCGTCAAGACCTGGCAGCTCGAGGCCGCGATCACCGCGGCCAAGCCGCTGATCGGCCCGGAGACCGCGGTCGTCACGACCCAGAACGGGGTCGATGCGCCGGGACAGGTGGCCGAGGTCGTCGGCCGGAACGCCGTCCTCCCCGGCGCCGTGGAAGTCATCGCCTTCCTCGACGGTCCCGGCCGCGTCCGGCAGCTCGGCGGCGGGAAGCTCACCTTCGCCGAGTGGGACAACGCGCCGAGCGACCGGGTGGCCCGGCTGCGGGCTGCCCTGCAGGAGGCGGGGCTGACCGCCGTGGTGGCCACCGACGTCTGGGCCGCGCTCTGGGAGAAGTTCCTCGCGCTCGCCTCGCTCGGCGCGATCGGCACCGTCACCGACGCCCCCTACGGCGTGCTGCGCGCCCGCGCGGGCACCCGCCGGCTGATCGCGGACAGCATGGCCGAGATCGCGCAGGTGGCACGGGCCAAGGGCATCCGGCTCGCCGACGACGTCGTGGCGGCGGAAATCGCGTTCCTGGACCAGCTCCCGCCGGACGGCACCACTTCGCTGCAGCGCGACATCCGGGCCGGCCGGCCTTCGGAACTGGAGGCGTGGGCCGGCACCGTCGTCCGGCTCGGCCGGGAAACCGGCACGCCGACGCCGGTGAACGACCTGCTCCACGAACTGGCGAGCACCAGGGCCCAAGCCGTCAAAGCCGGGTGACCTGCCGGAGGATCAGCTCGACGCAGCCGGCCGCGGTCACCGCGGCGGTGTCGACGACCAGGTGGTCGCGGTCCCACGGCTCGTACTCCCGCTCGACGACGTCCCGCCACGTCGGCAGCACGAGTCCGGGGATGTCGGCTGCCCGCCCGGTCACCCGGGCGCGGTGCTCGGCCGGATCGGAGCAGACGAGCTCGACTTCGAGGACCCGGTGCCCGGCCCCGCGCCACGCGTCCCTGGTGATCTTCAGCGGGTTCACGCACTCGGCGACGACGGAAACACCGTTGGCGAGCTGGTCGCGGGCCAGGGCGTAACCGGTGACGTACCCGGCCGCCCGCGGTGGCGCACGAAGCTCACCGGAGTCCAGCAGGGCCTGCTCGATCGTGTCGATCCGCAGGTAGGCCGCGCCCAGTGCCCGGGCCAGCGGCCGCGCCACCGTGGTCTTGCCCGTGCCCGGCAGCCCGCCCAGCACGACCAGGACCGCGGACGTCACCCGGCCTCGGCGTACAGCTCGCGGTAGGCCGCGATGTGCCCCCACCCGGTGGTCACGGACTCCGCCGCCAGCACGGCGTGCACGATCGCCCGTGCGAAGGCGTTCGACGCGGCCCCGAACAGCTCCGGGGTCGCGCCGGCGCCGCTCGTGCCGGTGGCCACCGCGAACACCGTGTCCCCGTCGGCGATGCCGTGGGCCGGGCGGATCGCCACCGCCAGCCCGTCCTGGCCCGCGCCCGCCAGGCGGTACGCCGCCCCCGCGTCGAGGGCGGCGTCGGTCGCGACCACGCCGACCACCGTGTTCAACGGGGTCCGGGTGTCCCGGTCGCGGATGGACGCCGCCAGCCGCTCCCGCGCCGCGGCGCGGGCGGCTTCGTCCGGCTCGTACACCGGGAACTCCCGCCAGGCCGCGCCCCGCCGGGACGTCGCCCCCAGTGCGTACCCGTAGGGCAGCCCGGACGCCGGGTCCACCGCGGGGTGGTGGGAATTCAGCACGGCCAGTGCGGCGACGACCGTGCCGTCCGGCAGCACCGCGCTCGCGGTCCCCACGCCCCCTTTCATCTGGGCGCTGACCGCGCCGGTTCCGGCGCCGACGTTGCCCTGCGCCACCGGGCCGCCGTCGGCCGCTCACCGGGGTCCTTGCGCAGCTCCCACGGGCCGACCCGCTCGCCGGCGTGGTCGAGGGCCCAGACCGCGAACCCGGCGTTCGTGAGTGCCCCGGCCAGTGCCTCATAGCTGCCGATGTGCTCGCCGAGGCCGTGGAAGAACACGACCAGCGCCTGGGGTTCCGCCGGCGTCCAGTGTCCATAGTGGATCTTGCCGCGGCTTCCGGTGAACTCGGCCGTCACTGCCCCTCCAGTCCGTGCGCCAGGTCGGCCAGCAGGTCGTCGACGCCTTCGAGGCCGACCGACAGCCGGACCAGGCCCGGGGTGACCCCGCTGGCCCGCTGCTGCTCGGCGTCCAGCTGGGCGTGTGTCGTGGAGGCCGGGTGGATCACCAGGCTGCGCACGTCCCCGATGTTGGCGAGGTGGCTGAACAGCCGCAGCCGGTCGACGAACCGGCGTCCGGCCTCGAGACCGCCCTTCAGCTCGAAGGCGACGACCGCGCCGACACCGAGCGAGAGGTACCGCTTGGCCGTGTCGTGCCACGGGCTGCCGGGCAGCCCGGCGTAGTGCACCGCCTCGGCTTCCGGGTGTCCGGCGAGCCACGCAGCCACTGCCCTGGCGTTCTCGACGTGCCGCTCCATCCGCAGCGACAGCGTCTCGATGCCTTGCAGGAGCAGGAAACTGTTGAACGGCGAGACCGCCGGGCCGAGGTCGCGGACGAGCTTGGTGCGCAGCCGCAGGGCGTAGCCGAGCTCGCCGAACTCCTCGGCGAACACGAGTCCGTGGTAGCTGGGATCCGGATTCGTCAGCTGCGGCCAGCGTCCGGGCTCGGCGGTGTAGTCGAACTTCCCGCCGTCGACGACGATCCCGCCGATGCCGGTGCCGTGCCCGGACAGGAACTTCGTCGTCGAGTGCACGACGACGTCCGCGCCGTGTTCCAGTGGCCGCGCGAGGTAGGGCGTCGGCACGGTGTTGTCGACGACCAGCGGCACCCCGGCGGTGTGGGCGACCTCGGCGACCGCGCCGATGTCGAGCACGTTGCCGCGCGGGTTGCCGATCGTTTCGGCGTACAGCGCTTTGGTCTCGGGCCGAATTGCGGCGCGCCATGCCGCCAGGTCGTCGGGGTCGCGCACGAAGTCGACCGCGATGCCGAGGTCGGCGAAGGTGTAGGCGAGCAGGTTGTACGTGCCGCCGTAAAGGCTCGCGGCGGCGACGACGTGGTCGCCGGCGCGGGCGATGTTCAGCAGCGCCAGCGTCGACGCGGCCTGGCCGCTGGCCACCGCGACCGCGGCCACCCCGCCTTCGAGGTCGGCCAGCCGTTCCTCGACGACGGCGGTCGTCGGGTTGGACAGCCGCGTGTAGGCGTGCGTCTCGAGGTCCCGCAGCGCGAACGCCTCGGCGGCGTGGTGCGCGTCGGTGAAGGTGAACGACGTGCTCTGGTAGATCGGCGTCGCGCGGGCGCCGGTCGCCGGGTCCGGGCGCGCGCCGGCGTGGATCTGGCGGGTCTCGAACGCGGTCATCCGCGCTCCGCCAGGACATCGGACCACCAGCGCTCGGCGACCTTCGGGTGCGAGCGCAGCCAGCCGACCAAGGCGTTCTCCCCGAAGGCGGCGTGCAGCGGGTTGTCGGCGTCCTGGCTGACACCCTTGGCCCCGGCCGCCAGCTCCGCCGGGAGTTCGAGGGGTTCCACGACGGCGTCGAGCCGCGGCCCGAGGAAGAACGGCACGGAGAACCGCTCCACCCCGGCGGGCGGGCTGACCACGCGGTGGTGCGTCGCCTTCAGATAGCCCTGGGTGGCGATCTCCAGCATCTCCCCGATGTTGAACACGAAGCTGCCGGGGATCGGCGTGGCGTCGATCCAGCTGCCGTCGGCCGCCCGCACCTGCAGGCCGCCGACGTCGTCCTGCTGGAGCAGCGCGAGGTAGCCGTAGTCCTTGTGCGCGCCGACACCCTGGTCCTGCTCCGCCGACGGCCGTCCCGGGTAGCGGACGATCTTGACGTGCGTGGACGCTTCTTCGTCGAACCACGCGTCGAAGTAGCCCTCGTCCTGCCCCAGCGCCGCGGCGAGCGCCCGCAGCACCTCACGGCTGACGCGCAGGGCCTCGGCCTGCCAGGCCAAGGTCGTCTCCCGCAGTCCGGGAAGCGCCGACGGCCACTGGTTGGGACCGATCAGCCGCCGCCACGCCGGTCCGCCGGACGCGACGGGCTCGCGTTCGGGGCCGATGTCGATCTGTTCCCGCCAGTCGGGGGTGCCGCCGGTGTACTCGTGGCCGGTGCGCGTGTAGCCGCGGAACTGCGGCGAGTGGATGTTCTCGATCGCGAGCCGCTCTTCGACCGGCAGCGCGAAGAACTCCTTGGCCACGTCGAAGATCCCGCGGGTCAGCGCGTCCGGCACGCCGTGCCCGACCACGTAGAAGAAGCCGACCTCGTGCGCTGCCCGGCGCAGCTCGGCGAGGAACGCGACCCGGTCGGCGGCGGGGTCGCGGAAGCGCGAGATGTCGATCAGCGGCAGAGCGGTGGCCGCCCCGGATTCGTCGAGCGTCGTCACGTCCGGCAGCCTAAGCCGCCCCGGCAGGCGGAACGGGGGTTCCCACATCGCGGACAACGCCGCTGCCGGCGCCATGGCCGCAGCACGCGGGCCGGCGTGGGTGACGAACGGGCACCGGTCGGCTATAGCGGCGTTGTCGCGCCTCGGGAGGGTGGTTGCCCCACGGGTGAGCCGGTTGCGGACCGGCAGGCGGTGGCCGAGCTCGCGCCCGACGAAACCGCGTCCGGCGGGAGAACCCGTTCCCGCTCCCGCCGCAGTGGTTCGCGCTCCTGCTCCTGGTGGCCGCGATCGGGGTGCAGCTGGTGGCCGGGCCGACTCGACCGCGGCGCGCTGCGCGGGAGGCACGTCCGCGCTGAATCGGCTCCTTGTCCCGCGACACCACCGTGCGCGGCCGCGTCCGCGTGCTGTTCGGCTTCCACCCCGGTCCCGCGCACCGCCGCCGCGCGCTGGCCGAGTCGTGGCCACTGTGGACGATCGACCTCGTCGACGCGTTCCTGCTGAGCGCGGTCACCGGACTCGCGTGGCCGAGCGTCATGTACGTCTTGCGGGGCGAGACGTTCTTCGACCCCCGCGTCGCTGCTGGCGCTGTGGCCGCTGACCGGGATCGTCGGTGCGGCCTTGGCCACCCCGGTGGTGGACCGGGCCCGGGACGGGCGCACGGGCGGCACCGGCCCGTCAGTGGTCCTGGGCATCGGCCCCCGTCATCGCGCCGGCGGGCAGTCTGCTCCGGCACGCGCGCCCCGCGGCGGCACTGCGCCGGCGAGGCCGTGCGGGATGCGGGCGACGGCTGCGGCGACCGTCGCCAGGTCTTCGTTCGAGAACCCGGTGCGGCTCAGCACGGCCAGGGATTTGTTCGTGGCCAACGTGCACAACGCGAGTTCGGCCGCCTCCGGCTCGTCGGCCCCCGCCGCCAGCAAGGCCTGCTCCAGCATGGCCCGCAACGCGTCGATCAGGCCGCGGACCATCGCCTGGCTCTCCGGGTCGAGGGCCGGGAACTGGGTGGCCGACACCGTGACCAGGCAGCCGTCCGGGACCGTCGGATCCGCGATGCGGTCGAGGGTGACCTGCAGGTAGGCGGCCATCACGGCACTCGGGTCCGGGTGCGGGCCGGCCAGCGCCCGCTCGTACCGCGGGTGGTAGGTCTGTGCGTACCGCTGCAGGCTCTCCCGGAACAGGGCGCTCTTGTCGCCGAAGGTGCCGTAGAGCGAGCTCCGGCCGAGGCCGGTGCCCTCGGTCAGGCGGTCCATCGAGGCCTCCGAATAGCCCCAGCGCCAGAAGACGTGCATCGCGCGGCGCAACGCCTCGTCCACGTCGAATTGCTTGCGGCCTGCCATGGTTCCTCAGCCTACACATCTTGCACCGATCGTTCCATCATGGCTATGGTCACCCCCATGACAAGTCGTACCGAACGTTCCAAGATGACGGCGGACCTCAGCTCGCTGCCGCTGCCCGGGGGATTCACCGACGTCTTCACCAGCAGGCTCGTGGAGCTCGACGGGCTGCGGCTGCACGCGGTCACCGGCGGCGACGGCCCGCCGCTGCTGCTGGTCGGCGGCTGGCCGCAGACGTGGTACGCCTGGCGGAGGGTGATGCCCGCCCTCGCCCGCCGGCACACCGTCGTCGCCGTCGACCCGCGCGGGGCCGGGCTCTCCGGCAAGCCCGACGACGGCTACGACGCCGGCACGATGGCCGCCGATCTGGCCGCGCTGATGACCGCGCTCGGGCACCACCGGTTCGACGTGGTCGGCCACGACGTCGGCATGTGGACCGGGTACGCCCTCGCGGCCGACCACCCCGAGCGGGTGGGCAGGCTGACCGTCGTCGACGCCATCATCCCGGGCCTCACCCCGGCCCCGCCGGTGTTCGGCACCGCCGCGGTCAACCAGCGGCTCTGGCACTTCGGCTTCAACCGGCTCGACGGCCTCAACGAGGAACTGGTGCGGGGGCGCGAGCGGCTGTTCTTCGGCTCCCAGTTCGCCACCAAGGCCGCCACCCCGGCCGCGATTCCCTCCGACGCCGTCGACGTCTACGTGGACGCGATCGTCGCGGACCCCCGCGGGCTGCGGGCGAGCTTCGGGTACTACCGGGCTCTTGACGAAACGATCGCGCAGAACGAAAAGCGCAAGAAAACCCCGCTGACGCTGCCGGTGCTGGCCGTCGGCGGCGCGCGGTACTGCGGCCCGCAGGTCGCCGAGACGATGCGGCCGGCGGCCGGGGACGTCACCGAGGTGGTCCTCGACGATTGCGGTCACTACGTGGCCGAGGAACAGCCGGTGCCGTTCACCGAGGCCCTGGAAGACTTCCTCGGCAGCAGGACCGCGGGCGCGCTTCGCACGGCCGGGTAGTGGCGAGCCGGCCGTGGGTCCTCCTCGGTGGTGTCCGAGGAGGACCCACGGGACCTCAGCGGGGCAGGACGAGGTGCTCGGCGATGGCGTACAGCTCCGCCTGCGAGCCGGCCCCCGCGACGGCGATCGGCGTGTCCTGGACGGCCTTGAGGATCCAGAGCGTGCCGTAACCCCTCTCGTCTTCGTAGCGGGTCGCGTGTCTCTGGACCGGCCGCCCCGCGGTGCCGCGCACCTGGCCTGCCTCGCCGGTGTGCACCTGGATCGGCGGCGTGGTGCTGCACGTGCCCACCGAGTAGCCCGTCTGCGTCCCACCCGAGACGCCCCTCTCAACGTCGAACGTGCACATCCGCAGGCCGCCGGGCAGCTGGCCGAGGCCGAACGACGGGGTGACCGTGGTCTTGCCCGGGAAGGCGACGTTCTCCGCGACGCGGCGGCCCGCGTCGGTCAGCTGCTGCGCCGTGGCCGTGCTCCCCGGCTGCGCGGCCACGTTGACGTACAACGAGCCACCTCCGGGGTGGGTCAGGTACACCTCGTAGCCGCCCGGGCCGCCGGAGTGCGAGCTCTCCACACCGGCCCGCCCGGCGAGGGTGACGGGCCGGCCCGGGCCGGACTTGAAGGAGGCCTCCTCGGGCGGCATCATCCGCATTTCGGCCACGTCCACGAGCAGCGTCCGGGACCCGGACGTGACGGTCAGCAGGTATTCGCCGCCGTACACCGGCTTGTCGGGGTGGCCGGCAGTGCCACCGGTGTTGATCCGGCGCGCGAGGTAGTCGACCTCGCCCGGCGGCAACCAGCGGAGCGAGAAGGGCATGGGCAGCTCCGCGACGGCGGGCTTGGCCGGTGCCTCGACGGCGGGTTCGGCCGGTGCACCGGCTCCGGTGGCGACCTGGTCGTCGGGCGTGGGCCGGTTCAGCGCGACGACGGCGCCGGCGGCCAGGACGAGCAGCGCCACCCCGGCGCCGGCCACGAGGGGCGGGCTCACCGCGGCGCGCTTGCGGTCGAGGCGCTGACGCGTGGCGGCCAGCACCCGGTCGCTGTCGGGGCATCGGGCTCGTGGGCGGTGAAGGTGTCCTTGATCAGGTTCTCGATGTCCATCAGCTCTCCCTCGCCTGGGCCATCCGGTCGATGCTCAGGCCGTGTCGCAGGGTCGTCAGGGCTTTGCGGGCGTGGGCCCGCACGGTGGCCTGGGCGCAGCCGAGCAGGTCGGCGATGTCGGCGTCGGCGAGCTGCTCGTAGTACCGGAGCACGACGACCGCGCGCTGCCGCCGGGGCAACCGCGCCAGCCGCTGCCACATGTCCTCCCGGGCGGCGTGGTCCGACGCGAAGTCGTCCGGCCCGGCCGCGTCCGGCGGCTCCCCCACGGCGATCAGCCGGGCCGACCGGCTGCGCCGCCAGGACAGGTAGTCGTTGGTCACCATCCGCAGGATGTACCGCTCGGGGTGGTCGGCGTCGCTGACCCGCGACCACCGTCGGTACACCTTGACCAGCACGTCCTGCACCAGATCAGCGGCCTGTTCCCGCTCCCCGGCCAGCATCGTCGCGTAGCGCAGCAGCCGTGGCAGGTGCGCGCGGACGAAGTCCTCGTAGTCAGCCATCACTACCAAGACGACGGCCGCGGGCGTCCCGTGTACCTCAGCCCGGAACTTTCTCGCGCACGACCTACCGGCGCGCCCGCAGCCAGAAGGCGATCCGGGCCGGGAACAGCAGGAGCAACAGGACGTAATAGCCGAAAGGCGGCTTGATGAACCCGACCACGACCGCGAGCGCGAAGACGACCGAGCTCAGCGCGTGGTTCCAGAACACCTCGTCCGACACCGGTTCGGCGTCCCCGCGGATGTCCGGGTCCCGGCGGATGAGGAACACCATCGTCGTGTGGCACAGGCTGCTGGCCAGCAGCGTCCCGAGGTAGAACAGCACGGTGAAGCGCTCGGACTGGTAGGCGCCGATCAGCTCGGTCGGGAAGGGCAGCAGCGCGATCGTCAGCAGCCAGCAGAAGTTGACGCGGATCAGCGCGGGGCTGTACGACCGCACGTGCTCGAAGATCCGGTGGTGCACGCCCCAGAAGCGCCCGATGACGACGAAGCTGAGCAGGAAGCTGACGATCTTCGACCAGTTGTGCGTGACGGCTTCGACCGCCGGCTTGTGCTCGGCGACCAGCTCGGGCACGAGGTCGGTGAGCGGCAGGACGAGCAAGGTCAGGGCGATGGCGACCACGGCATCGGTGAAGAACACCAGCCGCTCGGACGACTTCTTCTTCTCCACGCGGACATCAAACACCACTCCCGCGGGGCTGTGATCACCGCCGCGCCGCCGATCACCAGACGAAGGGAACGAGCCGCGCCCGGCTCGCGGCGAACTGCCGGTAGCGGTCGCCCAGAACCGCTTCGAGGGCGCGTTCCTCGATGCGGACGCGGTAGAGCAGGGCGACCAGCAACACAGCGCCGGCGCCCGCGGCGCTGACCCAGTTGTCCGCGATCAGGCCGCCGCCGGCGAAGACGAGCAGCAGGCCGGTGTAGCTCGGATGGCGCAGGACCCGGTAGGGACCGCGTTGCACGACGGGCTGGTCTTCGCTTGTCTGCAGCGTCACGGTGAAGTGCTTGCCCAGACTGACGAAGCACCACCAGCGCAGGACCAGGCCGAGCCACCCGATCACCGTCCCGAGCGGGAATCGCCATGCTCCGCCGATGCCGGCGTCCGGGAAGACCGCGCGGCCGACCGGCCACCACAGGATCGCACCGAAGAACATCACCCTGAAGACGATCTCCGCGCGGACATCGACGAGTTTCGCACCGCGACGCGTGCGGAACGCCTGCACCAGCTCGCCCGTCGCGAAGGCGCCGACGCTGATGAAGATGACCACCCGGGTCACGTCCGACGACTCCCCGAAGGTTGCCAGCACGGTTGCCATTGTCGCACCGAACGCACTGTTTCCGCGGAAGCTCAGCGCACGAGGAGGCCGATGGCGGTGGCCAGCCGGCCGAGGTACTCCTCCCGGGTCTCCACCTGGTGCTTCAACCCGACCGACGCGCTGATCAACGTCTGCGCGACACCGGTTGCCGCTTCGCCGCCCACCGCGGCGACGACGAGTTCTTCGAAACGCTCCGGCGCCGTGCGGGTGATCGGCCCCAGCAGGTCCGGGTTCTGTTCGATCACCTCCGGGACGTCCCGGCTCATCGGCCCGACGTAACGGCCGGCCCACCGGTCGAACGCGCCGAGCAGCCGCTCCCGCAACGGCTTTCCGGGGTCGGCGAGGATCTCCTCGGCCGCGGCGAGGTCCTGCTCGATCGCCCGGGTGACCGCCGTCCGGAACAGGTCCTCTTTGGACGCGAACAGGAAGTACAGCCCCGGCCGGGAAATCCGGGCCGCGCGCGCGACCTCCTCCATGGAGGTCTTCCGGTAGCCGTGCCGGGCGAACGTCAGCAGTGCCGACTCGAGCACCGCCTCCCGGCGGCCGGCCTCGGCCGGAGCTTCGGAAACGCTCATCCGGCCACTCTACGACCTCTACCCTCACTATACAAGTTCTGTTCATTCTGTATAGTCGGCCGCGTGACCACTCCCCCGCTCATCACCACCCCGTTCACCGCGGCCAGCACCGCGGACGACGTCCTGGCCGGTGTCGACCTCACCGGCGTCCGCGCGATCGTCACGGGGGCGTCGTCCGGGATCGGCGCGGAAACGGCGCGGGCGCTGGCCGCCGCGGGAGCCGAGGTGACCCCGGCCGTCCGGAACCCCGCCGCCGCGGGGCCCCGTGCCGTCCGGCTCGACCTCGCCGACCCGGAGTCCGTCCGCCGGTTCACGCGCGAGTGGGAGGGGCCCTTGCACCTGCTGGTGAACAACGCGGGCATCGTCACCGGCGGGCCGGCCTACACCGCAGGGGGGTGGGAATTGCAGTTCGCCACGAACCACCTCGGCCACTTCGCACTGGCCACGGGTCTGCACGCGGCCCTCGCCGTTGGGCGGCCGACGGAATCCACGCGAACGCGGTCAACCCCGGTGGAGTCGCCACCGGACTGCAGCGGAATTTCACCCCGGCGCAGAAGGAATCCCTGGCCGCGGCCGAGGCCGCGGGCATCTTCACCTACAAGACGGTCGAACAGGGAGCGGCCACGAGCATCGTCGCGGCGGTCGCACCGCAGTTCGCCCACACCGGTGGCCACTACCTCGACGACGGCCGGGAAGCGTACCGGGTGCCGGATGACGCCGAA
Organism: Amycolatopsis sp. Hca4; assembly: GCF_013364075.1. Classification (GTDB taxonomy): domain Bacteria; phylum Actinomycetota; class Actinomycetes; order Mycobacteriales; family Pseudonocardiaceae; genus Amycolatopsis. Next base: position 1,668,903 of record NZ_CP054925.1, read on the forward strand.
CTCGCCGACCACCCGCACGGGGTGAAGGAATGGGCCCTCGACCCGGCTACCGCAGAACGCCTCTGGACGGTGTCGGCGGACCTGACCGGAGCCTGACCGCAGCGCGGACCGCGGCCGGTTCGCGTCGCACGGCGGAATACTCCGGCAAGCGAAACGTTCACGACGCCGTGGCGGTGGGTGGCGAGGTGAGACGCCGCAGGAGCGCCCGCACTGCCTTCGCCCGCGCGAATTCCGCCGGCGTGAACGGCAGCTGCGGCCTGCGCACCACGAGATCACCGTCGAGATCCGCCAGCCGCATCACCGTTCCGTCGATGCCTTCACCAGCACCCTTCCCACGGCGCCCCCACGGTTTCCTCTCGACGTCGCACTCGCCCAACACCGCCAGGAGAAGCTGCACCGGATCCGGTTCCCGCGCGGCCGCGATCGTCAGCACGCGGGTCGGCAGGTCGACGAACTCGTGCACGTCCGCCGGGACGACGCGGACGTCTCGGCCACCTCCCAGTTCGATGACCGTGGCGATGTCCGCGGCCGTGGCCGCTTTCGGTGCCCGGACGAAGAACTCGTCCACCACGCCGCCCGGGACCGCCAGTACCTGCAGCGAAATGATGTCGTAGCGGTGGGCCGCCAGTGCGGCCGTCACGCCCGCCAAGCTGCCCGGCACGTCACGCATCGTGGCGCGCACCCGCCACGCCACCCCGGCCCGCAGCGGATCAGCGCCGCCGGCCGGGTCCCGTTGCGCCCGTGGGCGGTGGGTCCACCACCGCCGCCACGCCGCGGTGACGACCATGAGCCCGCCCAGTGCGAACAGCAGGACCGGTCCGACGCGGTTGTGGGACAACGTGCTGACGAACAGATCGGCCACGCCGGTGGCCACGAACAGCGCCGCCAGCTCGATCAGCTCACGGCTCATCGAGCCCCTCGCCCGCTGGGCGGTCTTCGGCGGTACCTCGGCTTCGCTCATGCAGCCAGCATCGGCCGCTCGCTTTACCTCCGGTCTCGCCCTCCTGTCACGATCCAGTTAACCGGACGAGCGCCGGATCGAGGCGGCGCGGGCCGATCACGGGGCCGTCATCACGGCTCGCCGCACGGTCTCCCGCAACAGGGTGCGGCGTTCGTCGTGCCGTTGCCGGGGCTCGTCCGCGGTCGCCGCGTAGACGTTGCTGACCGGCGACCACGCCATCGACATGGCGATGACCACCGCCATCACGTCGAACGGGTCGCCGGGCCGCACGAGCCCCTCGGCCTGCGCCGCGGCGATCGCGCGCAGCTTTTCGTCGTCGAGCCGGTCGGCGTCCGCGACCAGGTGACCGGCCGGGCGCCGTTCCAGGCGGGCCCACGTGGCCAAGCGGATCAGGTCGGGGCGGCGCAGGTACTCGTCGTAGAGGCGCACGGCCCAGTCCGCGAGGTCGGTGGCGTCGATCGGGACGACGTTCACAATCCGTTCCAGCGAAGCGAAGAAGATCGCGTCGAACAGCCCGTCCTTGTTGCCGAAGTACGCGTAGAGCTGCGCCTTGTTGGTCCGGGCCGCGCTCACGATGCGTTCGATGCGGGCGCCCGCGATCCCGTACTCGGCGAACTCCCTGGTCGCCGCCTCGAGGATGCGGTCGCGAGTCGCCGTGCCGCGAGCGGTCGTGGGGTGGTCGGCCATCGGGCGACCCTACCAAACAGAACAGTTGGTTTGCCTTCTCCCGCAGCCGTCGCTACGGTGAAATAGACCGAACAGTCTGTTTGCTGGAGGAGAAGTCATGCGGATGACCACGGCCTGGAGAGCCGACGGCGACGCCGCGGTGCTGCGGCAGGTGCGCCTGCACCGCCGGGACCTGCGCCCGGACGACATCGCGGTCCGGGTGGACTACTGCGGCGTCTGCCACACCGACGTCCACTCCCTCGACGCGCACACCGGTGGCCTGCTCGTCCCGGGGCACGAGTTCACGGGAGTCGTGACCGAGGTGGGCTCCGACGTCACGCGGTTCACCGTCGGAGACCCGGTCGCCGTCGGCAACATCGTCGACTCGTGCGGCGCCTGCGTCATGTGCGAAGCCGGCCAGGAGAACTTCTGCCGCGAGTTCCCCACCCTGACCTACGGCGGCACCGACCGCCGCGACGGCTCGACGACCGCGGGCGGGTACGCCCGCGAGTACGTCGTCCGCGACCGGTTCGCTTACCGCCTGCCCGCCGGGCTCGATCCGGCCGCCGCCGCGCCCCTGCTCTGCGCCGGGATCACCGTGTGGGAACCGTTGCGCAGCCTGGAAGCAGGCAAGGGCACGCGGGTCGCGGTCGCCGGCCTCGGCGGTCTCGGGCACCTGGCGGTCAAGTTCGCCGTCGCGCTCGGCGCGGAAACGACCGTCATCAGCCGGACGGCGGACAAGGCCGCCGACGCCCGCCGGCTGGGCGCCGAGGACGTCGTCGTGTCCACGGACGCGGAGCAGCTGGCCGCCGCCCGGGACCGGTTCGACGTGGTGATCGACACGATCTCCGCACCGCACGGCCTCGGTCCCTACCTCGGCCTGGTCGCCGTGGACGGCACCCTCAGCCAGCTGGGTCACCTCGGACCCGTCACGGTCGAGACGATGGACCTGCTCGTGGGCCGCAAGAAGCTGACCTCGGCCGGCAGCGGCGGCCGCCCCGCGACCGCCGCCATGCTGGACTTCTGCGCCGAGCACGGCATCACCGCCGACGTCGAAGTGCTCCCGTCGGCGCAGGTGAACGAAGCCCTGGACCGGTTGCGGCGCAACGATGTCCGCTACCGCTTCGTGCTCGACCTGTCCGATCTGCCGGAGTCTCCGGCCTGACCGTCAGCGCCGCAGCTGCGCGAGCAGGAGGTCCGGGTTGTCGCCGGCCAGGTTGGCGCCGTTGGTGACGTAGACCCGGGTCCCCCGTACAGCGACGGCGGTGGTCCCTTCCATGCCGTCGTCCGCGTCGAGCAGGGTCTCCCGGGCGCCGTCCGGCCCGACCCGCACGAGCTTGCCGGCCTGGTTGATCGCGGCGAGGATCTCGGTGCCCTGGCCGGTGAAGTCGAAGTCGTCGATGCCGGCCAGTCCCGTGGCCCGGACCTGGGCCCGGCCGGCGCCGCCGCCCGCCACCACCGGGACGCGGACGAGGGTGCCGCGGTCGGAGTTGCTCGCCCACACGGCGCCGTCGTGGACTTTCAGGCCGTTGGCCCCGAAGAAGCCATCGGGCGCCAGCGCCGGGTCCGCCGACCACACCGACGCCGCGCCACCGCGCAGCGGGGCCTGCCAGATGCGCCCGCCGGTGGAATCGGTGACCAGGAACCGGTCCCGCTCGCCGTCGATGACCAAGGCGTTCGGCATCGTGTCGGCGGGCAGCGGCACGACGAGCCGGGGCGCGCCGGGGCGGACCTGCCAGATCCCGGTCAGGCCGCCCTCCCCCGAGGAGTAGAGGAAGTACACGTCGCCGCGCTCCGACCGGGCGACCCCGGTGACCACGGGTATCCCGACGACCGGGGTGGTTCCGCCACCGCCGGGCGGCAACGGCATCGTCACGAGCACCCGGACTGCCCCGTCCGGTGCCACCCGCACCACCTGGCGGGCGGGGATCATGCCGATGACCACGCCTCCCCCGGGTTCCACGGCGATGCTCTCGGCCGCCTGGCCCGCGGACCGGTCGAAGCGGGCGACGACCCGCACCTCACCCAGGTGAGTGCGGTGCGCCGCAAGGGCATCCGGAGCGGTCGCGCTCGTAGCGAGCAGTGCAAGGCCGAGCGTGACGGTGAGCCGCCGCAGGCGGAGAGGAGACATGACTTTCCTTTGGTCGGGCGTGGCCGGTCACGAGGTGAACTGCTCACGGCCGAGCACGGCCAGCAGCTCCAGCCGGGAGGCAGCGGCGGTGCCCGGCGCCGGTGAGAACACGATCAGGCGCTGGTCCTGCCGGTCGGTGGCCAGGACGTCGAAGTCGAGCTCGACGAGGCCGACCGCGGGGTGCCGGATGCGCTTGCGGTCGCTGCGCCGGACCGCGACGTCGTGCCGGTCCCAGAGGACGGCGAACTCCGCGCTCTCCCCGCGCAACGCCTCGACCAGCAGTGCCGCCGCGGGATCGGCGGGACGGGCCGCGATGGTCGCCCGCAGGTCGTCCACCAGCGCCCGGCTTTCGTGCTCGTGGTCCTCGGCGGGGTACCGCCCGCGCAGGTCCGGGCCGGTGAACCACCGGTAGGTGCAGCTGCGGGCGAGACCGCGGAACCGCGTGTGCTCCCCCAGCAGCGCATCGGCCATCGGGTTCTGCGCGAGCACGACGTTCAGATCCGAGGCGACCAGGGCGGGCAGGCCCGCCAGCCCGTCCAGCAGCCGCAGGAGGCCGCGGCCGACGTGCTCGTCACCGCCGGAGCGGGGCGGCGCGTGGTGACCGGCGAGGCGGAAGAGGTGGTCACGTTCGTCGATCGCCAGGCGCAGTGCCCGGACCAGCGCGGTGAGCAGCGCGACGGACGGCTGCGGGCCGCGTCCCTGCTCGAGCCGGGCGTAGTAGTCCGGTGACATGCCGGCGAGCTGGGCGACCTCGCAGCGCCGCAGCCCGGGTGTCCGGCGCCGGGCACCGGCCGGCAGCCCGACGTTCTCCGGTCGCAGCAGCGCGCGCCGGCGCCGGAGGAAGTCCGCGAGTTCGTTCCGTTCCACCGATCCAGCATGATCTTCGGGCCCGGGGCCAACCAGGACTTGCCGATACCACCTTGCCCGGGCGAAAGTGCGTTTCCGGCCGTTCCCCCCGGTGTACCGCCGGTGAGGGCGGCACACCCACGGCGTCAGTCGGCGGCCTGGGAACGGGAGTTCTGCTGCCGGGCTTCGTGCAGCTGGTCTTCGAGCGACACGATGCGGCACGCGGCGTCGATGGCGGTGCCCTGGTCGACCAGCGCCCGCACGCGGGCGGCGATCCGCAGCTGGTGGCGGGAGTACCGGCGGTGCCCGCCGGCGGACCGCTGCGGGGTGATCAGCCCGGCTTCGTCGAGGCTGCGCAGGAACCCCTGCGTGGCGCCGAGCAGGTCGGCGGCCCGGCCCATCGTGTAGGCGGGGTAGTGCTCGTCGTCGAACTTGTCGGCCGCACCGGGCGCAGCCGGTCTTGGTCGGTCAGGAATCATTCCACCTCCGCATCACAGAGGACCCCGGGCGCCACTGCGGCACCCGGGGTCCTCGAAGGTAGGGATTTTCACCATTGTCAGCCGACGCGACCGTCGGCGTTCTGCACCCGCTTCCGGCCGGGAACCAGCCCTCGCGGGGATCGCTCATTCGTGACCGAGCACCACCTCCGAACTCGATGGGACTGCGGCACCCGCGCGGCACTACCTCGCCGCCGCGGGCGATCCAATGATGTTCCCGTTCCCTTCTCTCCGGTACTTCCCACTTACTCGGTACTGCTGCTTGACCTCGCGGGCAGTTTCGTCCTCTCCCGCGCCTGCATGACCTTGTCTCTCTCGCTACGGGCAGAAGATTACACCCGTCCGTCATCGAATGTCTACTCCGGCCAGAGGAGATTTTCTGCCGCGGACGAGTGCGGCCAAGACGACAACCCTCCGCGCCCTCCGTTCACCCGAACGTGTGGCGACAGCCCTCTGCGGCTTCCGCCACTGGCCACGCCGGTGATCCGGGGAGCAGAATGGCGGCAAGTCGCCAGGCAGTGGCCCTCGGGCCCGAGTTCCGGAGGCCAGGTCCGTGGCGGTTCAGACCAGAGCCACCGCAGACCGCCCACCGGACCCGACGGGGTGAACGGCGGCAGACCGACGCCGGAACGCGTACTGCACGCCCGGGCGCCCGTCCCCGCCGCGATCTCCGCCGGCCGCACCGGCTGGCCGGCACGCGCGTCGATGAAGTTCACCGCCCGCCGCAACGCCGCCGGCGCCACCCACCCCGGCCCCGCCGGGACGGCCCGGTCATCTCACGGCGAACAGCACCACCCGGCCGGAGAGGGACCGGCAGCTTCGCCGAGCGCCGCCGCGACCTCCGGGCACCCGGGACCGGTTGCGGAGGCCTGTTCGGCGGGCCGAGGTTTCGCCGTTCGCGAATCCGGGTAGGCGTGCAGTTCCGGCGTGAGGAGACACGCGTGGACCGAGCTGAGCGCGGGGTGCGGACTCCGTTGTGGTCGGCCGAAGCAGTTCCCGCCGGCGAGCGGCCGGTCATCGTCGTGACCGGCGAGCTGGACCTGAACGCCGGACCCGGGTTCGGTGACCGGGTGCGGAACCTGGCCGCCGGCGTCCCGGACCCCGTGCTCGACCTCAGCCGGGTCACCGTGCTGACCGCGCCCGGCGTCCGGCAGCTGCACGCCGTGGCCGACGCCCTGGCGGCCGACGGCCGGTGCCTGCGGGTGGTGACCGGCGCCGGCACCGTGCTGCGGGTCCTGCGCGCCGCACAGGCCACCGACGTCCTCGACACCTACGTGACGCTGGAAGCGGCGGAGAAGGCCTTGCGCAGCCGCGCCCCGGACGGACCGGCGGAGCTCGACCGGCTGCGGCAGGAACTCGCCGACCTGCGCACGAAGCTCGCCACGCGGCCGGTCATCGCGCGGGCACTCGGCGTGCTGCAGGAGCGTTACCGGCTGGCCGACATGGACGAGGCGTTCCGGCTGCTGCGGTACGCCTCTCGCCACCACAACATCAAGCTGCTCGTCCTGGCGAAAGCGCTCCTGGAACTGCCTCGCCCGCGCGACCGGACCTGGCTCATCGGCCCGTTGCAGCGCCCCGCGCCGCCGTTGCGCTTCGCCCGCGACCGGCCCGGGAAGACTCCGGCCACCGTCCTGGAACTGCTGCACGCCACGCTGGACTGCACCGGCGCGGCGGCGGGGTACGCGCAGCTGCCGGGGGATACCGACACCGGGTTGCGCCTGGCCGCCTGCCACGGGCTCGGCGCGGAGTTCGCCGAAGCGTTCGCCCACCTCGAAGGCGAGCAGTCGACGTGCACGGCCGCCTTGGTCAGGGGCCGCGACCGTGACCAGCGCTCCCCTCGCCCGTGATCCGCTGTACTGCCGGCCGGCCACCCGCCGCGTCCTGCTCGGCGCCGGGTTCGCCGCGGCCCGCAGCATCCCGCTCCAGCACCGCACCGCGGGCTGCGCCGGCGTGCTGACCACGCTGCACGAGGTCCCGGGTCCGGCCCTTGGCGGCCCGGAGTGGGACCGGGTGCACGAGCTCTGCCGGGAGACCGGCGCCTGGTTGCACTGGTACCGCCAGCACGAAGTGCTCACGGCCCTGCAGCACCTCCACGCCCGGGTGACGACGGGGCAGCTCGGCTGAACCGCAGCGCGCTTCCCGCGGGCCCGGTGAACCGGTCGATCCCGTGCGTCGCGGCCAAGCGCGCGATGTCCGCTGCGGCCGGCACGCCGGTTTCCGGCTCTCGCAACGAATTCCGGTAGTGCTGACCGGACTTCGGGGGCCGGCCGCCTCGTCGCCGGATTACGAACACGCCTTGCCGGGTATTCCGGCCTGATAACGGGATGGGCGGGTGAGCCATGAGTGCCGGAGCCGAGGTCGTGGCGATGGACGCCGAGCACGCCCTCGTCCTGCGGGTGAGCGGGACGCTCGGTGCCGAAACGGCGCAGGCGACCTTGGCCAAGCTGCTCGACGCGACCGTCACCCTCCCACCGCCGCACCTCGTGGTGCTCGACCTGCGGGACGTGGACTTCCTGTCCGCCGCCGGGGTCCGGGCCCTCGGCGAGTTCGCGGCACTCCGCGCGCAGGACGGCGTCCACGCGGCGGTCCTGCTCGACCCCGGCGCGCTCAACGCCACGATCCTGCACCGCAGCCTGCCCGCAGGCGCACTCCCGGTGCACGCCAGCGTCGAAGCGGCCCTCGCCGCCGCCCCGGCCCCGACCGGCGAACGACACCTCGGCGAACAGCTGGCGGAGCTCACCCGGATCCTGCTGGACGCCACCGGCATCGGCCAGGCCATGCAGCACGTGGTCGCCGCGACGACGATCGTCGTGCCGCACGCCCGTCTGGTCAGCATCACCCTGCGCGACCCCGGCGGGCGCTACTTCACCCCGGTCGAAATCCCCGACATCGCCGCGGACCTCGACGACATCCAGTACCGCACCGGATCCGGGCCCTGCCTCGACGCCGCCCACCCCGACGGCCCCGCCTACGCGCTCGACCAAGACCTCGCCCGGACCTCGGCCTGGCCCCAGTTCGCCGCGGTCGCCACCGCCCACGGCCTCGGCGCCGTGCTCTCCCCCGCCCTGCTGCCCGCGCAACGCGCCGGGCTCGGCGGCGCCCTCAACATCTACGCCCACCGGGACGGCATCACCGAAACCGACCGCCACCGCGCCCTGCTCCTGGCCACCCACGCCTCGCTGGCCCTCCAGGAGGCCCGGTCCGCCGAGATCGCCGACCTCGAACGCACCCACCTCCGCCGAGCGATCGCCTCCCGCGACGTGATCGGGCAGGCCAAGGGAATCCTGATGGCCCGCCAGGGCATCGACGCCGACGCCGCCTTCCACCTGCTGCGCCGCGCCTCCCAGGACCTCAACGTCAAATTGGCCGACATCGCCGCCACCCTCGTCCGCAAGCACACCACGCTCGCGCCCGTCGACAGTGAGTGACGCCGCGGGTCAGCACGCACGCATGGTCCGGCTGGAACGGGCTACGCTGGCTCGGACGAAGACGATGACGTGCCACTCCCCTGGCGTCACGCTGCGGCCGGATCGGACGGCTGCGGAAAGGCGAGGGTCATGGCTGAAGTGCAGATGGAACTGACCCGGCGGGCGGGTTCGACGGTGCTCACCCTGACCGGCACCCTCGACCTGCGCTCCCACTCCGCCGTGCGCGACGGCCTGCTCAAGGCCGCCACCGAGGCGCCGGACGGCCTGATCGCCGACGTCTCCGGGCTCGGCTTCGCCCACGACGCGCAGCTGAGCGTCTTCGCCCTCGTGGCCATGCGGCTGGGCGACTGGCCGGGCATCCCGCTCGCGCTCGTCACCGAGCGGGCGGACCAGCACGCGCTGCTCGCCCGGTTGCCGATGGCCCGCTACGCACCGGTGCACCGGAACGCGGCCGAAGCCGAGCGCGGATTCAGCGATCCGGTGCGCCGGCGGGTGGTCCGGACCTTCCCCCGCTCCGAGAAGACCCCTGGTCTCGCCCGCGACTTCGTCACCGAAGTGTGCGAAGCGTGGAGCATTCCCGAACTGATCGACAACGGTCTCGTGCTCGTCACCGAACTGGTGGAAAACGTTCTTCAGCACACCGGCGCCTGCCCCGAGGTCCGCGTCGACCTCCGCCGGGGCATCTGCACGATCGCCGTCGCCGACGACGATCCGCGGCCGGCCGAGCTGCACGAGCGGTACACGCCGACAGAACCCGGGCTGGGCCTCAAACTCGTGGCCCAGTTCGCCCGGGCCTGGGGCTGCAGCCGGACGTGGGCGGGCGGCAAGGTCGTCTGGGCGACCTTGCTCGCGCCCCGGACCGTCGCCGGAATCACCGGCACCCGTCCCGGAGAAGAGCCCCGGTTCCCCTGAAAAGGTGAGGCGGGCATTCGTCGGCTCCGCTCCACTTCTTCGCCGGGCGAGAATCGCTTATGGTGAGCCATTCGGTTCAAGCACGAGCTGTCTCACATTCCTCGAGGCCGTTCGACGGAATTGGAGCGTTCCATGCCGCAGAAGAGTCCTTCCGGCGTCCCGCTTGCCGCCGCGGTCGCGGTGCCGTTCGAGGTTCGGATCACCGAAGACGAGCCCGGTGTGGTGACCGTGGCGGTGTCCGGGGAACTGGATCTGGCGACCAGTCCCGAATTGCGGGCCACGGTTCGTGAAGTGCTGACGGCCCGGCCGTGGCGCCTGACGATCGACCTGACCGCGGTCACGTTCTGCGGCTCGTCCGGACTGCGCACCCTGCTCGCCCTGACCACGGCGGCCGGTGAGGCGGGTACCCGCCTGAAGCTCCGGCCGACCGCGGCGATCGCCCGCTTGCTCGCGATCACTTGCCTGGACAGCGCTTTGCCGCTCACCGAGCCCGCTGCGAAGAACACGGGGAACTAGCGCGGTCAGGACTCCGTGCGTTCGGACTTCAAGACCGCCCACACGATCTTCCCGCCGGACCAGCGGTGGCTGCTCCCCCACGCGCGCGCGGCGTCGGCCACGATGCGCAGCCCCAGGCCCGGCTCGCGGATGTCGGCCCGCTCGATGAGCACCGCGGGCCGGTCGCTGTCGTCGGCCACGGAAACCGACAGCAGCTGACGGCGCAGGTCGAGCCGGATGTCGGGGTCGGACGTGGTGTGCTCGAGGACGTTGCGGACCAGCTCGCCGGCCACCAGCGTGCCGGCGTCGATGAATTCCGGCACCTGCCACTGCAGGGCGTGGTCCCGCACGAACGTCCGGGCCAGCGTCGTCGCGTCGTCGACGCGCGGCAGGACCCGGCGCGCCGTGCGCCGGATCGGTGTCTTCTGCGCGGTTTCCGCCGCGGCGACATCCGGGTGAACCGGGACGAACCGCTCGATCCCGTGGCGGTGGAAGGCGTCGAGGTGCTGCGGCTGCCGGGTGACCACGGCGAACGGGATGCCCGGCCACTCCGCGATCCGCTTCGCGACGAACGGGAACACCGTCGACGGCGACAGTTCACCGATCGCCAAGGCGTCGAGATCGGCGACCAGGCGCGGCGGGCCGTCCGCCGCGACCTTGAGCAACCCGTCGCGGAGAAAACCGTAGCCGGCCAAGTCGAGGGCACCGGACACCGTCACCAAGGCGCTCGCCGGTCGCTTGCTCACCTCGAGCGCGACCCCGATCTCCACTGCGCCTCCGTCTCGCCGCGGGCCGCCGGCGGGACGCAGGGGGCCGGAAGTCCGCGCTGGCCGGCACCGACGCCCCCGATGACCCGACGCTAGCCCACCGGACCACCTCCGGCCAAGGTCGGAGGTGCCATTGCCCCGCACCCGTGACATCGAGGGCGGTACCGACGAGGGTCGACCGGGGCAGGTTGCCGCAAAGGCCCGCCGCGAAGCTTTCCTGGCTTTGATCAACGGATCCGGTCCCCCTGGCGGCAGTTTTGCGCCACCCCCGATCGGGTAATCCATGCCGACGACCTCCATACCTGACCCAGGGACGGTGTGGCACCATGACCCACGACTTCGCGACGAGCGCCGGCGCCGGCGCCAGACCGAAGGAGTGGCGGCCGTGACCGGGCCCAGCCGGCACGAGCGGCTCGATGTGGTGCAGTCGCACCGCGACTCCCACGGCGTCGTCCTCGTGCTCTACGGCGACCTCGACGCGGGCACGGCCCTCAAGCTCGAACAGGCCGCCGCTCAGCTGTTCAACACCGCGTACCCACCCGAAGTGCTGTTCCTGGACCTGTCCGGGCTGTCCTTCCTGTCCGTCGGCGGGGCGCGCGCGATCCTCGCCGTGCACGAAAGCGCCGGCATGTCGCGCGTGCGGGTGGTCACCGGGGACCGGCCCGCCGTCCGGGAGTTCCTGCACGCCACCCGGTTCGACGCGGTCCTGGACTGCTACCGCACCCGGATGGGCGCGATCGCCGCGGGCAGCCGTTCCGAATTCATGAGCCGCGTCAAGACCATCTGGGAAGCCGGCTGACGACGCTCAGCCCAGGTCTGCCGGTCGAGCAGGACTTCCCGGTCGCCCGGCCCGCCGAGTTCGGGGAAGCGCTGCTCCCGGCCATCGCCGAAATCCCGGCCGAGACGTGATTGAGTTCCCGGCAACCTGGGCAGTACCCGTTCGGTCTTAAACACGCTTCGGGCGTTCCAGGCCGCGGTTGAAACCACCAGCCGCCCCCGAACCGGTCCGGCCTGCCCACCCCGCGGGCCGCCACCGCGGGAGGCGCGGCGTACCAACCCTCTCGCACCGACGAGAGGTCCCCATGCCCAGCACCGTCACGAGCCACCACCGCGACATCGAAACGGACCGGCACGCGCGCACCCGCATCACCGTGACCACCACCGCGGACGCGACGGCGGTGACGGTGACCGGCGACCTCGACCTGGCCACCTCACCGCGTCTGCGAGACAGACTGGACGACGAACTGAAGCTCCGGCCCCGCGCGCTGATCATCGACCTCGACGCGGTCGGCTTCTGCTCCTCCGGTGGCCTCTCGGTCCTGCTCGAAGCCGTCACCAACGCCCACGCCCGCGGCATCCCGTGCGCGATCATCGCCACGCAGCGCGCGATCATCCGGCCGGTCAAGCTGCTGCAGCTGGACCGCGTCCTGCCCCTGCACAGCGACCGCGCCGAAGCGGAAACCTGGCTGGCGCTGGTGGCCCGGCTCCGCTGACCCGGAAGCGAAATCACGCGCATGGCCCGCCCGGCCACCGGGTAATCCCCGCGACATCGGCTCCACGGAACGCGTGCGGCCGCGATCAGGAAGAGGTCCCGCCCCGATGCCGACCGAACAGCAGACGACCGACGTCGACGACTCGTTGCGCGTCATCGCCCTCGAGGTCGCCGACGACCTCGCCGAGCTGGCCAGGGTGCGCGCCTGGGCCGGCCGGCTGCTGCAGGACCTGCCCGAAGTCCAGCGAGCCGACGCGCTGCTGGTGGTCGACGAGCTGACGTCGAACGCGCTCCGGCACGGAAAGCCACCCCGTCAGGTCCGGCTCCTGCGCAAACGCGACTGGCTGTCCGTCGAAGTCGACGACACGTGCGTCGACCCCGCCTGCCCCGCCCGGCCGCGGTCGACGGCGGGCACGGGCTCAAGCTGGTCAACGCGATGAGCGTGTCGTGGGGTCAGTGGCAACGTCCGACCGGGAAGACGGTGTGGGCCGAGATCGACCTCAGCCGCGCCGCCGGCTGAGGAACGGACGCTCACACCCGGGTGCTCTTCGTTACGTGGCTGGACAAGATCGCCACCCGGGACTACTTTGGCACCCCCGGCGGCCAAGCCGCCCGCGACGCCGTCGAACAGGCCGCCGAGGAGCTCGCCGCCTTCGAGGAGGCCGCCCTGCACGCCGAAGCACCCCGGCTGCCGACGGGGGACGAGCGATGACCGGGTGGGACCTGCTCATCGGCCTGGCCGCCGCGTTGCTGCTGGCCTGGCTGGTGCTCGTCGCGGCGCTGCTGGTGGTCCGGCCGCGCGGCGGGCTGCTGCGGGAAGCACTGCGGCTGCTGCCCGACGTCCTGCGCCTCATCCGGCGCCTGGCCGCCGACAGAACCCTCCCCCGCGGCGTCCGCGTCCGGCTCGGGCTGCTGCTGGCCTACCTCGCCCTGCCCATCGACCTCGTGCCGGACTTCATCCCCGTCCTCGGCTACGCCGACGACGCCATCATCGTCACCGCCGTCCTGCGCAGCGTCGTCCGCCGCGCCGGACTCGACGCCGTCCGCGCCCACTGGCCCGGCACCGACGACGGCTTCGCCGCGCTGACCCGGCTCACCGGCCTGCGCGAGTCAGCCCCCTGAGCTCACCCGAGGCCGTGGACCTTCTTGTACTCCAAGGCGTAGGCGAGCTTGCCGGGCTTGGCGTCGGTGTAGGGCTTGCTCAGCTTGCCGAACTCGCCCTTGGCCGGGTCCGCGCCGTCGTTCCAGGCGTCGAGGGCGTCGAGGTCCGCGGCCGTGAAACCGCTGTCCACCACGGAGTCCTTGGGCAACGCGACCATCGCCTGGGTGACCGACTGGACTGTCGCCAGGTAGCTGGCCAGGTCGCCGGGGTGCCACGTGCTCAGGTCGACCGGTTCGGCGTCGCGCAGCCAGGCGCCCCAGTAGAACTCCTGGAACGGCAGGGTGTTCTGCGTGTACCCGATGTCGCGGCCGAAGTAGAGCAGGCCGCGGAACCGGTCGTCGCCGAAGTTGTCCAGCCCGACGGACTTCGGGAGCTTGTTCACGGTGATCGGGTTGCCGTCCGCGTCACGCAGCCACACCCACTTGTGCTCCTGCATCCGCGCCCAGAAGTCCCGGCGGGTCAGCGTGCTGTAGTTCGCCAGCACCCGCAGGCGGACGTGCAGGTTCAGGCCGCCGTCGGGGGTTTCGGCGAAGGAAGTCAGCGTGTGGTGCCCGTCGGTCAGGAACGGCTCACCGCACGGCCCGATCACGACCGTCTTCATCGCCGCCACGCTGTCCGCCGTCTCCGCGCCGACCGCCAGCCGGCAGGTGAACGACGAAGGGTCGTCCAGGCGAGCCCCGGGCGACACCGACGCCGCGGCGATCCGGCCGTCGGCCTCGCACCAGTCGTCGAACTTCTTGTTGACCGCGTCCTTGCCGAGCGTGTAGCGGCCCAGCTTGTAGTAGACCTCGTCGTAGCCCAGTGACGGCTGAGTCGGGCGCACGTCCCCGATCCGCACGTCGAGCAGGTCGCCGGCCCGGGCGCACAGGTACCCGCCGTTCGGCGTCGACCGGTGGTCGTGGCCGCAGAACGACGGCCGGCCGCCCGGGGCGGCGGTGGCCGCCGGGCTCAGCAACGCGGCACCGGCGGCCACCGCGACGACGACGGTGAAGAACCGGCCGAACTCGGCGCGACTGCGCATTTCCACCCCAGGGCGTGCGACGGACATCGGCGAGATCCTGCGTTGTCCCAGGGAACACCGTCCGACCTCCAGGTGTCCATCCTCCGACACCGCCGTGAACGGACAACCTCGGATCAGGCCGCGAGCCGCCCCGGGAACCCGAACGTGCCGACCAGCGCCGGATCGTGGAATTCGACCACGCGGGAGATGCCGGTGGCGGTCGGCGTCAACACCACGATGCCGTGCGCCCGGAGCACGCCGCCGGTGTCCCGGTGGTACACCGCGGCGGCCGGCTGGCCGTTGGCGGTCGTGGCGCTCATGCGCCAGTCGCCCGGCCTGCCCAGGACATACGTGTCGAGCAGGTGCAGGCACCGCACCCGCCCGGAATACCACTGGCGGAACGGTGTCGCCTCCAGCGTGGCGTCGGCGCGCAGCACCCGCTCCAGCAGGACGGCGTCGGAGCGTTCGAACGCGGCGACATAACCCTCGAGCAGCGCCCGTGCCCGCTGGTCGGCCGGTTCGAGCAAGTCCTCGGGCGACGGTTCGAGCTCGGCCAGGCGCGCGCGAGCGCGCTGCAGACCGCTCTTGACCGCCGCCGTGGTCGTCCCCAGGATCCGGGCCGTTTCGGGCGCGGTGAACGCCAGCACGTCGCGCAGGATCAGCATCGCGCGCTGCCGCGCCGGCAACTGCTGCAGGCTGACGACGAGCGCGAGCCGGAGTGACTCGCGCGCGACCACGGTCGCCGCCGGATCGGCGACCCAGTGGTCCGGCACCGGTTCCAGCCAGGACACCTCCCCCGGCGCGGCCGGGACCGGCGGGCGATCGGGTCCGTCGTGGGGACCGGCCAGGCCCGAGGGCAGCACCCGGTTCCGCCGCGGCTCCAACGCGGTCAGGCAGACGTTGGTGGCGATGGCGTAGAGCCAGGACCGGACCGAGGACCGGCCCTCGAAGCCGGCGTAGGACCGCCACGCGCGCAGGTAGGTCTCCTGCACCAGATCCTCCGCGTCGTGCGCCGAACCCGACATGCGGTAGCAGTGCGCCAGCAGCTCCCGGCGGAACCCCGCGGTCTCGGCCTCGAACCGGTCTTGGTCGCGCGCCGTCGCGGATCGCCTGCCTGCCATGCGTTGCTCCTCGTTCCCGTGGGTCGACGCCATCCTCCGGTATGACCGGCACTCCACGGAAAAGGAATCGACGCGCGGGTCAGGGCAGCAGCGCCAGCTTGCCCGTGGTCGTCCGGGCGGCCAGTTCCGCGAGGGCCGCGGGCCCGTCGGCAAGCGCGTAGGTGACCGGGCGCGCGGGGGCGAGCACCCCGGCGGCGACGAGTGCGGACAGCTCGCCCATGAGCTCACCGAACATCCCGGGCGCGCTCCGGATCAGCGTGCCGATGTTGAGCCCGATGACCTGCACCGGGTACCGGTACACCAGCTCCCAGTTGGTCAGGGAGGCTTCCCCGCCGGCCAGGCCGTAGACAACGACCCGGCCGGTCACCGGCTTGGCCGCGGCCAGGCTCGCCGCGAAGCCCGGGCCACCCACCGACTCCAGCACCAGGTCGACGCCGGCACCGCCGGTCAGGCGCAAGACGTCGGCGGCGAGGTGACCTCCGCGCGAGTCCAGGACGTGGTCGGCCCCCAGTGCCAGCACGGTGTCGTGCTTGCCCGTCGACGCGGTCCCGATGACGGTCGCGCCGTAGTGCTTGGCCAGGGTCACCGCGGCCTGGCCGGTCGCGCCGGCCGCGGCGTGGACCAGCACGGTCTGCCCGGCTGCCACCCGGCCGAGCGGCTTGAGGGCGGCGAGCGCGGTCGGCCGGTTCACGACCAGGCCCAGTGCCTGCTCGGCACTCCAGCCCGCCGGCACCGGCATCGCGGCAGCGGCGGGAAGGACGAAGTACTCGGCGAAGGCCCCCTCGCCGACACCGGCCACGCGCGTCCCCGGTGGCAGGCCGGTCACCGCCTCGCCCACCGCCACGACCTCCCCGGCCGCCTCGAAACCCGCCAGGTACGGCGGCTGCGGGCCATTCCCGAAGGTGCCGCAGGCTCGGGAGAGATCGGCGAAGTTGACCCCGGCGGCCAGGACCCGGACCAGCACCTCGCCCCGGCCGGGCACCGGCACGGGCGCGTCGGTGATCAGGCGCATGTCCTGCGGGCCATCGAGGGAGGTCTGCTGCAACGCGCGCATCGTGGCGGGAAAGTTCACGGCTGTCGGCTCTCATTCCGGGACGGCCGCCTTGGTGGGCCGTCGGGGTCCACAGGAAGACCCCGGGGAACCCGGAAAGGAATCGGCCGCGATCAGCAGCGCTGTCGGACCGGCCGCGGCGATACGGTACGACGTCCGGGTGAACCTTCGGCCGCCGAGTTGCATATTCCGAACAGTCCGCGCTTCACAGCCGTGGCCATCGAACCCAGCAGGCGAAGATCCGACGACGAAGGCACCACGCACAACAGCCATTTCCGGCGCACCGCGGCGTGGATCGGCGGTATTGTCGGCGCCGCCCAGATGATCGTCTTCACCTTCCCGGTGGCGGTCGCGTCGTGGCGTCGAGAGCCGTGGGTCATGGACCTGGTCGATCACCACTTCCCGGCCATCATCGGGCTTCCCGCCGCCGCGGTGGCGTCGTTCCTGATCATCACGGCGTTCGAATCGAGGTTCGACAAGATCAAAATGAAGATCGGCAACCTGATCGAGTTCAGCGGGGCGTCCGGACCGATCGTCCTGTGGGTTCTCTGTTTCTGCGCAATGGCCTCGTGCATCAGAATCGTCTGGTGACGCGGGCGCCGTTGCCCGTCCTCCCGTCCGCCGCGGAATTCGCCGAATGCTCCTCGATCGGCCGAGGCCGGGTGCTCAGATCGGCTCCGGAACCCACACCCTGAACGTCAGGCGCGAGCACGGCATCCCGATCGGGCCCGTCGAATCGGTGCTCGACCGCCGCGGTGAGCAGCTCCACCTGCCGGTCGAGCGGGGGATGCCGTTCCGGTGGTGCGACAGTCTTGAGGTCCTGCAGCGCGGCGAAGATCCGGCGTGGGATCTGCGGCGACGCGGCGCCGGCGAGCCGGAGCTCGTCGAAGGCGAGGCGGACGTAGCCGTCCCAGCCGAGGACGCGCTCGATGAGCCGGACGTCGCCGTGGTCGTCGTGGTGCCGTCCGGTCGGGAACGTCCGGGTGGCGAGCTGGCGGAGGCCGTCGTGCAGGCGGTGGATGACCATGACCGCCGTGGTCGGATCGGTGAACGGCTGGGCGATGCTGCGTTCGGCGATGTCGACGAGCTTGCGGAAGCCGTACGCGGGGTCGTCACCGTGCGTGCGTTCGGCGGCCAGGACGACGTACCCGGAGAGCCGCGCGTGATCCGGCCCGGCAGCGGTCCCGTGAATCCGGAACAGGGGCGCGCCGGCGGGCACGAAGTCACCCATCATGGGAACCAGTTCGAGCACGCAGCCGGCGTCGCGAGCGGCGGCGACCAGGGCTCGGCGGTCGAGGTCGACCACGCTCCCGGCGCCAGGGCAGACGACGACGTCGCGCGGGGCGGGCGCGGGGTCGTCGTCGGCGTAGAGCCGGTCGATCTGTTCGTGGAGGTGGTCCCCGACCAGGTCGATCAGGCCGGCGGCCCGCAACGAGTTCCCCGAGTGGTGCATGTAGACGAACAAGGTGACGATGCTGGCCAGCATCAGCAGGTAGGCCACCAGGACCGTCAGGCCGGGCACGGTACCGCCGCCCGCGACGTCCAGCTCGCGCAGCGCCAGGATGGCGAAGGTGAAGGTCGAGGCGAACAGGCCGTAGGCGAGCTGGCTGGCCCGGTCCTGGAGCAGGGCCCGCACGATCCGCGGCGAGAACTGCCCCATGGCCAGCTGCACGGCCACCGTGGTGATGGTCAGCACGAGCGTGGTCAGGGTGACCATGGCCGACGCGATCGTGCTGAGGATGGTGGACACCGCGTCCGGTTTGCCGGTGATGGCGGTCGGGACGAGGCGGTCGCCGAACGCCCGGTCGATTGCCACGGTGATCAGGGACAGCGCGATCGAAGCGAGCACGCAGAGCAGCGGAACGATCCAGAGCTCGCCTCGGAGACGGTGCCGGGTGCGCAACGACAGCATGGTCGGTTCCCTCTCGGTCGGCAGAACGGGCTTCGACCGGAAGGCCTACCCGTGCCGGAGTGGGATAACCCCGAACGGAGGACACGCTTCTTGGTAGCCGGGTCGGAGGCTTCGGCGCCGTTGGCCGGTCCGGCGCCGGGCGCGTCCCCGAACAGTCCAGTTCGGACACACGGGATCGTGCCGTCGGAACTGCTGCCGTTGTCACCGCGTGGCGGTGGTCGAGGCCGGGCCGCTCCACTTCTGGTTCTGGCCGCCGTTGCACGTGCCCAGCCGGACGGCGGTCCCGTTGGCCGTCGAGCCGGCCGGGGCCTCCAGGCACAGCCCGGACTGGGTTCCGGTGATCGTGCCGTCGGCGTTGGTCCGCCACTTCTGGTTGGTCCCGCCGTGGCACGCCCAGATGATCACCGCCGTGCCCGGGCTGGTGGCACCGCCCTCGGCGTCGAGGCAGCGCAGCGTGTCTCCGGAGTAGACGGTCAGCTCGGTGGCGTCCGTCGCCGTCCACGTCTGGTTCGTCCCGCCGTTGCAGTCCCACAGCTGCAACCGGGTGCCCTGCGTCGTCGACCGGGCCGGGACGTCGAGGCAGCGCCCGGCGGCGACCGAGCGCACCGGACCGCTGCGGCTTCCGGTGCTGCCGCCGCTGTCGAGGCCGAGGAAGGAGATCGCGTACGCGAGCATCCCGGCCTGCGGCAGGGTGTGCCCGGTGCCCGCGACGACGACGCCTTCCACGGTGGCGCGGGTGCCGATGTCGCCGTAGCGGGTCCGCGTCCAGGACGACTGGGGGTGGTCGGTGAAGGACGGCGTCGTGGTCAGCGCGTGCAGGGCGGTCCACTGCTTCAGCTCTTCACCGAAGTTGCGGTACGCCAGGGTGGTGTCCTGGTCGCCGTGCCACAGCTGCATCCGCGGGTAGGCGCCGGTGTAACCGGGGTACATGGCGTGGGCCTGGTCGGCCCACTGCTGCGCCGTCTTGACGATGTTCCCGCCGGAGCACTGGCTGTTCCACAGCGAGCCGTCCGTGGTCGCGAAGCAGCCGGCGGGCACACCGGAGAACGCGGCCCCGGCGGAGAAGACGTCCGGGTATTCGGCCGCCAGGACGTTGGTCATCATGGCCCCGAGGAGAACCCGCTGACCACGATGCGGCCCGGGTCCACGTTGTAGCGCTGGCGCGCCCAGGCCACCATCGACATGATGCCGGTGGAGTCGCTGCCGCCGTTGCGGGTCAGGCCCGCCTTCGTCGACACGTCGAAGCAGTGCCCGTCGCGGGTGGCCTCGGGCACGACGATGACGTAGCCGTACCGGTCGGCCGCCGTCACGTAGTCGTGGCCGTTGCCGTTGAAGATCGCGCCCGCCGAGCCACTGCAGTAGTGCACCAGCAAGAGCAGGGCCGGCTTCGCCGCCACCGTGTCGGGCACGTACACGTACATGCCGAGGTTGGTGGGGTTCGCGCCGAAGTCGGTGACCCTGGTCAGGGTGGCGGCCGCGGCGGACCCGGTGTTCAGGAACGTGACCGCCAGCGGCAGCATCAGGACCAGCGCCAGCAGGCCGCGGATCAGCCGTTTCATCGTTTTCCTCCGCCGTCGTCGCCGGATGCGCTGCTTCAGGAATGCGGCTGCTCCGCGCCGTGAATCGGTCCGATTGCCGAACCGGAGAGACGTCATTCACGATAAGAGCGGGCGACGAGCAGGTCAATGATCACCCGATTCGCCGATGAAAGTTACTTTTCGCCCCGATTCCGAAGTGCCCGATTCGGCGTTGTCAAGGATTATCGGAAAATGCCGCGGACGATTCCGGTCCCCGTCGTATCCGCCCGTGCAGCTTTCCTGTCCGTCCGTGCACCCGGGTGGGTCGCTCTTCTCAACGCGGCGGGCATTGGCCAGGATGGACACCCTGGGCGGCGAGGAGGACCTTGATGGCGACGGTGCGGAACGAGGCCGACGCGCGGCGGCAGCTGCGCGCCGAGCGGCAGCGCGAGACGGACGAGCTGGTCGTCACGGGGCCGGTGACCACCGTGAGCGCCGGCCGCATCGAACTCCACTACGACGGGGTCGAGGGCCTCAAGAAGGCGATCGACGAGCGCTACGACGAGCTGAGCCGCCACCTCGAGACGGCCCGCGTCCTCGACACCGACCTGGCCGACGGCAAGGGCCCGGTCGCGCACTGGATGCGCCGGTCGTTCGCGGTGCGCGGCGGCGCCGAGGCCGGCGGGGTCCAGGCCGCGCTGCAGTCCTACCTGGCCGAGCTGGCGACGCTGCGGCAGACGCTCGAGACGGTCGTGACGATGCACCAGGGCAACGACGCAGAGGCCGCCGCGGGCCTGCCGACGGGGGACGTCGATGCCTGAGTTCCACTCGACGCACCACGCCCCGACCGCGCGGCAGCGGGCGAAGGCCCGTCGTGTCCGCCGCGAAAAGGCCGTCAACGACCGCGAAGCCACGTTCGGCCGGATCAACTGGGACAGCTACGAGCACCGTGAGCTGTGGGACATGGTGCAGTCGGCCGTCCCGGCGAAACTCGACCAGCACGCGGCCTGGTGGAAAGAGGTGGCCGCCGGCGTCAGCGCCGCGACCGACGAGGTGTCGGCGCTGGTCGGGAAGCTGAAGGAGTCGTGGCAGGGGCCGTCGGCGGACCAGGCCGTGGCCTCGGTGGACCGGCTGACCGGCTGGGCGGCGACGGTGGGGGAGAACGCCCACCGCGTCGGCTCCGGCCTCGACGAGTACACGTCGGTGGTCAGCGAAGCCCGGCACCGGATGCCCGAGCCGGTGCACTACTGGGCCGAGCGGTGGTTCCGGCAGGGGTACGCGGTGAAGCGGCTCGACGGCCCCGAGGGGGCGTACATGCTGGACCAGCTGCTCGACGACAAGCTGCCGACGAAGAAGGAAGCCGACGACGCCAAGGCCGCGGCCGTCCGGGTGATGGAGCAGTACGAGAGCGCCAGCCACGAGGTCCGCCACCGCCTGCCCCCGGAGTTCGACACGGCCCCGCCGGTGACCACCGGCTCCGGCTCCGGACCGCGGCCACCGGTGACCCACGACCCGGCTCCTCCGGTCACCCACGACCCGGGCCCGCCTTCGGTCCCCCACGAGCCAGGGCCGCCGGACCGGCCTGGCACCGGACCGGACGACTCGACGTCGACGGCGTCCGCGCTGCCGCCCACGTTCACCGGCGCCGGGGTCCCGGGCGTGCTCGACGGGGTCATCGGCGCCGCCGGGCCCGCCGGCTCCGGTTCCGGCTGGGGTCCCGGCTTCACCGGTGTTCCGGTGGCCGGCATACCGGGTTCCGGGACACCGGGTTCCGGGGCACCCGGCTCCGGGACGCCCGGCTCCGGGACGCCCGGCGAAGGCGGCCGAGCGGGGGCGGGCCGGTTCGGGGCCGGGACGTCGGGCTTCGGCCCGGGCGGGACGAACGGCCGCGGCGCACCGGGCGGGTACGGCATGTACCCGCCGGGCCAGGGCCCCCGGCGCGAGGAGGACACCGAGCACCGCGACAAGTACGCGAAGGGCTACGACCTGCTCGACGACCTCCCGCCGGCGTATCCCCCGGTGTTCGGCGAATGACCGGCTTCCACGCGGACCCGTCGGCCCTCGACGCGTTGGCGCGGCGCTTGGCGGACACCGCGGACGAGTACCGTTCGGCCGCGGACTCCCTGCAGCCACCGGAAGACCTCGGACCGGGCCCGGTCCCGGCGGCGCTCACCGCGCTGACCGCCACGTGGTCGGGCAGGATCCGGGCGGTGGAGCAGAACTTCGCCGACGCGGCGGCCGGAGTCCGGAAGGCCGCGCAGGCGTACCGCGCCACGGACACCGCGGCGGCCGAGGAGCTGGGCCGGGCCGATGGCTGACCGGAATCACGGGCCGGACCGGCTTACCTCCGGCGAGGCGGAGCGCGCCCTCGCCCGCCGCTCGGCTCCCGAGCCCCACCGCCCGACCACCGGCCGATCCAGTAATGCCCTCACCCGCCCGGCACCCGAACCCCGCCACCCAGCCTTCGGCCGACCGAGCACCGCCCTCGCCGGCCCGACACCCGAGCCCTCCTGCCCGGCCACGGGCCGCCCAACCACCGCCCTCGCGCGCTCGACATCCGAGCCCCGTCGCTCGGCCTCGGGCCGACCGAGCAGCGTCCTCGCCCGCCCGACACCCGAGCCCTCCTGCCCGGCCACGGGCCGCCCAACCACCGCCCTCGCGCGCTCGACACCCGAGCCCCGCCGCTCGGCCTCGAGCCGACCGAGCACCGCCATCACCCGCCCGACACCCGAACCGAGCCACCCGGCTCCCGGCGCGCCGGACCGCACCCATGGCTGAGTTCCGCGGCCTCGGATTCGACCCCGCCCCCGGCCACCCCGACTCCGTGGCCGAAGCCGCCCGTCGCTGCGCCGCCGTCGCAACCGGCCTCGCGGAAATCCCCACCCCCGCCACGATCCCCGAGTGGGCCGGCCGGTCCGCGCAAGCGCTCGCGGACCGCGCCGGACGCGCCGCCGCCGGTCTCTCCGCCACCCGCGAAGCCCTTCGCGCCGCCTCCGAAGTCCTCGAAAGCTGGGCCGGCACCCTCCTCGCGAACCGCCGCCGGGCCGAGGACCTCGACCGCCGGGCGGCGAATGCGCGCCGAGCCGTCGCCAGTGCGCGCGACGATGTCGAACAAGCCGAAACCGAAGTCCAGTTCTCCCCCGTCACCCAGCCGAACCTCGCCGCCGCCCGCAGCCGGCTCGCGGACCGCCAGAACGAGCTCGATCGCGTCCTCACCGAAGCTCGCGACCTGGAACGTGCCCACCACGCCGAAGCGACCCGCGTCGCCGAGCGGCTGACCGCCCTCGGCGACGGCGGCCCCTCGCCGGAAACACCCGACCTCGCCGGAATCGCCACCCACCTGGAGACCTTCTCGGCCGTCGGGCGCGAGCTGGGCGCGATCGTCGCGAAGACGCCCGCCGTGCCGGTCACGCCGCCGACGGGGGCCGTCGGTGCCTTCGCCGCCGCACTGGGTGGCCGGTGAAACTCCCCGCCGTTCCGGGGATCACCCCGGTGAACCTGGACTCGCTCGAGCGCACCACCGCCGAGCTGCACGCCCTGATGGCCCGCCTGCGCGGCCCGGACGCCGCGCGCGATCTCGGCCTCGAAGCCGCCGCCGTCCAGTGCGCGGAGGTCGCCCACGAGCGGCGGGCCGGGCTGCTCGCCCTCGTCGAACACCGCGACGCCGATCCCGCCCTGCTCATCGCCGGCGTCGTCCCGGTCGGCCACCCCGGCGAGGCCGCCGACCTCGGCTACTTCATCGCCGACACCATGCCCGGCATCCGCGAAACCAGCTCCGCGCGGACCGCCCGCGGCTACCCGGTGGTGATCGTCGAGCGCATCGGCCTGTCCGGCGCGCAGCTGCAGGCCGTCGTGCTCGACCCGGACCGGCCGCGCGCGGCCGTGTTCACCCTGCACTCCCCCGGTGGCCGCGGCTGGCTGGAGGTCGCCGGCCTGGCCGGGACGCTCGTCGCCGGCGTCGACCTCACCCCCGCAGCGCCCGCTCCCGGAACTCGCGCGGAGTCCGGCCGGTCGCCTGGCGGAACGTCCGCGAGAAGTGCGGGGCGCTGGTGAACCCGCAGTCCCGCGCGATCTCCGCGATCCCGCGTCCCGCCTTCGCCGGGTCGGCCAGCAACGCCTTCGCGCGCTCGACCCGCAGCCCCTTCAGCCGTTCCGACACGCCTTGGCCGTCGTCGAACAGCTGGTACAGCCGCCGGCGCGAGATGTACAGCGCTTCGGCGATCTTGTCCGCGCTCAGCGACTGCTCGCCGAGGTGCGCGCGCATGTACTCGAGCGCTTCACGCCTCCGCGCCGCCAAAGCGTCGACGCGGTCCAGTTCGACGCGCAGCGCACTCCTCAGCACCAGTTCGGCCAGGCCCAGCAGGTGGTGGGCGAGCCCGTGCGGGTCGAGCCGCGGACCGGCCGCCACGACGTGCGCGACGGCGCCGGCGAACAGCGAACGCAGCGGCGCGTCCACCTCGACCGGCCGGAACATCAGCGGCCGCAGCTCGGCGAACGAGATCGACAGCTTCGCCGCCGCCACGGTCAGCATCACGACGCCGGACGGCTCCAGGTGCAGCGTCGCATCGGCGAACGTCAGCTTCGCGCCGGCCTCGGCGACCGCCCGCGGGACGGGACAGCGCACCAGCAGCTGGACGTTCTCGGGGTCGCCGCGGCCGCCGAGGATCGCCGCGCGCGCGGCCGCCGCGCCGGACGCGCGGACGACGAGGTACCCGCTCGCGGGGACGTCCATCGACTGCGGCTCGGCCATCGGCACCATCGTGCCCGACGGCGGCCGCTCGGCACGGGAAGGGGGACCATGGCGCGGCGCACCGCGACGGCGGCGGGAGTGATCCTGTCGCATCTGGAATTCGATCTCCTCTGGGAGGACCTGGGACCGGGCGGGCCGCCGCCGTACCCGTTCGACGTGCCGTCGCACGGCGCGACGCACGCCGAGCGCGACGACCTGGGTGTCCAGGTGTTCGCCGGCCTCGCCGACGCGGGCCTCACCGACGGCGACGACGTCGACCCGGAATTGGCGGACCTGGTCGTGCTGCTGGGTTCACCGTCGCTCAGCGTCGACGGGCTGGTGCTGGGCGAGGCACCGTGGCGGCTGCTCGCGGCGGCCAGGGACGGCTCCGGCGTGCTCGCCGTGCTGGACGACCGCGACCTGGTGCTGGAGCCGGTCCGCCCGGACGGCCTGGTCCCCGCGGTGGCCCGGATGGTCGGCGATCTCGAAGCCGGGCCCGGTGACCAGCTGCGTCTCCCCCGCGCCGCGTACTCGGCGGCGATGGACGCATACGCGCGCAGCGGCTACGACGCGTTCGAGCGGGCGTTGAGCACGGCCGGGATCACCGGCCGCGCGGTCCGGCCGCTGGCGACGCTGGTGACGGCGCAGCGGTACGCGGCCGGCCAGCTGGCGGCCACCGGCCCGGCGGGCCGGAGCCCGGTGCTGGCCTGGTTCGACACGGCGGCCGGCCGGTACGCGGTGACCCCGGAGGACGTCGGCGGCGAGCCGTGGGTGACGGTCACGCCCGCCGACGGCGCCTGGCTCGCCGACCGCCTGGCGCGCCTGGTCGACGACGTCCGCTGAGCCGCGGCTCGTCACGTCGCCCAGGTCGCCGGGGCCCAGGACTCGGGTTCCGGAGGGCGGTGCGGCCGCGCGGCCGGCTCGGGCTCCTCCGGGAGCAGGCTGCCGAGCAGCTCGCGCCCCTGCCGCAGGGCGTCGGCGCCGGCCTCCGCGGCCAGGCGCCGGATCAGCCCGGCCAGCTCCCCCGGCGGCTTGGTCAGCGCCCGCCGCTCGAACCGCAGGTCCACCAGCGCGCCGTGCAGGTCGACCACCACCGCGACGCCGTCGTCCGCGGCCGCCGCGCGGATCGCCGCCAGCCGGGTTCCGTAGCCGGCGTCCGGCGCCGCGAACGCGTCGTCGGCCGGCTCTGCCGCCGTCCGGTTCACTGGGCCCGCCAGCTGTCCGGCGTGGTCTCTTCCGTGGCCTCCCCCGGCTCCGGCAGGCCGAGGGCCTCGACGCCGTCGTGGGCGTGCCACAGGGACGCCGTGGCCCGCGCCGACGCGGCCGCCGTCAGCAGCAGGATCCGGCGCGCCAGCTCGTCCGGCTCCAGCCGCAGCGCCGCGGCTTCCAGGGTCAGCTCCTGCAGCGCCCCGCCGGGCACGACCTCCACGGCGACCGTCCGGTCGGCGGCTTTTCCGGTGATCACGGGTGCACCCCTCCGTAGAACGTCGACGCCGAGAGCGTGTGCGTGTTCCGGCGGACGGCGTCCCCGGAATTGCCCTCGATCAAGGTGACGCGGTTTCCTTCGACCTTTTCGACGATGCCGATGTGCGTGCTCGTCGACGTGTTCTGCGGGCCGGAGCCGAAGATCAGCACGTCCCCCGGCTTGGCTTCGTGCAGGGAATTCCTGCCGTAGGCGTGGCCGTTGCGTTGCCCCCAGTGGTAGACGTCGCCGCTGAAGGGCAGCACCGGGATCTTCACCCCTGCCTTGCGCCACATCGCCGTCGCGAACGACGAACACCACGCGGCGGTCGGGCCGTAGGGGTTCCGGTTGCTGCCCGGCGGGTTCTCGCGCGTGCCCAGTTCTTTCCGCGCCGCGTGGACGATCTCCGTGCCCCGCCCGGAAACCTTGGTGTGATGCGCCTTCTTCGTCGCCTGGTCCACGACCCCGTCGTGGGTCAGTTCCTGCCGCAGCTCCCGCAGTTTCTTCGCTGCCGCCGTGAGTTCCGCGTCGACGTGCCGCAGGGTCGACGCGGACTGCCGGGTGTACCGCGGCGCCAGATCGGCGGCGTGCCCGACCGCCCGCATCAGCGCCGCCTGCGTCCCGGCCGCGACACCGGCGTCGAGAACCTGCTTGGCCTGGGCGGTGTACTCGTCGACCAGCCGCTGCACGGCCGTGTGCCCACTGTCCACAGTGGACTCCACGTGCGCGACGACCTTCTCCGCCGCCGCACCCGCCTCACCGGTGATCCGCAGCTCCTTGGTCAGCTTCGCGCTGTGGTGGCGGAAGCCGTCGGCGCCGCGGCCGTGCCAGTGGTCCAGGACCGTGGCGCTTTCCTTGTGGTAGGCGTCGTGCTGGGCGTCCAGCACCCGGGCGAGCTGATGCAGGGCGTATTCGGCGCGGACGGCGTCTTCGGCCTTCCCGGCGAGCTTGTTGCGGTGCGCGATGAGGTCCTCGGCGAAGGAGCGCGCGAGGGCGGCGGTGTCCATGTCAGCCCTTTCCGTTCAGCGCGGCGGCGGTGGCCGTTTCGTGCTCGCGATAGGACTTCGCGGCTTTCCCGGCCGCCGACGCGAGCCCGTCGGCGTGCGCGCCGACGCCCTTGACCTGCCGCTGCAACGCCAGGCCGAACCCCGCCAGCGCGTCGGCGAACCCCGACTCCTCGCCGATCTTCCCGAAGCTGTCCCGGGCGATCTCGCGGACGTCACGCAGCTGCCCGGTCGCGGTGCCCAGCGCGTCGGCGACGTGCCGGGTCCGGTGCACGTAGGAGTGCAGCACCGCGTCGTCCACCCGCAGCGGGCCGCCACCCGAGCTCGCCCCGGTCTTCCCGTGGTGCCCGGTGACGTCGCGGGCGGCCTGGCGCGCGGCCGTCAGGTGGTGCTTGTACGCGCCGTTGGTGTACGTCGACCAGGGCGTGAAGTCGTGGCCGTCGCCCGAAATGCGGTTCGCGACCCGTGCGTTGGTGTCCGGGTCGAACAGCTGGTCGTCGGACTTCAGGTGGTACTGGCGGCGACGCTCCGGGCCGAGGGCACCCAGCATGTTGATCTGCCAGAGGCCGTAGGAGTCGTCCGGCGGGGTGGCGTTGTGCGCGGTCGTCCGCCCGCCGGACTCGGCCAGCGCGACCGCGACGGCGGTGGTCAGGCCCTGACCGCGGAACCCGGCCACGTAGGCGTGCCGGGCGATCTGCTCGGCGCTCAGCTTCGTCATGGTCCGAGCTTGTCCGTCCGGGCAGGCCTTCCGGTAGGCGCGCTGCACGCAGGGACAACCCCGGTGCACGCGCGGCCCGCTCCCGGCTGATCGGGCCGGGGAAGCCCACCGATCGGGCGATACGTGCCTGCCGCTGACCTCAGGGCCGGCGCGAAGTCCCGCCGGAGAACGGCGGCCCGAGGTTCTCACCCTCGACCTGGACGGCGATCTGGCGGCCGATGGCGGACAGCTCGGTGACCTGGCCGGGCCGGAGCGCGTCGAACACGTACCGCCGGACCGCCGCCACGTGACCGGGTGCGGCCTTCTCGACCACCGCCATCCCCGCCTCGGTGAGGGTCGCCTCGATGTAGCGGCCGTTCTCCTCGCTGGGCGTTCGCTCCAGCCAGCCGCGCTGCTCCAGCCGTTTGGCCACATTGGACAGCCGGGACACCGAACCGTTCACGTGCTGGGCAAGTTCGCTCATCCGCAGCCGCCGGCCGGGAGACTCCGACAGGGTGGCGAGCACCAGGTACTCGAAGAACGAAAGGCCGCTGTCCTGCTGCAGCTGCGCGTCGATCGCGCCCGGCAGCCTGATCATCAGCCAGGCCAGGGCGAACCAGGCGTCGCGCTCGTCCGGCGACAGCCACCGGGTCTCGTCCTGGTCGTCCACACGGGGATCGTACCCATCGGCCGACCGGCTCCGGGCGCACCCGTCGAACATATTTCAAGCTTGATTTCACGCTTGAACTGTCGCTACGCTCGACGTCGGATGTTCCGCCCTACCGCAGGAGAGTGGCTGTGAAGCTCGGCATCATGCTGCCCGTGTCCGGAGTCCACGCGTCGCCGTCGACCATCAAGACCGTCGCGCAGGCGGCCGACCGGCTCGGCTACGACTCGTTGTGGACCTACGAACGGCTGCTGCGGCCGATGGCGCCGCTGCTGCCCGGCCCGGACGGCACCCTGGAACGGGCCCCCGAGATCTACCGGAGCGTTTTCGAGCCGCTGGAGACGTTGAGCTACGTCGCCGCGTTCACCAGCCGCATCGCGCTGGGCACCAACATCGTCATCCCGCTCCTCCACACACCGGTCGTGCTCGCCCGCCGGTACGCCACGCTCGACCAGCTCAGCGGCGGCCGGGCCATCGCCGGGTTCGGGCAGGGCTGGATGCCCCAGGAGTTCGCGACCGCCGGCGTGCCGCTGAAGCGGCGCGGCGCGGGCTTCGACGACGTCATCGCGGCGATCCGCGCGTGCTGGGGACCCGATCCGGTCGAGTACGCGGGTCGCTTCTACTCGATCGAGGCGTCCGAGATCAACCCGAAGCCCGTGCGCGGCACGATCCCGGTCGTCATCGGCGCGAACACCGACGCCGGCATCGACCGGGCCGCGGCCACCGCGGACGGCATCACGCCGCTGACCTGGGACCTGGACGCGGTGACCGCGCAGGCCGAACGCTTCCGGACCACCGCCGAACGCCTCGGACGCAACCCGGCGGCGCTCACGGTGACGGCGCAGACCAACCACGCCATGCAGGCCAAGCCGATCGGCGACGACCGCCCGTTCCTCGCCGGCTCCCCGCGGCAGCTCGCCGGCGACATCGAGCGGTTGCGGGACCGCGGGTTCGACGGGGTGCTGTTCGCGATGCCGCCGGCCGAGGAGATCCCCGTGCAGCTCGAAATGCTCGACGAACTCCGTTCCCTGGTGCCCGCCCGCTGAGCACGGGCGGCGCCGATCGCGCGATTGTGGAGGCAGACCGATGACCCAGCTGGCAGGCAAGGTTGCCGTGATCACGGGCGGGTCGGCCAGCATCGGCCTGGCCACCGCACGCCGGTTCGTCGCCGAGGGCGCCCGGGTGTTCCTCACCGGCCGGCGCGCGGAGCCGCTCGCCGCCGCGGCCGGCGACCTCGGTCCCGCCGCCACCGGCGTGCCCGGCGACGTCACCAGCGCCGAACACCTCGACCGCCTCCACGCCGCGGTGGCGGAGCACGGCCGGGGCCTGGACGTGCTGTTCGCCAACGCGGGCGGCGGCAGCTTCACCCCGTTCGGCGAGGTCACGCCGGACGCCTTCGACGAGACCATGGCGAGCAACGCGCGCGGGGTCTACTTCACCGTGCAGCGCCTCCTACCGCTGCTGAACCGGGACGCCTCCGTCATCCTGATGTCGTCCGTCGGCGGCACCGTGGCCGTGCCCGGGCTGAGCGTGTACTCCGCGGCCAAGGCGGCGATCCGGTCCTTGGCCCGCGGGCTGGCCGCCGAGCTGGGCGAGCGCGGGATCCGCGTGAACGCCATCAGCCCCGGCTACATCCGCACCAAGCCGGGGCAGGCCGACGTCGACGCCTTCCAAGCCGCCGGTGCCGCCGGCACTCCGCTGCGCCGAGTGGGCCGCCCCGAGGAGGTCGCCGCCGCCGCCCTGTTCCTCGCCTCCGGGGAAAGCAGCTACGTCACCGGCACCGAACTGTTCGTCGACGGCGGCCGCACGCAGGTCTGAGGTCAGGTCCCGTACCGGGCACACGTGGTGGTGACCGCTTCCGCCACGGCTCGCTCGATCGCAGCCCGCTCCGGTGCCCAGTCGGTGAGCAGGAGCGTGGGCCAGAAGACGAAGTTGGAGATCATCCCGAGGAACTGGGTCGCGGCGAGGTCCGGGTCGTCGACCTCGGCCGCGCCCGCCTTGTGGGCATCGGCCAGGTAGCGGCTGACCGACTCGAAGTAGGGCATCTTGCCCCGGCTGAACTGCGCCTCTCCCAGTTCGGGAAAGCGCGGCAGCTCCGCGATGACGATGCGGAACAGCGCCGTCATCCCCGGGCGGGTGAGCAGTTCGACGTACCGGTGGCCGATCGCGGTCAGGCCGGCCCGCAGGTCCGCGGCCGACGGTTCCGGCCCGCCGGAGTCCTCGGTCTGCCAGGACTCGGTGACGATCGCGTCGAAAAGCGCCGCTTTCGTCGGGAACTGCTTGAAGAGCGTGGCCTTCGAGACCCCGGCCGCCTCGGCGATCCTGGCGAGCGAGGTTCCGTCGTAGCCGGAGGCCAGGAACAGGCCGGTGGCGGCCTCGAGGATGGCCGCGCGCTTCTCTTCGGCCACGCGCCGGTGATACGCCGAAGGTTCGGTGCCCATGAACCGCAGTATGCCCGATGGCGAGGTGAGTCACTTGACTCACCACTCATGCCCCAGTACGTTCGATGGCGAGGTGAGCCGGTCAGCTCACCATAACCATCCCCAGAGGACACGCCATGCCACGTTTCACCCACCAGACGGCCCTGATCACCGGCGGCACCGGCGGACTCGGCGAGAGCCACGTCCGGGCCTACCACGCCGAGGGCGCGAACGTCGTCATCGGCAGCACGCCGAACGGCCTGGGCAAGGCCACGGAACTCGCCGCGGAACTGGGCGACCGCGCCCTCGCGGCCCGCTTGGACGTCACCCGTGAAGACGACTGGGCCGCCGCCGTCGCCACGGCCGAGCGGACCTTCGGCACGCTGACGATCCTGGTGAACAACGCGGGCGTCCAGCACCCCGCCACCACGATCGAACAGACCGGCCTGGCGCTCTGGGAACGCACCTTCGCGATCAACGTGACCGGCCAGTTCCTCGGCACCAGAGCGGTCACCCCGGCGATGCGGCGAGCCGGCGGCGGCGTGATCGTGAACATCGGCTCGACCATGGCGCACGGCGGCACCGCCCTCTACGCCCCTTACGTTGCGAGCAAGTGGGCGACCCGCGGCTTGACGCTGAGCGCCGCGCTCGAACTCGGCCGGGACGGCATCCGGGTGAACGCCATCCACCCCGGCGTCATCTCGACCAAGCTGATCCACGAGCCCGCCGCGCCCGGCGAGCGGCCGATCTCGGACTTCTACGACCCGAAGCCGTTCGCGATCCCCCGCCTCGGCGACCCCGCCGACGTCACCGCGGCGCTGCTCTACCTCACTTCGCCGGAGGCGTCGTTCGCGACCGGCACCGAGCTGGTGCTCGACGGCGGCCTGCTGCTGGGCCCGGCCCTGCCGGCCGGGGTCGCCTGATCATGGACGCCGTTCTGCGGGCACTGCGGCTGACCCCGGCGTCCCCGACCCGGGCCCGGATCGAGATCTTCTTCCCCCGCGTGCACGGCCGCTACCGCCTGGTGCACGAGGCCGCGGGCGGCGTCCCGGCACTCGAACGCATCCGGGTGCTGCGCGCCTTGTGAAGCCCACTGGCGCCACGCTTGGTGTATATGCAACACTGGAGTCGTGAAGCTTTCCACCGTCGACGAAATCGTGGGCGACTGCCTGGCGGTCCGGACCCGGCTGATCAGCCGGGCCGTCACCAGCCTCTACGACGGAGCTCTCGCCGGCCACGGCGTGACCATCGCCCAGCTCAACCTGCTGGCGGCCGTGGGCAAGGCGGGTCCGTGCCCGCCGTCGGCGCTCGGCGAGGCGTTGCAGCTGGAGAGGTCGACGGTCAGCCGCAACCTGAACCTCCTGCTCGGCCACGGCTGGATCGAGGCGGTCTCCGCCAACGCGAAGGGAATCCGGGAGGTCGCCCTCACCGAGGCCGGGCGGCGCAAGATCGAGTCCGTGCTGCCCGCCTGGCGGAAGTGCCAGGAGCAGGCAGCCGAACTGCTCGGGGCCACGGGAACCGACGCGATCCACGAGATCGCCCGCGGCATGGGTTATCCACCCGGCAGCTGAGTGCGTGAAGCGTCTTCAGCCGCTGCTTCTGACCATATGTTGCATATACAACTTCAAGGAGGAGACGTGAGCAGGTCTTTCGCGGGCAAGGTGGTGCTGATCACCGGCGCCTCACGAGGAATCGGCAGGGCGGTCGCGCTGGCGTTCGCCGCGGAGGGCGCGCGGCTCGTTCTCGCAGCGCGCTCGGCCGAGGGGCTGACCGAGGTGGAGCAGGAAGTGCTGACCCTCGGCGCCGAGGCGCTGTCGGTGCCGACCGACGTGTCCGCTCCCGAGGAGGTCGCCGCCCTGGTCGGCTCCGCGGTGCGCCGGTTCGGGCGCGTCGACGTGCTGGTCAACAACGCCGGTATCGGCAAGGTCGGCGAAGTCGCCGACGGCAGCTTCGCCGAAGACCTGCGGCTCACCCAGAGCGCGAGCCTGTTCGGGATGATCAGCGTGACGCAGCAGGTGCTCCCCGTCCTCCGCCGGCAGGGGTCGGGGGCGATCGTCACCATGTCGTCCGTCATGGGGCGCAAGGCTTTCGCCCGCTTCGGCTCGTACGCGATCGTCATGCACGCGGTCTCCGCGTTCTCCGACGCGCTCCGCCAGGAGGTGGCCGCCGACGGCATCCGGGTCTCGGTGATCCACCCCGCGCTGACCGCCACCGACCTGTTGCGGGACGCGGACGTGGCCGAGATGCCGCCGCCGTTCCGCCACATGACGCCCCTGTCACCGGACGCCGTCGCGAAAGCCGTGGTGACCGCAGTCCGCCGTGGACAGCGCCGGGTGGTTCTCCCGCGGAGGGCGAACACGCTGCTGCTGGCCGAAGCGTTGTCGCCGCGCCTCGGTGACCTGGTCGCCACCGCGCTGACCAAGCGGCGCATTGCCGCGCTGCTCGGGATGAGCAGCGGAAAGACCTACCACGAAACGATTTCCGTCCCCTCGACCTGATCCCTGAAGACGCGATGTCCGATCCCAAGACGAAGATCTCGCGCAGCCCGCCGGAGACGGTCGACCGAGCGGGTGACCTGGACACCGGTACCCGCGCGCCATGGTTGGCGGCCCGGGATTCGGGGTACCTGCGCAGTCCGCGGTCACCGAT
Source organism: Amycolatopsis sp. Hca4 (assembly GCF_013364075.1). GTDB lineage: Bacteria > Actinomycetota > Actinomycetes > Mycobacteriales > Pseudonocardiaceae > Amycolatopsis. The sequence continues at coordinate 1,702,489 of NZ_CP054925.1, forward strand.
CACCCCGACCACTCGAGGACGAGCATGCCTGAGCCGACCACGCCCGAGCCCCTGCCGGCCGAGCTGCGTGCGCTGGCCGCCGACGCCGAAGCGCTGGCGGCGCGGACCGCGGAGGTGGCCGCGCGGCTGCAGACCGCGCCCGACGGTCACCTGCAGCGCCTCGCCCGGCCCATCGCGAAGGCGACCCACGACCTGAGCGACTACACCGCCGAGGTGTCCCGGACGGCCGAAGACCTGGCCCGGGTCCGGGTGGCCCGCGACCCCGGCCTGTGCGACGTCCCCTGGGGCGTCTGCCCGGCCCACGGCGTCACGCTGCACTCGAGCGGAGGACGTGCCTGGTGCACCGATCCCGGGTGCGCCGGCGCGTGGGACTACGACCGGCTGCACACCCCCTGCACGGAACCCGTCACCGCGGTGATCACCGACCAGGACGGGGTGACCGCGCGGCTCTGCGCAGCCCACGCGCGCGACGCGAGCGACCGGCTGGCCGGCTGCACCGTCTCCCGGCTCGATCACCAAGGCTTCGCAGACTGACCCGCCGTCGACGTTTTCCGGAATATCGGGAGCACTACCCGGCAGATTCCGAAATGAACGCCGACGTGTCCGTTGTCAACGTTGACAACGAATGTCGTCCGGACAATTTCCTGTCATAGCGTGGTATTGCGCAGCGCAGTAATATCCGGCGCGGAAACCGGCGCCGGTTTCGCAGGTGTCCGCACCACGAGGGAAAGGGACGGAAATTGCGCAAGACCACCAAGTCGCTCGCCGTGCTGGCCGCTGCCGCCGCGCTTCCCCTGACGATGAGCGGGACAGCGTGGGCCGACATTCCTTCGATCAGCCGGTCGACGGGCGCGCCACCTACTACGACGACGCCGGTTTCGGCGCCTGCGGCACGCAGATCGACGCCGCCACCCAGCTGCTCGTCGCGGCGCCCGCCGCGTACTGGACCACGGCCAACCCGAACAACGACCCGCTGTGCCGCGGCGTGTCCATCCGGGTCTCCTACAACGGGCGGACCATCACCGTGCCCGTCGTCGACAAGTGCCCGAGCTGCGACAGCGCGCACATCGACCTGAGCGCACCGGCGTTCGCCCAGCTCGCCGACCCCGGACTGGGCAACATCCCGGTGACCTGGTCGTTCGTCCGTTCGTGACCCGGCGGAACACCGGAGGAACGGCATGAACCGGCTCAAGAGAATCCTGCTCGTCGCGACCGTCGCCGCCGTCGTCATCGCCGGCGGTCCGGCCGCACCGGCGACCGCGGCCGGCACCAAGAAAGGGGTCAGCGCGGCCGCCTTTTCCGGCGTCACCACCGCACTCGCCGACGTCGGCGCCCGGTGGTTCTACACCTGGGCCGCCGACACCCAGGGCGTCACCGCACCGGCCGGGACGGAGTTCGTCCCGATGATCTGGGGTCGCGGCTCCGTCACGCCGGCGCAGCTGCAGCAGGCGAAGGCGTCCGGGACGACCCTGCTCGCGTTCAACGAACCCGATCTGGCCGGCCAGGCCGAGATGTCGGTCGAGACCGCGCTCGACCTCTGGCCGCAGCTGCAGGGGACGGGCCTGCGGCTGGGCGCGCCGGCCGTGGCCTACGGCGGGGACACGCCCGGCGGCTGGCTCGACCGGTTCATGAGCGGCGCGGCGGCGCGCGGCTACCGCGTCGACTTCATCCCGCTGCACTGGTACGGCGGCGACTTCTCGACCGCCGCCACCGGGCAGCTGCAGTCGTACCTGCAAGCGGTCTACAACCGTTACCACCGGCCGATCTGGGTCACCGAGTACGCGCTGATCGACTTCTCCGGCGCCACCCCGCGCTACCCGTCCGCCGCGGAGCAGACCGACTTCGTCAGCCGGTCCACCGCGATGCTGAACGGGTTGTCGTTCGTCGAGCGCTACGCCTGGTTCTCGCTGTCGACGTCGACCACCCCGACCGGCCTCTACACGGGGACCACCCCGAACACCAGCGGCGTCGCCTACCGGGCCGCCGGCTGATCCCCCACCCGCACCGGAACCGAACGGAGGTCCATTGCGCATGTTCAAGCGGCTCTTCGCCACGGCCGCGGCGCTCGTGGTCGCCCTGACCGTCAGTTCACCGGCGAGCCCGGCCACCGCGGCGGGCAACCACACGGTGACGTTCGTCAACCGCACCGGCCAGACCGTCTGGCTGGGCAGCACCGTGAACGCCGACGGATCGGTCAACTTCGCGAGCCTGCCGACGCTGGCCGACGGGCAGTCGGCGACCGTCACGATCCCCGAAGCGTCCGCGCCCGGCCACTGGCGGGGCAAGTTCTTCGCCCGCCAGGGGTGCACCGGCACCGCGGGCCGGGACTTCCACTGCCTGGTCGGCGACTGCGGGGTGTACGCCGACCACTGCGCGACCGGCGAGCAGCCGGCCAGCCTGGCCGAGTTCAACTTCGACACCGCCGACGGCCTCGCCCCGTGGTACGACGTCAGCTACGTCAACGCGTTCTCCGTCCCGATCACGATCGAGCCGGTCAACGCGACGGTGCCGCCGGGTTCGACGTCGTGCGGCACGGCGGGCTGCCAGGAGAACCTGCTGCCCTACTGCCCGGCCGCGAACCGGCAGTACTCCCCGTCGGGCACGCTGGTCAACTGCGTCAACCCGAACCGCGACGCGCCCACGAGCTACAGCGACGCGATCAAGTCGCACTGCCCCAAGGCGTACGCGTGGTCCAAGCAGGACACCGAGCCGGGCAACCAGACGATGTACCAGTGCGCCTCCTGCACCGGCTTCACGATCACCTTCAACCGCGTTTAGGTCGAGAGCCGCGACGGACTCCGGCGGCGAAAGCTCCGCCGGAGTCCGTCGCGGGGGATGATTGCTCCGCTTCGCCCCGCCGGCAGAACGGAGCCGGACCACCTTCCCGCTGAACCACGCGGCCTCGGCGAGCTGCTCCACCTGCGCCGCGGACGGGTTCCCCTTCAGCCGGGCGTCGATGTCGTCGCCGCCCCAGTCGCTGAGAACCCAGGCCGCCGGACGCGACCAGTGCCGACACGCGGACCGGCTCCGGCCCCGAAGCCCGTCGAAGTCGCATCGGCCGCTCCCCACCCTGATGCCGCCCCGGGTGGTCCTCGCCGGTTCCCCCTCTCGCGGGTTTCCGCGCGGCGCCCGAGGGAACCCGGATCGCGAACCGCACCCCGATCCGAGGAGGCCCCCGTGGCCATCGCGTCCGTCAACCCGGCCACCGGAGAAACCCTGCGCACCTTCGACGAGCTCACCGACGACCAGGTCGAGCAGAAGATCGCGCGGGCCGCGGCCGCCTTCCGCGACCACCGCCGCACGTCGTTCGCCGAGCGGGCCGAGCGGCTGCGGCGCGCCGCGGACATCCTCGAGGCCGAAACCGACGAGCTGGCGCGCCTGGCCACCCTCGAGATGGGCAAGACGCTGGCCTCCGCCAAGGCCGAGGTCGCCAAGTGCGCGAAGGGCTGCCGCTGGTTCGCCGACCACACCGAAGCCCTGCTCGCCGACGAACCCCACGTCGTCGTCGGCAACGAGGACGCGAACGTCTTCACCCGGTACGAACCGCTCGGCCCGGTGCTCGCGGTGATGCCGTGGAACTTCCCGTACTGGCAGGTCTTCCGCTTCGCGTGCCCGGCCCTGATGGCCGGCAACGTCGGCCTGCTCAAGCACGCGTCCAACGTGCCGCAGGTGGCGCTGGCCATCGAAGACGTCCTGCGCCGCGCCGGCTTCGCCGAAGGCGTCTTCCAGACCCTGCTCATCGGCTCGAAGAAGATCAACGCGATCATCGACGACGACCGCGTCCGCGCGGTCACCCTCACCGGCAGCGAGCCCGCCGGACGGCAGGTCGGCGCCCGCGCCGGGCAGAACGTCAAGCCCAGCGTGCTGGAACTCGGCGGCAGCGACGCCTTCATCGTCATGCCGTCGGCGGACCTGGACGCCGCCGTCGACGGCGCGGTCACCTCGCGGATGCTCAACAACGCCCAGTCGTGCATCAACGCCAAGCGCTTCATCGTCCACGAGCAGGTCGCCGAGGAGTTCACCCGCCGTCTGGTGTCCGCACTGGAGGGACTGCGGATCGGTGACCCGATGGCCGAGGACACCGATCTCGGCCCGCTGTCCTCACCGGACGCCGTCGAGACGCTGGCCAAGCAGGTGTCGGACACCGTCGCGGCGGGCGCGCGCCTGCTGACCGGCGGCCACCCGATCGACCGGCCCGGCAACTACTTCGAGCCCACCGTGCTCACCGACATCCCCGAGGGCTCCCCCGGGCACCGCGAGGAGTTCTTCGGCCCGGTCGCCCTGCTCTGGACCGCCCGCGACGCCGACGAAGCCATCCGCATCGCCAACGACTCGATGTTCGGCCTCGGCGGCAGCGCCTGGACCCGCGACGAAGCCGAACAGCGGCGGTTCGTCACCGAGGTCGAAACCGGGATGATCTACCTCAACCGGTTCACCGAGTCGACCCCGGAGGTCCCGTTCGGGGGCATCAAGAACTCCGGCTACGGCCGCGAACTGGCCGGCTTCGGCCCGCGCGCCTTCGTCAACGCCAAGACCGTCTGGATCGATTGACCTTCGCGCGAGGGTCCCGCGGTCGACCGGCGTCCGAGTTTCCCCGGCCGTCCATCCGGGGTAGGAAGGCGGCATGGCCGACATCACCAGCCTCATCCTCGACGACCACGACTGGTTCCGGCGCCAGTTCGCCCGGCTCGACGACCTCACCTCCCCCGCCGACCTGGCCGAGGTCTGGCAGCCACTGGCCGACCTGCTCGACGTGCACGCCCGCGCCGAGGAGGAGATCTTCTACCCCCACCTGCTGCGCCGCGGCGAGGACGCCGAGGCCGAGACCCTCGACGCCATCGGCGACCACAACGACATCCGCGACGGCGTGCACGAAGCCGCCTTGCACCCCGTCGGCAGCACCGCGTGGCACGAAGCGGTGAACAAGGCCCGGTTCGCCAACAGCGAGCACATGGCCGAGGAGGAGGACGAGGGCCTCGCCGACTTCCGCCGGCACGCCGACCCCGGGCTGCGCGAGGAGCTCGGACGGCGGTTCCTCGAGTTCAAGCGGCAGCACGAAGGCGCCCGTGACCTCGACGTCAGCGACCTCGATCCCCAGGAGTACGTCGAGCAGGAGCTCGGCGACCGTCCCGCCGACGCCTCGCTCGGTATCGGCAGCCTCAAGGAGCAGGACTGACATGAGCCACCTGATGCGCGGTCTGGCCCCGATCACCGACGCGGGCTGGACGGAGGTCGACGCCGAGGCGAAGGAGCGCCTGCAGACCCACCTCGCCGCCCGCCGCCTGGTCGACGTGGCCGGCCCGCACGGCTGGCGGCACTCCGCCACCGACCTCGGGCGCACCACCACCCTCGCCGCCGCGTCCCTGGCCGACCTCGGTGACGGCGCGGTGGTCCGGCAACGGCGGGTGCTGCCGCTGACCGAGGTGCGGGTGCCGTTCACGGTGTCGCGCGCGGAGCTCGACGACGCCGAGCGCGGCGCCGACGACCTTGAGTTCGACGACCTCGACCGCGCGGCCAAGCAGATCGCGATGATCGAGAACCGCGCCGTCTTCCACGGCTGGGCCGCGGCCGGCATCACCGGCATCACCGAGGCCTCGCCGTACGACACCGCCTCGCTCGGCGACGACCCCGACGCCTACCCCGGTGTCGTGGCCCGTGCGGTCGACACCCTGCGCCAGGCCGGGATCAAGGGCCCGTACGGGCTCGCCATCGCCCCGGACGGCTACACCCGCATCGTGGAGAGCACCGAGCACGGCGGCCACCTGCTGTTCGACCACCTCCGCCGGGTCCTCGGCGGCGGCAAGGTGGTCCGGGCGCCCGGCCTGGACGGCGCCCTGATCGTCAGCCTCGACAGCGGCGGCTTCTCCCTCGAACTCGGCCAGGACCTGGCCGTCGGTTACAGCCACCACGACGCCGAGACGGTCACGCTCTACCTGGAGGAAAGCTTCAGCTTCCGGGTCGTCGAGCCGGACGCCGCCCTCACGCTGGCCCCCTGACCGGCGGGTACCCGTCACGGTCCGACGGCGGCCAGCAGATCCTGCGCGCAGGCTCGTGCCGCGTACACCGCGGCGCCGCGGTAGCCGGGGCCGGCGTGCCGCGCCGGGTCGAGGAGGTCACGGGCCCGGGTGGCGGCCGCGACCGCGCGATCCGGGCTGCCGCCACTCGCCAGGACGTCGCAGGCCTGCGCGAGTCCGGCGACCGCCTCGCCCAGCGGCCGCGGCAGTTCCTCTCCGGCGTCGACGGCGGCCCGGGTGACGCGGACCAGGGTGAGGACCGCGTTGGCCTGCAACGTCAGGTGCCGGCTGCGGGCGATGGCGCGCTCCACGCTCCCCCGCAGCTTCCAGCGGCGCGGGGCGACGAGCACCGTCTGCCGGGCGGTTCCCCTGGCCTGCTCCAAGGCGGCCAGCCGCGCGTGGATCCGCTGGCCGGTCGCCAGTTCGCGGTCGACCTCGTCGCCGGCCGACGACGGGCCGTCGAGCCGGAGATCCTTCAGCGCGTCGCGCAGCTCGGCGAACAGGTCCGCGGTGGCCTCCCGGAGCAGCCGGTGCGGGTCGGCGCGTACCAGCAGGACCCCGATCACCACCACGACTCCTCCGCCGATCAGCGCGTCCACCAGCCGTTCGGTCCCCGAGCCCGGCCGGTGCAGCGCGAGGACCAGGATCGCCGACGCCGCGGTCTGGTTGACGAACATCAGGCCCTGGCCGAACGGGCCGCCGCCGAAGGCCAGGGCGCCGTACACCGCGAGGAGCGCGGCCAGCGCGAACGCCGGGGCGCTCGTGCCGGCCAGCGCTTCCACGGCCGCCCCCACGACGATGCCCAGCGCCACCCCGCACATCAGCTGCACCGCCCGCTGGCCCCGCAGGATGTCGCTGGCCGACAGCGAGACGGCGGCCGCGATCGGCGCGAAGAAGGGCTGCGGGTGGCCGAGCAGGTCGTGCGCGATGAACCAGGAGGCCCCGACCGCGACCGCGGTCTGCGCGACCGACCACCGGGCCCGCCGGAACCGCTCGCCGGCCGCCGCGGCCGTCGCTCGCAACCGTTCCCGCCACCGCGTCCTCATCGACGCCGGTCACCCGCCCGCACGGCCGGCCGGCAGCCGCGACACACGTACCGGCGGCGGTTGCAGTTGCCCGTCTTGATCGTCAGGTTGCGGTTCATCGCGTCACCCGGCGAAAGCGGTCGAGCCTGCACCATCAGGTGAGGTCGAGGATCGTCTTCCCGCGGCCGTGCCCGGAATCCAGCCGTTCGTGCGCTTTGCGCACCTGGTCCAGCGGCAGCACGTCTTCGACGACCGGCCGGGCCTGGCCGCGCTCGAACACCGGCGTCAGTTCCTCCAGCCGGCGGCGTTCCCGGGTCAGCATGATGCCGTGCAGCTGCTGGTTGCGCTGGTACAGCGGGCTCAGCTCGCCCTGGGGCGGCAGCACCGTGGCGATCCGGCCGAACGCACGGGTCGCCGCGCAGCTCTTGACCAGGTTTTCGCCGCCGACGAGGTCCAGCACGGCGTCGACGCCCGTGCCGCCGGTGTGCTCCAGGGCGACCTCGACCGGGTCGGCTTCGTGGTAGTCGATCGGCTCGGCGCCGAGGTCGCGCAGCAGGTCCTGGTTGTCCGGCCCGGCCGTGGCCAGCACCCGGGCGCCCGCCACGGTGGCGAACTGCACGGCGAACGTGCCGACCCCGCCGGCGCCGGCGTGCACCAGCACCGTCTCACCGGGACGTACCGCGAGCCGCCGGACGATGGCCTCCCACGCGGTGCCCCCGGCCAGCGGAATCGCCGCCGCCTCGACGTGGCTGAGCCCGCGGGGTTTGGGGGCGACGATGTCCGCGGCCACGACGTTCAGTTCGGTGTAGCTGCCGCATCGCGACGTCAGTTCCGGGGTGTAGAACACCTCGTCGCCCTCGGCGAAATCCGTCACGCCGGGGCCCACGGCTTCGACGACCCCCGAAACGTCACCGCCCAGGACGGCGGGCAGCTCGAGGTCCGGGATCGCCACCCCCTGCCGGATCTTCGCCTCCACCGGGTTGGTCCCGGACGCGAGCACCCGGACCAGGAGCTCCCCCGGCCCCGGCTCGGGCCGGTCGACCTCTTTCAGCGTCAGGACTTCGGGGCCACCGAATTCCGTCATCACGACGGCTTGCACAGACATTCCGTCCGCGTACCCGGCAGCGGCCGGCAGAAACCCCGTCCGTTTGTCCCCCACTCGCCCGGGTATCCACTCCGATGCCGTACCCGACCGGAAGGAACCGACGTGCCCGCACGCACCGCTGACGGCCCGAAGCTGATGCCCGAGACCGAAGAACTGGCGACCGGCAAGAACTTCGCCGCGGTCACCACCGTCCTGCCCAGCGGGCGGCTGCAGACGCAGATGATCTGGGTCGACGTCGAAGACGGCGAAATCGTGCTCAACACCGAAACCCACCGGGCGAAGGCCCGCAACGTCGCCCGCGACCCCCGGATCACCGTGCTGATCCGCGACGAGGCGAACCCCTACCGCTACGCCGAGGTCCGCGGCAAGGTGACGGGAGTCGAGAACGGCGAGCGAGCCCGCCGCCAGGTCGACCGGCTTTCCCGCAAGTACACCGGCGAGGACTACCCGCCGGAAAACATCAAGAGCGAGCGCGTGATCCTGCGCGTGACCCCGGAGCGGCAGACCTACATCGACCAGGCCAAAGGCGTCGCCGACTAACGGAACTGCAACCGGCTCGGCCCCGGCGGTCGACGGACACAGATGGACCGCCGGGGCCGGAACCATCACCTCACGCGCCGGAAGTGCCTCGGCGACGGCCACCGGTGCAGGGCGGAATTCCCGCCGCACCCAAACCAACCCGAGCAGGAGTAGCAGCGACGCGGCGACTGACATCGTCGAGGAAGCCGGCTGCTGGCGTCGAGCCCAAGCACGGCCAGGACGACCCGCTGCCGAGGAACAGCCAGGTCGTGCGGGCGGCCGTCGAGGACCAGTTCCACCGGTCCCAGCAGCCTGAGCCCACGCCGAACCCCCGTTCCCTCGCCGGGGCATGCTAGGTGGATGCGACGCACCGGAAGCACCGTGCCGACATACCCCATTTGCGACACCACTCAGCCGCGCTGTCCGGCCCAGGTTACCGTGCGAACGAGGGGCGACACCCCCATTCGGCCGCTGATCGGCGTGCTATTCGGAGAATACACCTGGACAGTCACGGCCGCGGCTTCGCTCTGTGAGATGCGGTGGTATCGACGGCACGATGCTGCTGCGCCGAGTCCTGAGTTTTCCTGACAGTTACCTCACGTCGGGGCTAGTCAAGCAGCCCGCCATGCGCACCGTCGCGTTGCACAGAGTGCAGTAGCTGCTCTGCGCGGCGCTTCACGACCACCGGGCAAGCCAAGTTTACCGACACCGCACACACGAGTCTGGGCGGCCGGAACTGCCGTCGACGAGGTCGCGCACGGATGGCGCCGCTCAACCTCCTCCCCCTTCGCGGATCGCGTCGCACTGTCATTTGCTGACACACGCACGTACCACACTCGCGTAGGCAATCTACCAAACAACATCAACCGTCAGCGGCGTAAAATCGTCGCCGCTTTCCCGGGAGTAAAGCATTCGCGCCGCGGAACAGTCACCGCATCTTCGTCGACATGTCAGCGCCGCCATCGACACAGCCACCTTTCGGGACGCGGTCGCCCAGACCCAGCTGGACGTCGACACCGGTAGGCGGATTGGCCAGCAAACTCGACCGAACAAATCCGCCGGCTGCTCACCGACAGCGAAAGGGCAAGCGGCCGGGACAATGCCATCACCGTGACCGTGCTCGTAGTTCCAGAAATCAGCGGCCGAGCAGCCCCCGCGAAGGGCCTCGCCCCTCCGTACCGACGTTCGGTCACCGCCTCATGCTCGGCCTCCGCGACTGCTCGCCGAAGCACTGCCGCGGGTGCTAGGCATCACGGCCGTCGCCACATAGCGCACCGTCGCACCGACAGGCCACCAGGCGTGCCATCCCCGCCTGTCAGCCGATGGCACGCCTGGTGGTGGTGGAACTGAACTCCACACTCATCGGGAAAGCGTCCGGATCAAGCGCCTGATGCAGCCAGGGCAGTGTCCCGCAGGCAGGTGCTCCCGGCTCGCTACGGATCTCCGTCGTAGGCCAGTGACAATCAGAGCTTCCTGGATTTCGCCGGCGTCACGCGCCTGGTGGACGCCAAGAGGGGCACTTAGTTCTCGGCCAATGAGGCGACGGCGGTGTCGGCAGCCAGTTCGGCGCGGCCGCGGGGCGGTGTAGAAGCACCATGCACAGTCGGCGACCGACATATCAGCTAGGCGAGGATCCAGAGCAGCGCCAGAAACCAGCAGCACCAACGCGACCGTGGCGGTAAAGCACCAGCCCACGTCGGCGGTGCGGCCGTGCCGCGCACCAGCGTGGCCGCCGGGTCGAGGACGGGCAGGCGCCCGACGTCCGTCACCAACGTGAATCCGCTGGCGGCCGGCAGGTGCAGCACGGCCAGGACCAGGACCGTGCGGTCGAACCCCGCCGTGCGATTGGGGTCAGTCATGTCTTCCTACGCGGTCCGCACCCATACCCCCACCGCGGAGCGAACGACAGGACCGATCCGGTCCAGCCGGGGCGGCGACCGCCGCACAGACGGTTTCGGCAAGGCTGTCAGAACGGCTATGGTCGATGTCGACGCAGACATTGACCCGCCGTCGGCCGAAGTTCACCCGGGCTGTGCGAGGATGGAGCCCGGTAGTCTAGCCAGGCCCTCCTTCACCGGCGCAAGCTGGCCTTCCGCGGCGCGGTCTCCGGCGTCCAAGCGGAATTCATCGCTACCGTGACCGGACCCGATCTCTCCGCCGCGCTGCCGGGTCTAGCGTCGTGAAGATCACCCGGCACGATCAAGGTCCCGGCACTACATCTATCCAAGTAGCGTAGCTATGTAACACTCCGGCCATGGAAGCGACTGTTTAGTGTTGGCCAGATGATGAGCCCAGAGCTAAGGGGTGACGGTGACATCGGGGTCAGGCGACGAACGATTGCGAGCGCAATCCAATTTGAGGCGCCTGCTCGCCAGCGTCTCCGATGATGATGCACGGGAACGACTGATCTCCGATGAGAGTGTGTCCGTCGCCCTCACCGTGGCTGAGACCTCGCAGCCCCATCTAAAAGGCGACCTGGAGGCCAGGATCCTGCTGGGTCGTTGGCATTTTTACCGCTACCAGATCCTGCCCGTCGAAGAAAATCAGCAAGATTTCTACAGTGCACTTCATCTGTGGGCGCCGCTTATACAAGCAAACCCAAGCGCATTTCCAACCGCCATTAACCGGTATGCCTCCGAAGCCGGTCTTAACGAGCTAACAATGCGAGCCGCGCGATCGGCAGCACTCTACGAGCAGGCCGGCCTCCTTCCCTTTCTAGATAACGCGGTACAACTCTTCCGCACGGTTTCTGATCTAACGCCACCAAACCACCGCGACAAAGGATTGTCTTTGTCCAACCTTGGCAATGCGCTCCGCATCAGGTTTGAGCGCACGGAAAACACGAACGACATCGAAGAGGCGGTCCTGGCCAGCAGAGAAGCCGTGGTGGCGACACCAGGCGATCCCGACATCGGAACGTATTGGGACAACCTCGGGGTCGCGCTGCAGCACATGTTCGCGAGCAGGCAGCATGTCGACGACCTCATTGAGGCTGTCGAGTCCCACCGAAACGCTATTTCCGCCACTCCCGACAGCCACTACGCAGTCAGTGGTCGCTTATCCAACCTGGGCGGCGCGCTACTCCACCTGTTCCGACACTCGGGCGACCGAAGCTCGCTCGACCAGGCTCTTGAGATTCTACCTCGCGCAGTCCAGAAGTCAGCGCCGCATGAGCTGGGCAGGTGCCTGTCGAATCTGGGAGCCGCACTACTCGCCAGGTTCAAGCAGACAGGGCTACCGGCGGACCTGGAAGAAGCAATCGACGTCAAAAGGAGGGCGGTTGCCGCTACACCGGAAGACAGTCCGGAACTTGTGCCGGTGCTGGGCAATCTCATCAATGCGCTCTGGTCCGGCTGTGACTTCACAACGCCTGCAGCTGACCTTGACCCGCATTCAGCTCTGGCGACGGAAAGCCGACTGGAAGAGCTAGGACTGGTCTTGACGAGACAATACTCGATTACGCAGGCCGCCGACATCTTTAACAAATTCATTTTGACTTGGACAAGGCTTACTTCGATCACCACGGAAGAACGTGACGAATTCCGCACTAGGGCCACGGTTCTTGCTGACATTTTGATCACACACTACCGGCTCACCGGTAAACTTTCCGAGCTAGAGGATGCACTGCATTGGCGGGTACGCGCCTATGACTCGACTCCCGTCGATCACCCTGAATACAGCGTTATGGCGTCCAACCGTGGCAGCGCCTTGCAACGGAGATTCGATCACTCCGGCAACTTGACAGACTTGGTTGATGCTATAAGCCTGCACCGCCAGGCAGTCGCAAGCACACCACGAGACGACCCTCAGGTCGCACGGCACTCCGCGAACCTCGGCATAGCGCTCGTACGCTGGTTCGAGAATACTCCCGAACAGGACGTCCTGGACGAGGCAATCGACCTGCTCCAAACGGCCTTGAAGTTGACGCCGCCGACGGACCCGAGCTACCGCCCGCTGCTGTCAAAGCTCGGCGTCGCTCACCTGCGCCACTACCTACGCACAGGCGACGGAACCATGCTCGACAACGCTGTCGAGTTCGCGCGGAAAGCGATCACGAATACTGAGACCGACGACATTGGCAACCACCTGAACAACCTTGGCACGGCGCTCTCGGTCCGCTTCCTGCATACCGCAAGCCCGTCAGACCTCGACGAGGCGATCGACGTCGGGAAACAGGCGGTCGCAGCCACACCCACTGGCGACCCACGGCGGCGTAGACGCTTGAGTAACCTCAGCAGCTCCCTGCTCAGAAAGTTCGAAGACACCGGGGACGTCGGCCACCTAGATGAAGCAATCGCCATCGCCCGGTTGGCCACTGATGGCGTCTCACCATTCAACGCCGAATTCACGAGCACGATGATCGTGCTCGCCGATGCCCTTAAGGCTCGTTTCGAATTTGATCAGGACGATAGCGCTTTGAACGAGTGCCGGGAACGCTATGCCTCCGCAGCGCAAGCAACATCCGGGCCGGTCGACCAGCGGATCCTGGCCGCGCGTCTTGCCGCAGACGTCGACCTTGCCGCGGACGACGCGCAACATGCGTTGTCGATGGCCGAGCACGCCGTCGACCTTCTCGGTTTGGTCAAGTCCAGGCGACTGCGGCGCTCAGACCGCCAGCATCGCATCTCACAGTCCGCCAACCTTGCCGCTACAGCAGCAACTGCGGCCGTACTGGCCGGGCGTCCCGCCCGTGCGGTCGAGCTCCTCGAACAGACGCGCGGCCTATTGATCACTGACACAATCGACACCTGCGGCCGCTTGGACGAGCTGGAGTGCCACGCACCCGACCTAGCCTTGGAGTTCTCCCGCCTACGCGATGTGGTCGATGTGCTCGACCACTGCGACCGCGAAGCAGAGAACGTTGCTTCGGACACTCGCCCCGATAGAAGGCCGGACTCGCATTCTCGTCAACGCCAGGAAACGATCGAGCAATGGGATCGTTTACTGACTCGGATACGCGCAATACCGAGTCTCGCCAAGTTTCTGCTTCCGCCGCCAATTGAGGACCTTGTAAAGACCGCCAGCGAAGGACCTGTCGTTTATGTCTTCACTCACAATATCGGGTCTCACGCGCTGATTCTCCGAGACCTGCCGGAGGCGCCTGTTGAAGTAATACCGCTTCCAAAGATGACCAAGCACGACGCACACCAGAACATTGCAACATTGCGGGGCGCCATTACCAGCGGTGCGCACACCCCCTGGACCTCCGGAATTCGCCTCCGCAAAGTTTTCGCATGGATGTGGGATTCCCTTGCCGGACCAGTGCTAGCTCACCTGGGCTACCGTTCCACGCCGGTCGACGCGACCTGGCCTCGATTATGGTGGTGCCCGGTCGGCGAACTGGCCCACCTCCCGCTGCACGCCGCAGGACACCACCCCCAAACCCAGGAACTGGCTGAGTCGAACGTCGACGCCGTGATCGACCGAGTCGTCTCGTCCTACACCCCCACCGCGCGAGCGTTGCAGCACAGCCGAAGGCCCTTGAGCGTTACCGCCACAAGCACCCTAGTGGTCGCTGTACCCGACGCTCCCGGCACTCGCAGACTCAACACGGTGCCGACAGAGGTGGCCACTGTCCTACGGCTCATCCCTGAGGTCACTGTTCTGCCCGCACCCGGATGCGAGGCAACCAGGGAAAGCGTCGCGACCAATCTGGCCACATGCGACATTGCCCACTTCGCCTGTCATGGCGAAGCCGACTGGCTAGACCCTGCCCAGGGCAAGCTCCTGCTGCACGACCACATTGCAAACCCGTTAACCGTCCAGCGACTCGTCGCTTTGCAGCTCACGAAGGCCACTCTCGCATATCTTTCCGCGTGCGACACAACAACCGTCACCACTAAACACGCCAACGAGGCAATTCATCTTACCGGCGCACTCCAGTTGGCAGGGTTTCGATCCGTCGTAGGTACACTCTGGTCAATCGACGACGCGGCCGGCGCCGTAGTCGCACGCACATTTTACGAGCACCTGACCAACTATGGCACACGGAGACCCGAGCCAGGCAAAGTGGCCCACGCGCTACACCAAGCTTTGCGCGCTTACCGTAACTCGATACCGGTCTACTTCGACCAGTGGGCGTCGTATGTCCATTCGGGCGCCTAACCTGAAACTTTTGTCTTCTTAGAGAGGAAAGGGCACATGAACGACGCTGATCGAATGGTCCTAAGTCTGCTTTGCGAGGACTTGCACGGCCTTCGGCAGGTGTGCCACCAGCAGGGCCAGTTGCAACAAAACCTGCTTCGGCGCATCGAGGCCGAGGCTTTGCGACGCCGTCCTGTGGCGACCCTGCTGGCAGAATTAGTCGGCAGCCCGCCCGAGGATCTCGTGGCAGCCCGACGCGGCCTTGCCGCTGGACTTTCGGGCTTCAGCCAAGGCAAAGCCGACGACGAAGTATTCGTCTGCCCAGACGCAGCATGCGACCGCCAAGTACGCGTGGCGCCCGCAGGCGCGCCGCCCCGATGCCTGCTTGCCAACACCTTCATGAGGCGACTCTAATGTAAAAATACTGCAAATTGCATAATCGAAGAAGCTGCGACCGATTGCAGCGCCTAGATTTCATTCGAACTGCAGCTACCAACGCGATTTGGCGAGCATGATCCTTTTTCTGACCACTCAATACCCGAATCGGATCGTCCAATTTGGCCGCCGCGGCATTGCAAACCGGAACACAGAGTGCGCGCCAACATACACCTGAATCACACAATCTCTCGACCAAGGTGTACGCCTACTGCATTCATTCACATTTCGACGAGATTCCTAGTCGGCGCCGATTCGACGTAAAACGTCCGACGGAGCGGAGCGCGGTCGCGTGGTCAGCCGGTCGTCGAGCGGCGGTAGTTTTTTCTGGATTTGACGCGATTGCCGCAGCGGGCCATCGAGCACCACTGTTTGTTGCGTGCCGGCGACAGGTCGACGAACCGCAGGCTGCAGTCCTCCGCGGCGCATTCCCGGACGTTCGCCCCTTCGGCGGCTCGCTGGATCGCGTCCGCACTCAGGGTGGCCAGTGCCGCGGAGGCGGGGTCGCCGGGCAGGATGCGGTAGGACTCGGGCAGGGCACCCGGCACCGAACGCAGCTGCAACACCGCCCGGGGCGCCTTGGTCGCCGCCTCGTTGAGGGTCCGGACGGCCTTCTCGGGCGGGGGCTCGCGCCGGCCGACGGACATCAGCACCGCGTCGATGGTCTCCCTCAGCGCGAGCGCCTCGGCGTGACGGCTTTCGGACACCTCCGGCGGCCGGTCCGCGACGCCGGCGGCGACCAGCCAGGCGGCGAAATCTTCGGGCGTGACCACGGTTTCGCGGCCGCCGAGGTACCGGTCGCGGAGCGTGTTGAGGAAGTTCACGCTCGGGGACACGCTGTCGAAGATCCACTCGGACACCCAGTCAGTCTAACCGCCTTGCATCGACGCCCCCGCGTTGCTAACGTTCTAACCGGGTTAGGCGGTTGGACGGGGGTACTTTCCAACTTGATGACGCCGTCTCCTGGTTTCTCATGCCTACGGCACTTCCGTCACCTACTTTCCTTGGTCAACGGCGACTCACCTCCTATTTCCCCACAGGCAGATACGGAAGGTTTTTTGTCGTGTTGTCATTTCCCGCGGGGCACCAGCCGCGCTACAAGGACTTTTCCATTCGCGCCATCTCCGACGAAACGCTGCGTGAAGGGGGTGAACGTGCCCCGTTCGGCGCCGACGACCGGCGCAAGGTCCGGCTGATCGAGGCCATCACGCAGGCCGGCGTGACGGACATCGACGTCGGCTCGGGGATCACCGAGGCCGCGTTCGTCCGCTCGGTACTGGACGCCAAGCACCTCATGGGCCGCATTCCCGACCAGGCCGGATTCTCCTTCAACCTCACCCTGAAAACCTGGGAACCGCTGTGCGAGCAGCTCGAACAACAACTACCCCGCACCTATCTCGGTGACATCTACGTGAGCATCGGGATGATCGAAATCGACAGCGAGCACCGGCTTTTCGAAAAGGTGGTCGACCGGCTGCGCTCGATCGGCGTGACCAAACTCCGCTCCAGCCTGCTCAACGCGTTCTCGAGCACCGTCGACGACATCAAGTACGAACACCTCAACAGCCAGATCGAGCGGTGCCGTCAACAGGGCATCTCGCTGATCCGCATCAACGACTCCGTGGGCACCCTGATGCCCGACGCCACCGCGGTGCTGGCCGCCAACCTGGTCCACGACAACCCGGACGTCACCTTCTACCTGCACGGGCACAACGACCGCGGGATCGGCACGGCCAACTCGCTGATGTCGGTGTTCCACGGTTTCCAGATGATCGAAGGCGGCGTCGCCGGGGTCGGCAACCGGGCCGGCCTGGCCGAACTGGAGAGCATCGCGGCCGTCTTCGCGGACAACAACATCACCGTCGACGCCGCCCCGCTGGACCTGGACAAGCTGAGCGTGGCCGCACGGCTGTCGGAGAAGACGTTCCTGGCCGCACCCGATCCGTACCGCGCAGTAAGCGGTTTCCTGGTGCGGAACGAGAACGCGGGCATCGTGAACGTGCCGGACTACCTCGGTGTGTCCCGCGACGTCGAGTACTTCCTGAACCGGATCGGGCTGTTCCCCACCTACATCCGGCAGATCCTGGCCGAGGCGGGCATGAGCCCGGAAACGCTGACCAGCGAAACGTTCATCAACGAGGTCTACGACGAGCTCGCCGGCCGGATGGACAGCCTTTATGAACGCAAGCGCGTGGAATACGAACAGCTGAGCAGGCAGCTCGAAGAATTCTACGACGACATGATCCGCCTCGACGACGTGCAGACTTGCGCGTTGGAGGTGATGGGCCGGCACCGGTCCATCGAGCGGCAGGTCTACTCGAAGGCAGCATGATGAAAGTCCTTGTCCACGGGGCCGGCGGGATCGGCCTGTACTTCTCCGCAGTCCTCGGCCGCGCCGGGGCCGAGGTCACGCTGAAGGGCAGGCCCGCCACGGTCTCGGAGGCACGGACCCATCCCCTCGAGCTGACCCGGCACGGCCGCACCGAGCACGTCGACGGCGTCACCGTCGTCGACGTGCTCGACGGCCTCCCCGCACCCGACCTGGTGATCCTCGCGGTGAAGTCGTGGCAGGTCGACGACGCGGCCGCGGAGCTGGCGAAGATCGCCGGTCCGGACACCGTCGTGCTGCCGATGCAGAACGGCGTGGACGCTCCCGGTATCCTCGCTGCCCGCCTCGGGCCCGAGCGGGTGCTCGGCTGCGCCTGCGTGGTGATCGCCAAGCGGACCGGCCCGCTCGCGGTGACGTGCGTGGGCGCCGACGCCACGCTGGAAATCGGCGCGCTCGGCCCCGAACCCCGGCACCTGGCGGCGGTGACCGGGCTGCTGGAAAGCGCGGGCGCAACCGTGCGCCACTCGGCCGACATCCAGGTCACGCTGTGGAAGAAGCTGATGCTCATCGCCTCCTACGGCGGCATCGGCGCGCTGTCGCGGCAGCCGGTCGGTGTCACCTCCCGGACGCCGGAACTGGCCGCACTCGTCGAACGGGCGATGCGTGAGGTGGCCGCGGTGGCCAGAGCCCGTGGCGTTCCGCTCGGGGAACACCACGTCGCCGAGGCCATGCGCGTCTTCCGCTCGTTCGCCCCCGGCACGACCGCGTCGATGCAGCGCGACCTCGCCGCGGGTCGTCCGTCCGAACTGGACGACCAGAACGGCGCCGTAGTGCGCTACGGCCTCGAATCCGGAGTGGACACACCGATCCACGCCTGCGTCTACGCGGCGAACCTGTGGTCGGAACGTCAAGCGCGGAAGGCAGGCAGATGAATTCGGGAACCACCGCCACCCGGCTGACCCTCGGCGGGGTGATCGCCGTCAGCACGGGCAACTTCTTCGTGGCCTTCGACGCTTCGGCGGTGAACGTGGCGCTGCCGAGCATCCGGGCCTCGCTCGGCGCGTCGGAGTCCGTGCAGCAGTGGTTCCTCGACAGCTACACGATCCCGCTGTGCGTCTTCCTGCTCGCGGCCGGTGTGGTGGGTGACCGATGGGGCGTCGGCCGCGTCTACCGCTGGTCGCTCGCCACCTTCGGTGTCGCGTCGCTGCTGTGCGCCCTCGCGCAGACCGGCGAGCAGCTGATCGTCACGCGGGCGCTGCAGGGCGCCAGCGCGAGCTTCATGCTGCCGATGACCCTGTCGATCATCGCCAAGGGCATCCCCGACCTCCGCCGCCGGGCCCGGACCATCGGCGCCTGGGGGGTGGTCGGCGGGTTCGGGATCGCGTTCGCCCCGATCATCGGCGGTCTCATCGCGCACTACGCCGGCTGGCGCTGGCTTTTCGCCGTCAACGTGCCCGTCTGCGTGGCCGCCCTGCTGATGATCCGGCGCTTCCACGACGCCCCGAGCCTCGCGGGACGCCGCTTCGGGCCGGTCGGGCAGGCGCTGTTCTGCCTCACGCTCACCTGCCTGGCCGGTGCGCTGATCGAAATCGGCCACCGGTCGCCCGGCGCGCCGATCGTGCTCGCGCTCGGCGGCGGGTTCGTCGTGTCGCTGGTCGCGCTCGTGGTGTCCCAGCGCTTCAGCAGCGCGCCGATGCTGCCGCGGGCGCTGTTCACGCACCGGCCGTTCCTGTTCGTCGTGCTTTCCGGGGGTTTCTACCAGCTCGCCTCCTACGGATCGCTGCTCGTGCTGGCGCTCTACCTCCAGGTGAAGGAGGGTTACTCGGCCGACATCGCGGGGTACGCCATGCTGCCCTGCTGCGTGGCCTGGCTGAGCGGGAACGTGCTCGCCATGCGGGTACCGCCCTCGGCGCGCCGCCGGGTGATCGTCGCGGCGACCGTCCTCGGGGCCACCGGCGGCCTGCTGGTCGCCACCACCTCGCTGGCCGCCTCGACCCCGCTGACCATGGCGGTCACCATCCCGATCGGCATCGCGTCGGGCCTGCTGGCGTCGTCGCTGAGCGCCGAGGCCATGCACCTGTGCCCGCCGGAGATCTCCGGCACCGCGTCCGGCCTGCTCAACACGAGCAGGCAGACCGGGATGGCCATCGCGATCGCGGTGCTCGGCGGCCTGGGGTACGCGCACCAGCTGCTGGTACCGATGACCATCATCGCGGGCGGCTTCGCCGTCGTGCTCCTGTGCTGCCTCAGGGCGTTCACCGCGGTGGCGCCGGATCCCGAACCCGACGTGGCGCTGCCCGCCCGATCCGGGCGGCGGTGAGCCGTGCAACGGATACCGCGGCTGTGGACCGCCGCCTACAGTCCCCGCCGCACCGTGTTTTGCCGGACGTTCGCCCGGTGCGCCCTGTACGCCAGGGACCTCGTCCGCCATCTGGCCCTTGTGGACCACACACCCTTCACCAGCCTTTGAAAGCCCCGCACTGGGCGGCGGCCGGCCCCGTAAATTCCTCTTGACCCGTTCTTGACCATCACTGGGGCAGTTGGACGGCTGACGTTCGCCTCGACGTCGAGAGCCGGGCACGTGCGTCAGCAAGCATCCGCACATGGAAATCCCCAGAGTCGGCGTCCCGGACGCACTGGCCACCCGCCTCAGCATGGCCGAACAGCACGAGTTCCTCTCCCGCCGATCGCTGCTCAAGGGCGCAGCGGCGACCGGTGCCCTGCTCGCCGCCGGCCCGCTCCTGCTGCCCGGGACCGCCTACGCCGACGGCGCGAAGGTGGCGCCCGCCGGCCGTCACCTCGCGTTCGGCCGCAACCCGCGCACCGACATCCGGGTCGCCTGGCAGGTCCCGACCCGGGTCAAGAACCCGTTCCTGCGCGTCGCCGAGCACCACGACCGGCACGGGATCCAGTGGGGGCACCGCATCCCCGCCGAGACCCGCGCCCTGCACTCCGAAGTCGCCGGCGTGATCGCGCCGTACGACCAGTACTACCTGCACGCCGAGGCGAACTGCCTCACGCCGGGCCGCACCTACACCTACGCCGTCGGCCACGACGGCTTCGACCCGGCCAAGGGCGACGGCGGGGCCGCCGCGATCTCGACGTTCACCACCGCACCCGCCCGCGGCTTCCCCACCGGGAAGTTCACCTTCACCGCGTTCGGCGACCAGGGTGTCTCCACCACCGCGCTGGCCCAGGACGGCGCCGTCGCGAAGCAGAACCCGCGGTTCCACCTGCTCGCCGGCGACATCGCCTACGCCGACCCGAGCGGCGCCGGCCTCCCGCCGGGGCCCGTCTCGGACGGCGGCCACGACCTGTTCGACCCGAAGGTCTGGGACGCCTACTACAACCAGATCGAGGGCGTCGCGGCGTCGGTGCCGTGGATGGTGACCACCGGCAACCACGACATGGAGGCGCTGTACTCGCCCGACGGCTACGGCGGCCAGACCGCGCGCTGGGACTTCCCCGGCAGCGGCCCGGCGGACTGCCCGAGCGTGTACTCCTTCATCTACGGCAACGTCGGCGTGATTTCCCTCGACGCCAACGACGTCTCCTACGAGATCCCCGCGAACCTCGGCTACTCGCGCGGCTCGCAGACCGCGTGGCTCAAGCGCCGCCTGCGGTACCTGCGGCTGCAGCCGGACGTCGACTTCATCGTCGTGTTCTTCCACCACTGCGCCTACTCCACGACCAACCAGCACGCCTCCGAGGGCGGCGTGCGGGAGGAGTGGGTGCCGCTGTTCGACCAGTTCCACGTCGACCTGGTGGTCAACGGGCACAACCACATCTACGAGCGCACCGACGCCCTGCGCGGCGGCCGGGTGACGCGCAAGGTGGCGATCGGCGACACCGTCGACCCGGACCGCGACGGCACGGTCTACGCCACCTGCGGCGGCGGGGGCCGGAGCGTCTACAGCTTCCCGGTCCCCGACAGCTTCGACGGCGAATTCACCTCTTACCACTGGGTGAAGGGCGGCGGGAAGGAGACCGAGACGGTCGGCTGGTCGCGCGTGCGCTACACCGGCTACTCGTTCCTCGCGATCGACGCCGAGCCGGCGTGGTTCGGGCGGAAGACCACGCTGACGGTGCGGACCCTGCGCAACGACGGCGTGGAGATCGACCGCTTCACACTGCGCCGCACAGCGGGCTTCCACACGGCGGCGGCGCACTCCGCCACCTCGGGAGCCGGCACTTCGGGGGTCGGCGCCGACCCCGGTGACGCCTGAACTCGAGGTTCGTTGACGAGTCCGGAGCCGAGGACGACCTCGGCTCCGGGCCCGCACGGGCGCACCACCGGGGTTTCCTCAAGTCGCCGGCACGACCGGGAACGTGGTGCCGGTCAGCCGTTCCGACAGCTCCCACAGCCGCGTCGCCAGCTCCGGGTCGCGGGCTTTCTTCGAGCGGGCGATCAGCTGGGCGCCGCCTCGCATGTGCCACAGGTGCCGTGGGCCCGTGAAACTGTTGCCCGGCAGGTCGGCCGTGGCGGCGTAGAGGACGGGCAGGGCTCCGTCCTCAGGAGACTGGGCGAGCAGGCGCACGGCCAGCCCGGCCGCTCCGGTCAGCTCGCCGGTCATGCCGCTGGCCACGAGCCCGGGGTGGGCGGCCATGGCCAGGACCGGGGATCCCGACGCCGACAGACGGCGCTGCAACTCGGCCGTGAACAGCAGGTTAGCCAGCTTCGTCGCGTTGTAGACGCGGTGCTCGCGGTATTCGCCGCGCTCGCCGTTGAGGTCGGCCAGGTCCAGGCGGCCGGCGCGTTCGGCCTGGGAAGCCAGGCTTACGACCCGGCCGCGGATGCGGGGCAGCAGCAAGTTCGTCAGGGCGAAGTGCCCGAGGTGGTTGGTGCCCATCTGCAGCTCGAACCCGTCCCGGGTCTGCCGTCGCGTGCTGCTCGACACGCCGGCGTTGTTGATCAGCAGGTCGATGGGGCCGGTCAGGTCCTGGGCGAACGCGCGGATCGAAGCGAGGTCGGCGAGGTCGAGGCGGCGGACCTCGGTCGATCCCGGCCGGGCCGCTTCGGCCGCCTGCCGGCCGGGGTCGGCCAGGCCCTTGGCGACGTCGCGGACCGCGTAGACGACGTGGGCGCCGGCACCGGCGAGCGCGGCCGCGGTGGCCGCGCCGACACCGCTGGTCGCCCCGGTGACGATCGCGACGCGGCCGGACAACGACGAAGGAGGCAATGGCAGGTCCATGCCCCTCAAAGTAGCCACCGACTACATTGTAGTCAATGACTACTTCGCGGCAGGCTGCGCGCCGACGCCGAACAACTGCCCGACGCCGTCGATGAGCTCGTCGACCTGCGAGGCGTCGAGGCGGCCGGCGCACAGCAGCGAGGCGATGCCGTGCAGGGTCGACGCGAGCAGCAGCTGCGCACGCAGCGCATCGGACAGCGCTCCGGACGGCGCCGGAGCGGAGGGACTCGGGACGACCGCGGCCACGATGGTGCCCACCGCGGCGAAGAACCGGTCCGCGGCCTCGGACACCCCCGCGGCGGCCGTACCGTTCTTGGCGGAGAACATCAGGGTCATCAGGGCCCCATCCCGGATGGCGAAGTCGATGTAGCTCCGCGCCACGGCACGGAAAGCGGTGACCCTGTCCCCTCCGGCCCGGTCCAGCTGCTCGGCGATCGACGCGGTCAGTTCGTCGAAGCCCTGTTCGGCCAACGCGTTCAGCAGGTCCTGGCGCTCCGGGAAGTGCCGCCGCGGGGCGGCGTGGCTCACGCCCGCGTCGCGCGCCAGCTGCCGGAGCGACAGCCCTTCCTCGCCCGCCTCCCGCAGCGTGACGCGTGCGTGCGCGAGAATCTCGGCGCGGAGATTGCCGTGGTGAAAGGCCCTGGCCGACATCGGACCATGGTAACCGGACCGGCATCGGCCCGTTCTTCCCCGGCCGTCCGGCGAACCCTGGTGCGCATCTTCGACGGTGCCGCGGTCCACCACCCTGCTCGCGGCCTTCGGCGAAGTGCGGGGCCGGCACCGGTAGGTCACCAGACGCTCCTGGTGACCTACCGGCTATCGACCTCGGCGGCCGAAGCCGCTCACCACGAAATCGTGGACGGACGGATCACAGCAGGCCGAAAACCGAGTCCAGGAGACCGCCACCCGCGTTGCCGCCGGTGCCGCCGTCTTCGGCGTCTCCCGTGCCGTCGCACCCGACGCTGCTGTTCACCTCGGTCCCGCCCGACCCGTCCGGTCCCGCATGGACGTTCGACGCGTGGTAGTCGGCGCAGGGAACGGTCGTGCCACCGGCCGAGACCGTCTCCGCCGACGCGACGCCGGCCGCACCCAGGATGATCGGCGCCGCCAAGGCAGCACCGACGACACCGAGCCGCAAACTCTTCCGCATGTGAAGGTCCTTTCTCGTTCTTCTTGTTGTGCGAACGCCCCGCCGGAATCCCGGGGGACGGAATGCAGGTAGCCGAACCGGAAGCGGATATGCGCGATACGACCGACAAGATCGACAAGTGATTCGATCAGGGCACCGGATTGTTCGTTCTTCGCGTTTGCGGGCGAG
This sequence comes from Amycolatopsis sp. Hca4, assembly GCF_013364075.1. GTDB lineage: Bacteria > Actinomycetota > Actinomycetes > Mycobacteriales > Pseudonocardiaceae > Amycolatopsis. The sequence continues at coordinate 1,726,510 of NZ_CP054925.1, forward strand.
TTCCGTGCCCGCGTCACCACGCGGGCACGGCCTGATACCCGACGCCTCGCACGGTCCGGAGCAGCCGGGGACGCCGAGGGTCGGCTTCGATCTTGTTCCGGAGCCGGCACACGTGCAGGTCGAGCAGCCTGGTGTCCGCCGAGCGCGACAATCCCCACACACGCCGGAGGAGCTCGCTGCGGCTGACCGCCACGGGCGCCACCGCGGCCAGCTCGGCCAGCAGGCGGAACTCGGTGTCCGTCAGCCGCACTTCGCGTCCGCACCGGCGAACCTGCCTCTCCGCCAGCCGGATCTCCACCTCGCCGAGACGCACCGTGGCCGGCTCCGCCGTGATCGTCCGGCGCCGGAGCGAACCCCGGATCCCCGCGGCGAACTCCTTGGCCGCCAACGGTTCCGCCACACACTGATCGGCACCGGCAGCGAGCGCCGCCGTCGCTTCCGCGACGGTCGGCCGGTGCAGGATGACAACGATCGGCGCCTCGCTCCGCCGACGAACGGCCCGGCAAACGGTCAGGCCGTCGACCCCGGGCAACCCGAAGTCCACCAGCGCGACGTCGACGCGATCAGCCAGGAGGACGTCGAACGCGTGATCCGCGGACGAGACGCAGCAAAGGGAAATCCCCTCGGCGAGGAGCGCCCGCGCCAGGGCTTTGGCCGGCGAGCGACCGTCGACGAGCACCGTTCGGATCATTGCTGGTTCACGACTCCAGGGGTTCGCGGCCGCCGGCGCGGAACGGCACCGGCAGGCCGCCTGCGGCGCGCGGCGGCCCACCGGCCGACGGCGATGGCGGGGCAGGCCATCCACCGTCCGCGGTAGCGCGAACGTCGCCACCACGCGATCACACGGTATTCCGCGGAAGCGCGGAAGAGCACGGCCGCAACGCGAACGAGTGTCCCGACTGTTCGATTCGGACAGCAGCTGCCGGAAGCACCGGCGTGCCATCGTTTCCGGCGGCGGTTAACTGGTTCCGGGAAGGGTAAACAGGTTTTCCGCGTTCGGAAATCCCAGATGGGAACCACGATGACCCACCGCGCGCTCCACCGAGCGAGCTCTGCTCGCTCTCGCCGGTCCACGCAACCACGGAACAGCGGCCCGCGGCACCGGCTGCACAGAGCGAACGGCCTTGGCCGGCTCGCTCTCGAAGTGTTGTGCGCGGGCCTGCTCCTGGGCGGGTTGGCGACGACGGCCACGGTGATCACCGCGATCACCCTGCGCTGACCCACGAAAGCGCTGCCGGAGAACAGTTGTTTGAAGACAACAGAAACGACCGGCGCGATTGCCCGGCACCGGGCGAACCCCTCCGGTGGACCGTGGCTGGCGAAAATCCCGCTTTCCTTTATTGAACACTGGACAACAGCTCGTCCTCCGCCCTATAGTCCGCGAAACGGATGATCTCCGGCCACCACCGTCAACAGCAGTGCGAATGCCGCCGTTCCCCACGCCTCGTGCATCGGCGGGGCCTCGGCACCGCCGCGTGACCGTGACCCGAGAAGGAAAGATGACCGTACCGACGTCCCACCTGGGAGCACCCCCGCGGCCGAGCACGTCGCTTTCGGTGCCGGAACTCGCCAGGGCCCGGTTCGCGGCGGACAGCATCGCCGGGCGTCCGGGGTACAGTGCGGACGCCGAGGCCGGTCTGCTCACCTTGCTCGCCCAAGACCTGATCCAGCAACGGTTTTCCGCCGGGGACGAACTGTGCCGTCTGGACGGCTGGTGCGCCGGCATCTGGATCATCCAGTCCGGGGCCGTCGAACTGACCATGGCGAACGGACATGATCGTCTCGTCCTGCAGACGGTGTGCCGAGGCGAGGCGTTCGGCCTGGTCCGGCTCCTGGACGGGCAGCCACGTCCGTACGCGGTCCGCGCGAGCACCGCGGTCACCGCGCTGCTCCTGCCCGTCACTAAGTTCCCGCAACTGCGCCAGCAGCGATCGTTCATGGAACTCGTGGTCGCCGGCCTGAGCCGCCGGCTGGTCCGGGCGTGGGACCACCTGGCGGCCGTGCTGGCCGACGACCTGCACACCAAAGCGGCGCGGATCCTGCTGGCCGAAGAGCGAGAGGGCGTTGTCCCCCTGTCACAGGCAGCTCTGGCCCATCTCCTTGGCGTGTCACGGCCGGCGCTCAACGTCGCGCTGGGCAGTCTCCGGGACGCCGGCTTCGTCGAACTCCGCTACCGGAGAATCCTGATCCTCGACCACGACGGCCTCGAGTCGGCGGCACGGATACCCTCGATCACCGGCCCCGGCACGGATCTGCTCTGACCACGTCAGGGCCGGATCATCATCCCGGTCGGCAGCTCGTCCCACAACACGCTCGCGATGCGGAGCAGCCCGGTCGAGGGCGCGTGCACGACGAGGCTGAGGCCGATCGTGCTGAGCTGGCGGGCCGTCCGGGCGAGAGCGGCGACCGCCGGCCCGTCCGGATCACTCAGGTCGCGGACGTGCAGCTGCACATCGGTCCGGGTGCTCAGGGCGCGGTCGACCACGGCTGTCAACGCCCGGGTGAACACCGCCCGATTCCGCGGGTCGACTCGTCCGATGACGCGCATTCCGCTCTCCACGGGCACAATCTGCAGGTTTTCGTCGCGATAGGACAGTGCGGGATCGATCCGGTCACGGTGCGCCGCCGCCCAGATGTGCGCCTCCGTACCGCACCGGCGCCGATCGTAGGCGCACAGGAACGCGCCCGGCCGGTCACCGGTCAGCCGGTCGATGCCCGCCTCGAACCCGTCGGCTTCGGGCGGGCGCAGCTTCTCCCGGATCCAGTTGGCTTCCAGCATGATCCGGAGACCGGAGAACCCTTCGGCTCTCGCGTTGTCGGCGTATCGGGCGAGCCAGGCGAACAATCCCCCTGGTTCGTCGAGAGGCAGCCGGACGTGGTGATCGCGGACCGACATGACCAGCAGCTGACCTCGGTCGGTCAAGCGACCGACGTTCACCCCCGCCGCCGCGAGCCGGTCAAGCGCCCGCAACCGTTCCCCGGCCGACACGAGGCAGCAGATGCGCTCGCCGAGCTGGACACCGGCGGTGACGAAGGAATAGATCAACCTGCGGTACTCCGCATCGGTACCGAACACGGCACCGGCGTGCTCGTGCCGAAGGGCACCCTCGCCGGTGTTCGGCTTCGGCCGGCGGATGTCCAGCGGACCTGTCATGCCTTGTCAGACCTTTCCGTTGGCTTGCGCCCGCCGTTCGCCAGGCGACGGCCGACCGGGCGCGAGCGGGGTGGTGCACACCATGGCGTGGACGAGGGCAGGTGCCGACCGGCCGGCACCTGCCCCCAGCGGTTCCCTCAGGCGACGGCGCACTGTCCGGTGCCCGAGGTCACCAGATTCCCGACGGCCCCCTCCGGGCCGGCGCTCACCTGCCACGCCTGGTAGTAGGCACAGCCGGAACCGCGGCCGCTCCCGCCACCCCCGGCACACCCACCTACGCCGGAACCGGTGGTGGCCGCGGTGGCACCGTTCGGTCCGGCTGCGACCGAACCGGCCTGGTAGTGGGCACAGTCCGGACCACCACCGCTCTGCGCGGACGCCACCCCCCACCCCGCCAGCCAAAGCGGAACGGAAATCCCGACCGCGGTCACACCTTTCACCAAAAGGTTCATCATCTATTCCTCACTCGCTTTGTTCGAACTGACGAATCCACCGGGCAGTACATTCAGGACCGCACCGCGGAGCCCGCGCCCCGTCACATCCCTATTTGCCGAGCACGTCCTCCGACACGAGGAACACTACCGCACACTCCGCCGATGACGGCGCCGTCGAACCGCGTTGCCAAGGCGTACCACCCGGGCAGGTGCACAGATTGTTCGAATTTGACCGTTACCGGTTCCGCGAACCCGCATGAGAAGAACAGGACCCGCCTTTCCGGCTTCGAAAAGTCATCTGACTGACGATTTGCTCGACCAGCCGAGTGATGCTCCGGCAAGAGTGTCTGACCAGGTGCTTCCCGGGGTAGCCGCACGATGTCTGCGACACCCCGACAAGTCTTTCGAACCAGACTTCACTTCCCCGTCCCACGAAAAGCCCCGCCGGCTGCACGTTACCGACCCGAATCGGCAACGCCACGCGAGGCCCGGTACTCGACGAGCGCACTCGAGGTCACGACAAGTGAGAAACCATGACGCACACCGATGACAGCCCGCCCTCCGATTCAGCCGGATCACCCGCCTACTCGGCGCGCCGCTACGCGAGATTCGCGCTCGATTGCCTCTTGCCGGGCGATCCACCCGACTTCGGCGCCCAAGACGATCTGCTCGACAGCCTCGCGCACGAGCTCGTTCCCGTTCGCTGCCCGCCCCGCACGGTGCTGTGCCGGCGCGACCACCGGCCCGACGGTGTCGCGTTCATCCAGGACGGCATCGTCGAACTGGTGACGGGTCCGCGCGACGTGGTGACCCAGACGCTCTGCCGAGGAGACGTTCTGGGGCTCGAAGAACTGATCAGCGGCAGGACGGCTCCGCGGCTCGCCCGCGCGGCGAGCCACGTTTCGTACCTGTTCCTGCCCACCGACCCCCTGCTCCACGCGTTCCTGTCACGCCCCGGCGCCGCACCCCACCTGATGTCCGGCTTGGCCGACCGCCTGGTCACCACGTCGGGACGGCTCGCCACCGTGCTGGAGGGCGACGTCGAGCAACGCACGGCGCGCATGCTGCTGTTGGAGGAGCGCAACGGTGTCCTGGTGATTTCCCAGTCCGCGCTCGCGGCCATGGCCGGGATATCACGCCCCAGCCTCAACCGGGCGCTGAAGGCGCTGAGCGACCAAAACGCCGTCCAGCTCCAGTATCGCCGGATCCGGATTCTCGACGAGTCGCTCCTCAGAGCCGCGGCGACAGCCGACCGGTGGCCGTCCTCGGCCCCCGGCGACGGGCCGCACCACACACCCGACGCCGCCGTCGCGCGCCACAACCACGAAAGGAGCTGACCGGAGATGACCGACCCAGCGAACCGTCCCGGCCAACCGCCGGACTGCGGTGAAATGTATTTACGCCACTTCACCTCCGCACGCGCCTACGCGAGGCAGTTCACGTACAACAACGCAGACGCCGAAGACATCACCGCCGAGGCCTTCACCCGGATCTTCGCCCTGATCCAGCGTGGTCTCGGTCCCGGTACCGACGGGTTCAAGACGTACCTCCGGCACACGGTGCGGTCGTGCGCCGTCTCCCACATCAAGAAACGCGAACGGGAGTACCTGGCCGACGGCGCGGTGTTCGCCGGTCTGACCGGTCTGACCGGGCCGGACGGTCCGGACGCCGGCGCCGACCGGCAGGCGGCCGCCGACCGGCAGAGCCTGCTGGTCCAGGCGTTCGGCGAGCTGTCGGCCCGACACCGGCTGGTGCTGCTGCTGACGGCCGTCGACGGCGTCCAGCCGTCCGTCGTGGCCATGGCGCTCAACAAGACCCCGAATCAGCTCACCGCCCTCGCCTACCGCGCCCGCAACAGCCTGCGCGACGCCCTTCACCGGCTTGCCGCCCAGCACCAGGAGCATTCCGGAAGCACGTCCGGCCCGCCGTGATCAGCGGCCGGCGGCCAGGGTGTCGAAGTCCGTGTACTCCGCCGACAGCGTCGCGCCGGCCACGGCTCACCGCGCCACCCCGGCCGGATCGAGCAGCCACGACGCGGCCACCGTGGCCCCGTCGGTCCGCATCGCGGCCGCGACCTCCCGGGCTCGGGCGGCCGTTCCCGGCGCCAACGCTCGATCGAGCGCGCTCGACAGCGAATCGACCGTCGGCGTCGGACCCTCGTGGGCCACCCCGATGCCGAGTTCGGCCACGCGCCCGGCCCAGTACGGCTGGTCCACCATCTGGGCGACCACCACCTGCGGCACGCCGGCCCGCGCGGCCACCGTCGTCGTGCCCGCGCCGCCGTGGTGCACCACCGCGGCGCTCCGCGCGAACAGGGCGTGCAGGTTGACCTCGCCGACCGCGCAGCAGTCCGCGCCGTCGTCGACCGGCGACAGGTCGGCCCAGCCCCGCCCGACGACCACCCGGCGTCCCCGGGCGCGGATCGCCTCGATGGCCGCCTTGGCGACGCCTGCCGGGGCGCGCATGCTGCCGAACCCCACGTACACCGGCGGATCACCGGCATCGAGGAACGCCGTGACGTCCTCGGGCAGCGGGCGATCGTCCGGCAGGATCCACGCACCGGTCTGCCCGACGTCGAGGTCCGAGGGCCGGGGCCACGGCGCCAGCACCGGATCCGCGGCCAGCCAGGGCCGGTCGGTCAGGACGTGGCGGCGGACGTCGTCGACGGCGGGCAGGCCCATCGCCGCCCGGTGGGCGTTGAGCGCGGCGCCGAACACCGCGTTGTAGTTGCGGGCGTCCAGCTCCCACCGCGTGCTGGGGTCGCTCGCCTCGGGCGGGAACGGCCGCTCCGCGAACGGGACCGGCGAATGGTGCGGCGAGGGCAGGATGACCGGGCAGTAGCTCGCATACCGGTAGCGCAGCCCCAGTTTCTCGGCCACCGACCGCGCCGCGACCGGCATCAGCCCGGCCGCCACCAGCGCGTCACACCCGTGCGCCGCCGCGGCCAGCGCGTCGAACTGCGCGGCGATCAGCTCCGCGACGCGCCGGGACCGGTCGCCGGCCGGCGGTGGCGTCACCCCGTGCAACACCGGCCGCACCGGCCAGCCCACCGGGACCAGCTCCACACCGGCGGCCGCCAGTCGCTCCGCGAAATCGGGCGGCGCGCACACGCGCACCTGCGCGCCCCGTTCCCGCGCCCGTACGGCCAGTCCGACCAGAGGCTCGACATCCCCGCGGGACCCGTAGGTCGACAACAGCACACGCACGTGGCGACTCCCGTCTTCGCCCGCCATTCTGAAGACGGCGGCGGGATCGCGGGCCCGCAGTTCTACCCACGCGTCCGGTGTGGAAGACCCGATCGGAGCAAGGCTCCGGCGGGGCCGTAGCGGAATCGAACCGCTGAACGACGTGGCAATGGCGCCGCAGACGTGGCGGTGGTCGACCTGACGCACGCGTTCGGCCCGGGGGTGGCGGGCTCCGAGGAGTTCGCCGGGGAACGCCGTGAGCAGGCGCTCAGCCTCCGGCGGGACGGGTTCGACCTGCAGCGCCACAGCATGCCGGGTGCCTGGGCGACCCACGTGGACGCCCCCGCGCACATGCGGGCGGGCGCACCGTGACCTGTCCGCCGAAGTGGCCCGTGATCCCGAAACCTGCTTGGACGTCTCGCACATCCGGGACTGGGAGCGGCGGCACGGCCGGGTGCCGGAAAGGGCTTTCGTGGCTTTCCGGTCGGACTGGTCGAAGCGGTGGCCGAGCCAGGACGCGATGCGGGGCCGTGAGCCCGGTGGCCGGGTCCGGTCACCGGGCCGGACCGTGACCGCGATCGATTTCCTGGTGGCGCACGGGACACGACGGCCTTCGGCCACGACACGATCGACACCGACCCGGGCAGCCGGGTCACCGCGGACGCCGTCGGATCGAACGCCGAGGAGGTCGCCGGCAGCACGGATTTCGCCGACCGGCTGGCCGATCGGGGTTACGAACCGATCCCGGTCGACCTCTCCGAGTTCCGGACATCCGGCGGCGGCCCCCAGTGCTGCACGCTGGAACTGCGCCCGGCGGAGGGCACACCGGCCGGATGAGGCGCACCGGTCACGGTGTCTAAACTCGCCGGACGACTACGGGAACGGCGTTGCTCCTCCTCGGCGGCGGAGCGCTCTTGTTCACCCTGGTCCTTCTCGCCGTCGGAATGCTGTTGGGCCGCCGGGTCCGGCGCGGCAGAAAGCTGGGCCGCTATCCCTACCGCTCCGAACCCGGTACCTACGACAACTCGTCGATGGGCGGCGGCCCGCACTGAGTCCGATCACAACCGGACGGCAGCCCGGTCCGCCCGGACCCCCGTTGACGAAGACGGTCGGCTGGGCGGCGCCCTCCTCGTGGGAGAAGTCCACCGTGACCGACCCCGTGGCCCGCGGACGGGCAGCTCAGCCGCGTTCTTGCACGAGCTTCACGCGGTGGCCTTCGGGGTCGTGCAACCAGGCGTACCGCAGCCGCCCGTCCGGCGAGTCGGTCGGGCTCGCCACGGGTGAGCCACCCGCGTCGAGCGCTCGGCGGTGCAGGTCGTCGACGTCGGTGCACCACAACACAACCTCCATGTTCTCCCCGGGGCTCGTGCCGATGGCGAAGAACTCGCTGCCCACGCGGGCCGAGCTGAACCCGATCCGCGCGCCGGCGGCCTCCACTTCGATCTGGTGGGGCTCGCCGCGCGCCGGGAAGCGGAACTTTTCGGGCATTCCGAGCCCCCGGAAGAACGCGGCGCAGCGCTCCACGTCGTCGCACCACAGGTTCACTTGGACAGCCTCGAAGTCCGCCACGCCCCCACGCTATTGCGCACGAGCCTCCGGCGACAACGTCTACGCCGGCGACCTTCTCGCCGGAACCCCGGGATGCGTGCTCAGCCTGCGCGCCGGCTCCCGCGGCTTTCCGGACTCCTAACCCGGCAGCTCGACGAGCTGGACCAGCGCACCGGCATCGGCGGTGCTGTGCCCGGCCAGCTCGGTGAAGAACTGCGCCACGTGGCCGGTGGCCAGGTGCGCCCGGAACGCCTCCGTGTCGGCATACACCTCGTACAAGTGGAAAACACCCGGCTGCGCGGCGTCCCGGAAGGAGCGGAACTCGACGCAGCCCGGCTCCCGCCGGACCGCCGCGGTGAGTGTCGTGATCGCCGCCGCGAGTTGCTCCTCGTGGCCCGGGATCGCCCGGACCACCGCTACCATCGGCCGCTCTCCGGGTGGGAGGTCGTCGGCGATCTCGGGTACGTACTGCCGCTCGCTCACGGGACCACCACGGGGGTTCCGGGCAGGACCATCCGGACCTCGGTCTCCGGGGCGAGCCGGGCCACGGCGTCGGCGTAGTGGCGGGGGTCCTGGTCGCCCTTGGTGATCATCCGGTCGCCCAGGCGTCCACTGTGGAACGCGTAGTGGTGCGGGATGGCCATCGCCGGCTTCAGCGCGGCCGTCAGCCCGGCGGCTTCTTCGGCGTCCATCACGACCTGGGCGAGGTTCATCGGCCGGATGCACAGGCCGTTGGTCGGCAGGATGGCCAGGTCGACGGGCCCGAACCGGTCCGGGATCGTGTCCAGCTCCGGGACGCGCAGCGAGTCGCCGCCGAAGAAGACCGTGCGGCCGCCCGCCTGGAGCACGAACGTCACTTCGTGGACGCCGTGCTTGCCCGGCGTGGCGGTCACCGTCAGCTCGCCCACCGTCGCGGCTTCCCAGGCCTCGACGACGCGGACGTCACTGAACCCCTTGTCCCGCGCGATGGCCGCCACCGTGCCCGGGCCGATCAGCGGCGTGCCGAGGTCGAACCCGCCGTCGACGAGCGCGTCGAGGTCGCAGTGGTCGTAGTGCTCGTGGGTGACGACGACCGCGTCGATCCGCCCGAGCGATCCGACCGTCGCGGCCACCGGTTCGCCCTGGTGGTAGGTCGGGGTCTGGGTGAACCACGGGTCGGTGAGGACGCGGGTGCCGCCGATCTCGAGCAGCTGGCAGGCGTGCCCGATCCGGGTCACGGTCAGCGAAGTGGTCATGCCCGCTCCCCGAGGTCGAGCAGCGCGCCCAGCAGTTCTTCGGGCGTTTCGACCTGCGGCAGGTGGCCGGTGCGCGGGAGCAGAGTGAAGGCCGACCTCGGGATCGCCGCGGCGTAGGCCTTGCCGTAGTCCGGGTCGACGATGCGGTCGCTCTCGCCCCACACGACGTGCACGGGGAGGTCGAGGCCGCCGAGCCGCTCGGCCAGCGTCGGGTCGGACATGTTCGGGCCGGTGTAGCCGATGAGGGCCTGGATGTCCGGGCTGGGCCCGGTGCCGCCGCCCGGCGGGACGGGCGCCTTCGCCGGGTCGTGCCAGGAGAGCGCGCGGATCTCGTCGAGGCTCAGGCCGCTGACGTCGGCCGGCGGGTGGCTGTCGACCTCGATGCCGATGCCGTCGATGATCACCGCGCCGCTGACGCGCGGGCTCTCCTGCAGGGCGATCTCGGCGGCGAGCCAGCCGCCGAAGGAGTTGCCGATCACCGTCACGTCGGTGAGGTCCAGCTCGTCCAGCAGCTCGACGTACAGGCGGGCCAGCTCGGTCACGCCGGTGAGGCTCTCCGGCTTGGGGGTGCCGCCGAAGCCCGGGTGGGTGGGCAGCAGCACCCGGGCGTGGGTGCGTTCGGCGAGGAGGTCGGCGAAGCCGGACATCGTCGCGACCCCGCCGCCGCCGTGCAGCAGCAGGTACGGGCGCGTGCGGTCGCGGTCTTCGACGGTCACTTCGACCGGGCCGAGGGCGTGGGTTTCGGTGCGGGTGGGCCGGAGCGAGCCGGCGGCGGGAAGCGAGGTCATGCCAGGAACCTTATATAAGCTTCCTGATATAAGCAACCTGTCTTCCGTGAGTTACAGTGAGGCCCATGAAGTACCACCCGGGCGAGGTCTCGCTGGCCGTCAAGCGTCTGCAGCACCGGCACCACCGCGCGCTGAGCCGCGCGCTGGCGCCGCTCGGCCTTTCCCTCGTGCAGTGGGACACCCTGCGCCACCTGCACCGCAAGCCGGACGCGTCGCTGCACGACCTGGCCGTGCTGACGTTCCAGACCGACCAGTCCTTCGGCTCGCTGGCGACGCGGATGGCCGAGCGGGGCCTGATCGAACGCGTCCCGGGACCGGGCCGGGCGGTGCGGCACCGGCTCACCGAGAAGGGCGCGCGGCTGCGGGCCGACGGGCAGGAGCTCGTCGACCAGGTCGTCGAGTCCTCGTTCCGGGACCTGTCACCGGACCAGATCGACGCGCTGGGCGACCTGCTGGCCATCGCACTGGGGCCCGATCCGACCGCTTAGCCCGCCGATCACCCGTCCGGGTCACGACCACGGTCCCGGTCTGTCCGATGAGGACGGCCTCCGCAAGGGTGGATCGGCAGTCCCTGAATAAGGCGGCCCACTTCCGCGACAGTGGAACCGGCAACCCGACTTCCAGGAGTGGACCATGGCACGCGCACCCATCGACATCACCATCCCCGACCTGTCCGGAAAGCTCGCCGTCGTCACCGGCGCCAGCGACGGCGTGGGCCTGGGGATCGCCGCGCGCCTCGCGGCGGCGGGAGCGGAGGTGCTCATGCCCGTGCGCAACCCGCGCAAGGGCGAGACCGCGATCACCACGATCCGCGAGTCCGTGCCCGGCGCGAAGGTCTCGCTGCGAGACCTCGACCTGTCCTCGCTCGAGTCCGTGGCCGCACTCGGTGACACGCTGCGCGCGGAAGGGCGGCCGGTGCACCTGCTGATCAACAACGCGGGCGTCATGACGCCACCGGACCGGCAGACCACGGCCGACGGGTTCGAGCTGCAGTTCGGCACGAACCACCTGGGCCACTTCGCGCTCGTCGCGCAGTTGATGCCGCTCCTGCGGGCCGGCCGCGCGCGGGTGACCTCGCAGCTGAGCATCGCCGCCAACCAGGGCTCGATCAACTGGGACGACCTGAACTGGGAACGCAGCTACGCCGGGCAGCGCGCCTACAGCCAGTCGAAGATCGCCCTCGGCCTCTTCGGCCTGGAACTCGACCGGCGCAGCCGCGCGGGCGGGTGGGGCATCACCAGCAACCTCGCCCACCCGGGAGTCGCTCCGACGAACCTCCTCGCGGCGCGCCCCGAACTGGGCCGCGGCGAGGACGTGGCGGCCCGGAGGCTCATCCGCGTCCTGTCCGAGAGGGGCATCCTGGTCGGGACCGTCGAGACGGCCAAGCTGCCCGCGCTCATGGCGGCCACGGACCCCGACGCCAAGCCCGGCGGTTTCTACGGTCCGCGCTGGCCCGGACGGGTCGGGGGCCCGCCCGCCGAGCAGAAGCTCTACTCGCGGCTGCGCAGCGCGGACGAGGCCGCCCGCGTCTGGGAGGTCTCCGAGCAGCTGACGAAGACGACCATCGCCGTCTGAGCGGCGGACGAGGAAGGCGGAGCATGGAGATCGACCGGACCGGCCTGGCGGAGTTCCTCCGGCGTCGCCGGGAAGCCCTGCAACCCGAGGACGTCGGTCTCCCCCGCGGTCCACGCCGCCGGACCAGCGGGCTGCGCCGGGAAGAGGCGGCCGCGCTCTGCCACATGTCGACCGACTACTACTCGCGGCTCGAACGGGAACGCGGCCCCCACCCGTCGGAGCAGATGATCGCCTCGATCGCACAGGGACTGCACCTCACCCTCGATGAACGCGACCACCTGTTCCGGCTCGCCGGCCACCGCCCGCCCACCCGCAGCAGCACCGGCGACCACATCGGTCCCGGCCTGCTCCGCGTGCTCGACCGCCTGGACGACACCCCGGCGGAGATCGTCACCGAACTCGGCGAGACACTCCGGCAGAACCGGCTCGGCACCGCCCTCACCGGCGACACGACCTCGTTCACCGGTTTCGCGCGCAGCATCGGCTACCGGTGGTTCACCGACCCGGCCACGCGGAACCGCTACGCGCCCGAGGACCACGCGTTCCTGTCCCGGCTGTTCGTCTCGGGCGCCCGCGAGATCGCCACCCTGCGCGGCCCGCATTCCCGGGCCGCCCGGCTGGTGGAACTGCTCCTCGAACGGAGCGAGGAGTTCCGGGCGTTGTGGGAACACCACGAGATCGGCATCCGCCCGGCGGAAGGCAAGACGTTCATCCACCCCGAAGTCGGCAGGCTCGAACTCCACTGCCAGGTGCTGATCGACCCCGGGCAGTCCCACGCCCTGCTCGTCTACACCGCCACGCCGGGTACCGAAAGCCAGGAGAAGCTGCAGCTGCTGTCCGTGATCGGGACGGCCTTGCTGCCCTGACCCGCGCACGAGGCGGCCGATCCGTCACGCCGGTGGGGCCGGGACCACCACCCTCGCCAGCGGCACGTGGTGCTGCCCCGCGTGCATGTCCCGATCCAGCAGCGACCCCTGGCTGACCGGCCGAGGGAACGAAACTTTCACCACGTTGAGCGACGGGATGCGGAAGATCCGGATCGTCCCCTCATCGACGTGGTAAAGGGCCGCGATCACCCGCTCGTTCACCGAATCCGCCGCAACGCGGTAGCCGGCCGCGTCGCGCATGAACAGCTCCATCGTCACCCAGAACGGGCCCGCGTTCTTCGAGCGGACCTCGTGGGCCAAGTCCGCCAAAGTGGTTTCAGGCAAGGGTCTTCCCCTCCAGTTCGATCCGGAACAGCTCCAGCGGCGCGCAGTCGACGACGTGGTTGAGCACGAACTCGTACGCCGCGCCGCGTTCGACCTCGGCCGGGGACGAGGGGAACGCGAAGCTCGGCAGGTAGTCCATCGACGGTGTCGGCAGGTGCAGCATCAGCGGGTTGGCCACCTTCGCCACCGCCGTCGCGGTTGCCTGGTCCGGCGCGTTGACCAGGAGCATCACCCCGACCTCGCGCGGCGGCCCGCTCTCCGGTTCCAGCTCGCCCAGCACCGCGTTGTGGCCGTAGAGCCGCAGGTCGAACGCGTACTCCCCGGCGGACAGGCCCAGCGTCTGCGCGACGCGCTGGGTGAGCACCGTGCACATCAGCGCCGCCCATTCGTCGATCTCGGCCAGCACCAGCGGGTCGCGGATCGCCGAGAACGACATCGTCTCGTAGCCGGTGATGCGCGCGCCTTCCAGCTTGATCGTGTACTGGTCCGCGACGTGGAACTGCGACCCCGTGACCCGCACGATCCGGTCGTCGACGGCGGTGTACTCCGCCTCGCGGACGTCGAGCGTGCCGTCGGGTTCCCGCATCTGATGCGGGTTCGCCGTCTCGTACAGCATGTGCGCGGCCACCAGGATCGGCGTGCACGCCGCCGCGGGGTCGAGCGGCTCGATCGTGAAGCCGTCGGCGTCGATGGTCGCCAGGACACCGCCCGCGCGCGGGTTGTCCGTGCACTGGCCGCCGCACTCGATGATCTTGGCCGCGTGCCAGGTCGGACCGGGCGGCATGCCCTTCATCAGCGGGAACGCCGCCGCCACCGCGGTGTCCGTCGCGCGGCCGGCCAGCACCACCTGCGCGCCCGCGCGCAGCGCCTCGACGATCGGCTCGTGGCCCATCGCGCCGACGATGTGCGTGCAGCTCTCGAGCGTCTCGGCGTCGAGCTCACCCAGCGGCGGCAACGGGTGGATGCGGTCCAGGTACTCCTTCAGCCCGGCCGCGTCCTGCTCGCTGTAGATCCGCGCCACCTTCAGGTCCAGCCCCAGTTCGGCGAGCACGTCGGCGGCGATCCCGGCGACCCAGTCGACGCCGGCGTCGGTGCCGCTCGTCCCGCACGAGCCGACGATCACCGGGATCCCGGCCTCCGCGGCCACGGTGAACAGGCTGCGCAGGTCCCGCGCCACGGCCTTGGCCGTGGTCTTCGCCGTCGCGGCGCCCAGGTAGTACGGGCCCGAGTCGGTGGAGCCGCCGTCGATGCTGATGACGTCGGCGCCCAGGGCGATGCCGCGCTCGACCGTCGCGTGGTCCCAGCCGGCGCCGAGCATCCCGCTCGGCGCCAGCACCCGCACCTTGTCCATGTCCCTCACTTCTCTCCGTTCACCACGAATCGGGCCCGCCCGTCGAGGGCCGCGACCAGTTCTTCGGCCCCGCGCAGGCCGGTGGCCCGGCGGGCTTCGGCGGTCTGCCCGGCCAGGTGCGAATAGACGACGATCCCGGGCACCCCGCGCAGCGGGCTGTCCGCGGGCAGCGGCTCTTCGCCCACGACGTCGAGCGCCGCACCCGCGATCTCACCGGACAGGACCGCCGAGACGAGCGCGCCTTCGTCGACGATCGCACCGCGCGCGGTGTTGACCAGCAACGCCGTCGGCTTCATCAGCTCGAACGCCGCCGCGTCCAGCAGTCCCCTCGTCCGCTCGGTCAGTGCCGTGTGCACCGAGACGTAGTCCGAAGTGGACAGCAGCTCCGGCAGCCCGGTGAACCGGACCTCCGGGCCGCGCAGGGCGGACGTGCACACGACGTCCATCCCGAACGCGCGCGCCAGCGGCACCACCGCCCGCGCCGCGGCGCCGTAGCCGATCAGCCCGAGCGTCGAGCCGCGCAGCTCGTGCCCGTCCTCGCGCGGCCACTCCCCCCGCGCCACCCCGGACGCCGACTGCACCAGCCGCCGGGCCCCGGCGAGCAGCAGGCCGAAGGTGTACTCGGCGACGGCGTTCGCGTTGACGCCCGGCAGGTTGCTGACGCTGATCCCCCGCCGGGCCGCGGCGGCCACGTCGATCGAGTCGTACCCCACGCCGGTCCGGACGACGACGCGCAGCTTCGGCGCGCGGGCCAGCACCTCGGCCGTCATCGGCTCGTTGGCCACCAGTGCCGCGTCGATCCCGGCCAGCAGACCGGCCAGGTCATCCGGGTCGCGCTTGCCGGTCATCGGCGCGTGCACGGTGTCCAGCCCGGCGCCGCGCAGGTACGCGTCGACCTCGTCGCCGGGGCGCAGGTAGTCGGTGGTGATCAGGACCCGCTTCACAGCGCCCGCCCGTCGGCGCGGCGGCGCTGCAGCACGGCGACGCGGGCGACCAGCAGCACCGCGACCGCCGTGACGAGCGCGAGGTCGAGCAGCAGCAGCGGCCAGCCGGTCACGTCGACCATGCCGCCGACGAGCGCCGGCCCGAGGAACCCGCCGCCGGCCCAGCCGACGGTGTAGAGCCCGGTGTAGGTGCCGAGCACCCGCGCCGAGGGCGCGAGGTTCCACAGCACGACCGCCATGTTCACCATGAACGCCGACGCGCCCGCGGCCGCCACGCACATGGCGACGACGGTGCCGGCCGGCGTCCGCACGACCGTGCCGAGCACCATCGCCGCGGCGAACACGGCCATCCCGGCCAGGATGACCCGCAGCCTGCCGAAGCGTTCCGCGAGCAGCGCCACCGGGTAGGCGGCCGCGATGAAGGCCAGCCCGCTGGGCAGGGTGAGGCCGCCGGCGTCGCCGCGGGACATGCCCAGCGCTTCCATGCCGTAGTTGGTGATCAGGGAGCGGGAGGCGAACCACGCGCTGCCGAAGGCGAGCACAGCCAGGACGACCAGCAACCGGCTGCGGTCGGTGTCGCGGAGGATGTCGAGCAGGACGTCCCGCATCCGCACGCGGGGCGAGTTCTCCGTGTGCCCGGCCCGGTCTTCTTCCAGCGCGGCCCGGTAGGCCGGGGACTCGCTGTCCCGGACCCGCCAGGCGAGCACCGCCACCGACGCCAGCATCAGCACCGCCGGGATGGCGAAGGACAGCTTCGGGAAGTCGTCGATGAGGAACAGGCTGATCAGCGCGGCGACGATCACCGTGATGCTCGAGGCGATCTTGACCGCCGCGTTGGCCCGGCTGCGGCGTTCGGGGGCGACGAAGTCCGGGACCAGCGACTCGGCGATGGGCTTGAAGGAGTTCGCGACCAGCGCGTAGCCGAACATCGTGAGGACCAGCAGCGGCAGCGAGGCCGCCGCGTGCGGGATGAGGACGAACAGCACCCCGGCGATCGGCATGCCGACGACGAGGTACGGGATGCGCCGGCCCCACGACGTCCGGGTGCCGTCCGAGCGGTTGCCCATCCACGGCTGGATGAAGATGCCGAGCAGGTTGTCCATCCCCATCAGCGCGCCGATGAGCGCGGCGCTGCTCACGTGCTCGCGCAGCAGCGGCGGCACCTGCGAGTCGTAGAGGTTCCACGTCGACTCCTGCGCGAAGACCGCCAGGGCCACGAAGAACGTGATGCGCCCGGTGCGGACGCGCGGGGTGGTCAACGTCATCGTCGGCCCCTTCCGTGGGAGATGGCGCCACCGTACTTTTGCTATAGCAAGACCGTCAAGAGTTGCAAAGAGATTTGCCGTAGACTACGTCGCATGCTGGGTGACGCACTGACCACCGACACGCTGGCCGACCGCGTGTACCGCGCGCTCCGCGACGCGATCACCACCGGCGAGCTGCGGCCGGGCCAGAAGGTCACCGAGCGCGGGTTCGCCGAGCAGCTGTCGGTCAGCCCGACGCCGGTGCGCGAAGCCATCCGGCGCCTGGAGCAGGACGGCCTCCTCGAACGCGCCGGACCGCGGACGGTCAAGGTCGCGATGTTCGGCGGCGTCGCCATCCAGGACCTCGCCGAGGTGGAGATCGGCCTGCGTGGCATGGTCGCCCGCTTCGCCGCCCGGCACGCGACCCCCGAGCAGCTGGACGGCCTCGACGCCGTCCTCGACGAGGCCGACGACCTGCTCATCCTCATCAAGCAGCGCCACCAGTCCGGCCAGGACGTCGAGAAGCACATCGGCCGGCTCTTCGACGCCATGCAGCGCTTCAACGGCCTCGTCGAGGCCTGCGCCGGCAACCCGGTGCTCGTCCGCCTGCTCGACCAGACCCGGGTGTTCTCCTACCCCGAACGGCGCTCGCGGGTGCTCGAACGCGCCACCGTGGACGAGACGTTCGGCATGAAGCGCTACGCCACGCACCGCGCGCTCGTCCGGGCCCTTCGCGCCGGCGACTCCGCGAAGGCCGAAGCGCTGGTGCTCGAAGACGCCCGGGGCGGGCTCGGCGACCTACTCGCCGGCCGGTAGCTCACCGGATTTCCGCGAACAGCGTCAGGTCGTCGCCGACGCGGATGCGGCAGTCCGGCCCGAAGGAGCAGGAGGACTCCCGTTCCTCGAAGACGGCAGGCCCGGTGAGTTCCGTGCCCGGCCGCAGCCGGTAGCGGTCCCACACGGTGGCCCGCACCCGGCCGTGGCCGGGGAAGTGCACCTCCCGCTCGCCCCGCCGGGGGTCGCCGTCGGCGGGTGCGCACCCCAGCCCGACGTCGTGGCCGGGCAGGTCCGCGGTCAGGCGCCAGTCGACGACCTCGACGGGCCCGTCGAGCGTCCGCCCGAACGCCTCGCGGTACGCCACTTCGAAGGCCTCCCGGAGATCACCGCCTTCGGGCAGGCCGACCTCGAGCGCGGCGCCCTGGCCGAGGTAGCGCAGGTCGGCGGACCGGCGCAGGCGCACCCCGGGGCCGAGTACCGCGGCCGCCTGCTCCGCCATCTCGCCGTAGAGGGCGGCCACCCGCGTCCAGTCCACTTCGGACAGTGGCGACGGCAGGCTGCGGGCCAGGTCCACCGTCGGCGCGGCGACGAGGAACCCGTAGGCGGACATCACGCCCGCGCGCATCGGCACGATCACCCGCCGGATCTTCAGCTGCTTCGCCAGGCCGTAGGCGTGCACCGGGCCCGCGCCGCCGAACGCCACCAGCGCGAACCCGGCCGGGTCCCGGCCGTGCTCGGCCAGGTGCATCCGGGCGGCCGCGGCCATGCTCGCCGTCGCGACCTCGACGATGCCGGCGGCCGCGCCGGTCTCGTCGAGCCCCAGCGGGTCGCCGACGTCCCTGGCCACCGCCTTGCGGGCTTCGGCGCCGCGCAGCCGCAGCTCGCCGCCGAGGAACGCGTCCGGGTCGAGGTAGCCGAGCACGACGTCGGCGTCGGTGACCGTCGGCTGCTCGCCACCGCGGCCGTAGGCGACCGGCCCCGGCACCGACCCGGCGCTGCGCGGCCCGACCTTGAGCAGCCCCAGCGGGTCGGGCGCGGCGATCGACCCGCCGCCCGAGCCGATCTCGATCAGGTCGACGACGGTCAGCTTGACCGGCAGTCCCGAGCCGGGCTTGAACTTGTCGACGCGGCCCGCCTCGAACTCGTGCTTGCGCCGCGGCTCGCCGCCGCTGACGATGGCGATCTTGGCCGTGGTGCCGCCCATGTCGAACGAGAGGACGTCCGGCTCGCCGGCCCGGCGGGCCACCGCGGCGGCGGCGATCGCCCCGGCCGCGGGACCGGATTCGAGCGGGCGGACGGGGAACGCCTTGGCGTCCTCGACGGTGGTGACCCCGCCGCCGGAGAGCATGATGTGCAGCGGTGCGTCGATCCCCAGCGTGGTCAGGTCGGCCCGCAGCGCGTCGAGGTAGTGCGCCACCAGCGGCTGGACGTAGGCGTTGAGGCACGCCGTGCTCGCCCGCTCGTACTCGCCGATGACCGGGGTGACCGCGCTGGAGAGCGTCACCGGCAGGCCCGGGTGAGCCCGCGCGAGCAGCTCGCGCACCCGGCGTTCGTGCCGGTCGTCGCGGTAGGCGTGCAGCAGCGCGACGGCCACCGCTTCGACGCCGTGCGCCAGCAGGTCCGCCACCTGCGCCAGCACGGCGTCTTCGTCGAGGGGTGTCAGCTCGGTGCCGTCGGCGGTGAGCCGGCCCGGCACGCCGCGGCACAGGTGGCGCGGCACCAGCGGCGGCGCCGGGCGGGCGTGCAGGTCGGTCGGGTCGAAGCGGATCTCGCGGGCCATCTCCAGTGCGTCGCGGAAGCCATCGGTGGTGAGCAGGCCGACGACCGCGCCGGTGCGTTCGAGCAGCGTGTTCGTCACCAGCGTGGTGCCGTGGACGACGCCCGCGACGTCGCCGGGGTCCGTTCCGGTCTCGGCCAGCAGCCGGGTGATGCCCGCGGTGATCGCGTCGTGCGGCGCGTGCGGGGTGGTGGGCAGCTTGCCGGGCCAGGTCAGGCCGCGGGCGGGGTCGTGCAGCAGCAGGTCGGTGAACGTGCCGCCGACGTCGACGCCGATCCGGGCGGTGCGGCTCATCGGCCCGCCTCCGGTGCGCCGTAGCCGCCGCCACCGGCGAACGAGATGACGACCGAAGCGCCGGGGGCCAGCTGCGAGATCGACTTGAGCGGGACGCGGTCGCCGTTGTCCAGCACGACCTTGGCCGTGGCACCCGGCCCGCCGCCGTCGACGCCGAGCGCCGGGTGCCGTTCGCGGTCGCCGAGCAGCACCAGCTGCACCGGGCGGCTGGTCGGGTTGTGCACTTCGATGTCCTGGCCGAGCCCGCCGCGCCGGCGTCCCGCGCCGCCGGATCCTTCGCGCAGCTCCTTGCGGACGAACCGCAGCGGGGACGCGGCTTCCATCGCCTCGACGCTGCCGCTGCCGGAGTTGGTCGGGAACGCCGTCGTCGAGAGGCCGTCCTGGTCCTTCGAGGCGCCCATCCCGGCGTTGGCGAAGAGCATCTGCGCGAACGGGCGGCCGGCGTCGTCGACCCCGGCGAAGCGGACGCGCAGGGCAGGCGCTCCCCCGCTGTCGGCGATGACCCGGTCCGGCAGCACCGGCGCGAGCGCGCGGTAGATCGCGCAGGAGAGCAGGTGCCCGGTCAGGTGCCGCGCGACGACCGGTGCCGGGAACCGCGGGTTGACGATCGTGCCTTCGGGCGCGGTCACGGTGATCGCGCGGTAGGAGCCCCAGTTGGTGCGCGTGGCCGGGTCGAGCAGGATCTTCAGCGGGTACACCGAGTACGCGCGGGTGTAGTTCAGCGTCGAGTTGGTGGCGAACGGGACCTGCGGCGAGGTTCCGGTGTAGTCGATCGCGATCGTGTCGCCGCTGACGGTGACCGTGCACTCGATGTGCGTGGGGTGGCCTTCGACGCCGTCCGCGTCGACACCCGCGCGGTAGACGCCGTCGGGCAGCTCGCGGATCGCCGCGCGCGTCGCCGCCTCGGTCATCGCGTGCACCTGGCCGGCGAAGTCGTCGAAGCCGTCCTCGCCGAAGTCCTCGAGGAACTTCTGGGCGCGCCTGCGGCAGACGGCGTGCGCGGCGGCCTGGGCTTCGAGGTCGCCCCACAGCTCGCCGGCGAGGCGGACGTTGGCCAGCAGGAGGTCCTTGACGCCCCGCTCGACGCGGCCCGCGCGGAACAGCCGGACCGGCGGGATCAGCAGGCCCTCGGACATCAGGTCGGTGGCGGCGAGCGACGGCGTCCCGCCGATGTCCGGGGAATGCGCCGCGGTGCCGGTGAAGCCGACGAGTGCGCCGCGGTGGAAGACCGGCGCGAGCATGGCGATGTCGGGCAGGTGGCCGGTCGCGATCCACGGGTCGTTGGTGATGACGACGTCGCCGTCCTGCCACTCCTGGGCCGGGAACCGCTGCAGCACCAGCGAAGTCAGCGAACTCATCAAGGCGGCGAAGCCGGGGATGCCGGCCCGTGACTCGGCCATCGTGCGGCCGCGGCGGTCCATCAGCACGACGGTGTAGTCGTTGGATTCGCGGATGATCGTCGAGAACGCGGTGCGCAGCATGGTCGACGCGGCTTCGTCGGTCGCCGCGGCGAGCCGGTCCCAGCGGACCTCCAGGCCGATCGGGTCGACGCTCACGCGAGCACCCGCTCGGCGATGGCCTTCCCGAGCCCCTCCGTCGTCCCCGTTCCGCCGAGGTCGGGCGTGCGCACGTCCGGCTGCTCGTCGAGCACGCTCTCGATGGCCGCGACGACCCGCGCGGCGGCCTCCGGCTCGCCGAGGTGGTCGAGCATCATCGCCCCGCTCCAGATCTGCCCGACCGGGTTGGCGATCCCGCGTCCGGCGATGTCGGGGGCCGACCCGTGGACCGGCTCGAAGAGGCTCGGCCAGGTGCGGTCCGGGTTGATGTTGGCGCTCGGGGCGATCCCGATCGTGCCGGTGCACGCGGGCCCGAGGTCGGAGAGGATGTCGCCGAAGAGGTTGCTGGCCACGACGACGTCGTAGTTCTCCGGGCTCAGCACGAACTTCGCCGCCAGGATGTCGATGTGGTCCTTGTCCGCCGTGACGTCCGGGTACCGGGCGGCCATTGCGGCCGCGCGTTCGTCCCAGTAGGGCATCGAGATCGAGATGCCGTTGCTCTTGGTCGCCCACGTCAGGTGCTTGCGGGGCCGGGTGGCGGCGAGGTCGAAGGCGTAGCGCAGCACCCGGTCGACGCCGGTGCGGGTCATCACCGTCTCCTGCAGCACCGTCTCGCGGTCGGTGCCCTCGAAGATCCGGCCGCCGATGCTGGAGTACTCGCCCTCGGTGTTCTCCCGCACGACGAGGAAGTCGATGTCGCCGGGTTCGCGGTCACGCAGCGGGGCGCGCACGCCCCGCAGCAGCCGGACCGGCCGCAGGTTGACGTACTGGTCGAAACCGCGGCGGAACTTGAGCAGGCTGCCCCACAGCGACACGTGGTCGGGCACCACCGCGGGCCACCCGACCGCGCCGAAGTAGATCGCGTCGAAGCCGGCCAGCACGTCGTGCCAGTCCGGGGGGAGCATCTCGCCGTGCTCCAGCCAGTATTCGGCGGAGGCGAAGCCGAATTCGGCCGTCTCCAGTTCGAAGCCGTGGACGGCGGCCGCGGCCCGCAGGCAGCGCAGGCCTTCCGGGACGACCTCGCGCCCGATGCCGTCGCCGGGGACGACCGCGATGCGGTGGGTCACGCAACCTCCTCGAAGCCGGGTCCCTCCACTGTGGGCGGTGGCACCGGCGCCTGGCAAGAACGCGCGCGGCAACCTATCCTTTCTCCTGTGGAAAGACTGGACGACCTCGGCTTCTTCCACGTCGTCGCGGTCAGCGAGACGCTCACGGCCGCCGCGCGCGAGCTCGACGTCTCGCTGCCGGTGGTCAGCAAGCGCCTGAAGGCACTGGAACGCCGCCTCGACGTCCGCCTGGTCCACCGCGGCGCGCGCCGGCTCACGCTGACGTCCGAAGGACGGCTCTACGCCGCCCGCGTCGAAGCCATCCTCGATCAGGTCCGCGAGCTCGACGACCTGGTCAGCCACTCGTCCGGCGAGTTGCGCGGCTCGATCGTCGTCCAGGCGACGCTCGGGCTGGGCCGCGCGCACGTCGCCCCGCTCATCGGCGAGTTCGCCGCCCGCCACCCGCAGGTGCGGATCCAGCTGCGCACGTCGGCCCTGCCGCTGCGGCCCCACCGGCGCGAGTTCGACCTCGCCGTGCACGTCGGCACGCCACCGGATTCCACGCTGCGGATGCGCCGGCTGGCCCGCAACCGCCGGGTCCCGTGCGCCGCACCGTCCTATGTGGAGCGGCGCGGCGCGCCGGAGCGGATCGAGGACCTGACCGCCCACGACTGCATCGTGCTGCGCGAGAACGAGGGCGACTTCGCCGTGTGGCGCTTCGGCAGCACGACGAAACCCCGTCAGGTCCGGGTCCGCGGCACCCTGTCGAGCAACGACGGCGACATCGTGACCGACTGGGCATTGCAGGGCCGCGGGATCGTGATGCGCTCGGAGTGGCAGGTCCGGTCCCACCTGGACAGTGGCGCACTGGTCCGGCTCCTGCCCGGCGTGCCCACCCCACCGGCCGATATTCACGCTTTGCTGGCCGACGACGTCCACGTGCCGAGGCGCACCGAGGAGCTGATCGCCTACCTGGCCGCCCGCCTCCCGGAGCGGCTTTCTCCGTCGTGAAAGTGACTCACTGCACGGGAACGGCCGGGGTTTCGAGGAGGCTCCGATCACCGTCGAGGCCGTGGGCCAGCGCGGCCGCCACGTCGTCGTGGGGCGTCCCCAGCGGGACCGCGCCCACCTCCGTCAGCCACCGGTGGTGCTCGTCGGCGAGTTCGACGTCCAGTGCGGCGAGGTACCCCTGCAGGTGGGCCGGGGTGCGCGGGCCCACGATCGGGACCATCGCCGTCCGGGCCTCGGCGGCGCGGCGGCGAAGCCAGGCCAAGGCGACCTGGACCGGGCCGGTCCCGGTCTTCCCGGCGACGTCGAGGACCGCGTCCAGCACCGCGGACCGCCCGGCGTCCGGTGCCCGGCCGCTGAGCCGCCCCTGCTCGCCGCGCCGGTACTTGCCGGTCAGCAGGCCGCCGGCCAGCGGCGAGTACAGGACGACGCCGAGCCCGTGCGCCTCGGCCATCGGGAGGAGCTCCCGCTCCGCGGACCGCTCGGCCAGGCTGTATTCGGTCTGGATGCCGGCGAGCACCGGGTACCCGCCCAGCTCCGACCGGACCGCGGCACCGGCGACCCGCCAGGCCGGGAAGTTCGAGAGCCCGCCGTAGCGGATCTTGCCCGCGCGGATCAGGTCCTCGAAGCCCGCCAGGATCTCGGCCACCGGCGTCACGCCGTCGGGGAAGTGCGGCATGAAGACGTCGACGTAACCGGTCTTCAAGCGGCGCAGGCTGTCCTCCAGGGAGCGGATCATCGTCTTGCGGCTGTTGCCGGTGGCGCCCGCCCGGACCGCACGCCTGCTCCCGCTGTACTTGGTGATCAGCACGAAGTCGTCGCGCTCGCGGCCGAGGAGTTCGCCGAGGACGGTCTCGGCTTCGCCGTCCTGGTAGATGTTCGAGACGTCGAACGTGGTGCCCCCGGCCGCGACGAACGACTCGAAGATCGCCTTCGCGCCCGCCACCCCCGCGGCCGTGGGTGCCGAGCCGAAGTTGGCCGTGCCGAGCACGTACTCGGAGATCCGCACCCCGCTGTGTCGCCCGAAAGCCTGGTAGCGCACGTGAAAGCCTCCTCGAGCCGGTATGGTGGCGACGTTAGCACAAAAAACGAATGGTCGTTCTTTTATGCCGAGAGTCACCCAGGCCCACCTCGACGCCCGCCGCCGCCAGATCCTCGACGCGGCCCGCGCCCGCTTCGCCACGCACGGCTTCGCCCGGACGTCCATGACCGACCTCGTCGAAGCCTCCGGCCTGTCCATCGGGGCGATCTACCGGTACTTCAAGAGCAAGGACGAGATCGTCGCGGCCATCTGCGAACAGTCGACCCAGGCGCTGCCCGCCGAGCTGACCGCCGCGTCGGTGCGCGAGTTCGTCGGGCACATCCGCACACTGGCCCATGCGGAGGACCACGCCCGGCTGGTCGCGCAGATCTACGCCGAAGCCGCCGTGTCCCCGCCGCTCGCGGACCTCGTCCACCGGCAGCTCGACGACCTGCGCGCCGAGGTCGCCGCGCTGCTGCCCGGCCGCGAGCCCGCCGACGCGGCCCGGATCGCCGAAGCCTTCGTGGCCCTCTGCCACGGCTACACCCAGCAGCTCGCCGTCCGCGGCGACGTCGACCCCGCCCCCTTCACCTCGGCGCTGGTGGCGATCATCGAGTCGTGACCGGAGCCACCCGAAGGGGATTGCCGGAACCGGGCTCCGGCGAGCTAAGCTGCGGTCGTGCCCCTCACCGTCCGCTTCGCCCGTGGCCGCCGGCCGCGTGGCTGCCAGGCGCCCGCGCGGCGCGTGCGCGGACGCCGGGTGCGGTACGCGATCGGCTCCGAGGCGGGCCAGGTCGACGGGATGCGATGGCACCGCGTGCCGCGCGTCGCAAGGGATCACTGAGGACAGCGTGATCCCGCGCGTTCGTGCGCTCCGGTGATCCCCGACCAGCCACGAATCACCCGGGACGTCCCCGGGTCAGGAGCACTGCCACCATGGACTTCTTCTTCCCGGCCGCGCCGGGACACTTTCCCGACGCCAAGGGCTACTTCGGCGCCTTCGGCGGCCAGTTCGTCCCGCAGGCGCTCGTCGCCGCCGTCGACCAGGTCGCGGCCGAATACGAACGGGCGAAGGCGGATCCCGCCTTCGTCGCCCGGTTCGAGGACCTGCTCGCCCACTACGTCGGCCGCCCCAGCGCGCTCACCGAGGTGCCGCGCTTCGCCGCGCACGCCGGGGGCGCCCGCGTCTTCCTCAAGCGCGAAGACCTCAACCACACCGGCTCGCACAAGGTGAACAACGCGCTCGGCCAGGCGTTGCTCGCGCAGCGGATGGGCAAGACCCGCGTCATCGCCGAGACCGGCGCCGGATCGCACGGCGTCGCGACCGCCACCGCCTGTGCGCTGACCGGCCTCGCCTGCACCGTCTACATGGGAGAGACGGACATCCGCCGCCAGGCGGTCAACGTGGCGCGGATGGAACTGCTCGGCGCCGAGGTGGTGCCGGTGACGTCGGGGTCGCGCACGCTCAAGGACGCCATCAACGAGACGTTCCGCGACTGGGTCGCCCACGTCGAGGACACGCACTACCTGTTCGGCACGGTCGCCGGGCCGCACCCGTTCCCCGCCATGATCCGCGACTTCCAGCGCGTCATCGGCGTCGAAGCCCGCCGCCAGCTCCTCGAGCGGACCGGACGCCTTCCCGACGCCGCAATCGCTTGCGTCGGCGGCGGATCCAACGCGATCGGCCTGTTCCACGCGTTCCTCGACGACCCCGGCGTACGTCTGATCGGCTGCGAAGCCGCCGGACACGGGGTCGACAGCGGGGAGCACGCGGCGTCGCTGTCGGCGGGCGAACCGGGTGTCCTGCACGGCTCCCGCTCGTACGTCCTGCAGGACGACGAAGGGCAGATCCGCGAAGCGTGGTCGATCTCGGCCGGGCTCGACTACCCCGGCGTCGGCCCGGAACACGCGCACCTGCACGACTCCGGCCGCGCCGCCTACCGCCCGGTCACCGACGACGAAGCCATGACCGCGTTCCGCCTGCTCGCCACGACCGAGGGGATCGTCCCCGCGATCGAAAGCGCGCACGCACTCGCCGGGGCCTTGCAGGTCGGCGCCGAACTCGGCCCGGACGCCCTCCTGCTGGTGAACCTCTCCGGCCGCGGCGACAAGGACATGGACACCGCGGCGGTCCACTTCGGACTGGAGGGTGCGCGATGAGCCTGCGGCTGCTCACCGAGACCCTCGCCGGGACGAAGGCGGCCGGCCGGGCCGCGCTCGTCAGCTACCTGCCCGCCGGGTTCCCCACGGTCGACGGCGGGATCGCGGCGCTGCGGGCCACCCTCGACGCCGGCGCGGACATCGTCGAAGTCGGCTTGCCGCACAGCGACCCGGTGCTGGACGGCCCGGTCATCCAGACCGCCGACGACCGCGCACTGCGCGGCGGGGTCCGGATCGCCGACGTCCTGCGCACGGTCCGCGACGTTCACGCGGCCACGGGCAAGCCGGTGCTGGTGATGTCGTACTGGAACCCGGTGTCCCGCTACGGCGCCGAGCGGTTCGCGCGCGAGCTGGCCGACGCGGGCGGCTCCGGCTGCGTGCTGCCGGACCTGCCGGTGGCGGAGTCCGCGCCGTGGCGCCGGCACGCCGAGGAGCACGACCTGGCCACGGTGTTCGTGGTCGCACCGAGCAGCACGGACCGGCAGCTGGCGGACACGGCCGCGGCCGGCACCGGCTTCGTCTACGCGTCGGCGCTGATGGGGGTGACCGGGAAGCGCACATCGGTGGACGAGGCCGCCGCGGTCCTGACGCGCCGGCTGCGCGCGGTCACCGAGCTGCCGGTGTGCGTCGGGATGGGCGTGGCGGACGGGGAGCAGGCTGCCGAGGTCGCGGGGTTCGCCGACGGGGTCATCGTCGGCTCCGCGCTGGTCGAAACGCTCCTCGCCACGGACGACGAGGCCATGGGAAGGGCCGGGCTCGAGCGACTCACCACCCAGCTCGCGGCCGGAGTGCGCACCCGCACCGCATGAGGTGGGCCGGGCCCGCACCGCCGCGGGCCCGGCGCTCGCCGACGCCGCCATCGTCGGCTCGGCCCTGGTCGAAACACTCCTCGCCACGGACGACGAGGCCACCGGCCGGGCCGGGCTCGAGCGACTCACCACCCAGCTCGCGGCCGGAGTGCGCACCCGCACCGCATGAGGTGGGCCGGGCCCGCACCGCCGCGGGCCCGGCGCTCGCCGACGCCGCCATCGTCGGCTCGGCCCTGGTCGAAACACTCCTCGCCACGGACGACGAGGCCACCGGCCGGGCCCGGCTCGCGCGCCGCGTCGCCCGGCTCGCGGCCGGGGGTGCGCCGGGCCCGCGTCACCGTGGGCCCGGCACGCCGCGGGGATGCCGCCGTCCCGCAGCTCACCCCCGTGGCGTCACCCGGCGAGTGCGGCGAAGTCGAACGCCTGCGGCGCCCCGGCGAGGGTCGCCTTCGCTTCGGCACCGAGGCGGTCCAGGATCTCGATCTCGCCGGCCTCCAGCCCGTCGAGCGCCGCTCGGGCGAGGTCGGCCGGGTCGTTCATGACCTCCTCGGGCAGCTCGAGCCCGGCCGCCCGAGCGTAGTCGCGCAGCGTGTCGGTCGCGATCAAGCCGGGGACGAGCGCCGCCACCAAGGTGCCCTGCGGCGCGAGCTCCACCCGGACGCCGTTGGTCAGCCCCCACTGGGCGGACTTCGCCGCGGCGTAGGACGTGTTGCCGTCGACCGTCGTCCACGCCGTGGCCGAGAGGACGTTGAGGATGGCGCCGCCGCCGTTGCGGGCGAGGATCGGGGCGAACGCCCGGATCATGGCCAGGGTGCCGTAGTAGTTCGAGTCCATCACCTGCTTGATCGCGCCGAGATCGCCGGTCGTGAGGTTGCCGCCGGCCGTGAACGCCGCGTTGTTGATCAGGACGTCCACGTCCGTGGCGGCCGCCGCCGCCGCGTCCACGCTCTTCTGGTCGGTGATGTCGAGGCGCAGCACCTCGGCGCCCGGAAGGTCGACCAGCTCGGGCCGGCGTGCGGTGGCGTAGACCTTCGCGCCCCGCCGCAGCAGTTCGTTCGCGAGGTGGTGGCCGAGTCCGCGGTTCGCGCCGGTGACGAGCGCGGTCGCGCCGTGCAGCTTCATCGTGTCCTCCATAAAATGACCGATCGGTCAACTTAAGGCGACGCTACACATAAAATGACCGACGGGTCAAGTTGCTAGGATGACACGGTGCCGCCTGCCACCCGCCGCCCGCGCTCCGACGCGATGCGCAACCGTGAACGCGTCCTGGCCGCGGCCGAGGAGGAGTTCGCCGAACACGGCATCGAGGCGTCGGTCTCGGACATCGCCCGCCGCGCCGGGCTCGCCAAGGGGACCGTCTTCAGCCATTTCGCGACGAAGGAGGAGCTGATCGTCGCGGTCGTGGCGAACCACCTGGCGGAACTGCGGGATGTCGCGGAGCGGCTGGCGAACGCCCCGGACGCCGGCGCGGCCCTGCTGGAGTTCTTGACGGTGGCCGGAGACCGCCGCCGGCAGCGCGACCTGACGTTCCTCCTGTCGGCCAGTGCCGACGACGCCGTGGTCACGGAAATCAGGAACAGCCTGCACGCGGACGTGAGCGCGCTGGTCGACCGGGCGCGTGCCTGCGGCGCCGTCCGCCACGACATCACGGGCACCGACGTGTACCTGCTGATCTGCGCGCCGGTGCACGTCGCCGAGAACCTGCCCGGCGCCCCTGCGGACCTGTGGCTGCGCTACCTGACGATCGTCTTCGACGGCCTCCGCCCGGAGGGCGCCAGCCCGCTGCCCCGTCCGGCACCGGACTGGACGTAGCCGTCCAGTGCCGGCACCCGTTCGGCGCGCAGCGACAGCAGGGCGGAGGCGAACAGCAGCGCGGCGATGAGGAGCGAGACCGCGGTGAGGGCGGCGCCCGACCCGTACGCGCCGGAAACGGCGTAGTAGAGACCGCCGATGACCGCGACCGACAGGGCCGCGCTGATCTGCAGGGTCGCGTTGACCAGGCCGCTGGCCAGGCCGGCGAAGGCACGCGGGATGTGGGTGACCGTGAGGCGGATCAGCGAGGGCAGGGCGAGCCCTTGCCCGAAGCCGATGAGCGCCAGGGGCGCGGCGGTCCACGCCGTGTGACCGAACCCGGCGACGAGGCCGGCGAAGGCGAGGAAGCCGGCGGTCTCCAGGCCCAGGCCGAGTGCGGCGATCCGGCGCCCCATGACCCGCACGAGGTGGGCAACGGTCAGCGGGCCGATGAGGAAACCGATGCCCAGCGGCAGGATGTCCAGGCTCGCCTGCAGCGGCGTGCGGCCGGCCGTCTGCTCGTGTTCGGAGAAGACGAGGAAGAACGCGGCGATCGAGTAGAACAGGGCGACCGCCACGAGCGCGATCCGCACGCCGGGCGCCGTGACCGCTGCGGGTGGCACGAGGGGCGTCACGCGACCGCCGCCGCCGAGCGACGACTCGTAGCGCCAGAACCCGCGCAACAGGATGACGGCGGCGACGATCAGCACGAAGCACCACCACGGCCAGTCCAGGGCGCGCCCCTCGACCAACGGGATGACGATCCCGGCAAGGCCGGCGAAGAGCAGGATGGCGCCGGCCCAGTCCAGCCTTTCCCCGCCCCGGGTGTGCGGGTCGCGCAGGAACAGGCTGCCGAGGAGACCCACGGCCGCGACGGGCAGGTTGATGAGGAAGATCGCCCGCCAGCCCAGGCCCCCGAGGTCGGCGGTGACGAGGAGGCCACCCAGGGATTGGCCGATGACCGCGGCGAGCCCGAGGGTCGCACCGTGGAAGCCGAGGGCGACCGTCTGCTCGCGGCCGTCGAGGCTCGCGCGGATGAGGGCCAGGGACTGCGGCGCCATCAGTGCGGCGGTCAGGCCTTGCAGGACGCGCCCGGCGAGGAGCAGCCAGGGTTCGCCTGCCGAGCCGCACAGCAGCGAGGCTAGGGCGAACCCGACGAGGCCGACGAGGAAAGCGCGCCGCCGCCCGTACAGATCGCCGAGCCGTCCGCCGAGGGTGAGCGTGACGGCGTAGGCGGCGGCGTAGCCGGCCACGATCTGCTGGCCGAGGAGGTCGCCACCGCCGAGGTCGTCTTGGATCGACGGGATGGCGAGGTTGACGACGAAGAAGTCCAGGGGCGGCAGCAGCGTGCCGGCCAGCAGGGTGACCACGCCGACCCACGTCCGGGCCGGGGTGTTCGATGTCGGAGTCATTGCTCGGTCCCGCTTTCGGAGTGAGCGTCACCTTTTTCCAAGGCCTCGTCCTGGTCGCCATGGCCGGAACGGGCTGCCTGCTCGGCGAGACGGCGCAGGAGGACCAGGCCGTCGTGGCCGGCGCTGCCGGGCTCGGCGCTGTAGACGGACAGGTGCTGCCCGGGCGCGCTGGCGACGGCCAGCGTCTCGAAGTGCAGCCGCAGCTCCCCCACCTGCGGGTGCACGAAGTGCTTCACCTCGGTGGTTCGCGGACGCACTTCGTAGCGGGCCCACAGGTTCGCGAACGCCGGGCTGCGCACGGTCAGCTCCCCGACGACCCGCTCGATGTGCGCGTCCCCGGGGAACTGCGAGGAAGACGCCCGCAGGTTGCTCACCGCCAGCCGCGACGCGGCGTCCCAGTCACCGTAGAAGGACCTCGCGTACGGGTCCAGGAAGATCATGCGCAGCAGGTTGTCGTACCGGGCGAACCCGCGGTAGAGCTCCCGCGCCATCGCGTTCGCGGCGAGGACGTCCTGCGCCGCACCGACCAGGAAGGCGGGCACGTCCGCCAGGCCGTCCATCAGCCGGACCAGCTCCGGGGCGACGGTCAGCGACGTGGCCGAGCTCGCCCCGAACACGGGCAGGGCCAGCCGGAACAAGTGCCCCGCGGCGGCGTCGTCCAGCCGCAACGCGCTCGCGATCGACCGAATAACCTGGTCGGAGGGGTGCCGCTCCCGCCCCTGCTCCAGCCGCACGTAGTAGTCGGTACTCACCCCGGCGAGCAGCGCCACCTCATCCCGCCGCAGCCCCGGCACCCGCCGGGGACCGTCGTCGGGCAACCCGACGTCCTGCGCCCGGAGCAGGGCCCGCCGCGCTCGCAGATAGTCACCGAGCTTGTTCTCACTGTCCACACCGCCGACAGTAATGCGGCCCGAATCCCGGAACCTGGGTGCAAGGCACCCAGGTACCCGAGTGCCGGATGTGGGCGGCGGTGCCACCCCGTCCCCGGGGGTGGCACCGCCTGGTGGTGCGACTCAGCCGAACACGAACCAGAAGAACGCCGCCGACGCCTTCTTGCCCGCCGAATCCGTCACCGTCACGGTGACCTGCCGGCTGTCGGCTCGGGTCGGGGTGCCCGAGATGACTCCGGTGGCCGCGTTGAGGCTCAATCCGGGTGACAGTGCGGTCGAGGACCACCGGTACCCGCCGGCACCGCCGGTGGCCTGCAGCGGCAGGTTCACCGCCTGGCCGGTCCGGCTGCTCTGGTTGCCCGGGTTGGCGAGTTGCAGCTCGGCGGGCTGCCCGCCGGTGACCGTCAGGCTGTAGTGCATCGTCTGCGTCGACTTCGCGCTCTTGCCGGAGATCGTGACGTCGTACGTCCCGGCCGGGGTGCTCGCGCTCGTCGAGATCGTGAGCGTCGCGTGGCCGCCCACGTCCACGCTCGCCGGGCTGAACGCCGCCGTCGCGCCCGAAGGCAGGCCGGCCGCGGTCAGCGCGATCGCACCGGACGGCGGCGGGGTGTCGCCGCCGGGCAGGTGCGGAGCGATGTCCACCGCGTACGTCGAGACCCGGGCGTAGACGGCGTACCAGTCACAGCCCGTCGACATCCACGAGAACATGCCCACGACCGAGTTGCCGACCAGGTACGGGCCGCCGCTGTCGCCGACGCAGGCGCCGGCGTGGTGGTCGGCGTACCCCGTGCACAGCATCGCCGGTGTCTTGTACTGCTCCTGCCCGTGCGGGTCGGTGTACCGGCCCCGGCACGCGCTGTCCGCCGCGACCGGGACGTCGGCCTGGCGCAGGACGTTGCTGTAGGTGCTGGCGCCCGTCTCGCCCCAGCCGATGGACAGGCCCTGCGTCCCGGCGGCTTCGAGACTCGGATCGGTGTTGAGCTTCGGGTAGGTGATCCCGGCCGGGACCGGCATGTCCTTGTCGAGGGTGACGACGGCGATGTCGGCGCCCGCGCTCCAGTCCGTGTAGCCCGGGTGCACCCACTGCGAGGCGATTTCGGCGGTGGTGCCGGTGTTCTGCGTCAGGTCGTCGGCGCCGTAGACGAACCACTTGTGGCCGGGCTTCTCCAGCAGGCAGTGCGCGGCCAGCAGCACCGTGTGCGGCCCGAACAACGTGGCCGTGCAGGACTGCTGCCCCGGGAACGCCGAGCCCTCGCGCCGCATCGAGATGATGAACGGGTGCGCGGCCGTCGTGGTCGTGCTGCCGCCCACGACCGACGGCGAAGCGGACGAAGACGCCGTGGCGGCCGCGGTGACCGTAGTGCTCACCGAGCTGCCGGCGGCGACGCTGCCCGAAGACGGCGAGGCGGACAGGCTGAAGTCGCCGGTCGGGGGCGGCGGGGTGTCGCCGCCGCCGACCAGTTTCGCGCTGAGGGCGTCGGCCTTCGGCGAGCCCCAGCCGGTGCACAGGTCGTAGCCGGTGCCCGCGTTGTAGGTGCCGTTGCCGCCGGAGGTGACGTCGTGGAAGGTCGAGGCGTAGTCGGCCGAACCGGCGATCTTGTAGATGTTCGGGTTCAGCTGCCCGAGCCGGGACTTCCCGCTGCCGAGCGACTTCTGGTTCAGCATCGCCACGTACCCGGCCCACAGGGGCGAGGACAGGCTGGTGCCGCCGACGTCCTGCCAGCCGCCGTTCATGTACACCGAAAGCGCGCCGGCGCCGTAGTCGGCCAGCAGCGAGACGTCCGGCACCGAGCGGTACTGGTTGGTTCCCGGCTGCCAGTCCGGGCGCGCGTAGATCTTCGAGTACGCGCCGCCGGAGCGGGTGTTGCCGCTGCTGCCCTGGTTCCAGCACGACTCCGACTGCCAGGTGCCCGCGCTGTCGGAGGTGCGCAGCTGGGTGCCGCCGACGCCGGTGAACAGCGGGTCGCTGGCCGGGTAGTCGGCCTGGACGGTCTTGTTGTCGCCCTGGTAGCCGCAGCCGGTGGCACCCCAGTCGCCGGACGCCGAGAGCAGCGTGACGCCCTGGGCGGCGAGCTGGGTGTAGGAGTCGTGCGAGGCCGCGATCGGATCGGACTCGCAGATCTCGCCGTTGAGCCACGAGCCCGACAGGATGGTGATCTTGTTGTCCGACGCGATCTTCGCCATCTCGTGCACCCACGCCTGGTCGGAGTTGGGCGCGGAGTAGACGATCTGCTTGGCCTTCGGGGCCGTGGCGGCCACGGCCTGGATGTCGAGGGTGACCTCCAGCTGGTCGCTGCCGGGGTTCGGGACGCCGCCGTCGACCTTCACCACCTCCGGCGTGACGGCAGGCTGCTTGAAGTACTGCGTCCAGGCGTCGATGTCCGACTGCTTGAAGGTGTCGAACTCGATCAGCCCGACCGTCTCCCCCGATCCGTCGTACGAGCCGGAAAGCCCGCTCATGCTGTAGGCGGTGCGCAGCTGCGCCGGGGTGTAGCCGCCGGCGGGCCCGGCCGGTCCCGCCGGCGAACCCGCGCGGTGCGCGGCCGGCCGGTTCGTCAGGCCGGTGACGCCGCGGACGACCGACGCGACGTCCGCCGGCACCGCCGCGGGCTCGGTGGCGTTGAAGAAGCGCTCACCCGTGGCCGACCGGAAGCCGGAAAGCGTGGTGGTGAAGGCGCTTTCGACCTGGCCCGGGGTACCCGACGCGGTGACGACCTGGCGGTTGCCCGTGACGTCGACGACCCGGAGTCCCTTGCCCGTCAGGTAGTTCCGCACGAAGTCGACCGCCCCGGCGGTGGGCCCGAACCGTTCGGTGTACTCCGCGGCGCCCAGGTAGTGGTGGTACAGCGGGGATCCCGGGTCGGCGGTCGCAGCGGCGTACCGTTCGGCTCCCGCTGCGTCCCGGGGTTTCAGCGCGACGGACACGGTGAGGTTTCCGGGGATCGCCGAGCCGTCCGGGGTGGCGCCGGCTGGGATGGCGGGAGCGGTGCCCAGCGGCACCAACGGGGGTGGCGCGGCCGCGGCCTGCGGCGGGGAAAAGGCCGTCGTCACCAGGAAGACGGCGGCGAGGAAGGCTGGTTTTCGCATGTGCTGCTCCGGGGAGGTGAGGAGGAATACAGCACCACGGACCGTAAGAACCGGGGTTCCCGATTTGCCAGCAGAAGTGACGGTCACACCGCGCCGGAGCGATATCCGCTGTTCAACGGCCGGTGTTCACAGAATTGCTACCACGCCCATTCGACACCGATGATGCCGGCTCCGACCTCCCGCGCCGCCACGGCCACGACCCTGCGGTCCGTCAGCCGCAGCGGGTGCACCTTCCGGCGCGGGGCCGCGAGATCACGCCGCTCGAAACGTTCGACGCTCCGCGGGACCGTCCGGCCGAACTGCACCTGACAGGTGTACATCGAAGCCGGCCGGGTCAGCCGGCGGTGGTAGCCGAGGGTGGGCAGGCCACGCGAGAAGACGAGTTCGTATTCCACGGCGGCGACGTCTCCGGCGGCCAGCTCCCGGTCGAAGAACAGCTCGGCCACCAGCAGGCCACCATCCACGTCCCTGCGGACCCGGCCCGCGCGGCAGCAGAACACGGCGGCGAAGCGCGGCGGCGGCCGGGTGATGTCCTCGGTCTGGTAGTACACCGGCATCCGCGTGACGCCGTCCGTGGTGGCCTCGGCGACCACCCGCACCCGCAGCAGGCGTTCCCGCTGGTGGTCGTCGACGACGAGTTCGTCGTGCACCGACCGCAGGCGGACGTCGTCCTCCGGCGGGAGCTCGAACTCGAGCGCCGTCTGCCGCACCGACGGCCACAGCCGGCGCCGCTCCAGCAGCGGTGTCCGGCTCCCCTGCCGGAGGCACCGCGGCTGATCCGGTCCGAGCAACGACGTCAGGGCCCCGATGGTCAGCCCGAGCACCTGCTCGAGCTCGACGACCGCGCGCAGCGACGCCTCGCGCTCGGGCTTGGACCGCCCCATCCGCCAGTACACCAAAGCGCTGCGCGAGACCGAGACCCCGCGCGCGGCCAGGTGTTCGCGGACCCGGTCCAGAGTCAGCCCCGCGTCGCTGATCGCGGCGTCGAGGGCCCCGGCGAACGTTTCACGGGACGGCGGCACGGCGCTCACTGTGACGCCCACGGGTCCGGCCGGCCACCGCCGTTCGTCGGAAATCGAGGTCACACCGTGGGAAGGGAGGTCGAGGAGCAGGACTTTCGTCGGTTCCACGAGGTCCTGCTCCTGATCATGCTGGACGGGTGAACCGGCCGTCGCCCGGCTCGTTCGCGGTCACGCTGGACGCCGCGATCGACGAATCCGGGTTGTCTCTCGAACGGCTCCAGCACCACCTCGCCGCCCGCGGGGTGCGGCTCTCGCGCTCGGCGCTGTCCTACTGGCGGCGCGGCCGGTCGCAGCCGGAACGCGACACGTCGATGGTCGCCGTCACGCAGCTGGAATCGGTGCTGGGCCTCGACGCCGGGGCACTGACCTCGCGGCTCGGCCCCAAAGCGCCCCGCGGCCGCTGGCTCGGCGAGCCCGCCTGCCGGATCGAACGCCGCCGGCTGTGGCCGCAGCTGCGGGCCCTCGCCGACGAGCTGAAGCCACCGCCGGACGGCCAGCTGTCCTTCTGGTCGATCCACGACCGCCTGCTGCTCGACGAGCACGGGGCCGAGCGCGCTCTGCAGGTCCGGATGGTCGCCGAAGCCACCGTCGACGGCGTCGACCGGCTGCTGACCTACTACCAGGCCGACTCGGCCCTGACCGCCGATCCCCGCTACCACTACGTCCGCTCGGCGCGGCTGGGACGGGTCTGCGTGGACCGCGCGACCGGGATGGTCGCCGGCGAGCTGCACCTCGCTCACCCGCTCGCGGTGGGCGCGGTGACCGTGGTGGAGTACGAGGTCCGCTTCCCGCCCGGGCCCCCGATCGACCACTACCACCGCCGGTTCACCCGGCCGATCGCGGAATACGTCTGCCAGGTGAGCTTCGGCCCGCGAGTGCCGCGCCACGTCCGTTCCTTCGAGCAGCGGGGGCTGGGCGGACCCGAGCACCCCGGCAGCCCGCTGTCGGCCGGGAGCACGCACGCGGCGACCCTCGCGCTGCGCGACGTCCGTCCCGGCATCTACGGCACCGGGTGGCAGTGGTGACGGCAATTCTGTGAACGGCTGACGCCGACCTGGGCGTTCGTGCCGCCGCCGACCTGTCGTTCACAAAGGCCTGGGCCGGGCGCGATCACGGACTTACCGTGACGGCGCATTCACTCCCCGAACAGGAAGGCCGTCACCATGCGCCGACCGTCCCGTGCCCTGCTCACCCTCGCCGCCGTCGTCGCCTTCGCCGTCAGCGGCACCGCCACCGCGACCGCCGCCCCCCACGCACAGCCGGCGTCGATGGCCGCCGAATTCGGCACGGTCCCCGCCGCGGCGACCGCCACCACCATCGGCGACATCTACCCCGCGAAGTGGCGCAACGTCCCCCAGGACTCCGTGGTCGACGACTGGAACATGTACAACCGCGAGTGCGTTTCCTGGGCCGCCTTCAACATCGCCCGCCACGGCGAGAGCGCGAACAACTACGGCGACGCCAAGTACTGGGACGACAACGCGCGCAACCAGGGCTACCGCGTCGACAACACCCCCACGGTCGGCTCGATCGCCCAGACCGACAACGGCCGCTACGGCCACGTGGCCATCGTGGACAGCATCCACGGCGGCACCATCACGGTCGAGGACTACAACTGGACCGGCGACGGCCACTACCTCGTCCACGACGTCAGCACGTCTTCCTTCCGCTACATCCACTTCTACGACTGACCGGGGCGACCACACCGGGCGGCCCGCCGACATGCACCCGCCGATCGGAGCGGCTCACCCCTCCCCCGCGCTGGCCGGTCGTGATGCGCAGCGTTCCCTGGGCTGCACCTCGCACGGTCCCGCCACCAGCCGGCGGCAGGACCGTGCGGAGCGCGCTCAGCCCACCAGCTGCTCCGCGACCGCGTCGCGGTGTGCGTGGAGCGGCTCGCTCCGTGCCGGGGCGCGCCGTCCGGGTGTCGCTGTCGGCCTTCGAAATCACCCAGGGTCAGGCGAGGGACGGCGCGGAATCCGCGGGCTCCGGCTCGGCCGGGCTCTCCCCCTCGGCCTCGCCGCCGTATCGGGCGTGCAGGTCCTCGACCGCCTCGGCGATCCGGCTCAGCTGGCTCAGCACCGCCTGGTGGGCGGCCCGGATGGCCGCGGCTTCTTCTTCGGCGCGGGAGACGATGAGTTGCGCCTCCCGCCGCGCGGTGCGCTCGGTTTCCTCGCGCGCACTCTCCGCTTCGGCGGCCGTCTTCTCGGCCGCCGACAGGATTTCCTCGCTCTCGCGGCGGGCCTGTTCTTTGATCTCCGCGGCCTCGGATTTCGCGACCTCGAGAATCTTTTCGATCCGCCTGCCCAGCCCGGCGGCACCATCCGGTTCCGCAGCCCGCGGCGCCGGCACCTGGGCCTTGGCCAGCCTGCGCTCGGCGACCCGCCGCGCCTTCTCGTGCCGATCCACGCGCTTCTCGGCCACGCGCACGTATTCGTCCACCTGCCTGCGGTCGTACCCCCGCAGGACGATCGGGAACCGGACGTCGGACTCCGGCGGGGCCTCGGGTTCGGAAACCGTGTTCTCCATGCACCGAGTGTCGGCAAGATCGAGACGACCGGCAATCCGAAAACACCCGTCCACACGCCCGCGGCCCACTTTCGAAGGAATCTCGCCGATCGATGTTTCCGGCGGCGCGAAAGGGTCACCGGCACCAGCGAACCCGAGGGCGCAAGCAGGCCGAGCATTGTCGCCGGAGATCGTATCGCTTATCGTATACGACGCTACCTCCTCCCGACGCTGCGAGGTGACCGTGCCTGCCCCGACGACCCTCATCGCCCGCGACTTCACCGAATTCCGCGCCGCGGTCTCCCACTCCTTCGTGCCGCTGCACGTGACCGCGGGCGGTGACGGGTTCCGCGGCCGGATCCGCTCGTCGGTGGCCGATGACGTGCAGGTTTCCGAGGTCACCGCCTCGCCCCACGTCGTGGAGCGCACGCCGGAGCTGATCGCGCGCGCCGAGCGCCGCTACTACAAGCTGAGCCTGATCCTGGCCGGCACCGGGCTGCTGGTGCAGGACGACCGGCAGGCCGTGCTGCGCCCCGGCGACGTCGCCCTCTACGACACGCACCGGCCGTACTCGCTGGTGTTCGAAGAGGACTTCCGCACCCTCGTCGTGATGTTCCCGCAGCGGCTGATCGACCTGCCCGCCGAGCTGGTCGGGCGGCTGACCGCCGTCCGGATGTCGGGCAAGGAGGGCGTCGGCAACGTCGTCGTGCCGTTCCTCGCCCAGCTCGGTGGCAACCTCGAGCAGCTCGCGGGCCCCGCGGGCGCGCGGCTGGCGCACAGCGCCGTCGACCTGCTGTCCACCCTGGTCGCCACCGAACTGGACCTCGCGCGCGCGAACGCTGACCCGCACCACGAGCTGATGCGCCGCATCCGCGCCCACATCGACGCGAACCTGCAGTCGACCGACCTCACCCCGGCGCGGATCGCCGCCGAGCACTTCATCTCGACCCGCCACCTGCACGGGCTGTTCCAGGAGCAGGGCACCACCGTCTCCGGCTGGATCCGCACCCGGCGGCTCGAGCACTGCCGCCGCGACCTGCTGGACCCGGTGCACGCCGGCCGCCCGGTCGCGGCCATCGCCGCCCGGTGGGGGTTCGTCGACGCCGCGCACTTCAGCCGGGTGTTCAAGAACGCGTTCGGCCGGGCGCCGAGCGAGCTGCGCCGTGAGTTGACCGTCAGCGTCCGGTAGTTGCCCGCCAGCGCGTGACCGCTCGCCCGGACCACGGGGCCGCCCGACGATGAGGCCATGCCCGAAGCCCCCTCCGACGACTGGCGCACCTACGACGAGTTCGCGGCCGGCATCGCCACCTACCGGCTGCCGAACGCCGACCTCACCGGCCGGGACGTCACGATCACCCTCGACGACGGCGAAACCCTCGCGCTGACCTTCAAGGACGCCGGGCACGTCGTGTGCAACGGCGTCGAAGACCCCTACGACGCCGTCGCCGTGCGCGACGACGTCTTCTTCGTGAACCTGCCGCTCACCAGCGTCGACGGCGAAGCGCTCACCGTCGTGTATTCGACGGCCACCCATCGCGCCCTCGCCGTCCGCTCGGTGATCGGCGCCGAGGACGTCGACGGCGTTCCCCGCGTTTCGCAGGACTTCCGGGCGGGAGTCACCGACGGCGGCGAACCGTCCGAGGCCGTGCCCGGGCCGTCGCGCGACCTGATCGGCAAGCGGAACCTCTACCGCTACAGCCCCGACCACCTCTACGAACACGTCTACGTCTCTTCGCAGCGCTACGCCTGGCAGTGCCTGGAAGGCGTGCAGCGCGGCCACGGCGACATGGACCTCTCGACCGTGTGGAAGTTCGCCGACGGCCTGTACCTGTTCTGCTTCCGCGAGTTCCGGATCGCCGTGGCGAGCGTCTGGCTGCACGACCTCGGCTACGCCCTGCGCACCACCGGCGTGTTCCTCGGCCTGACCGGCGACGGGGAATCCGAGCACTCCCGCGCCGGCGGGCACATCTACCCGCTGGGCGCGGTGGCCTACCCCGACGCCCAACCCGTCTGAAGGAGCCACTCGTGTCCAATGTGGACGTCATCCGCGCGCACTACGCCGCCAGCGACGCCGGCGACCTGCCCGGCATGCTCGCCCCGCTCGGCCCCGGGACGACGTGGACCGAGGCGGCCGGGTTCCCCTACGCCGGCACCTACACCGGCCCGGACGAGGTGCGCGAGCACGTGTTCGAGGCCATCGGCCGGGATTGGGACGGCTACCGCTTCACCCTCGGCGACCTGCTCGACGCCGGGGACGCGGTGGTCGGCGTCGGCACCTACACCGGTACCCACCGCCGGACCGGCCGGTCCTTCACCGCCCGCGTCGCGCACCTGTGGCGCTTCGCGAGCGGCGAGGTCGTGTCCTTCGAGCAGATCGTCGACTCCGCGCCCGTCGTGGCCGCCCTCCGGGAGCAGCAATGAGAAAAACCCTGCCCGTACTCGCGATCGCCGTCCTGCTGGCGGCCGCTGGCTGCGCCGGTTCCGAAGCCGGCGCGAACGGCCCGATCGTGGTCGGTTCGGTCAATGCGCTGTCCGGCGCGGCCACCTTCCCGGAGGCGTCCCAGGCCGCGAAAGCCGTGTTCGACGCGGCCAACGCGGCCGGCGGTGTCGGCGGCCGCAAGATCGAGTACAAGGCGATCGACGACAAGGGCGACCCGGCGGCCGCCGCGGCGGCCGCCCGCGAAGTGGTCGGCGGCGACCAGGCCGTCGCGCTCGTCGGTTCGTCGAGCCTGATCGAGTGCGAGATCAACGAGAAGTACTACGAGCAGCAGAAGATCCTGTCGATGCCGGGCGTCGGCGTCGACCCGGCGTGCTTCTCCAGCCCGAACATCGCGCCGGTCAACGTCGGCCCGTTCCACGACATGACGCTCACCCTGCTCTACGGCTCGGAAGTGCTGAAGCAGGACGACATCTGCGCGTTGCTGGAGATCGCCGGCAACACGCTGCCGGCGTACCAGGCGGCCATCGCGGAGTGGACGAAGATCACCGGCAAGAAGCTGAAGTACGTCGACTCGACCGTCCCCTATGGAGGGTCGGACTACACGCCCTACATCGTCAAGGCGCGGGCGGCGGGCTGCAAGGCGATCACCGTCAACCCGGTGGAACCGGACTCGATCGGCCAGCTCAAGGCCGCGCAGGCGCAGGGCTGGACCGACGTCACCTGGCTCCTGCTGACCAGCGTCTACAGCGAGAACTACGCCAAGGCGATCTCGAACGCGGGCGCCGGCGTGTACGTTCCGGCCGAGTTCTACCCGTTCACCGACGCGGCCGCCCCGGCCAACAAGGACTGGCGGGAGCTGATGGCGAAGAACGGGATCCCGCTGACGTCGTTCAGCCAGGGCGGCTACCTGGCGGCGAAGTACTTCCTCGCCGTGCTGCGCGGGATGAAGGGCGACATCACGCGCGAGACGGTGTCGAAGGCGCTGCGCGAGATGCAGCCGATCAGCGACCCGATGGTCGGCACGCCGTACGTGTTCGGGCCCGCGCAGGCACACCACGACAACACCGCGGGCTGGCCGATCAAGCTCGCCACCGGCGCCGGCAAGTGGGAGCTCGTGGCGCAGGACTGGCTCCGGATCCCCCAGCAGTAGGAGGACGTCGATGCTGCAGGGCGCTTTGGCCGGTCTGGCCGCCGGCGGGCTCTACGCGGTGCTCGCGGTGTGCCTGACCCTGATGTCGCGGCTGGTGCGGGTGGTCAACTTCGCCCAGTCCGCGACCGGGATGTTCGGCTGCTACGTCGCCGTCTTCCTCGCCGTCCACCTCGGTGTCCCGTCGTGGCTGGCCACCCTGGCTGGCATCCTGCTCGGCGGCGCGCTGAGCGCGGTGCTCGGCTGGATCGTCGCCACCTGGCTGGCCGAGGCCGACACCGGCACGCGCTCGGCGACGACGGTCGCGGTGCTCCTGCTGCTGATCTCGCTGGCGTTCATCCTGTTCGGGAACAAGCCGCAGCCGTTCCACCCGCTGCTGGCCGGGCCGGCGTTCACGATCGGCGGGGTGGTGGTCAGCCAGGTCACGGTGCTCACGGTCGCGCTGGCGGTCCTGGTCGCCCTCGCCTGCCGGGCGGTGCTGGCCCGGACAGCGCTGGGCGTGCGCCTGCGGGCCCTGTCGGAGCGCCCGACGACAGCGGAGCTGCTGGGCATCCCGGCCCGGCCGCTGTCGGTCGGGGTGTGGACGGCCACCGGGGTGATCGCGACCCTGGCGGTCTCGATCGTGGCGCCGTCGCAGTCGAACGACCCGACCTCGCTGGCGATGCTGGTCGTCCCGGCCGCGGCGGCGGCCCTGCTGGGCGGCTTCCGGCGGCTGGACCTGGCGGTGCTCGGCGGCCTGGTGCTGGGCATGGCCCAGGGCGCGGTCGCGCAGAGCGACCGGCTGTCGGTGCTGCGGTACTTCCTCCCGTTCCTGGTGATCGTGGCCCTGCTGCTGTGGACGCAGCGCAAGGAGGTGTGGGATGCGGCTCGCTGAGAGGCTCGTGCCGTTCGCCGTCGCCGCGGCGGCGGTCGCCGTCGGCTACGCGCTCAGCGTCGGGCTCGCCGGGTACTTCGTGTACCTCGGGGTCAGTGCCGTCGTCGCGGCCATCGCGCTGCTCGGGCTCGGGGTCGTCACCGGGACCGCCGGGATGATCTCGCTCTGCCAGCTGACCTTCGCCGCCGTCGGCGCGTTCGTCGTCTCCGCCTGCAACGTGGCCGGCGTGCCCGGCGGGTTCGGCACCTGGCTGCTGCTCGGCGGTCTCGCCGCCGCCGTGGCCGGGGTGCTCGTCGGGCTGCCCGCGCTGCGGCTGCGGGGCATCACCCTCGCCGTCGTCACCCTCGGGCTCGCCGCGGCCGCCGATCTCACGCTCGTGCAGATTCAATTCCCCGGCGCCACCGAAGGTCTCTCCGTCGAGCGGCCCGAAGCGTTCTCCGACGACCGCTCCTACTTCCTGTTCGCCGTGCTGGTGCTCGTCGCCTGCGGGCTGGTCGTGCACTTCCTGCGGCGCGGGCGGTGGGGCAGCAGCTGGCACCTCGTGGCCTTCTCCGAGCGCGGGACCGCGGCGGTCGGCGCGGGCGTGCGGACGTCGAAGCTCACCGCCTTCGCGGTCAGCGCCGCCCTCGGCGGGATCAGCGGCGGCCTGCTCACCGGCCAGGTCGGACTGGCCTTCCCGGCCAGTTTCACCGCCATCCAGTCCCTCGCGCTGTACGTGCTGGCCATCATGTCCGGCGCGCACCTGATCGACATGGCCGTGTTCGGCGCGCTGCTCTGGGTCGCCGTGCCCGAGCTGCTCAAACGCTGGGGCGTGCCGCAGGACTGGGGTTTCGTCGTCTTCGGCGTGCTCGGCGTCCAGGCCCTGACCGGCCGCGGCAACCTCGGCACCGCCGTGCGGGCCCTGTGGTACCGCCGCCGCTCCGGCCGGACCGCCGGGGTCGGGCTCACCGAACCCGTCCCCGACGTCGCGCCGCTA
Source organism: Amycolatopsis sp. Hca4 (assembly GCF_013364075.1). Taxonomy (GTDB): domain Bacteria; phylum Actinomycetota; class Actinomycetes; order Mycobacteriales; family Pseudonocardiaceae; genus Amycolatopsis. The sequence continues at coordinate 1,769,774 of NZ_CP054925.1, forward strand.
CCACCCGGCGACCCGGTGCTCGAGGTCCGCGGGCTGAGCGTCTCCTTCGGGCACGTCACCGCGTTGTCCGAAGTGGACATCACGGTGCCGGAACACGGGATCCTCGGCGTGATCGGCCCGAACGGCGCCGGGAAGTCCACTTTGGTCGACGCGATCAGCGGCTTCCTGCCCCGGGCCACCGGCACCGCCACCCTCGGCGGACGGCCGCTCACCGGATCGCCGGCCCGGCGGGCCCGTGCCGGCCTGCGGCGGACGTTCCAGCAGGACCGCGTCCCGCCCGGCCTCACCGTCGGCGCCTACGTCCGGTTCGTCGCCCGGCGGCGGCTCACCGGCCGCGAGCTCGACGGCGCGCTGGTGTTCTTCGGCTGCCCGGCGGCGCGGACGCCGCTGTCGCGGGTCGACGCGGGCGCGCGGCGGCTCGTCGAGGTGGTCGGGCACCTGCTCGCGAAGCCGCGGGTGCTGCTGCTCGACGAACCCGCCGCCGGCTTGCCGCACGAGGAGCACGTGGCGTTCGGGCGGCGGCTGCGGCAGGTGCCCGCGCGGTTCGGGGTGTCGGTGCTGCTCATCGAGCACGACCTCGACCTCGTCCGGTCGGTCTGCGACACGCTCACCGTGCTCGACTTCGGCCGGGTGCTGGCGAGCGGGCCGCAGGCCGACGTCCTGGCCGATCCGGCCGTGCTGAAGGCGTACATGGGCGAAACGGAGCTGCTGTGAACGCGTTGCGAGTCCACGGGCTGACGGTGACGCGCGGGGCCGGCCCGGTCATCCGCGACGTCGACCTGGTCCTCGAACCGGGCCGGATCACGGCGCTGTTCGGGCCCAACGGCGCCGGGAAGACGAGCCTGCTGGAGGCGGTGTCGGGCGTGGTGGCGCCGTCGGCGGGCAGCGTCCACCTGGGCGGGGTGAACGTCACCCGGCATTCCCGGGTGGCGCGGGCCCGGCTCGGACTGGCCCACATCGAACAGGGCCGCGCGGTGTTCCCCGGCCTGACGGTGCTGGAGAACCTCCGCCTGACCGCCCGCACGCCCGCGGTCGTCGACGAGGTCCTCGAGCTGTTCCCCGAGCTGGCGAAGCGGCGCGACTCCCCCGCGGCCCTGCTGTCCGGCGGCGAGCAGCAGATGGTCGTGCTGGCGCGGGCGTTCGCCACGCGCCCGGCGTACCTGCTCATCGACGAGATGTCGCTGGGCCTGGCGCCGGTGGTCTTCACCCGCCTGCTGCCGGTCGTGACGCGGTTCGCGGCCGAGGGTGCGGCGATCCTGCTGGTGGAGCAGTTCACCCACCTGGCACTCGGCGTCGCGCAGGAGGCGGTGGTGGTCTCGTCGGGCCGCGTCACCTACACCGGTGACGCCCGGACCCTCCTCGACTCCCCCGCCACCCTGCACTCCGCCTACCTCGGGTCCTGACTCACATCCCGGCGCGCTCGAAGGCCAGGGTCGGCAGGTCCACGGCGTGGGCCCCGCCGTCGGCGACGATCACCGCGCCGGTGATGTACGACGACTCCGCCGAGCCCAGGAACCGGACGATCGCCGCGATCTCCCCGGGCTCGGCGGGGCGGCGCAGCGGGACCTCGGCCGTCACGCGGCGGTAGCCCTCGTCGTGGCCGCCGGTGAAGCCAGCCGCCGCGGCGAACTGGTCCATCTCGCCGTCCGCCATCGGGGTTCGGACCCAGCCGGGGCACACCGCGTTCGCCCGCACCCCGCGCGGCCCGAAGTCGCGGGCGATCGAGCGCGTCAGGCCGATGAGCGCGTGCTTCGCCACCGTGTAGCCGGCGACGTTCGGCCCGGCGAACAACCCGGCCAGCGACGACACCACGACCACCTGCCCGCCCGTCTCGACCAGCGACGGCAGCGCGGCCCGGCAGAACACGAACGCGCTGGAGAGGTTCGAGCGCAGGGCCAGTTCCCACTCGTCGTCGCCGGTGTCGACCACCGACGACAGGCCATGGCCGCCGGCGTTGGCCACCACGACGTCCAGCCGTCCGTACTTGCCGATGATCTCGGCGACGGCGCTTTCGGCGTCTTCGCGGACGCTCGCGTCACCGGTGATGACGTGCGCGCCGGTTTCCGCGGCCACCTCCTCGAGGGGTTCGCGACGCCGGCCCAGCACGACCACGCGCGCGCCTTCGCCCGCGTACCGGCGGGCCACCGCCGCGCCGATGCCCGTGCCGCCGCCGGTGATCGCGACGACCTTGCCTGATGAGTCCACTCTGGATCCTCTCTTAAGCGGGGAACGCCGAACGCGCCGACATCCCGAAGTCGGCCAGCAGGGCCTGGCCGTTGACCGGCCGCGAAGCCGGGGACGCGAGGAACAGCACCTGCCGGGCGACATCGACGGCCGCCTGCACCGGGAACGCCGGGTCGTCCAGGAGGGCGCCGAGGTCGGCGCGCGCCATCGGCGTGTCCACCACCGACGGGCAGACGCAGTTGACCCGGATGCCCGGCACCTCGACGGCCAGCGCGCGGGTCATCGCGACCACCGCGCCCTTGGACGCGCAGTAGGGCACCATGCCCGGCGCCGCCGTGAACGCCGAGTCACTGCCGAGCAGGACCACCGCGCCGCCCTCGTCCAGCCACGGCAGCGCGTGCTTGACCAGCAGGAACTGCCCGGTGACGTTCACCGCGAGCACCCGGGCGACGTCGGCGGCCGTGGTCGCGGACAGCGGGGTGCCGACCGGGCCGGAGATCCCGGCGCAGCCGACCACGGCGTCGAGGCCGCCGAAGTCACGGGCCACCGCGTCGACCGCGGCGGCCAGCGCGGGTTCGTCGGTGACGTCCGCTTCGACGACGCCGGGACCGGCCCGGCGGTCGACGACGCCGACGCGCGCGCCCTCGGCGCGGAACGCCTCGGCGCAGGCCAGGCCGATGCCGGACGCGCCGCCGGTCACCAGCACCGCCTTCCCGGCGAGTTCGGTTCGCATGCGCCCATCCTGACCGCGGGCGGCCGCCGGGCGGTTGGCCGCGAGCGCAGCGTTGTTGTCCGGCGCCGCAGGGCCGATGGCGCGCACGGCGCACGGGGCCGAGACTCGTCAGGGTGAGCACGCCGCACCCCCTCGACCCGCTGACCGCCGCCGAGCTGTCCGCCGGCCGCGCGATCCTCGCCGCGGCCGGGCTGGCCGGCGCCACGATCCGGGTCCCGCAGGTCCTGCCGGTCGAACCCGCCAAGGCGGAGGTGCGCGCCGGCGGTGGCGACCGCCGGATCCGGTACACGCTCCTCGACACCGCCACCGGCCGCGCCGGCGAGGCCGTCGTCTCGGTGACCGGGGGCGAGCTGGTGTCCTGGGACGACTGGGCCGAGGCCGACGGACAGCCGTCGTACCTGTTCGAGGAGTACGCGCTGGCCGAACGGCTGACGAAGGCGTCGGCGCAGTGGCAGGCCGCGATGGCCCGGCGCGGCCTCGCCGACCGGATCGAGCACGCCTTCTGCGCACCGCTCGCACCCGGCTACTTCGGGCGCGAGGACGAGACCGGCCGCGTCATGCGTTCCCTGACCTTCCTGCGGGAAGACGCCGGCGACAGCCCGTGGGCGCACCCGGTCGAAGGCCTGGTCGTGCACCTGAACCTGACCGAGCAGCGCGTGCTGCGCGTCGAGGACGAGGGGGACGTCCCGGTGCCCGCCGAGAGCGGGCGGTACACCGGCGTCCCGGCACGGACGACGCTCAAGCCGGTCGAGATCACCCAGCCCGCCGGGCCGAGCTTCACCGTCGAGGGCGCCGAGGTGAGCTGGGAGGGCTGGCGGCTGCGCATCGGGTTCAACGCCCGCGAAGGGCTGACGCTGCACCAGGTCGGCTTCCAGGACCGGCCGGTCCTGTACCGGGCGTCCGTCCCGGAGATGGTGGTCCCGTACGGGGACGTCGCACCCGGCCGGTTCTGGATCAGCTACTTCGACGCCGGCGAGTACCAGTTCGGCAAGAACGGCAACGACCTGCGCCTGGGCTGCGACTGCGTCGGCGAGATCCGCTACTTCCCGGCCTGGGTGGCCGACGACCGCGGCGAGCCGGTCGAGATCCCGCGCGCGGTCTGCCTGCACGAGGAAGACGACGGCATCCTCTGGAAGCACACCGACCTGGCCGGGCGGCCCGAGGTCCGGCGGTCGCGGCGGCTGGTGGTGTCGTCGATCTCCACCATCGGCAACTACGACTACGGCCACTACTGGTACTTCCACCTCGACGGCTCGATCGAGTTCGAGGCGAAGGCCACCGGCATCGTCTTCTGCGGCGCCGGGACACCGGGGCAGGACCAGCCGCACGCCACCGAGCTGGCGCCCGGCCTGTTCGCGCCGGTCCACCAGCACCTGTTCTGCGCGCGCCTCGACGTCGAGGTCGACGGCGACCGCACCAGCCTGCACGAAGTCGACGTCGAAGGCGTGCCGACCGGCCCGCGCAACCCGTACGGCAACGCGTTCACCTGGAAGACCACGCCGCTGCGGACCGAACGCGAGGCGATGCGCCGGGCCGACCCGGCCCGCGCCCGCGTCTGGGAGGTCCGCAGCGCGTCGCGGGTCAACCGGCTCGGCAAGCCGACCGCCTACCAGCTGGTGCCGCGGCCCTCGGCGACGCTGATGGCGCAGCCGGAGGCGACCGTGCACGCCCGCGCCACCTTCGCCACGCAGCACCTGTGGGCGACGCCGTACCGCGAGGACGAGCGGTTCCCGGCCGGCGACCGCCCCAACGCCCACCCCGGTGGCGCGGGCCTGCCGGCGTGGACGGCCGCCGACCGCGACCTCGTCGACACCGACCTCGTGCTGTGGCACGTGTTCGGCCCGACCCACGTGCCCCGCCCCGAAGACTGGCCGGTGATGCCGGTCGACCGCTCCGGGTTCCTGTTCCGGCCGTCCGGGTTCCTCGACCGCAACCCCGCGCTCGACCTCCCGGCCGGCGACCACTGCGCACATTGAGGACACGATGACCCTTTCGGACACCTCCACCTGGCTGCCGCTCGACGGCCTCGCCCCCGGCTTCGACGCCGACAAGGCGCCGGTCGTCGACGACCTGCGCGGCCGCTCCTTCGTGCTGCGCGACGACGACGGCGGCCCCGGCCGGGTCGTCGACGCGGAGATCGCGGCCGGCGAGACGTTCCTCGTCGACGACGACCTCTACTACGTCCAGCACCACCCGTCGCCGGACGCGCGCGAGGCCGTGTCGCTCTTCCTGGACCTGCGGGACGGCCGGGCGCTGGTGGTCACCACGACGATCGGCGACCACGGCACCCCGCGCGTCACCCAGGAGTTCCGGCCCGCGACCATCGACGGCTTCGACGTCCGCGGCGAGCCGATGGCGCCGAGCACCGCCCTGATCGGGCGCCGGGTCCTGTGGGTCTACAGCCGCGAGCACGCCTACGAGCACGTCTACCTGAGCCCGCACTGGTACACCTGGCAGTGCCTCGCCGGGCCCGAGCGCGGCCTCGCCGACACCGACGAGAACACCGTCTACCGGCTGCGGCCCGGCATCCACGTCTTCACCTGGCGCGAGAAGGTCATCCCGTGCGCGTCGGTGACCGTCGCGGACCACCGCAACGCCCGCGCCCTGCGCTCGCACGGTGTCCTCTTCGGACTCGATGCCACCGGCGAGCGGCCGGCACACTTCACCTTCGGTGCGCACGGGCGGCTGCTGAGCACCACCGTCCACCCGGCCGGGTACGACCCGGCGGAGAGCTGACCGTGGCCGCCGACCTGGTGCTGGCGAACGCCGTCGTGTACACATTGGACAGCACGCGGCCCTGGGCGTCGTCGTTGGCCGTGACCGGCGGCAAGGTCGTCGACGACGTCGCCGGCCCGGGCACCGAGGTGCTCGACCTCGGTGGCGCGTTCGTCATGCCGGGGCTCGTGGACGTGCACAACCACCACGCGATGGCCGGACGGGCGGAGCTGTTCGAGCTCACCTTCGGCGCGGACGCCGGGATCGAGGACATCCTGGCCGCCGTCCGCGCGCGGGCCGCGTCGCTGGGACCGGACGAATGGCTCACCGGCGGCGCCTGGGCGTCCACCTTGGTCGCCGAGCTGTCGGTTCCGGCGGCCCGGCGGGCGCTGGACGAAGCCGCGGGCGGGCGCCCGGTGTCCCTGTCGGACGACAGCAGGCACAACCGCTGGGTGAGCAGCCGGGCACTGGAGCTGGCCGGGATCACCGCGGCGACACCGGACCCGCCGGGCGGGGTCGTCGTCCGCGACGGCGGCGAGCCGAGCGGGCTGCTGCTGGAGGCCGCCGGGGTGCTGGTCGAGCGCGTGATCGCCGGGCCGACCCCGGAGCAGCACCGGCGGGCGTCCCGGCGGGCGATCGAGGTGCTGCACGGCTTCGGCGTCACCGCGTTCCAGGACGCCGGGGTCTCGACCGACATCCTCGGCGCGCTCCGCTCGCTGGACCTGGCCGGCGAACTCGACGCCTGGGTGGTGTCGTCGTTGCTGGTCAACGACCCGATCTTCGGCTTCGACCCGGTCGGGGCGCCCCTGCTGGAGCTCGCCGGCGAGTACCGCACCGAGCACCACCGGCCGGACTTCGTGAAGATCTTCCTCGACGGCGTGCCGCCGACCCGCACGGCGGCGTTCCTGGAGCCGTACCTGCCCGACGAAACCCACGGCAGCTGCTTCCACGGCGCCACGACGATGCCCCCGGCCGAACTGACCGGCTGGCTCTTGAAGGCGGCGGCCGCGGGCTTCTCGGCGAAGGTCCACTGCACGGGCGACGCGTCGGTGCGGCAGTTCCTGGACGCGGTCGAGCAGGTGCGCGCGGCCGGGTACGCCGACACGCGGTTCCAGGTGGCGCACGGGCAGTTCGTGCACCCGGACGACCTCCCGCGGTTCGCCGAGCTGGGCGTCGCGGCGGACATCTCGCCGTTCCTGTGGGTGCCGGGGGTGATCCCGGAGGCGATCGCGGAGGTGCTGCCGCCCGCCCGGGCGGCGCGGATGCAGCCGAACCGCACGTTGCTGGACACCGGCGCACTGGTGGCGGGCGGCTCGGACTGGCCGGTGAGCGAGTCGCCGAACGCCTGGGAGGGCATCGCGGGCCTGGTGACGCGTGCGGACCCGCACGGACGTCGGCCGGGGGCGCTCTGGCCGGAGCAGGCGATCACCCTGGCCGAGGCGATCGAGGCGTTCACCCTGGGCGGCGCCCGGGCGTGCGGCCTGGACGACGTGACGGGCGCGCTGACCCCGGGCCGGTCGGCGGACTTCGTGGTCCTGGACCGCAATCCCTTCCGGACGGCGGAGGTAGCCGGGACGAAAGTCGTGGAGACGTGGTTCGCCGGCCGGCGCGTATTCCGGCGCTGACCCCGTCCCGCACCCAGAGGGTCGGCTTGCGTACCCAAAGGGTCGGCTTGCGTACCTAGAGAGTCGGCTCGCGTACCTAGAGGGTCGGCTTGCGTATCCGGCGAACCGACCTGCTGGGTACGCAGGCCGACCGTTTCGGTACGCAAGCCGACCGGCTGGGTACGCGAGCCGACCGGTGGGGTGCGCGGGCGCTGACCCCGGTACTGTTCGCGCGCACACTTTCTCCTACACTGGTAGAGAAACCAGTGCGGGAGGTGCCGGGTGCCCAAGATCATCGACCACGACCAGCGGCGCAGCGACATCGTCGACGTCACCTGGGACCTGATCGTGCGGGGCGGGATCGAAGCCGCCACCATGCGGGAGATCGCCGCCGCCGCCGGGTTCGCCAACGGGGCGCTCAAGCTGTACTTCCCCAGCAAGGAAGACATCATCGCGGCCACCTACGAGCGGGCCCTGGACATGATGCGCCAATACGTCGAACTCGACGGTCTGCGGGGGCTCACCGCGCTGCGCGAGATCTGCGTGTCGTCCATGCCCATCGACGAAGAGCGGATCACCGCCGGGCGGGTGCTGCTCGTCTTCTGGCAGATGTCGCTGGGCAACCAGCGGATGCACGACAAGTACCTCGAGCACGTCCGCGAATGGCGTGGGCTGCTGCACCGCTTCCTCGCCGAGGGCCGCGAAGACGGCGACATCGTCACCGAAACCCCCGACGAGCAGATCGTCGACGAGATCGTCCTGCTCAACGCCGGCGCCAACGTGATGAGCCTGGTGGCGGGTGAGTTCTCCACGATCGACCTCCAGCACCGGCACCTGGAGTCCCTCCTGGACCGCCTCACCCGCCCCTGACCTCAGGCGAAGATCCCCCGCAGGTACGCGGCCACTTCCGCGTGCGAGCGCGCCGACGCGAGCAGGTCCGTGTACAACCCGTAGAAACCGTGGATCTGCCCGGCGTACCGGTGCCGGTCCACCGCCACCCCGGCCTCCGCCAGCCGGCGGGCGAACGCCTCCCCCTCGTCACGCAGGACGTCGTACTCCGCCGTCAGCACCAGCGCCGGCGGCAGGCCCGTGAGGTCACCGGCCCGCGACGGCAGCACGTAGGGGTCGTCGAACGAAGGCGGGGCGTACTGGGCGAAGAAGAACCGCATCGCGTCGGCCGTCATGCCGTAGCCGGTCGCGAAGTCCACATAGGACGCGTGGCCGTCGTCGGGGTGGCCGAACACCGGGCAGACCAGCACCTGCGCCGCGATCGGCGGGCCGCCGCGGTCGCGGGCCATCAGGGAGACCACTGTGGACAGATTGCCGCCGGCGCTCTCGCCGCCGATCGCGATCCGGGACGGCGAAACCGCCGGGCCGGCGCCGCCCGCCGCCAGCCATTCCAGCACCGCGTAGCAGTCCGCGGGCGCCGCCGGGTACGGGTCCTCCGGCGCGAGGCGGTACTCGACGGCCGCGACCGCGACCGACGCCGCCGCGCACACCGCGCGGGAGGCGACCTCGTTCTCGTCGATCGAGCCGATCGTCCAGCCACCGCCGTGGATCCACACGAACACCGGCACCGGGCCGGGCGCGTCCGGCAGGTACAGCCGGACGCGCAGGTCACCGCCCGGGCCGGGCACGGCCACCTCGGTCACCGAAGCCACCGGCGCCACCGGGCCGGGCTCCGGCCGCGCCGCCGCGAACGCCGCCCGCAGCTCGGCGGCCGTCATCGGGCGGGCGGGCCCGTCGGGGCTGCGGGCCAGCAGTTCCCGCACCGCGGGGTCGAGACCCATGGTCACACCGCCTCCGCGACGAGCACCCGCGGCGAACCCGGCAGCGTGAGCCGGTCCACCGGGCGCCACCCGGCCCCGGCCAGCCAGCCCCGGACGTCCCGCTCGGGGTACACCACCGTCCCGTCGATGACCAGGTACTCCCCCGCGTGCAGCGCGTCCAGCGCCCGCGGCGAGTCGTCCTCGTCGAGGAAGAAGTCCAGCAGCAGCAGCCGGGCGCCCGGCGCCGCCGCGGCCCGCGCGTGCCGCAGGATGGCCCGGTTCTCGTCGACGGAGAACCGGTGGACCACGTGGTTGACCATGACGAGGTCGAACTCGCCACCGGGTTCGGCGTCCGGGGTCGCCGCGCCGGTGACGGTCGTCCGGCCGGCGAACTCCGCGACGGCCGCGGTGACCGAGTCCACCGACCTCGGGTCGTAGACGAAGGTCGCCCGCAGGACGTCGTTCGCCTGGAGGGCCTGCAGCGCGAACTCGGCGGAAAGGCCGCCCAGGTCCAGGAGGCTCTTGTACCCCCCGAAGTCGAAGTTGCGCGCCAGCATGCGCGCGTGCAGGGCGTTGTACACCATGACCCCGCCAAGGAAGGTCGTCCAGCGGTCGCCGTCGAGGTCGAGGTCGCCGGGCTCGCCGGTGTCGGTGGTGTGCGCGAACTGCAGCCAGTGCGGGTAGCTGATGGTCTCGAGGAAGGTCAGGAACGGGGCGAGATCCAGACCTTCCCCGCCGAGGTATTCGGCCGTGTCGGGGGTGAGCGCGTAGCGACCGTCCACGCGGGACAGCAGGCCGCGCGCGGCGAGGGCATCGCCGAGGATCCGGACGATCTTCTCCGGCTTGCCGGTGCGCTCGGCCAGCTCGACCGGGCCGAGCGGGCCGGCCGCCAGCGCCGGGAACAGGCCGATCCGGTTGGCGGCGAAGAGCTGCTGGGCGGCCATGTAGCCGGTGGCGGTTTCCACGATCTTCTCGGGCGCGGCGGGGGTGGGCGTCACGTCGTCCTCCTTGTGTTCGACCCGGACACTCTACATGCGTAGATAAAAGAGTCCAGAGCCGAATTTCCCCGCACAGCAACAAAAACCCGTGATATTTCAACTTCCTACGTTTGTAGAATAAAACCATTGACACGACCACCGGCCAGTGTCAACATGCGTAGAACTACCCCTGCCGGTGCCCGGCAGTCCGGCCCGCCCTCATCAAGCGGGCGCGAGGAAGGGGAACCCATGACGCTGCTCGAAATCCGGGAGCTCACCGTCGGCGTCGTCACCGACGACACCGAACGCGAACTCGTGCGGGAGCTCTCCCTCGATCTCGGGCAAGGGCGGACGCTCTGCGTGGTCGGCGAGTCCGGCAGCGGCAAGACCGTGACCGCCCTGTCCATCATCCGCCTGCTCGAATTCGTCGCCCCCGTGCGCACCCGCGGCGAAATCGCCTTCGACGGCGTGGACCTGGCGAAGCTGCCCGCCGACGCGATGCGTGCCTACCGCGGGCCGCGGATCGGCATGGTCTTCCAGGAGGCCCTCGACTCGCTGAACCCGAGCCGCCGCGTCGGCCACCAGCTGGCCGAGGCCTACCGCGAACCCGGGTCGCTGCCCGGCCAGGCCGCCCGCCGCGGCAGCCCGCTGCGCAAGCGGGCCGAAGCCAAGGCGAAGCGGCTGCTGACCGAGGTCGGCCTCACCGACACCGACCGGATCCTGCGGCTGTACCCGCACCAGATGTCCGGCGGCATGCAGCAGCGCGTGATGATCGCGCTGGCCCTGATGGCCGACCCGGACCTGCTGATCGCCGACGAGCCGACCACCGCGCTCGACGTCACCACGCAGGCGGAGATCCTCACGCTCTTCGACCGCGTGCGCCGCGACCACGGCACCGCCTGCGTGTTCATCACCCACGACATGGGCGTGGCCGCGCAGGTCGCCGACCGGATCGCGGTGATGTACCGCGGCCGCCTGGTCGAGGTGGGCTCGCGCGACGAGGTCTTGACGCGGCCGAAGCACCCGTACACCCGGGCGCTGCTCGGCTGCGTGCCGCAGCTCGGCGTCGACCGCCGCGACGGGTTCCCCACCATCTCCCCCGCCCTGCTCGAATCCGTCATGGCGGGCGAAGCGACCGAAGCCGTCGAAACCCGGACGCTGAAGCCACATCCGCGAAAAGACCACGACGGGTCGCCGCTGCGCATCACCGCGGTGTCCAAAGTGTACGGCCGGAAAGGACACCGGGTCGAAGCGGTGCGGGAGGTCTCCCTGGAGATCCCGCCCGGCGAATTCTTCGGCCTGGTCGGCGAATCCGGCTCCGGCAAGTCCACCCTCGGCCGGCTGGTGAGCGCGCTGGAACCGCCGACGTCCGGCACGATCGTCTTCGGGGCGCACGGGATCACGCCCGGCGGGCTGACGGGCGACGAGCGGGCGTTCCGCCGCCGCGTCCAGCTCATCTTCCAGGACCCGCAGAGCTCCCTGGACCCCCGGCACACCGCCGCGCGGATCATCGCCGAGCCGCTGAAGGAACTGACCCCGCTGCGCGGCGCCGAGCTGGACCGCCGCGTAGCCGACCTCATCGACGAGGTCGGCCTGCCGAAGGACACCGCCGGGAAGCTGCCGTCGCAGCTGTCCGGCGGGCAACGGCAGCGCGTCTCCATCGCGCGGGCGATCGCCGCCGGGCCCGAGCTGATCGTCGCCGACGAGCCGACGTCGGCCCTCGACGTCTCGGTGCAGGGCCAGGTCATGAACCTGCTGCTGGACCTGCGCCGCACCCGCACGCTCAGCCTGCTGTTCATCACCCACAACCTCAGCCTCGTGCTGTCGGTCGCCGACCGCGTCGGCGTGATGTACCGCGGCGAGCTGATCGAAACCGGGACACCCGACGAGATCCGGCTCTCCCCGCGGCACTACTACACCCGGCGGCTGCTCGCCGCCAACCCCGACCTGCCCGCCCTCCCCCACACAGGATCGACGCGCCCATGAAGAGAACTCCCCTGCTCGCCGCCCTCGCCGCCGCGGCCACCCTGCTCGCCGGCTGCATGGGCAGCGCCGGCACGACCCCGGCCGCCGACGGGCCGCCGGTCCGCGGCGGCAACCTCACCGTCGCCGTCCCCACCGATCCGCAGTCGCTCGACATGGTCGCCAACCCCGGCCAGGTGACCGCGCAGATCGGCAACATGATGTACGAGAAGCTGTTCGAAGTCGACCAGCACTTCGTCGCCCGGCCGATGCTCGTCGACACGTACACGACCAGCCCGGACCGGCTCGCCTACACCTTCAAGCTGCGCCAGGGTGTCACGTTCCAGGACGGCAACCCGCTGACCGCGGACGACGTCGTCGCGAGCCTGCAGCGCTGGCAGAAGAGCCACCGCACCGGGCAGCTCGTCACGCCGGACATCGCCGCCATCACCGCGCCCGACAAGGCGACGGTGACCATCGACCTCAAGCGGCCGCGCTACCCGCTGATCGACGAGCTGGCCGGCGCGGGCACCGAGATCTACGAGGCGAAGAACCTTTCCGGCCTGCCCGCCACCGGGTTCGGCCAGGACAAGGCGATCGGCACCGGCCCGTACAAGCTGAAGAGCTGGGACATCGGCCAGCAGCTGGTGCTCCAGCGCTACGACGGCTACCGGTCGCGGTCCGAAGAGGACTGGGGTGGCCAGGCCGGCGCGAAGCACGCCTACCTCGACACCGTCACCTACAAGGTCGTCGGCGACCAGGACGCGCTGATCAACGGCCTGCAGACCGGCCAGTGGGACCACGCGATGCCGGCCAACGACCAGTACGAGCAGCTCAAGGCCAACCCGAACCTGGTGGTGCACCACCTGCCCGGCGGCAACGAGAACGTCGTCATCCCCAACTTCCACCCCGGCTCGAAGTTCGCCGACCCCCGGGCCCGCCAGGCGCTGAACCTGCTGCTGGACAAGCCCGCGATCAACGCGGCGACCGGCGGCAGCAAGGACCTGACCATCGAGACGGGCGCGTTCGCCTCGCCGGACAACAAGGCGTCCTACTCGACCGCCGGTGAGTCCGTCTACCGGGAACACGACCCGGCCCGCGCGAAGCAGCTGCTCGCCGACGCCGGCGTCACCGCCGGCGCGACGATCCACATCGTCACCACCAACTCCTATCCCGAGTTCGGCAAGTGGGCCGTGCTCATCCAGGACGCGCTCGGCAAGATCGGGCTGCAGACCAAGATCGACACCTTCGACTTCGCCACCATGCTCGGCACCCTCACCAAGGACCCGGGCGGCTGGGACATCACGACGCTGTTCTTCGACTCGTCGCTGACCTCGCCCGCCCAGATGCCGGCGCTCACCCTCGGCACGCTGAACGGCTCGTCGTCGCCGGAGCTCGACGGGCTGCTGGCCGAGTTCAACGCCTCGACCACGCCCGAGCAGGCCAAGGCCGTCATCGACAAGCTCCAGGCGTTCACCTGGAAGCAGCTGTCGGTGATCACGCTGAGCCAGTCGAAGCTCTGGGCGGCCTACACCCCGCGGCTCAAGGGCTACGGCGACTTCTACCGGGTGTTCTGGAACTCCTGGCTGGCGGCATGACCGGGGTGCTGCTGCGCCGGCTGCGCGATCTGGTGATCATCCTGGTCATCGTCGGCACCATGATGTTCTTCGTCATCCGGCTGATCCCGGGCGACCCGGCCCAGGCCATCCTCGGCCCGACCGCGCGCCCGGCCGACGTCGCCGCGCTGCGCACGAGCCTGGGTCTCGACGGCTCGCTCTGGCAGCAGTACCTGAGCTGGGCCGGGCACGTGCTGCAGGGCGACTTCGGCACGTCGATCACCTACCACCAGCCGGTGCTCGGCGTCGTCGCCGCGCACATCGTGCCGACGCTGACGCTCGCCGTGCTCTCGACGGTGATCAGCTTCGTCCTCTCGGTGGCGATCACCTCGTGGCAGGCGGTGTCACCGCGCAACCCGGTGGCCCGCACGCTCGACCGGCTGTCCTCGCTCGGGATGGCGATGCCGGACTTCTGGATCTCGCTGGTGCTAGTGCTGGTGTTCTCGGTGACGCTGCGGTGGTTCCCGTCCAGCGGCTACCACGACCTGCTCACCGACCCGGTGGCCGCGGTGCCGGCGCTGGTGCTGCCGGTGACCGTGCTCGTCATCGGGCAGACGGCGCTGTTCGTGCTCACCCTGCGCGAGAGCGTGCTCGGCGAGCTGCCGCTGGCCTACCTGCGGACCGCGCGCGTCAAGGGCCTGCCGGAGCGGCGGGTCATGCTGAAGCACGTCCTGCCGAACGCGCTGATGCCGCTGGTGACGCAGCTGGGCAGCAACTTCGCCATGCTCGTCGGCGGCATCGTCATCATCGAGTCGATCTTCGTGGTGCCCGGCCTCGGGCACCTGCTGATGGGGGCGGTGTCCACCCGCGACTTCCCGCTCATCCAGGGCGTGACGTTGTTCGTCGCGGTGCTGTTCGTGGTGGTCAACCTGCTGGTCGACCTCTCGTACGCGCTGCTCGACCCGAAGGTGCGTGTCGCATGAGCCTCGCCGTCGCCGAACCCGCCACCTCGGTGGACGCTCCCCCGCCGCGGCGCGCGGCCCGGGTGTTCCGGCGCAACCGGACCCTCGTCGTGTGCTCGGTCCTGCTCGGCCTGGTCGTGCTGGCCGTGGTCGTGCTGCCGTTCTTCCTGCCGAGTGTCAGCGCGACCGATCCGGTGCACCGCCTGCTGCCGCCGTCGGGCGCGCACCCGCTCGGCACCGATTCCTTCGGCCGGGACGTCTTCACCCGGCTGGTGTCCGGCGGCCGCGCGTCGCTCGGGCTGTCGGCGCTGATCACGCTGTGCGCGGCCTGCTCCGGCATGGTGATCGGCCTGGTCAGCGGCTTCTACCGGGCCGCCGACGCGGTCCTGATGCGGCTGATGGACGCGTGGATGTCGTTCCCGGCGATCATCCTGGCGATGGCACTGGCCATCGCGCTGGGCGCGAGCATCTGGACCGAGCTGATCGCGCTGACGGTGATCTTCACGCCGTTCACCGCCCGGGTGATCCGCAGCCGCGTGCTCGGCATCGCCGGGCGGCAGTACATCGGCGCCGCCCGCGTGTCCGGGATGAGCCGCGGCAAGATCCTGCTGGTGCACGTGTTCCCCAACGTGCTGCCGCTGGCGCTGGTCCAGGTCGTCATCCTGGCCGCGGCCGCGATGCTCGTCGACGGCGCCATGAGCTTCCTCGGCCTCGGCATCGCCCCGCCCACGCCGACCTGGGGCAACATGATCGCCGAGGGCCGGTCGTACCTGGTCACCGCGCCGTGGCTGGTCGTCGTGCCCGGCGTGACGATCATGGCCTGCGTGCTGCTGCTCAACCTCATCGGCTCCGCGCTGCGGATCGCTGTCGACACCCGTGCCCGCACGCTTGGCGAGCTGCAGCGCCTGCGCCGGGCCTCGTGAGAAGGGACCTCCTTGACGCTCACCTCCCTCGCCGTGCGCCGGTTCGCCCCCGAAGGCCCACCCGCCGGGCCGCCGGTGCTGCTGCTGCACGGGTTCGCCTCCGACGGGCCCACCGACTGGATCAGCACGGGCTGGCCGTCGGCGCTCACCGCCGCGGGCCGTCCGGTGCTGGTGCCCGACCTGCCCGGCCACGGCTCCAGCCCGGCGCTCGCCGACGTCACGCCGAAGGCGATCGCCGGGGAACTCGCTCTCGCGGCCGGCGATGTGTCCGAAGTGGACGTCGTCGGCTACTCGCTCGGCGCGCGGCTGGCGTGGGAACTGCCCGCGGTGCTGCCGGTCCGGCGGCTGGTGCTGGGCGGGCTCAGCCCGCACGAGCCGTTCGGCGCGGTCGACGTCGAGGCCACGCTGGCGTTCGCCGGTGGCGGGCGGCTGCCGGCGGATCAGCTGACGGCGGCGATCGCGCGGATGATCACCGCACCCGGCCGCGACCCGGCCGCCCTGGCCCAGTGCATCGAAGGCCTGCGGCGCGAGCCGTTCGTCCCGGTGGCGGGCACCCTCACCGTGCCGACCCGGTTCGTCGCGGGCCGGGACGACCCGGTCAGCCAGGGCATCGAGACGCTGGTCCCGCTGGTGCCGGGCAGCGACCTCGTCCAGGTACCCGGCGACCACGGCGGCGCCCTGCGCGGCGCCCCCTTCCGCACCGCGGCCCTCACCTTCCTCACCTCCTGATCGGCCTCAGGGGCGGCGCCTTCCGGGAAAGCGCCGCCCCTGAGCCGTCACCAGGAGCCGTCGGGGGCGACCGCGTGGTCGAGGTGGAGGTGATCGAGCGCGGCACGGATTTCCGTGCCGTGCTCGCGGGCCAAGAGCAGCGCGCCGAGGTTGTCGGTCAGCTGGTCCACCCGGGTCACTCCGAACAGGACGTTCGCCACCGGTTCGTACGCCAGGCAGAAGGCCAGCGCGAGCTGGGCGCGGGTGGCGCCGAAGTCCGCCGCGACGCGCCCGATTTCCGCCGACGCGGCCACGATGGATTCGCGGATGCCGCCGACGTCCGCGCCGATCTTCCGGCTCGGGGAAGCGTTGCCCAGCAGCACTCCGCCTTCGAAGACGTCGGACGCCTGCAGCGCCAGCTGCCCGCTCGCGAAGTGCTTGCGGTAGGGCTGGCCTTCGGCCATCGAGCGGCGCGCGATCGAATACTTGAGCTGGGCGAACTCCGGGCCGGGGAGACCTTCGCGGTCCGCGAACCCCAGTGCTGCGTCCAAATCCGCGGCGAGCCAGTTGTTGACGCCCCAGCCGCCGATCCGCCCGGCCCGGACCTGCTCCGCGACCTCGGTAACGACCCGCGGAACGTCCAGCCGCTCCCGGTAGTCGCCCACCACGACCAGGTCCGCGTACTCCGTGCCGATCCGGCCCAGCGACGCCTCGAGCTGCTCGGCGAAGCCGCTGCGCGGGTGGTCCCAGAGCCAGAGTTTCCCGCACAGCACGTAGTCTTCGCGCGCGATCCCGGCCTTCCGGACGGCCTCGCCGAAGAGGATGTCCGTGCGCGAGTTCTCCGCGTGCGGGCCGAAGTCGTAGTGGGCGACGTCGAACAGCGTGACGCCGGCGTCGACGGCCGTCCGGAGCAGCCGGACGGCGTCGTCGAACGCCATCCGGTCCCAGGTGTTCCACGAACCGAGGCCGAAGGCCGATCTTCCGAGCACGGGTTTTCCTTTCGCCGCAGCACATCTTTCATCTACGATTGTAGAATGAAAACACGGGTTGTGGTGGTCACCGGTGGCGCGAGCGGCATCGGCCGCGGGGTCGCCGAAGCGTTCCTCGCCGCGGGTGACCGGGTGGTCGTGGCCGATGTGGACATCCGCGCGGCGCACGACGTCGGTCGCGAGATCGGCGCCGGGCACGTCGAACTGGACATCGCGGATCCCGCGTCGGTGGAGGCGGCGGCCGCCCTGGTGGCGGACCGGTTCGGGCCGGTGGACGTGCTGGTCAACAACGCCGGCTTGGCCGGGGGCGGCGGGCCGCTGACCGGCCTGGACGTCGAGGTCTTCGACCGCTGCCTGCGGGTCAACTTCCGCGGCACGTTCCTGATGACCCGCGCGGTGGGCGCGCAGATGGCCGCGGCCGGGACGCGCGGGGCGATCGTGAACATCTCCTCGATCGGTGCCCGGCAGCCGACGCCCGGGCTCGGCCACTACGAAGCCACCAAAGCCGCGGTCGACGCGCTGACCCGGTCCGCGGCACTGGAACTGGCGCCGCACGGGATCCGCGTCAACGCGGTCGCACCCGGACCGGTGCTGACCCCGATGACGGCCGGCTTCGCCGCGGACCCGGCCGCCCGCGCGGCCTGGGAGGCCCGGATCCCGCTGGGCCGCATCGCCGCCGTCGAGGACGTCGTCCCGGCCGTGATGTTCCTGGCCTCGCCCGCCGCCGGGCACATCACCGGGGTGAGCCTGGCGGTGGACGGTGGCCAGCTGCTCGCCTGACTATCCCTTGTGGACGATCCGGCCGCCGGTCACGGTCAGCTCGACGGTGACCGACGGCAGGTCCGCCAGGGGAACGCCCACCGGATCGGCACCGAGGACGCAGAAGTCGGCCGCCTTGCCCGGTTCCAGGGACCCCTTCCAGTCCGACGATCCGTCCTGTGCCGCGGCTTCGGTCGTGTAGCAGCGAAGCAGCCGTTCGGACAGCGCGGGCGTGACACCGCGTGCGCCCAGCAGTTCCCCGGCCGCCGCGAGGTGGACGCGCCAGTCGGGGGTGACGACCGGGGCGTCGCTGCTCAGCGTGAGCTGGACCCCGACGTCGAGGACGTCCCGCAGCGGCCACGCCTTCGCGGCGATCTCCTCGCCGAGCGCGGTGGCGACCATCGGCCGCATCGCGGTGGCGATGGCGGGTTGCGTGGTCAGTCCGACGCCCCGGGCGGCCATCCGCCGCAGCTGGGCCGGGGTGACGAGGTCGCCGTGCACGAGGTGGTCGCCGGCCCGCAGGTGCTCGAGGGCGGCTTCGATGCTGCGCTCGCCGGTGGCGTGGACGCCGACCACGAGACCGGCGTCATGGGCCAGAGCGATCATCTTCGCCAGGTTGGCCGCGCGCCCGTCGTCGTCGGGCCCGTCGACGAGCAGGGTTCCGCGCGTGCCGTCAGCGTAGCAGTGGTGGGTCCAGGCCGTGCGCATCGGCGGGATGCCGTCGGCGAAGATCTTGACGCCGGTGACGGCCAGCCACTCCGGATCCGCCGCCGGCACCGGGGTGCCCAGACCACGCTCGAAGTCGGGCAGCGAACTGGCGCCGTCGAGGAGACCGAACAGGCGCAACACGGTGACCCTGGCCCGCAGCCGCCCTTCGCGCTGCAGGGCAGCGTACTCGCCGAGGACGTCCGCCGAGAAGCAGCCCGTCTCGCCCGGACCGAGGCCGGGCTCGGTGTAGCTGGTGATGCCCAGCGCCGCGCAGACGTCGCCGGCCCGCAGGATCGCGGACCGGCGGTCCTCCGCGGTGACCACCGGGGTTTCCTCGTGCAGCGCGCCGAGCAGCGGGTGCGGCCACCGGGCGCCGAGCCAGGCCGCGTGCAGGTGGGCGTCGTTGATGCCCGGCAGCACCGTCCGGCCGGCGAGGTCCAGCACCTCGGTGTCCGGTCCGATGTGGCCGGTCAGGTCGCCGCCGGCCGCGGCGATCCGGCCGTCGCGCACCGCGAGCCCGGTGACCGTGCCGGCGGCGCCGAAGGTGTGCACCACCCCGCCGTGGACCACCAGGTCCGCCGGGTGGATCCGTTGCGCCGTCATGGTTTCCTCCCGGCTCTGGACTTTTTCTTCCACGACTGTAGACTAAAAAGATGGCCCTGCCCACCCACACGGAGGCCGCCGTTCTCACCGGCCACCGCGCTCCCCTCGAACTGCGCGAGCTCCCGCTGCCCGGCGAACCGGAACCCGGCGCCGCGCTCGTCCGGCTCACCTGCACCACGCTGTGCGGCACCGACGTCCACCTGTGGTCGGGGCGGATGAGCCTGCCCGGCATGCTCCCGATGGTGCTGGGCCACGAGATGGTCGGCGAGGTCGTCGCCACCGGCCCCGGCACCACCGACACCCTCGGCCGGGAGATCAAGCCGGGCGACCGCATCGGCTGGTCCGAGTCGACGTGCGGGAAGTGTCACGGCTGCACGGTTCTGCGCGAACCGGTCGCCTGCGAGCACCGCGGCTACGGCTTCCTCCAGCGCGCCGACCGGTTCCCGTACGCCACCGGCGGCCTGGCCCGCTACTGCTACGTCACGCCCGGCGCGGCGAAGCTGCTGCTGCCCGGCGACGTCCCGGACACGTGGGCGTCGATGTCCGGCTGCGCGGGCAAGACCGTGCTGCGCGCGGTGGCCCGATCGGGCGGTATCCGTCCGAACGCGACGGTCGTCGTGCAGGGCGCGGGGGCGCTCGGCGTGTTCGCCACGGCGGTCGCCCGCCTGTGCGGCGCCGGAACCGTGATCACGGTCGGCGGCCCGCCGTCGCGGTTGGCCGTGGCCGAACGGTTCGGGGCCACCGCGACCGTCGACGTCGAGTCCACTCCGGACGAACGCATCGAGCGCGTGCGCGAGCTGACCGGCGGCCGCGGCGCCGACCACGTCTTCGACTTCGCGGGCGGCCCGACGATCGGCGAGGAGGCCGTCGCCTTCGCCGCCCAGCGCGGCACGGTCGCGATCGTCGGGTCCACCGGCCCGGCGCCCGTCCCGGTGCCGCTGGGCACGGTGATGGGCAAGGAACTGACGCTCGCCGGCTCCCTCAACGGCGACATCGCCGACTACCACCGCTCGGTCGGGTTCTTCCGCGCCTTCGCCGGCCGGATGCCGTGGGACGAGCTGTTCAGCGCGCCGGTCGGGCTGGCCGGCGCGTCCGCCGCCGTCGAGTCGATGTCCCGGCTCGGCGAGCTGAAAGCCGTCATCGACCCCCGACTCCCCTAGGAGGGTTCCCGTGCCCATCCCCCAGCGCCGCATCGGCCGCGACGGCCCGCGCACCGGCGTGCTGTCCCTCGGCTCGTGGCACACCTACGACCGGATGGACTTCCGCGAAGCGGTTTCGCTGCTGCGGACCGCCGTCGACGCCGGGATCACGCTCTTCGACGTCGGCGTGTACGGCCTGCCCGGCGGCCCGCCGGTCTTCACCGACGTCCTGTTCTCGGCCATGGTCCGCGCCGCGGGCCTGCGCCGGGACGACTACCTGCTCTCGGCCAAGCTGTGGCTGGAGGGCTACCCGGAGCACAGCCTGCGCGCCCAGCTGGAGAACGCGTTCTTCCGGGCCGGTGTCTCACACGCCGACCTCGTCATCCTCGGCGACCTCCGTCGCGCCGACACGGACCTGCACGCCCTCGTCACCGACCTCGCCGAGCTGCACGACGCGGGACTGATCGGGCAGTGGGGTGTCAACAACTGGTCGGCCTCGGCGATCAAGGCCGTGCACGGCTTCGCGGCCGCGGACGGCGTCCCCGGCCCCGCGATCGCCCAGCTGAAGTACAGCGTG
The DNA here is from genome assembly GCF_013364075.1 of Amycolatopsis sp. Hca4. GTDB lineage: Bacteria > Actinomycetota > Actinomycetes > Mycobacteriales > Pseudonocardiaceae > Amycolatopsis. Next base: position 1,790,642 of record NZ_CP054925.1, read on the forward strand.
GCCCGGCGGTCCATTCCGGACGGTGCCCCGTTCGCCTCGGTCTTCGGGCTCGGGGTGTCGCTGCAGGCGTCCGACGTCTTCGAAGGCGGGATATTGCTCGGGAAGGGCGGGCGCCAGGTCGGCCGCGACCCGGGCGACGTCCGGCAGCGGATCGCGGACTCCGCCGAGGACCTCGCGAAGGTGGCCGCCGGCGTCGGGGCGACCCCGGCCCAGCTGTGCCTGGCGTTCACCCTCACCCACCCGGCGAACACGACGACGTTGTTCGGCGCCACGAGCGTGCGACAGCTCGAAGACAACCTGAAGGCGGTCGCGCTGGTCGAGCAGGTGGGCGCGGCGGAGCTGCGGGCGCTGGTGGAGCTGTTCTGGGCCGACCGGGACGCCGTCGATCCGGAGGGGCCGTGAACCTCTCCGCCGAGACGCTCCCCGCGATCCGCGCGTCCTTCCGCAACCCCACGCCGCCGGAGGCCATCGGCGACCGGGACATCACCTGGTCGGACCACACGCTGGACGGCGGGGTCGTGGTCACGGTGCTGCAGCCCCGGCACCCGCGCCCGGACGCCCCCGGGCTGTACAGCATCCACGGCGGCGGGATGGTGATGGACGACCGGTTCGCCGACCTGCCGCGCCTGGTGCCGCTGATCGAGGAGTTCGGGTTCGTCTGCGCCACGGTCGAATACCGGCTCGCGCCCGAGCACCCGCACCCGGCGCCGCTCGAAGACTGCTACGCGGGCCTCGCGTGGTTCGCGTCGGCCTTCGGCTTCGAGCAGCTCGTCGTCGGGGGCGGCAGCGCGGGCGGCGGGCTCGGTGCCGGGGTGGCGCTGCTGGCCCGCGACCGCGGCGGGCCGGCACTGGCCGGGCAGCTGCTGCTGTGCCCGATGCTCGACGACCGGACGTCGGCCGACCTCCCGGACCTCGTGTGGACGAAGCAGGCCAACGACTTCGGCTGGCGCAGCCTGCTGAACGGGCAGGTCTCGCCGTACGCGGCCCCGGCGCGGATGGCGGACTTGAGCGGCCTGCCACCGGCGTTCGTCGAGGTCGGCGGCGCGGAGCTGTTCCGCGACGAGGACGTGGCCTACGCCCAGCGGCTGGCCGAGGCGGGGGTTCCCACCGAGCTGCACGTCTGGGCGGGAGCCCACCACGGCTTCGACCGCTTCGATCCGGAGGCCGAGGTGACCCGCGCGGCACTGGCCGCGCGGTCCTCGTGGCTGCGACGCCTGCTCAGTTCCCGATGAGGAACCGCGCCGCCTGCTCACCGACCAGAACCGCCGGCGCGTTCGTGTTGCCCGTCGTCACGCAGGGCAGCACCGACGCGGACGGCGGACCTCCCTGACCTGCCGCCGGCGTTCATCGAAGTCGGCGCCGCGGAGCCGCTCCGCGACGAGGACATGGCCTACGCCCAGCAGCGAACCAAGGCAGGTGCCCCCACCGAGCTGCGGCGCCTGCTCAGTTCCCGATGAGGAACCGCGCCGCCTGCTCGCCGACCAGAACCGCCGGCGCGTTCGTGTTGCCCGTCGTCACGCGGGGCAGCACCGACGCGTCGGCGACCATCAGGCCGTCCAGGCCGGGCACGGCCAGCCGCGGGTCGACGACCGCGTGCGGGCCGGTGCCCATCCGGCAGGTGCCGACCTGGTGGTGGTAGGTGATCGCCGTCCGGCGGACGTACTCGCGGACGTCGGTACCCGGCGCCGGGTACCGCGGCCGGGCGCCCCACTCCTCCGCCAGCGCCGGCGCGCGGCCGACCTCGAGGCACTGCTCGACCGATGCCACCAGGCTCTCGAAGTCCGCCGGTGCGGACAGGGCGGCGAGGTCGATCAGCAGTTCGTCGTCGGGCGAAGGACCGGACAGCTTCAGGCTCCCCCGGCTCTCCGGCGTCACCATGCCCGCCATCAGCGAGAACCCGGTCGGCGGCCCGGACATCCACGGCTCGTACATCGGCACGCTGAAGCAGATCGGCTGGGTGTCGGGCACCGCGAGGCCGTCCCGGCTGCGCCAGAACCAGTGCACCTGCGTCACCGGACGGCCCGGCGCCGGCGCGACCTCGCGGGCGGTCGAGAAGATGACCGGCGAGAGCAGGTGATCGTGCAGGTTCCGCCCCACGCCCGGCAGGTCCGCGACGACGTCGAGGCCGAGCGCGCGCAGCTCGTCCGCCGGGCCGACGCCGCTGCGGAGCAGGATCGCGGGCGAAGCCAGCGCCCCCGCGGCGAGCACCACCAGGTCCGCGGAAAGCTCCCGCAGCGCACCGTCAAGAGCGACCACCACCCCGGTCACGCGGGAGCCGGAGAACCGCAGCCGGTGCACCAGCGCTCCCGTGTGGACAGTCATCCGCGCGGCCACCGGCGCCCCGTAGGCGTGCCAGGTGGTGAACCGCCGGCCACCGCGCAGCGTGATCTGCTCGACCGAAACGCCGTCCAGTTTTCCGCTGTTGTAATCCGGGTTCAGCGGCAGCCCAGCCGAAACGCAGGCGTCCACTATGGACTTCTGAACCGGGTGCAGCGGCTCGTTCGGGACGACCTCCAGGAGGTCCTTCTCGATCCGCGCGAACACCGGCTCGACGTCGGCCCAGGTCCAGCCGGGCAGGCCCCAGCCGTCGTAGTCGGCCGGGGCGCCGCGGACCCAGATCATCGCGTTCAGCGCGTGCGACCCGCCGAGCACCCGGCCGCGCGGCAGGTGCAGCCGCCGTCCGGCGGCGTGCTCCTGCGGAACCGTGTACAGGTCCCAGTCTTCGGGCCCGTGCCACAGCTCCCCGGCCCGGGCGGGGTCGTGGATGGCCGGGTTGACGTCCTCGCCGCCGGCCTCCAGCAGCGTCACCGCCGCGCCCGCGTCCACCAGCCGCCGCGCCACCACCGAACCGGCCGAGCCGGCGCCCACCACGATCACGTCCATGCGGCCCAGCCTGACGCGCGGCCCGTACCCCGCGCGGGATCCCTTCGCGGTCGGTCAACGGGCGTGCGGGAGCGGACAAGACCCGCGGCGGCCCGCCGCCCGATACTCGGTGCACCCCAGGCCGAGGAGGACAGCGGGATGGCGACACGCCTCTGCATCGACGGACAGTGGACCGAAGCCGGCGGCGGCGCGCTCCCGACCCGCGACCCGGCCACCGGCCGGATCCTCGAAGAGGTCGGCACGGCTTCGCGGGCCGACGTCGACGCCGCCGTCGCGGCCGCGCGGCGAGCGCTTTCCGCACCCGGGTGGGCCGGGCTGCCGCCGATCCGGCGCGCCGCCCTGCTGTTCCGGCTGGCCGACCTCGTCGAGCAGCACCACGAAGAACTGGCGCGGCTGGAAACCCTGGACCAGGGCCAGCCGATCGGGGTGTCCCGGCAGGTGAGCGTGACCGGCGCGGCCGAGCACTTCCGGTACTTCGCGGGCTGGGTCACCAAGCTGCAGGGCACCACGAACCCGGTGTCCTTCCCGGACACGCTGCACTACACCCGCCGCGAGCCGGTCGGGGTGAACGCGCTGATCACGCCGTGGAACTTCCCGCTGATGATCCTCGCCTGGAAGCTCGCCCCGGCGCTGGCCACCGGCAACACCGTGGTGATCAAGCCCAGCGAGGTCACGCCGCTGACCAGCATCCGGCTGGTCGAGCTGGCGCACGAGGCCGGGATCCCGGCGGGCGTGGTCAACCTCGTCACCGGCGACGGCGCCGTCGGCGCCCTCCTGACCGAGCACCCCGACGTCGACCACGTCTCCTACACCGGTTCCACGGCGGTCGGGAAGCTGATCACGGCGGCGAGCGCGGCGTCCAACCTCAAGCGGCTCACCCTCGAACTCGGCGGGAAGGCCCGAGCATCATCGCGGCCGACGCCGACATCGACGCCGCCGTCGCGGGCAACCTCGCCGGCGCGACGCTCAACACCGGCCAGGTCTGCGCGGCGTACACGCGCTTCTACGTCGACCGCAAGCGCGAGCAGGAGTTCGTCGACAAGCTGGCGCGCGGCCTGGAAGGCCTGCGGCTCGGGCCGGGCACCGAAGAGACCACGCAGCTCGGGCCGCTCGTGTCCGAGAAGCACCGCGAACACGTCGACTTCCTGGTCGGCACCGGCCGCGACCAGGGCGCCGAACTGGTCACCGGCGGGAACCCGGTCGACGGCGACGGCTACTTCTACGCCCCGACGCTGTTCGCCGGCGTCCGCGACGACATGGCGATCATGCGCGAAGAGATCTTCGGCCCGGTGCTGGCCGTGACGGCCTACGACGACGGCGACGAGCCACTGGCCCGCGCCAACGACACCGAATACGGCCTGGCCGCCACGGTGTGGACCCGCGACATCCGCACGGCGCAGCGCTACGCGGACGGCCTCCGGGCCGGCGCGGTGTTCGTCAACATGCCCCCGATCCCGGACATGGCGGCGCCGTGGGGCGGGTACAAAGCGTCCGGCTGGGGCCGCGAGATGGGCCCGTGGGCGCTCGACGCGTACACCGAAACCAAGTCCGTCTGGCTCCACTACGGCAGCTGAGGGGGTTTCACCGCGCCATGGATCGTATATTATTTGAGATACTTTCTCTCGAACCGGCAGGCAGGACCACCGATGACGCCTCTCCCGCAGCGGCCCGGCAAGATCATCGCGCTGCACCTCAACTACCGCTCCCGCGCCGCCCAGCGCGGCCGGGTACCGGAGCAGCCGTCGTACTTCCTCAAGCCCCCGACGTCCGTCGCGGCGAGCGGCACCGCCCTCGAACGGCCGGCCGGCACCGAACTGCTGGGCTTCGAAGGCGAGATCGCGCTCGTCATCGGCCGCACGGCCCGCCGCGTCACGCCCGAAGAGGGCTGGTCGCACGTCGGCGGCGTCACCGCGGCCACCGACTTCGGCGTCTACGACCTGCGGTACGCCGACAAGGGCAGCAACCTGCGCGCCAAGGGCGGCGACGGCTTCACCCCGCTCGGGCCGTCGGTCCTGCCCGCGGCCGGCGTCGACCCGGCGGCCCTGCGGCTGCGGACCTGGCTCAACGGCGAACTCGTCCAGGAGGACACCACCGCCGGCCTGCTCTTCGGCTTCGGACGGCTCGTCGCCGACCTCTCGCAGCTGATCACCCTCGAACCCGGCGATGTCGTCCTGACCGGGACACCCGCGGGAGCGTCGGTCGCCGTTCCCGGCGACGTGGTCGAAGTGGAGGTCGACGGCGGCGGCCACACCACCGGCAGGCTCGTCACCCCGATCACCGAGGGGACTGTCCCCTTCGGACCGTTCGGCGCTCTCCCCCGCATCGACGAGCAGCAGCGCGCGGACGCGTACGGGACCGCCGAGCCGCAGTTCGAGCTGACGGCCTCCCTGAAGCAGCGGATCGAATCCGTCGGCACCGCCACGCTGTCGGCCCAGCTGCGCAAGCGCGGGTACAACGCCGTGTCGATCGACGGGCTCACCTCGACCAGGCCCGGTGCCCGGCTGACCGGTCGCGCACGGACCCTGCGGTACCTGCCGTACCGCGAAGACCTGTTCACCGAACGCGGCGGCGGCTACAACGCGCAGAAGCGGGCGATCGACGGCCTCGGCCCGGGTGACGTCCTCGTCATGGAGGCCCGCGGCGAACGCGGCACCGGCACGGTCGGCGACATCCTCGCGCTGCGGGCCCAGGTCCGCGGCGCCGCCGGGATCGTCACCGACGGCGGGGTCCGCGACCTGGCTGCGGTGTCCGCTTTGGACATTCCCACCTACCACGCCGGGGCGCACCCGGCGGTGCTCGGCCGGCGGCACGTGCCGTGGGACGTCGACATCGCCATCGCCTGCGGTGGCGCCGCGGTCCGCCCGGGCGACGTCATCGCCGGCGACGCTGACGGCGTCCTGGTCATCCCGCCGGACCTCGTCGAAGAAGTCGTCGACGCGGCGATCGAGCAGGAGCTGCAGGAGACGTTCATCGCCGAGCGGGTCGCCGACGGCGAGCGCGTCGAAGGCCTCTACCCGATGGACGAGCACTGGCGCGGGAGGTACGCGGCATGGCGCGCGAACCGGTGAACGGCACCACAATGAGCAAGTCGCGGATCGCCTACGAGTGGATCAGGGCCCGGATCGCCGACGGCACCTTCTCCCCCGGCTACCGCCTGGTACTGGGCCAGCTCGCGCAGGAACTCGGCGTCAGCGTGGTGCCGGTCCGCGAGGCGATCAGGCTGCTGGAGGCCGAGGGCCTGGTGACCTTCGAGCGCAACGTCGGCGCCCAGGTCGCGATGGTCGACGAGAGCGAGTACCAGCACACGATGCAGACCCTCGCCCTGGTCGAGGGCTACGCCGCCGCGCTCGCCGCGCCGGTCCTCGCGCCGGGCACGCTGGCGAAGGCCCGCGCGCTGAACGCCGAGCTGGCCGGCTGCCTCGGCGACTTCGAACCCGCGAGGTTCACCGGCCTCAACCGCGACTTCCACGCCGTACTGTTCGAAGCCTGCCCCAACCCGCAGGTCCTCGACCTCGTCCGCCGCGGCTGGGACCGGCTCAGCCACCTGCGCAGCTCGACGTTCAGCTTCGTGCCCGGCCGCGCCCGCGAGTCGGTCGCCGAGCACGAAACCATCCTCGGCCTGCTCGAACGCGGCGCGCCCGGTCCGGAGATCGAACAGGCCGTCCGCGCACACCGGCTGGCCACCCTGGACGCCTACCTCGCCCACCGCCGCCACTGACGCACGAAGGGAAACCCATGCGCTTCCGCTCCGACCCCCGGGCCATCCGCGGGTCGATCGCGCCCCTGATGACGCCGTTCACCGCCGAGGGGGCCGTCGACCACGACGGCCTGAAGAACCTCGTGCGCTGGCAGCTGGCTTCGGGCACGCACGGCATCTCGATCGGCGGTTCCACCGGCGAGCCCGGCTCCCAGACGGTGGCCGAGCGCGCCGAGGCGATCCGGACGGTGGCGGCCGAGGTCGGCGACCGCGTCCCGTTCGTCCCCGGAACCGGCTCGGCGAAGCTCGACGAAACCCTGGAACTCACCGCGGCCGCGCGCGACGCCGGAATCGACGCGGCCCTGATCATCACGCCGTACTACGCGCGGCCCACCCAGGACGCCCTGTTCGTCTGGTACCGCACGGTCTGCCAGGAGTTCCCGGACCTGCCGATCATCGCCTACAACGTCCCGAGCCGGACCGCGGTCGACCTCGCACCCGAGACCGTCGCGCGGCTCTACCGCTCGTGCGACAACTTCGCCGGGATCAAGGAGACGACGAAGGACTTCGAGCACTTCTCGCGCGTGCTGCACTTGTGCGGCCGCGACCTGGTCGTGTGGTCCGGGATCGAGCTGCTCTGCCTGCCGCTGCTGGCGCTCGGCGGCGCCGGGTTCGTCAGCGCGACGGCCAACATCGCCCCGGCCGCGTGCGCCGAGATGTACGAAGCCTGGCAGGCCGGCGACCACGAACGGGCGCGGGAGATCCACTACGGCCTGCATCCGCTGGTCGACCTGCTGTTCGTCGAAACCAATCCGGCGCCCGGGAAGTGGGTGCTGGAACAGCGCGGGCTGATCGCCTCCGGGCACGTCCGGCCGCCGCTGATCCCGCCGACCGAAGCCGGCCTCGCCCGGATCAAGGACCTGATGGCCGAAGGCGCGCAGTACCTCAGCCCGGTCGAAGGCTTCTCCCCGGAAGGAAAGGCATGACCCACCACGTCCCGGACGGACTGCCGGGCGAGCTCAAGCACTACATCGGCGGCGAGCTCGTCGACAGCGTCTCCGGCAGAACGTTCGACGTGCTCGACCCGGTGTCCAACACCCCGTACGTCACCGCCGCGGCGGGCCAGGCCGAGGACGTCGACCGCGCGGTCGCGGCGGCGCGCCGGGCGTTCACCGGTGGGCCGTGGCCGCGGATGCTGCCGCGGGCACGGGCTCGCGTGCTGAACAAGATCGCCGACGCCGTCGAAGCCCAGGACCGGCGGCTGGCCGAGCTGGAGACGTTCGACACCGGCCTGCCGATCACCCAGGCGCTCGGCCAGGCGCAGCGCGCGGCGGAGAACTTCCGGTTCTTCGCCGACCTCGTCGTGGCCCAGGCCGACGACACCTACCAGGTGCCCGGGCGGCAGGTGAACTACGTGCACCGCAAGCCGGTCGGCGTCGCCGGGCTGATCACGCCGTGGAACACACCGTTCATGCTGGAGAGCTGGAAGCTCGCGCCGGCGCTGGCCTCGGGCTGCACGGTGGTGCTCAAGCCGGCCGAGTTCACGCCGCTCTCGGCGAGCCTGTGGGCGGGGATCTTCGCCGAGGCGGGGCTGCCGGACGGGGTGTTCAACCTCGTCAACGGCTTCGGCGAGGAAGCGGGTGACGCGCTGGTCAAGCACCCGGACGTCCCGCTGATCTCGTTCACCGGCGAGACCACGACCGGGCAGACGATCTACCGCAACTGCGCGGCGCACCTCAAGGGCATGTCGATGGAGCTGGGCGGCAAGTCCCCGGCGATCGTCTTCGCCGACGCCGACCTCGACGCGGCACTGGACTCGACACTGTTCGGGGTGTTCTCTCTCAACGGCGAACGCTGCACCGCGGGCAGCCGCATCCTGGTCGAGCGCCCGATCTACGCCGAGTTCTGCGCGCGGTACGCGGAACGGGCCGCGAACATCGTCGTGGGCGACCCGCACGACCCGGCCACCGAGGTCGGCGCGCTGGTGCACCCCGAGCACTACGACAAGGTCATGCGCTACGTCGAGCTGGGCAAGACCGAGGGCCGGCTGCTCGCCGGCGGCGGTCGTCCGTCCGGTTTGGACAGCGGGAACTACGTGGCGCCGACGGTGTTCGCCGACGTCCCCCCGACCGCGCGGATCTTCCAGGAGGAGATCTTCGGCCCCGTCGTCGCCCTGACGCCGTTCGACACCGAGGCCGAAGCCCTCGCGCTCGCCAACGACGTCAAGTACGGCCTGGCCGCGTACCTGTGGACGTCCGACCTGACACGGGCGCACACGTTCGCGCAGTCGGTCGAAGCCGGGATGGTCTGGCTGAACTCGCACAACGTCCGCGACCTGCGGACGCCCTTCGGCGGGGTCAAGGCGTCCGGCCTCGGCCACGAAGGCGGCTACCGCTCCCTCGACTTCTACACCGACCAGCAGGCCATCCACGTCTCACTCGGACCGGTGCACACGGCACGGTTCGGCGCCGGGAAGGAAACCGCATGACCGCCACCCCGCCGGACGTCATCCGCTGCGCGTACGCCGAACTCGTCGTCACGGACCTGGCCGCGTCGCGGGCGTTCTACGTCGACGTGCTCGGGCTCGTCGTCACCCACGAAGACTCCTCCGCGCTGTACCTCAGGGCGTTCGAGGAATACCTGCACCACTCGCTGGTGCTGCGCGAGGGCCCGGAACCCGCGCTGGGCGTGCTGGCCTACCGGGTACGCACCCCGGCCGACCTCGAGCTGGCCGAGGCGTACTACCGCGGGCTCGGCTGCCCGGTCTCCCGGCGAACGGCCGGCGCCACCCGCGGCATCGGCGAGGCGGTGCGCGTGCTCGACCCGCTCGGGTTCCCGGTCGAGTTCTTCCACGAGGCCGAGCACGTCGAGCGGTTCACCCAGCGCTACGACGTCCACGGCGCCGGCGCGCTGTCGCGGTTGGACCACTTCAACCTCGACACCCCGGACGTCCCGGCGGCCCGGAAGTACTACGAGGGCCTGGGTTTCCGCGTCTCGGAGGACATCCAGGACGACGAGGGCACGGTGTACGCGGCCTGGATGTTCCGCAAGCCGACGGTCCACGACGTGGCCCTGACCGGCGGCGACGGCCCGCGGCTGCACCACATCGCGTTCGCCTCGCACGAACGGCACCAGATCCTGCACATCTGCGACCACCTGGGCGCACTGCGGAAGTCCGGGATGATCGAACGCGGCCCGGGCCGCCACGGCGTGTCGAACGCGTTCTACCTCTACCTCCGCGACCCGGACGGGCACCGCATCGAGCTCTACACGCACGACTACTACACGGGGGACCCGGACAACCCGGTGATCACCTGGGACGTCCACGACAACCAGCGCCGCGACTGGTGGGGCAACCCGGTGGTGCCGAGCTGGTACACCGACGCGTCGCTCGTGCTCGACCTCGACGGGCGCGTCCAGCCGGTCGTCGAACGGGCCGAGCCGCGCGAAGCCGACGTCACCATCGGCGCCGACGGATTCTCCCACACCGGCGGGGCGGAGTACAAGCTGGGCGAGCAGGTGTAAAACCACGCACGGGTGCGGTGCCGGAGGTCGGCGGCAGCCGGATCCGGCGCGAAACGACAGGTCCCGACCAGGTTCGTGGAAGGTTGACACAGAGAAGGTCGCTGATCGTAAAGATTTCGCAATAATCGCCAGTCACCCTGGGCGACGGTAAGCACACTGACCGCTACCTTCAGGGGGCGCGATCATGAGCGACAACTCGACGACAGCCGCCGTCCACTCGACCCAGGTGACACGAAACGGCGGGTTGGCAGTGTTCGCCCTGCTGGCGGTGGTCACCGTGGTGGACCAGCTCGGCAAGTGGTGGGCCTGGCGGCACGCACCCCTGGCGAGAATCAACTACGGCGGCAACTTCCTCGTCGGCGAAACGATCAGCCACTGGTACGCCGACCCGACCACCGGCGCACTGCTCGACCTGATGGACTTCGGTGTGCTGACCGCCGCCGCGGTCGTCCTGATCCGCCGCCGGCCGTCGGCGGTCGTTCTCGTTCCCGCCGGCCTCATGGTCGGTGGCTGGATCAGCAACCTGTTCGACCGCCTGGGGCTGCACTACCTGACCGCCCCGGGCAGCGTGCGCGGAGCGGTCGACTTCATCGCACTCGGCCCGATCCGCTACAACCTGGCCGACGTGTTCATCGTCTGCGCCACGCTTTTGTTCATCCTCGCCGTGATCACCAGCACCTTGTTCACCAACCGGCCCAGAGCCGCGTCCCCCGCGCCCCCGAAGCGACACCATCGACGTCGCACCTGGCTGTCCGGAGTCGCCACCGCCACCTGTCTCGTCCTGGTCGTCGGTTTCGGAGCGCTGAACTACGGCGGCGTGACCACACCGAACCCCTCCCCCGGCACCACCAGCACCCGATAACCGACGGCGAGGGCACCGGGAGAGTTCGCCGTCGGCACCGAAGTCGGGACCGGTGCCGGGGACGACGTGCCCGAGGTCGAGCCCGGGGCAGGCGGCCATCGTGCCGCCTGCCCCCGAGCCGTGCTCAGCGATCCTTGTTCACCACGAGGAACTGCCCGAACCGGCGGCCCAGTTTGCCGTTCGGCTTCAGCTCGACGTCCGTTTCGGCCGGTCCGTCCTGGGTGATCTCGTAGCTGCCGACCTGGCCCGGGTAGCCGTAACCCAGCGCCGTCTCGCCCCACACCAGGCCGACCGTGAAGCCGTAGGGCTTCTCCTTGCGCGGGGTGATGGTGAACTTGCTGTTGATCGACAGGTGCTGCCAGTAGTGCTGCTTGACGCCGTTCAGGTCGGACAGCGGGCTCAAGGCGATGTTGCGCATCACGTAGAACGTCTCGCCCGCCGACTGCGTGGCCTTCAGCAGTTGGGCATCGTAGTCGGCCGCCTCGGCTTTGATGGTCTCGACGGTGGCCTCCAGCTCCCCGATGGCCCCCTTGATCCGGGGTTCGTTCTCCTGGAACTTCCGGAGGAACTTGAGGTACTCCGTGAACGACTCGCCGGAGTTCTTGGTCCGGTACTTCACGGTGAGCTTCTTGCCCTTGCTGCCCGGCTCCTGCACCGTCAAGTCGTCGAGCTTGAGCTCCTTCACCCGCTCGTAGAACTTGTCGTAGGCGTCCGCCGTCCGGCTCGCGAAGCCCTGCTTCACCGCGGCTTCGTCCTTCTTGCTGATCGGTTTGGGCGTGACCGCGTAGAGGTTCCACCGCAGCTGGTAGGGGAACACGGTGCAGATGTAGGCCGACGAGAAGTCGCCGGTGTCCTTGGTCTTCTCGTGCGGGAGTTTCCCGCGGTGCGAGTTCAGCAACGACCCGAAGGCCCGCGTGTGGGTGTACCACACGCCGGAGGCGCTGAACTCCCCCACCCAGTCGGCCTTGAACTTCGCCTCGTCCGCCGTTCCGGACGAAATCCCGTCACCGCCCGACTCGACCGCCATGGTGAGCTTCGCGCCGTGGTCCTTGACGATGCTGTAGACGAAGTTCGCCGCGCCCAGCACCGCGCCCAGGATGCCGCCGCCCGTGCCGGCGATGGTCTGCGCCTGGGTCTGCGGACTGGCCGTGACCGACTGGACGCTGCCGCTGACGTTGCCGTCCTTGTCCACGTTCGTCGTCTGGGTCTGCGTTACTCCGGATGTCATGGTCTTCCCGTCTGGTCGGTGGAAACGGTGGTCACTGGACGTTCACGAAGTGGCTCGCGTCGAACGAGTCGATGTCCTCCTCGTCGGAGGAGTAGTCGATCTGCAGGTCCCCGTCGGAGACGGCCTGCATCAGCTCCGCGAAGCTCGACGGGTCGTTCAGGAACGTCTCGACCTCGGCGTCGGTGACCGCTTCGCCGTCCGAAGCCGGCGTGCCCGGCACGTATGGCTTTCCGTTCTGGTACAGCTGGTTCTGGCGGTCGTAGTAGATGTCCTGCCCCGGATAACCGGTGTGCAGGAAAACCTCGGTCGTCTTGTCCGCCAGGAACACCCGCCCCGCACTGTCCTTCAGGAACCCACCGGACTCGGTGAACGTCTGCTGCGGCGTGTACGGCTTCCCACCCTGGTACAGCTGGTTCTGGCGGTCGTAGTAGACGCCCTGCCCCGGATAACCGGTGTGCAGGAAAACCTCGGTCGTCTTGTCCGCCAGGAACACCCGCCCCGCACTGTCCTTCAGGAACCCGCCCGACTCGGTGAACGTCTGCTGCGGCGTGTACGGCTTCCCACCCTGGTACAGCCGGTTCTCGCGGTCGTAGTAGACGCCCTGCCCCGGATAACCGGTGTGCAGGAAAACCTCCGTCGTCCTGTCCGCCAGGAACACCCGCCCCGCGCCGTCCTTCAGGAACCCACCCGACTCGGTGAACTGCGGCGCCCAGCCCTCGGCGTCGATGAAGCTCCGGGCGAACTTCTCCGGCTCCTTCTCGTAGTCGGTGCCGGTCTCCTCGAGTTCTTTGGTGACGGCGCCCACCAGGTCGTCGAGGTCGGAGCCCTGCAGGCCTCGGCCTTCCAGGTCCTTCCTGAACTCCTCCCCGAAGTCGTCGTACCGCGGTTTGCTCGCCCCGTTCTTGAGGTACATCGCGTGCAGGGCGGCGTGCACCCGCTTCTCGGTGTCCTTGGACCGAACCACTTCGCGTACTTGGTCGAGCGCCATGGCGGCTCCTCATCAGGGCGTGGGCGGTCCTCCAATCGGCGGGGGCACACCCGGGCGGATTTCCTGGCCGCAGGCCCGCGGCCTGCCGGAGCCATCCTGTCCGGTCACCGTCTCCGGGGCAGCCGGTGACCGGGCAAGAAGGCGCGCAGCGGGGTGCTCCTTCGGGCAGCCGGCCCGGGCAGGCGGCCGTGCCCGGACGGTCCTGCCCGTTGGTGCACCGGCGTGCGCGATGGATGGTCCGTCGGCTTCTGCGCGATCGCGGCGGCGCCCGGCCACAGTGGACCTCATCGGACGCCATCGGACGCCATCGAAACCCCACGGGAGGCCGCGATGCCCAACTACCTGTCGCCAGGCGTCTACACCGAAGAGGTGTCCTCGGGCTCGAAGCCGATCGAGGGCGTGGGCACCGCGGTCGCCGGGTTCGTCGGGTTCGCCGAGCAGGGGCCGGTCGACGAGCCGGTGCTGGTCACCAACTGGACGCAGTTCACCCAGGCGTTCGGCGGGTTCGTCGACGGGGGCTACCTCGCCCACGCGGTGTACGGCTTCTTCCTCAACGGCGGCGGCGCGGCCTACGTGGTCCGCATCGGCGGGGACGGCGCCGCGGCCGAGGGCAACGGGCAGCCGGCGCTGGAAGCCGGGCGTTCCGCGGCCGCGGAGCTCGCGGGCGCCGGCGGCCGGCCGCTGATCGTGCGGGCCCGGGAGCCCGGGCCGTCCGGCAACGGAGTCGTCATCGACGTCCAAGACCCCTCCGAACCGGGCGAAGACACCTTCAAGCTCGTGGTGCGCGCGCACGGCGTCGAGGAGGTCTACGACAACGTGACCGTGCGCCGCGGGCCGGCCAACGTGGCCACCGCGGTCCGCCAGTCCAAGCTGATCACCATCGAGGAGACGAAGCCGGGGTCGGCGGCGGTGCCGGCGAAGGGCACCGCGGTGACGCTCAGCGGCGGCGAAGCGGCCGGACCGGCGCCCGTCGCCCCCGGCGACTACGTCGGCGACGCCGCCGACCGCACCGGGTTCGCCGGGCTCGAGGCCATCGACGACATCACCATGCTGTGCGTGCCGGACCTGATGAGCGCCTACCGGCGTGGCCTCCTCGACGCCGACGGGGTGAAGGCCGTGCAGCTGGCGATGATCGCGCACTGCGAGCTGATGTCGGACCGGGTGGCGATCCTCGACCCGCTGCCGGACCTGAGACCGCAGCGGCTCAAGGACTGGCGGATGAACGACACCGGCTACGACTCGAAGTACGCCACGCTGTACTGGCCCTGGCTGAACGTCATGGGGCACGACGGACGGCCGGTGCCGGTGCCGCCGTGCGGGCACGTGGCCGGTGTGTGGGCCCGCAACGACGACACCCGCGGGGTGCACAAGGCCCCGGCCAACGAGGTGCTGCGCGGGGTGCTCGACCTGCCGTCCGGGCTGACCCGCCGCGAGCACGACACGCTGAACCCGGTCGGCGTCAACTGCATCCGGTCCTTCCCCGGCCAGGGCATCCGCATCTGGGGCGCGCGCACGCTCTCCAGCGACCCGGAATGGCGGTACCTGAACGTGCGGCGGCTGTTCAACTACGTCGAGAAGTCGATCCTCAACGGCACGAACTGGGTCGTCTTCGAACCGAACGACCAGTACCTGTGGAGCGCGGTCAACCGCACGATCGGCATGTTCCTGCGCCGGGTGTGGCGCAGCGGCGCGCTCTTCGGCGACACACCCGAGCAGGCGTTCTACGTCAAGTGCGACGCGGAGAACAACCCGCCGGAGAACCGGGACGCCGGGGTGCTCACCGTGGACATCGGGATCGCCCCGGTGAAGCCGGCCGAGTTCGTGGTGTTCCGGCTGTCCCAGTACTCCGAGGGCACCGCGCTGCAGGAGTGAAGGCGGGGCGATGACCGGCCAGTTCGTCAGTGCCGCACGGTTCCTGATCACCTGCGAAGGCTGGGCCGTGGGGCTGGGGTTCTCCGAGATGTCGGGGTTCAGCTCGGCCGTGGAGCACCAGGAGTACTCCTACAACGGCCGGCTCGGCAACGTCCACACCAAGCAGTTCGGGCGGCCGAAACCACCGTCGGTGACGCTGAAGCGGGCGCTGGACGCGGCCGGGTTCGGGCAGCTGTTCGCCTGGCACGCGCTGGCCAGGCTGAACAGCCCGCTGGCGAAGGTGCCTGCCACCTTCACGATCATGGACGCCGCAGGCACGGTCACCGCGAACGTCCTGCTGGAGAACGCCTGGTGCGCGAAGGTGGAGCTCGATCCGACCACCGCCGGCTCGTCCTCCGTGGTGATGATGAAGACGACGATCGAATGCGACGCGGTCCTGCTGATCTGAGCGCCGCCGAAAGGATGGGTTCCCGATGACCTCCGCGACCACCCAGGCCCAGGTGATCTCCGCCGCGCGGTTCTACCTGAGCTTCACCAACCTCGGCACGATCGCGTTCTCCGAGCTGCAGGGCATCACGTCGAAGGTGGGCGCCCAGGAGTACATCTACAACGACGACAAGGGGAACACCGTGCACACCAAGCAGTTCGGCAAGACCGAGCCGCCGACGATCACCCTCAGGCGCGGCCTGGACGCGGCGGGCAACGCGAAGCTGATGGCCTGGCACGCACTGGCCCGCAGCGGCGATCCCACCGCCCGCGGTGACGGCACGCTGACCATCATGGACGCCCAGGGCAAGGGCCAGATCGTCTACACGCTGCACCACGCGTGGTGCTCGGAGCTCGTGGTGAGCGGCATGAAGGCCGGTGACTCGGCGGTGGCCACCATCGAGTGCAAGGTCACCTGCGAAAGCATCGCGGTCACCCCGCCGGCCACCAGCTGATCACCCCCGCTTCCGACGGAAGGGTTGCCACGCCGATGTTTCCCGCCGAAACCTCCTTCGCCACCGCGGCCGCGCCCGCGGCCGCCGGCCTGCGGACCGAATTCCCGTTCGTGCTGCCGCGCGGGTTCGTCGACGAGCACGGCCGCGTGCACCGCGACGGCGCGATGCGGTTGTCCACGGCCCGCGACGAGATCGGCACGCAGGTCGATCCGCGGGTCCGGCAGAACTCCGCGTACCTGACGGTGCTGCTGCTGGAACGCACGGTGGTCCGCCTGGGCAGCCTGCCGGTGGTGGACGCGCCGGTGATCGAGGGGCTGTTCTCCTCGGACCTGGCGTTCCTGCAGGACCTGTACCGGCGGATCAACCAGCAGGGCCACACCGAGGCCGAGGTCACCTGCCCGGACTGCGGTCACGAGTTCGCGGTGGACATCGCCGGTGATGCCCCGGGGGAATCCTGACGTACGGGCTCCCCCGGCTGTGGGAGGAGATCGCGTACCTCGCCTACTACCTGCACTGGCCGTTCACCGAACTGGCCGACCTCGACCACCACTCCCGCAGCCGGGTGATCACCGAGGTCGGCCGGATCAACGAGCAGCTCAACGCCGGCGACAGCCTGCCGGCCTGATCCCCGGACCCCGTGGAGGCGCGATGTGGTGGCCGTTCCGGAAGCGGCACGGGCGGAAGCCCGCGCCGGGTGAGCGGCGGCCCGCCGCCCGGCACTGGCGGGTGCTGCCGCCCCTGCGGCCGACCCTCGACGTCCGGCCGCCCGTGCTGGCGCCGCTGTTCGCGCTGCCGCGGGTGACCGGCACCCGGCGGCTGGTCCGCGACCTGCCGCCGCTGCGGCACCGGCGGATCCGCCGCCGCCCGGCGCCAGGTGCCGCGTACGGCCGGGTGACCGGCGTGGTCACCGTGCGGCCGGAACCCCTCCTCGAGCCCGCCGGAACGGCCGGGCCGGTCGAGCCGGTCGCCGTGGCCACGCCCCTCGGGCCGGACGAGGCGGCCGAGCCGATCGAGCCCCGCCGCCCGCAGGAAGCGGTCGCCGGCTTCGGCGTGCCGAACGGGTCTGTGCGGGTGTTCCGGACCGACGACGTCACGCCGGCCGTCACCCCCGGCGAACCGGCGGTGGTGGTCCCGTCACCGGTGCGACGGTTGCGTGCCCGGCCGGCGTCCGGCCCGGCCGGGCCGCTCACCGAGGCGAGCGCGGAGTACGTGGCCGAGCCGGTCGAGCCGGAGACGCCGTTCCGGGGGGTCACCGAGTTCGACCGGCTGGCCGCGCAGTACGAACAGCTCGACGTGGCCACGGCGATGAGCCTGCTGGGCGCCGGTCCGGCCGGCCTCGGCCCCGCGTGGCCGGCCGAGCCGGTACCGGCCGTCCCCGAGGCGCCCGCCGACGTGCCGTCCGGGCGGGCCCCGCACCGGCGGCCGAGCCTGGCGGAGAGCCGGCGGCGCGGGATCGACGTGGCGAGCGGCGAGCCGGATCGGCGTCCGGTGTCCCCAGTGGACGATGCACCGGTGCCGGCCGCCGCCACCCCGCCGCCCGCACCGGCATCGTCCGCGGCACCGGACCCGGCACCGGCGACCGCCCCCGCCGGGCCGCTCGCGGCGGAGCCGGCTCGCCCCGCCGCCACACCCGCTCCTGAGCCGGCGCCCGCCACCGTCGGACCGGCGGAAGGCGGTGCCCCGGTCCCGCCGGGCGGCCGGCCCCCGGAAGACCCGGTCCGGCCGCGCACCGTGCAGGCTCCGCTGTGGCCGCGGCCGCCGCACCGCCGGACGGTGCCGGCCGCGGTCCCGCCGCACGCACCGCCGCCCGCTCCCGGCGAAAGCCCGGAAGCCACCCCGCCCGGAGCGCCACCGGACTCGTCCACTGTGGACGAGACACCGGATCGGGGTGTCTTCGCCGGACCACCGGAGCCCGCCGGCCCGGTGTACCGGGCGGTCCTCGCCGACCAGCTGCCACCACCGCCCGAGGACGCCGCCGTGCCGGACACCGTGGTGGTCCCGGTGCCGGGCGAGCTGGTCACGTTGTTCACCCGCGAGCTCGGCGTCGACGTCAGCGCGGTGCCGGTCCACCGCGGCCGGGCCGTCGCGGTCCGCGCGCGGCAGCTGGGCGCGCGGGCCTACGCCCAGGCCGGTCAGGTGTTCCTCCCGCACCATGCCGGCGACCTCGCCGAGCCGCCGGTGCGCGCCCTGCTCGCCCACGAGCTCACGCACGCCGTCCAGCAGCGGATCCTCGGTGACACGCAGCCCACGCCCGAGTCCGCCGAGGGGCGCGAGCTGGAAGCCGCGGCCGACCTCGTCGAACACTGGGTGGCCGGTACCGGGCCGCGGCCGCCGGCCCTGCTGCACCGCAGCGCCCGCGGTCGGCCCGACCCCGGACGCCCGGACCCCGGACGGCCACCCGGTTCGATCGTCCAGGCCGCCGAGGCACCGGTGGCGGTGCCGCCGGGAGCGCCGCCCGCCGAGCCGCCCGCGGACGTGCCCGCCGGCGTGTCCTGGTCGTGGGACACGGGCTTCACCGGGGAGCCGCCGTCCGGCGGTCCGCCGCCGGGGGCACGGTTGCGGGCCTTGCGGGCGGCCCGGTGCCGACGGCGGCGGCCGAACCGGTCGCGGCGCCGGAGACCGCGGCGGCGGTGGCGATGGCCTTCGAGCAGATCGCCGATCTGCGCGCTTCGGTCGTCCGGCTGGGCGACCGGGAGCCCCGGCCGCAGCCGGGGATCGATCTGCAGGACCTGGCCGGCCGGCTCTACCGGCACATCCGGACCCGGTTGCGCGCGGAACTGATCGTCGACCGGGAACGCGCCGGAACACTGGCGGACCCGTGGTGAGAGGAGTTCGGGCATGGTAGTCGGCAAGCTCAACACGAAGCTGTCGGAGTTCCTCTTCGACCAGGTGGCCATGACCCACCGGTTCGTGGTCCAGATCGACATGGCCGAGTACGACCTCGGGACCTGGACGAAAGTGGCCGGGCTGCAGGTCACCTGGACCAAGCACAGGTACCGGCCGGGCGACAACAACGACGAGCTGGTCTTCCCGGGGAACGCCGAGTACCCGACGATCAAGCTCAGCCGCGCGGCCAGCTCCAAGTCGGCCACCGTGCAGGAGTGGCTGAAGAAGACATCGCGGAGCCACACGGTGCTCAGCGGCGGCATCCACATGCTCGACTACCTCGGGGTGCCGGTGCTCACCTGGGAGCTCAAGCAGTTCTTCCCGGTCGGCTGGTCCATTTCGGACTTCGACTCGGGCAGCGGCAGGCCGGCGATCGAGACGCTGGAGCTGGCGCACACCGGATTCCTGGGCGACGAGGCGAGGTTGTGACGCGATGACGATCCCGAACGTGCTGCAGGCGCCGATGGGCGCGCTCGGCGCCGTGGGCATGCGGAAGTCGGTGCCGGGCAACGCCGCGGCCCGCAAACCGCCCCGCTACGGCATGACCATGTGGTTCAAGGTGGTGGTGACCGACCCGGCGGGCGGCACCAGCCACCTCGGGCTCTGGTCGGGCTGCTCCGGCCTGGCGGTCAACCTGGAGACCGAACCGGTGTGGGCCGGCGGGCAGTACCTGGCCCCCTACCTGACCCCCCGGCAGATCACCTACCCGAACGTGACGCTGGAACGGGCGATGGAGGCTCGGTCCGCCGCGCAGGTCCGCAGCTGGCTCGAACTGGTCGCGGGCAAGTGGATCAGCGGCGACGAAGGCGGCGCGGGCATGGTGCACGAGAAGGCGGGCGGCAGCACCCCCGGCGCAGCGCAGTTCCGCGGCACCACGGTGACCGTCTCGCTGTTTTCGGCGCTGGTGCCCGGCGACGGCAAGGCCGCGCCGGCCGGCGGCACCGAGCGCGAGGTGGCCAAGTGGGAGCTGCGGGACGCGATCCCGGTGTCGTGGTCCGCGCCCGCGTTGTCGGCGGGCGGCGGTGGCGTGGCGACCGAGAAGCTGGTGCTGACCCACCGGGGTTTCCTCGACGCCGCCCCGGCGGGGTCCGCGCCCGGCGGCCTCAACACGCAGCACCAAGGGCAGCTGACCCTCAGCTGCCAGGGCAAGAGCCTGGAACTCCAGTACAACCCGAGAGAGGTCACCGAAGAGCGAACCACCCGCGTCGGCAACGAGAACGAGGGCCAGACGCTCACCATCAACGGCGAAGAACTGATCTACGACCGCAAGAAGCTGACCCTTTCCGCGCTGCAGATCGAAGGCGTGACGGCGGTCGCGGACGGCTGCCGGAAGCTGTGGGAGTGGACCGACCTCGACTACAGCAAGGAGAAGAAGGGCGCGCCCAAGCAGGTGCAGCTGCGGATGGGCTCCGGCACCGGCCTGGTCTTCGACGAGCAGGTCCTGATCAAGACGGCGAAGGTGTCGTACTGCCGGTTCACCACGTCCGGGGTGCCGTCCCGGGCGCTGGTCACCCTCACCCTGATCGTGGTCGAGCAGAAGCAGAAGACCCGGGCATGACCACGGGAAGCGCCTACTACCACCTCGACGACCGGACCCGGGTCGTCCCGCAGGTGCGGGCCGGCGGGCGGCCGCTGCCGCCGGAGCTGGCCGACCGCATCCAGCGGGTCGTGGTCGACACCCACCGGCTGCGGCCGGACATGTTCGAGATCACCTTCCTGGACCGGGACCTGACCGTGGCCCGCTCGTCCGGGCTGGCCGTCGGCACCGCGATCGGCATCACCTCGGGGTCGGCGGCGGACGGGAACCAGATCGAGCTGATCAGCGGCGAGGTGACCGCCATCGAAGGCTCGTACGGCCGGGTGAACCGCACGATCGTGCGCGGCTACACCCAGGACCACCGGCTGCAGCGGTCGCGGCGCAGCCGCTCCTTCCCCAACCGCAAGGACTCCGACGTCGTCCGGGAGGTGGCCCGGGAGTACGGCCTGCCGCTCGGCACCGTGCACCCCACCCGGACCGTGCACGTCCACATCGGACAGGTGAACCAGACCGACTGGGAGTTCCTGCGCGGGCGGGCCGACGCGCTCGGCTACGACGTCGGCGTGGTGGACGGCAAGTTCTGCTTCACCAGACCCGTCGACGTCCGCCGCGGGAAGCGGCCGCTGGCCGTGGAGTTCCCGTTCGGGCTGCGCGTGTTCCGGCCCCGGATCACCGCCGGGAACCTGGCGCCCACCACCGAGCTGCGGGTGTGGGACCCGGCGGACCGGCGGGCCCGCTCCGCCTCGGCGCCGACCGCGACCACCGGGGTGCAGCTGCCCGACGCGGACCCGGGCACGCTGAGCAAGCCGTTCCAGCCGGACTCCGCCCCGCCGCGCGCGGCGAACCCGGCGCTGGGCGAGCTGGGCCCGGCGCCGCGGCCGCAGGCCTTCGCCGTCACCACCGTGCCGGCCGGTACCGGCAGCGGGATCGACGCCGCCGCGCGGGAAGCGGTGGCGGGGGCGGCCGAGCAGCTCGGCAGCACCGTCGCCGAGGCGGACGGCGAAGCGGTCGGCGACCCGCGGCTGCGGGCCGGCACGGTCCTGGAGGTCGGCGGGGTCGGCCCGGTCTTCGACGGCCGCTGGCTGGTCACCCGCGCGGTGCACACCTACGACGTCGACGGCTACTTCACCGCGTTCGAAGTCAGCGGCAGGCAGGAGCGCTCCATCCTGGGGCTGACCGCCGGTGTCCGCACGGCCCCGCCGCAGCTCATCCCCGGGGTGGTGTGCGGGGTGGTCAGCAACATCGGCGATCCGGACGGGCTGAACCGGGTGCAGGTGGTGCTGCCCTGGCTGTCGCCGGAGTTCGTCAGCGACTGGGCGCCGGTCGCGCTGGCCGGCGCGAGCACGGGCGCGGCGGCGCTGTTCCTGCCCGAGGTGGGCGACGAGGTGCTGGTGGCGTTCGAGTTCGGCGACCCGCGCCGCCCGTACGTCCTCGGCGGGCTGCTGAACCGCAAGAGCAAACCGGACCTCGGCGGCAAACCGGTGCTGACCCGGGGCAGCACGGCCACGGTGGCCTGGCGCGGGCTGGTGTCCCCAACGGGAACCGGCTGGCCTTCCACGACGAACGGACCCCCGGTGCGCAGCCCACGCCGACCAAGGGCGAGATCGTGCTGGGCACCCAGCGCGGGGACGTGGCGCTGGTCATCGACCAGATCGCCGGCACGGTCACGGTGCGGTGCAAGAACGGCGGCAAGATCGACATCCAGGCGGGCCGCGGCGGGGTGGTCAACGTCGGCGGCGGCGCGCAGCTCAACCTGACCGCGCAGGCCTCGATCAAGATCGAGAGCCGCGGACCGGTGGAGATCAAGGGAAACCCGATCAAGCTCAACTAGCGGGGAGTGACGATGTCGGCCGAATCGATCGGTGCGGGGTGGCAGTTCCCGCTCGGGTACTCCCCGAGCGGCGGCTTCGACCTGGCCCGTGGCGTGCGCAGGCTGGAGCAGTCGATGCGGCTGGTGCTCACCACCTACCCCGGGGAACGGCTGATGCGCCCGGAGTTCGGGTCGCGGCTGCGCGACTACGTCTTCGCCGCCGTCTCGCTGGACACCGCGACCGAACTGTCGGGCGAGGTGCGCCGGGCGCTGACCCGCTGGGAGCCGCGCGTGGAGATCACCGACGTGGTGACCCGGCCCGATCCGGACGAGCCCGGCCTGCTCCACATCGACATCGGCTACCGGCCGGCCGGTGGCGGCGACGAGCGGAACCTGGTCTTCCCGTTCTACACCGTGCCCGACGGCGAGGTGCCGTAGCGATGGCGCTGCCCGCACCGAACCTGGACGACCGGGGGTTCGCCGAGCTGGTGGCCGACGCCACCGGCGTGGTCCGCCGGCACTGCCCGGGGTGGACCGACCTCACGCCGTCCGATCCCGGCGTCACCCTGATCGAAGCGTTCGCGTTCCTGGTCGACCAGCTGTTCACCCGGCTCAACCAGGTGCCCGACCGGCTGCACGTCAAGTTCCTCGACCTGATCGGCGTCCGGCTGCACCCGCCCACCCCGGCCCGCACCGACGTGACCTTCTGGCTGTCGGCCCCGGCGACCGCCGCGCTGGTCGTCCCGGCGGGCACCGAGGTCGGCACCCAGCACACCGAAACCGTCGACCCGGTGGTGTTCAGCACCGAGACCGAAGCCGTGGCGCTGCCGTGCGCGCTCATCGCGGTGCGCACGCTCGGAAGTGCGGACGCCGGCCCCGCCACCGACCGGACCACCGAGCTGCGCGCCGGTCCGGTGCCCGCCTTCTCCGCGGTCCCCCGGCCGGGCGACGCCGTGCTCTTCGGGCTGGACGTGGCGGTGCCGCGCGGCGCGGTCCAGCTCGACCTGGAGAGCCGGATCGACGGCGTGGGCGTCGACCCGCAGCAGCCGCCGCTGGTCTGGGAGGCCTACACCGGCGAAGAATGGCTCGGCTGCCGGGTGCTGCGCGACGAAACCGGCGGGCTCAACAGCGACGGCGCGGTGGTGCTCGACGTGCCGGCCGAGCACCGGGTGGCCCTGCTCGACGGCCTGCGCGCGGCCTGGCTGCGCGCCCGGGTGACCGACCCCGCCGCGGGACGGCCCGGCTACCACGCGACGCCGACGATCGCCGGGGCCGTCGCCTGCACGGTGGGCGTCACGAGCGCGGCGGTGCACGCCGAGCTGATCGGCGCCGAGCCGCTCGGCACCGCCGACGGCTCGCCGGGCCAGGTGTTCCGGGTGGCCGCCGCGCCGGTGCCGTCCGGCCTCGGCAGCCCCGTGGTCCAGACCAGTTCGGAGGACGGCTGGCAGGACTGGACCCGCGTCGCCGACTTCGCCGGCAGCACCGCGGCCGACCGGCACTTCCTGCTCGACGGCTACACCGGCGAGGTCGTCTTCGGCCCGCTGGTCCGGCTGGCCGACGGCGGCACCGAGCAGCACGGCGCGGTGCCCGGACCGGGCGTGGCGGTGCGCATCCGGGGCCACGCGGTCGGCGGCGGTGCGGCAGGCAACGTCGCCGCCGGCACCCTCACCACGCTGCGCTCGTCGATCCCGTTCGTCGCCGCGGTGAGCAACGCGGCCGGGGCCAGGGGCGGCACCGACGCCGAGACACTGGACCAGGCCCGCGACCGGGGCGCACTCACGCTGCGGACCCGGGGCCGGGCCGTGACCGCCGAGGACTACGAGGCGCTCGCCCGCGAGGCGGTGCCGGAGGCGGCCCGGATCCGCTGTGTCACCGCGGGCGAAGCCGGGCTGCCTGCGGCCACGGTCAAGGTGCTGGTGGTGCCGGACGTGCCCGCCGAGAACGGCCGGGTGCGGCTGGCCGATCTGGTGCCGTCCGACGAGGTGCTCGCCCGGCTGGCCGGGCACCTGGACACGGTGCGCCTGATCGGCACCACGGTGCTGGTCGAGCCACCGCGCTACCGCGGGGTGACGGTGGTGGCCCGGCTGGTGGCCCGGCCGCGGCGGAGCCCGGCGGCGGTGCGGGAGGAGGCGCTGCGGACGCTCACCGGCTACCTCAGCCCGCTGCCCGGCGGCGGACCGGACGGCGCGGGCTGGCCGTTCGGCCGTGCGGTGCGGGTCGGCGAGATCCACGCGCTGCTGCAGCGGGTCTCCGGCGTCGAGTCGGTCGAGGACGTCCGGCTGTACAGCGCCAACCCGGTCACCGGCGAGCGCGGCGGCGAGACCAACCGGGTCGAGGTGGACGCCCACAGCCTGGTCTTCTCCTTCGACCACCACGTCCGCGTCGAAGCCACCTGAGGAGGAGCACGCGATGATCGTCTGCGGGGAATGCGGGCAGTCCAACCGGGACAACGACACCTTCTGCGGCTCCTGCGGGGGCTTCCTGGAGTGGACCGGGCAGAAGACGGCGCCCTCCGCCGCACCGGCCCCGGTCGCCGTGGCGGCCGAGGCGCCGGGCAAGGTCGGGCTGCTGCGCCGGGTGGCCTCGGCCATCGTCGGCCCGCTCACCACGATCGACGGCAGGCCGGTGCCCGATGACGTCGTCGGCCCGGCCCCGGCGGGGCAGGGCCCGCCCCCGCCGCCACCACCGGTCGGCGCGCCCCCGCCCCCGCCACCGCCCCCACCGCCGGTGGGTGCCGCTCCCCCGCCCCCGCCACCACCACCGCCGCCTCCGATCGGCGGGCCGCCGCCGCCACCGCCGCCACCGCCGCCCGGCACCCCGCCACCCGGCGCCCCGCCGACGCCCGGCGCCCCGCCGACGCCCGGCGCCCTGCCGACGCCCGGCGCCCTGCCGACGCCACCGCCCGGCGCCCCACCCGCGCCCGGCACCCCGCCGCCGCCCGGCACCCCGGCACCCGGCGGCCCGCCGCCGGCCCCGGCGGCCGACCGGGGCCGCCACCGCGCCCCGGAGACCGGACCGGGCGTCGACGACCTGGTGGCCCCGATCGACCCCGCCGCCGGGACCGAACCGGCCGAGGTGCTGCCGCAGGAGGTCGCGCCGGCCGCCAAACCGGCCCACCGGGCGCCGCCCACCCGCCGGATCCAGCCCGGCGACCGGATCTGCGGCGAGTGCGGCGAAGGCAATCCGCCGACCCGCAAGTTCTGCAGCCGCTGCGGCGAATCGCTCGAGAGCGCGGTCGTCCGGCGCCTGCCGTGGTGGCAGCGCCTGCGCCGGAGGGGCGGCCCGAAGCTGGTCTCAGCCGCCCGCCGTCCCAAGAGCGCGGGGCGCGGCGGCAACCGGCGGGTCGGCCGCCGGGTGGCGACGAGCGTGCGCCGGTACACGTTCGTCGTGGTGCTCGCGTTCGGGCTGCTGGCCGGGCTCTACCCGCCGCTGCGCACCTACGTCGTGCGGCAGGCCGACCACCTCAAGAGCTGGGCCACCGGGCTGGTCGGCGACGCCACGGTCCGCCCGGTGCGGCCGACCGCCGTGCAGGCCACCGACACCCAGCTGCCCGGCCACCCGGCAGGCGCCGCCTTCGACGGGTTCACCAACACCTACTGGGCCGCGCCGTGGGTGCCGAACGGCAAGCCGCCCCAGGTGACCGTCGACCTCGGCCAGCCGACCGCGCTGGCCAAGGTCGTGATCACCGGCGGCGCCAGTGACGACTTCGTCGGCCACGACCGGCCGTCGATCATCGTGTTCAGCTACTCCAACGAAAAGTCCGACACGCTGACCCTGCAGGACTCCAAGAGCCCGCAGACGTTCACCCTGCGCAACGGCCTGGCCGCCAAGCTGGTGCAGGTGCAGGTCCTGCAGGTCAAGGAGTCGCCGGGAGCCAAGGACGTCGCCGTGACCGAGTTCCAGTTCTTCAGCGTCGGGTAGGGGCGGGCATGCGTGGGATGACCGCCGGGGTGCGCACGCCCCGGCCGCTGGCCGCCCTGCTGCCGGCGGTGCTGCAGGAGGACCCGGTGCTGACCGGCCTCACCGCGGGCCTGGACGAGGTGCTCGCCCCGGTCCACGCCGTGCTCGACTGCCTGGACGCCTACCTGGACCCCGGCGTCGCGCCGGCCGACTTCCTGGCCCACCTGGCCGCCTGGCTCGGCGTCACCCTGGACGACGCCTGGACCGACGACCGGCGGCGCGAGATCGTCCGGAACGCCGTCGCCCTGCACGGCCTCCGTGGCACCGCCCGGGGCCTGCGGTGGCAGCTGGAGCTCGCCACCGGGGGCCGGGCGGAAGTCGTCGACAGCGGCGGGACGCACTGGTCCCGGACGCCCGGGTCGACACCGGCGGCCGCGGAGCCGTCGCTGGTGGTCCGGCTCCGGCGTGGCGACGCGCCGGAGGCGGAACTGGCCGCGGTGCGGGACCTGGTGGCCGCGGCCAAACCCGCGCACGTACCGCACCACGTCGAACTCGTGGACTGAGCCCGCGACGCCGGTTCAGCCGGCGCCCGCCGGCAGCAGCTGCGCGGAGAAGGACGCCGACGGAGTGCACCGCACCGAACCCGCGCCGGGCGTGACGCAGTCGACCGACACCGTCACCGGCACGTCCTTGGGCACGTGCAGCCCCTTGGCGTAGCTGTAGGGCTGGTCGGTGAAGTTGGCCAGCCCGGACTCCAGCAGCACGTCGGAGCCGACCGAGACCCGGATGAACCCCTTGTCCTGCCGCGGGTTCTGCAGGGTGATGGCGTAGATGTCCATCGCCCGCCCCGGCGGCGCGGAGTAGCCGAACTGCTGGAAGGAGCTGTCGGCCACCGGGGCCGCGAAGGTGGCGATGCGGAAGTCCAGCGAGGTCGGCGTGTTCGCCGCGCTCGCCGCGGCCGCGGCGCTGAGCTGCGCGTGGGCGTCCTCCTGGGCGCCGTTCGCCTTCGAGGCCGCGGCGTTGGCCGCCTCCGCCGCGCTGCTGGCCGCACTGACCTGGCCGGCCACCTCCGAGCTGGCGATCTCCTTGACGTTGGGGGCGAGGACGGCGAACCACAGCGTGGTCAGCACGATCGCCAGCGCGGACAGCAGCGCCAGCGACGGCAGGACCCACTTGGGCAGCATCCGTTCCTGCGTCATCAGGCCCTTGGTGGTCAGCGGATCGCCCACCAGCACGCCGTCCGCCGATTCGTGGATCAGCTTCAGCTCGAACGGGTGCGGCCGCGGATCCCCGCGCAGGAACCGTTCGAACGGCCGGACCAGCACCCGCAGCAGCGCCACGGTCCCCGGCGGCACGGTGAACAACGTCCGGTCCAGCCGGATCCGCACCTGGTCGTCCTCCGGGTCGAACGGCTCGGCCTCGATCCGGACCGGGGTGTTGCCGGCGTTCTCGACCGCGAGCCGGTACTTCGCCTTGCGGCTGCCGCGTCGTCTGGCCGGCAGCAGCTCGGCGTCCAGCGCCAGGAAGGGGGCGACCTCGACGTGGCCCTCCACCACCGCGGACCGGTCCGGGTACTCGCGCGAGCGCAGGCGCACGCCGAACGCGTGGCTCCCGGCGGCCACCTGCGGGCCGCGCGGCGGGGCGAAGCGGACGGTCACGGTGGCTTCCCCGCCCGGCATCAGGTTGACGACCTCCGGGACGGCGGTGGCCCACTCCCGCGTCTCGCCGACGACGTCGACGGCGAACTGGTCCACCACGGCACCTTCGTTGCGCACCAGCACTTCGCAGGCGGCTTCCTCGCCGGCTTCGACGAGCAGCACCGGATCTCCGAGCAGCGTGAACGCGGTCATGGCCCCCAGCTTCGACCCCGGCGCGGCGCAGGAGAACACGCCCGCGGCCAAGCCATCGCGCAGATTCGCGCTGGCTCGGTGTGCCCGCACGCCTGTCCGTCCGGCAGCGCCCCGGCGGGGCGGCCCGGCGGACACTGGACGGGTGATCGAGCACGTCGACGCCGCCCTGACCGCGCTGGTGCGCGCCGCGGTCGGCCCGGAAGTGGCCCTGCGGGCCGAGCCGCCCGGCCCGGAACTGGCCGGCGACGGCGCGGTGCTCAGCCTGTTCCTGCACCGGGTGGTGGAGGACCTGACCGCGCGGGCGGCCGCGTGGACCGACGAGCTGGACGAGCAGGGCCGGGTGGTGGCCCGCGTGCTGCCGCCGCGCCGCTACCGGTTCTGCTACCTGGTCACGGCGTGGGCGGCGGCCGGCCGCGCCGCCGAGCACGCCTGTCTCGGCGCGGTCCTCGCCGCGATGGCCCCGCACCGGCACGTGCCGGTGCGGTACCTGCCGCCGCCGTTGCGCACCGGGCCGTCGATCGAGCTCGACGTGGCGCACCCGGACCTGCCCGGGGTGGCGGCCGATCTGTGGCCCTCGTTCGGGGTGCCGCCCCGGGCCGGCCTCGACGTCGTGCTGACCGCGACCCTGACCCCGGCCGCGCTCGGCCCGCTCGCCACCCCGCCGTCCACTGTGGACCTCGGGGTGGCCGGCGGGCCGCCGCCGGCGCCGCCGCCGTCCCCAGCACCGGCGGTGCCGGGGCGCCGGATCCGGGAGTGACCGGTGGGCAAGCCGGCGGCGAAGCAGGGCGACCAGGTGACCGGGGTGGACACGCACATCGTGCTGGTGCCCTCCCCGGGCGGTCCGGTGCCCACGCCGACCCCGCTGCCGTTCACCGGCCGGATCGTCCAGGGCTGCTGCCCGAGCGTGCTGATCGGCGGCCGCCCGGCGGCCACCGCGGGCTCGGTCGCGCTCAACGCGCCCCCGCACGTCCCGCCGACCCCCGGCTCGTTCGCCAAGCCACCGGACAACCGCGGCACGGTCATCGGCGGCAGCGCCACGGTCCTGATCGGCGGCAAACCGGCCGCCCGCATCGGCGACAAGGTCCTCACGTGCGCGGACCCGGCCCCGGCGCCCAACGGCACGATCATGGGCGCGGCGACCGTCCAGATCGGACCGTGAATAACCGAACGTCCACATCGGACACCATGGGCGCCTTGGCCGATCGCCGCCGCTCACAAGCAGAGCAACCCGAGCACGGGCACACATCCCGCGCCGGACGGCGGCGCGGTCGAAGCCGTGGTGGTCGCCGTCGGGCTTTCGGTGGTGGCTGCCGGGCCGGACGAGGTCGCCGGCGGCACGGTCGTCGCCGGCACCGGCGGCACGGTGGCCGGCGGCACGGTGGCCGGCGGCAGCGGCGTGCCCGGTGCCGTCGTCGTCACCGGCGGGACCGGCGCGCCCGAGGTGGCGGTACCCGAGGCCGGCGCGGTGCCCGGCTCGCCGGTGACCGCCGTGCCCGCCCGGTAGCGCTCGGCCAGGGACAGCACCAGCGCCACGTAGCTGCCCGAGTGGTTGTACCGGTACACCGCCGCCCGGGCCGCGGCCGGGTCGGCCAGGTCCGTTCCGCCGCTGCACAGGTAGCTTCCGGCGCCCAGTGCGGCGTCGGTGATGTCGTCCGGGTCCGCCGTCCCGTCGCCGTCGCCGTCCGCGCCGATCGCGCGCCACGTCTGCGGCAGGAACTGCAGGGGCCCGACCGCGCG